>CAZIJW010000001.1:0-69584 GCA_964539905.1 uncultured Robiginitalea sp.
GGAATATGGAGGGGAACAACCACGACAATGACCTCTACATCAACAACGGCGACCTCACCTTTACCGAAAGCGCCCGCGAATACAACCTGGCGAGCACCGGGTTTACCACCCATGCCACTTTCTTCGATTACGACCTCGACGGGGACCTGGATGCCTACATCCTGAACAACAGCAACATCCCGGTAAGCAGCCTGGGCTATGCCGAGCAGCGGGAGGTGCGGGCACAGGATTGGGAAGGGGTCCCCCATATCTTCCGGGGGGTGGGCGATATGCTCCTGCGCAACGATGGGGGCAGGTTTGTGGACGTGAGCGAGCAGGCCGGAATCTATGGGAGCCTGATCGGGTTCGGCCTCGGGGTGATGGCCACCGATTTTAACCAGGACGGGTACCCCGACCTGTATGTCTCCAACGACTTCTATGAAAGGGACTACCTCTACATCAACCAACAGGACGGCACCTTTTCCGAAGAAATCAAGGACTGGACCGGGCACCTGAGCCTTTCGGCCATGGGGATCGACATCGGCGACATCAACAATGACGGCCACCAGGATATTTTTATCACCGACATGCTGCCCGAAGCCGAAGAGCGGGTCAAGTCGGTCATGGAATTTGAAGGATACAAGGTCTACGACCTGAAACGCGATAAGGACTTTTACCAGCAGTACATCCAGAACACCCTGCAGCTCAACAACGGGAACGGGACCTTCTCGGAAATTGCCTATTACAGCGGGGTCGATGCCACCGACTGGAGCTGGGCGGGCCTGATGTTCGACATGGACAACGACGGGCGCAAAGACCTTTTTGTGACCAACGGGATCAACCACGACCTGACTGACCTGGACTTTGTGGATTTCTTCGCCGATGAAATCATCCAGAAAATGGCCCTTACCGGCAAAAAGGAGTCCATCGACTCCATCATCCAGAAAATGCCCATCAAGCCACAACCGAATTACGCCTACCGCAACAAAGGAGACCTGACCTTTGAAAAGGCCAACCGCGAGTGGGGGTTTGAAATCCCCACCCGGTCCAACGGCGCGGCCTACGCCGACCTCGACAATGACGGGGACCTCGACCTGGTGGTCAACAACGTGAATATGGAGGCTTTTGTGTACCGCAACAATACCGACCGCCAAAAAGGGCACAACTACCTGCGGCTGAAATTCAAGGGGCCCGAAAAGAACCCCTTTGCCATAGGGACCACGGCAAAACTATACCTGGGCGACCAGGTGCTGGTCCAGGAACTGATCCCTTCCCGGGGCTTCCAGTCCTCTGTGGACTACACCATGACCCTCGGGCTGGGGAAGGCCCCCAGGGTCGACTCCCTGCGCATCATTTGGCCCGACCGCAGGACCCAGTTCCTGACGGATGTTATACCGAACCAGGAACTGGTTTTCGACCATGCCGGGGCCAGCGACACGTACCGGCCGGCATCTGGGGGTAAGACGCGGCCCCTGTTCCGCGAAATCCCCCTCAGGACCGACTGGACCCACGAGGAAGACCGCTATAACGATTTTGACCATGAAGGGCTGATTTACGGAAAATTGTCCCAGGAGGGGCCGGCCCTGGCCGTAGGCGATGTGGATGGGGACGGAAACGAAGACTTTTACCTCGGGGGGGGCTCGGGGCAGGCAGGCATCCTTTACCTGCACCTGGGCGAGGGGCGCCTCCGGGAGAAAAGGGTTCCGGCTTTCGGGCAGGATTCCTTTTACGAAGACACTGCCGCGGCCTTTTTCGATGCCGACGGGGACGGGGACCCCGACCTGCTGGTGGCCAGCGGGGGCAACCAGGCCGGCAAAAACCGCACCTACCGGCCCAGGCTCTACCTGAATGACGGCAAGGGGGGCTTCACCCCGGGGGAAGAACTCCCCTCCACCTTCAAGAACATGGCCAGCGTCAGCCCTTTGGACTTTGACGGGGACGGGGACGTGGATGTGTTTATCGGGTCCCGGTCCGTGGCGGGCATCTACGGGGTTAACCCGGACCACCTCTTCCTGGAAAACGTCGGGGGCGGGCAGTTCAAGAATGCCACCGACCGCATCGCAAACGACCTGAAAGATGCCGGGATGGTTACAGCCTCGCAGTGGGCCGACATGGACGGGGACGGCAGGGACGACCTGGTGGTAGCCACCGACTGGGGCAGCCCGAAGGTGTACCGCAACAACGGGAGGCGCCTGACGCGGGTAAACACCTCACTGGACAGCCTTCACGGCTGGTGGAGCGCCCTGGCTGTCAAAGACCTGGACCAGGACGGCGACCCCGACCTGATCCTGGGGAACCAGGGGGCCAACCTGCATTACCGGCCCGGCCCCGGGAAGCCCATGAAGCTCTGGGTGAATGACTTTGACAACAACGGCACCCTGGAACAGATCGTGACCCTGAGCGAAGCAGGGGGCGACCACCCGATCCACATGAAAAAGGAACTGACCGGGCAACTGGTGTCCCTGAAAAAGGAAAACCTCAGGGCCTCCGTCTATGCCTCCCGCACCATACAGCAACTTATCCCCCAGGAGGTGGTTGGCAAGTCCATTGTGAAACAGGCAACGGTCTCCGAATCGGTCGTGGCCATAAACGAGGGGAACGGAAAATTCAGCATCCGGGTGCTCCCCCAGCGGGTACAACTTTCGTGCATCTGCGACATCGCCTGCATGGATGCGAACGGCGACGGCCACCTCGACCTGGTCATGGCAGGGAACAACTACGAATTCAAACCGCAGTTTTCCCGCCTCGATGCCGGGTATGGCAATGTATTGCTGGGAGACGGAAATATGGGTTTTGAATGGCAACCGTTTGACCGAAGCGGGTTTTTTGTAAAGGGGGAAGTCAAAGGCCTGAAGACCCTGAGGGACCGCAATGGGAAAACCTATGTCGTGGCCGCCATCAATGAAAACAAACCCCGCCTATTTGCACTCGATGAAAACTAAAACGCTGATCCTGATATCGCTGGGCTTCCTTTTGGCCGGCTGCCGGCAGGGCGGGGACCTCTTCGAGCAACCCGGCCCGGGGCAGACCGGGATCGCCTTTGCGAATATCCTTACGGAAACCGATGAACTCAATATCCTCGACTACCTTTATTTTTACAACGGAGGGGGGGTGGCCGTGGGGGACATCGACAACGACGGGCTCCCCGACATCTACTTTTCGGGAAACCAGGTCAAAAACAAGCTCTACCGCAACAAGGGAAACCTCGAATTCGAGGACATTTCCGCCCGGGCAGGGGTGGAAGGCAATAGCAGCTGGAACACCGGGGCCGTAATGGCAGACGTGAACGGCGACGGATGGCTGGATATTTACGTCTGTGCCGTGGTGGGCATCAACGGGTTCAGGGGCCATAATGAACTGTTCATCAATAACCGGGACGGGACCTTTACCGAACAGTCCGGGCAATACGGCCTGGATTTCGACACCTTCAGCTCCAATGCGGCCTTTTTCGATTACGACCTCGACGGCGACCTGGACCTCTACCTGCTCAACCATGCGGTACATACCCAGGATTCCTACGGCAAGGCTTCCCTGCGGTTCGAACGGGATTACGATACCGGTGACAAACTAATGAGGAATGACGGGGGCCGGTTTACCGACGTGAGCGAGGAGGCCGGTATTTACGGGGGCATCAACGGCTACGGCCTGGGGATCGCCGTATCGGATTTTAACCAGGACGGATACCCGGACCTCTATATCGGCAACGACTTCCATGAAGACGATTATTACTACCTGAACAACGGGGACGGCTCCTTTTCTGAGCAGCTCAGGAACGCCTTCGGGCATACCAGCCGCTTCTCCATGGGAAGCGACGCAGCCGACATCAACAACGACGGGCGACCCGACCTGATCTCCCTCGACATGCTTCCCCGGGAAGAAGTCCCGCTGAAATCCTCTGAAGGGGACGACAACCTGCAAACCCAGCGGATGCGCATCAAGGACTACGGATACTATTACCAGTTCACCCGGAACATGCTTTACGTGAACCAGCCCGACGGCAAGTTCCTGGAAACCGCCCTGATGAGCGGGGTGGCCGCCACCGACTGGAGCTGGAGCGCCCTGTTTGCCGATTTCGACCAGGACGGCCTTCAGGACCTCTTTGTATCCAACGGCATCCCCAAAAGGCCCAATGACCTGGATTTCGTCAAATTCATTTCCAACGAACAGATCAGCAGTAAAATCAGCAACACCAAGCTCGTGGACCAGAAGGCCCTCGACCTCATGCCTTCTGGCAATACCCACAATTACGTCTTCCAGGGCCGGGATTCCCTCAGGTTTCTGGATCGCAGCGGCAGCTGGATCCGCAAGGACACCCTGCTTTCGGGGGCCACAGCCTGGGGCGACCTCGACCGGGACGGGGACCTGGACCTGGTGATCAACAACCTCAACCAGCCGCCAACCCTGCTGATCAACAAGGGGAACGACAACCGTTCCCTGACCCTGCAGCTGCGCTTCAAGGGTAAAAACCCCTTTGGGATCGGGTCCAGGGTATACGCCTACCACCAGGGCGGGGTGCAAATGCGGGAACTGCAACCCGTTCGCGGGTTCCAGGCCTCCTCCGAACCCCTCATCCATTTCGGGTTCGGCGAAATCCCCGTGGTGGACTCCCTGAAAGTGGTCTGGCCCGACGGGCAGTACCAGGTCCTCAGGGAGGTTGCCACCGGGCAGCGGCTGGAAATTGTGCCAGGGGACACAAAGCCATTCAGGCGTCATCGTCAGGAACCCGAAAACCCCACGGTATTCCGGAAAATAGAAGGGGCCCTCGGCCTCGATTTTACCCACCGGGAAGACAATTACACCGATTTCAACCGGGAGAAGCTCATCCCCTACAGCCTTGCGGATCGCGGGCCTGCCTTCGCCACCGGCGACCTGGACGGGGATGGGAAGGAAGACCTCTATTTCGGGGGTTCCAAAAGGATCGCGCCCGAAGTGTACCTCCAGCGCGATTCCACCTACCACCGTTACCGTCCGGAAGGCATTGCGAACGACAGCCTTCAGGAAGATGTGTGTGCGGTAGTTGCCGATTTTGACCGCGACGGGAGGGCCGATTTGCTGGTAGGGTCGGGCGGGGCCGATTTCTTTGGGAAATCGCAGCCCCTGCTGGACCGGTATTACCGAAATACCCCGGCCGGGTTCGAACCGGGCCCCCTGCCCGAAAACTTCGGAAATACGGCGGTGCTGCGGCCTTTTGATTTGGACGGGGACGGGGACCTGGACCTTTTTGTGGGCAACCAGTCCGTAACCGGGAGTTTCGGGGTCGCCCCGGACAGCTACCTGCTCGAAAACCAGGGGGGGACCTTTACCCGATCCGATGCCTTTGACGGGGACGGGCTTGGGATGGTCACCGACGCGCTCTGGAGCGATTTTGACGGGGACGGTCAAACAGACCTGATCGTCATCGGGGAATGGATGGCCCCAAAGTTCTTCAAAAATAAACAGGGCCGGCTGGAACCCGCCGGGGAAACGGGGCCCGCCGGCCTCTGGCAGCGCATTGCCCCCTTCGATATGGACGGGGACGGGGACCTGGACTACGTGCTCGGGAACTGGGGGACCAATTCCAAGTTCACCGCCTCGGAAACCTACCCCCTGAAGATGTATGTCTCCGATTTCGATGCAAACGGCAGCTCCGAAACCGTGGTCGCCACGGCGAAGGACGGCACCTATTACCCCCTGGTGGGCCTTGACGATTTGGGCTCCCAAATGGTCATGCTGCGGAGGAAATACCCCGATTACAGCTCTTTTGCAGGGCAACCCCTGGAGGCCGTCCTGGGGGTGGAGGCGCTCAATGCGGCACGCCTGCTCCAGGTCACGGAATTGCGCTCGGGATACCTTAGCAATGAAGGGGGAACCTTCCGGTTCCGGCCCTTCCCCTACCTGCTGCAACTGGCCCCGGTCATGGAACTCCTGGTGGGGGACTTTGACGGCGACGGCCGGGAGGAGGTACTGGCCGGCGGGAATTATTTTGGCGTAAAGCCCTACCAGGGCCGGTTGGATTCCTTTCCCGGGGCGCTGATCCGGGGCGAAAACGACATCCTTCCCGGGAACCGGGCAGGCCTGGATTTTATGAATAAATCGCTGCGGCACCTCGCCCTGGTCGAAATGGGGGGGAAGCCTTACCTCCTGGCCGTGTACAACGATGCCGCAGCCGAAGTCTACCAACTGACACACCCATGAGAACACCTATGAAAGCAACACTGGTTTCCCTTATGGCCCTGGGCCTGGTCCTGGGGTCCTGCCAATCCGAACCCATCGAAATCACGGCGGAAGAACTCCACGCCTCTATGGACCAACTCACGGAAGTGATGGTCCACGATATTTTCAGCCCCCCGGTGGCCAGCCGGGTCTACGCCTACCCCACTATTGCCGCCTACGAAATCATGGCGCTGCACAACCCGGCGTACCGGCCGCTTCAAGGCCAGCTGACCGACCTGGGCAGCATCCCGGCCCCGGAAGCAGGGCAGGCGGTCAATTACCCATTGGCGGCCCTGGTCGCCCACATGGACCTGGGCCGCAGGCTCATTTTCTCGGAAGACCGGTTCACCGTGTTCCGTGACAGCCTCTATGGGGTATGGGAGGCAAAGAACCGGCGCGAATTCGAGGCAGCCCGGGACTACGGCCTGAAGGTAGCCGACCATATCGCCGCCTGGATGAAGGAAGACCAGTATGACCAAACCCGTACCATGTCGAAATTCACCGTGGATACCGACGACCCTTCCCGCTGGCAACCGACCCCTCCCTCCTACATGGAGGGGATCGAACCCCACTGGAACAAGATCAGGCCCTTTGTGATCGATTCTGCCGCCCAGTTCCGGCCCACCCCGCCCCCCCCGTTTTCCATGGAAGAAGGGTCCGATTTTTACAGGGAGCTGAAAGAAGTCTACGACATCAGCAATGAAATCACCGCGAAAGGGGATGCCTCTGAAGAGATTGCCATCGCCCAGTTCTGGGACTGCAACCCCTACGTTTCGGTCACCCGAGGGCACCTGATGTTCGCCACGAAAAAGATCAGCCCTGGCGCACACTGGATGGGGATTACCAAGATTGCCTGCAGGAAGACCGGCAGGGGCTTTGACGATGCCCTGTACGCCTATGCCAAAACCTCCATCGCCATTGCAGACGCCTTTATCAGCTGCTGGGATGAAAAGTACCGCAGCAACCTGATCCGGCCGGAAACCCTCATTAACCAGTACATCGACGACAACTGGAAACCCGTTTTGCAGACCCCGCCCTTCCCGGAATATACCAGCGGGCACAGTGTGGTCTCCGGGGCGGCCGCTGTGGCCCTTACCGACATTTTCGGGGACGGTTTCGCCTTTGACGACGACACGGAACTGAAATACGGCCTCCCGGTGCGCAGTTTCACCTCCTTTAACCAGGCTGCCGACGAGGCGGCCATCAGCCGCATGTACGGGGGAATCCACTACCGGGCCGCCGTGGAGGTGGGCGTAAAACAGGGACGGGAACTCGGCCGCTTCGTTTTGGGGCAGCTGCAGATGAAGGAAACCCAAACCCTGGCCCAACAAGGTTCGTAATGCCCCCAATGCCAAACCTGCTGATCATTTTCACGAGTAACCCATGAGTAACCCCTGAAAAGGAAATTGCATGAAAAAAACATTGTTCGGTATCCTGATTGCCCTGGCCGTACTGCTGTCGGGCTACCTTTTCCTCTACCCTTATGACTATGTGGTCCGCTTTGAAGCCGATACCTTCCCGGGCACCATCAACCAGTCCATCAAGCTCTGGCACCGCGGGGCCGGGGTGGAAGGCACCGAAATCATCCAGGACGACCTGTACCACCTGGAACAGATGGTGCAGGCCGGGGATTCCGTGCACCGGTACCGGTGGACCATCGAACCCCTGACCGATTCCACCTCCCGGATAACGGTAAAGATCACTGACCCCGACCACAGCTTCAAAAACAAGCTCCAGGTCCCGTTCACCGACGCAGCGGTGGAAAAATCCGCAGTGCGCCATGTGAAGGACTTCGCAAATGACCTCAATGACCACCTCAAGTTGTTCCGGGTGCGGATAGAGGGCGAAGCGGAGTTGCCGGGCACCTTCTATGCGTATGTGAACCTGAAAACCTCCCAGCACGGCAAAGCCGGGGGGATGATGGACCACTACATGTTGCTGAGCGACCTCCTGGCCGGCAACCAGGTGACCCTGAACGGACCCCCCATGATCGTGGTAAACGAATGGGACCGGGAAACGGACAGCCTGGACTTCAATTTTTGTTTCCCGATCATCCGTTCCGACCGGCTTCCCAACCACCCCGATATCGACTACAAGCGGATTTTCCCCAAAAAAGCCCTGAAGGCCACCTATAACGGGAACTACATCACTTCGGACCGCGCCTGGTATGCCCTGCTCGATTATGCCGAAAAACACGGCCTTGAAGTGGATGACAAACCCGTGGAGGTGTTCTACGACAACCCGAACCTCGGGGGGGACGCCCTGCGCTGGAAGGCCGAAGTATACCTGCCCCTGCGGGAAGGACCGCCGGCAGACTAGGAAACACTACCTGTTGAGGCCCGCCCGATGTTTGGCGGGTTTTTTTTATCTTCCCTGTAAATCCGCAGGGGCTTTTCCTGCCTATCCCAACCTATGTATTTCATCGGCTACGACCTCGGGAGTTCCTCCCTGAAAACCGCCCTGGTATCGGCTGCCGATGGCCGGGTGGTGGACGTGATGAAAACCCCGGAAGAAGAAATGGAGATCGCGGCGCCCCGGGCCGGGTGGGCAGAACAGGATCCCGCCCGGTGGTGGGACAGCCTCTGCCGGGGGACCCGGGAGGTCCTGGGCAGGAATGGGATTGGGGGGGAGCAGGTAGAAGGCATCGGGATCGCCTACCAGATGCACGGCCTGGTGCCCCTGGACGCACAGGGCCAGGTGGTACGTCCTTCCATCATCTGGTGCGACAGCCGGGCCGTGGACGTGGGAAGGGAGGCATTGGCTACCCTGGGGGAGGAAACCTGCCGCTCCTGCCTCCTCAATGACCCCGGCAATTTTACCGGCTCGAAGCTGCGTTGGATGAAGGTACAGGAGCCGGAAGCCTTCGCCCGGACTACAACCTTCCTCCTGCCCGGGGACTACCTGGCATACCGGCTGTCGGGCGCCTTGCAGACCACCGCCAGCGGCCTTTCCGAGGGGATCCTTTGGGATTTCCGGGCAGGGGCGCCAGCCTGGTGGCTCCTCGACCATTGGGGCATCCCCAGGGAGCTCGTCCCGGAAATCGTCCCGACGTTCGGGCGGCAGGCCCGGGTTTCCAAACAGGGGGCGGCTGCCACCGGGCTGGCCGAAGGCACCCCGATTTGCTACCGGGCCGGGGACCAGCCGAACAATGCCCTTACCCTGAATGTTTTAAACCCGGGGGAAATTGCTGCCACCGCAGGGACCTCAGGGGTCCTGTACGGGGTAAGCGACCGGACGGAAGTGGGGGAAATCAGCAAATTCAACCATTTCGTCCACGTGAACCACAGCCCCGTCCACCCGCGGATCGGGCAATTGCTCTGCATCAACGGGGCGGGAAGCCTGTATCGCTGGCTGAAAGCCCAGCTGGGCCCTTTGGGCTATGCGGAGATGAACCGGTTGGCTTCGGAAGTCCCCCCGGGAAGCGAAGGGGTATGGTGCCTGCCCTTCGGCAACGGGGCAGAGCGGATGCTCGGGAACAGGACCCTGGAAGCCTCTTTTTCCGGGATCGACGTGAACCGCCACCACAAAGGCCACCTTTGCCGCGCCGCCCTGGAGGGAATTGCCTTTGCCTTCCGCTATGGGATGGAATGGATGGAAAAGGACGGCGTGGCCTTCCGGGAGGTCCGGGCCGGGTCGGACAACCTCTTCCAGGCCCGGGTCTTCACCGAAACCCTGGCCACCCTTGGGGATATCCCCATTTCCCTCTACCGTGTCACCGGGGCCGTGGGGGCGGCCCGGGCGTGCATCGTGCACGAGAAAGGCCCCGAGCTGCTGAGGGAATGGTCTGCCTCCCAGGATTACGAACAGACCCTCCGGCCCTCCGGCGACAGCCACGTGCTGCGGGAGGCATACGCCTACTGGAAAAATGAATTGGAAAAACACCTTAAACCCTGACCCATGCCTCTGATCGGAACCACTGAATTCTTCAAGGGGATAGGCCCCATCCCCTTCGAGGGGAACGAATCCGACAACCCCCTGGCCTACAAGTACTACGATGCACAACGCATCGTGGCCGGGAAACCCATGCGCGAGCATTTCAAATTTGCCGTGGCCTACTGGCACAGCTTCTGCGGCACCGGGGCAGACCCCTTTGGGCCGGGCACCCTGAAACACCCGTGGGACATCCCTTCGGACCCGCTGGAAGCCGCGCGCCTGAAAGCAGATGCCGCCTTCGAGTTCATCACCAAACTCGGTTTTGAATACTTCTGCTTCCACGACTTCGACCTGGTACGGGAGGGGGATACCCTGCTGGAATCGGAGAAGCGCCTGGCGCACATCATCCCCTATATCCGCAAAAAAATGGAAGCCTCCGGGGTAAAGCTGCTCTGGGGGACCGCCAATTGCTTCAGCCACCCGCGCTATATGAACGGGGCGGCCACCAACCCCGATTTCAGGGTAGTCGCCAGGGCCGGGGCCCAGATCAAAACCGCCCTGGATGCCACCCTGGAGCTCGGGGGGGAAAACTACGTCTTCTGGGGGGGGCGGGAAGGCTATATGTCGTTGCTCAACACGCAGCTAAAAAAGGAGCTGGACCACCTGGGCCGCTTCCTGGGCATGGCGCGGGATTACGCCCGGGAGAAGGGCTTTACCGGGAATTTCTTCATAGAGCCCAAGCCCATGGAGCCCATGAAACACCAGTACGACTACGATGCCGCCACGGTCATCGGGTTCCTGCACCAGTACGGCCTGCAAGACGACTTTAAACTGAACCTGGAGGTGAACCACGCCACCCTGGCCGGGCATACCATGCAACACGAAATGGAAGTGGCTGCTGCCCACGGCATGCTGGGCAGCATCGATGCGAACCGGGGCGATGCCCAGAACGGCTGGGACACGGACCAGTTCCCCAACGACGTGGCCGAGGTGGCCCTGATGATGCTCACCCTGCTCGAGGCCGGGGGCCTGCAGGGCGGGGGGATTAATTTTGACGCCAAGTTGCGCCGGAATTCCACGGACCCCGAAGACCTTTTCCTCGCCCATATCGGCGGGGCCGACACCTTTGCCCGGGCGCTGCTCATCGCCGACCGGATTTTACGGGAATCGCCCTACCCCGGGTGGCGCAGGCAGCGGTATGCCTCCTTTGAATCCGGAGAGGGCCGGGATTTTGAGCAGGGCAGGCTTACCCTTGAGGACCTCTATGCCCTCGCGCACAAGCAGGGGGAAACCCCGCTCACCAGCGGGAAGCAGGAGTTGCTGGAAAACCTGGTCAACCGGTATCTCTGAACCAGGCCGGCCTATTGCGCGAAATAGATGTAGATAAAGACCACCAGGGCCACAACGCCGATCCCCACCTGCTTTACGTATTTGTACGGGGTGATTTCCACCTGGTTGGTGTACTGGAGTTCAAAGGGTTCGGGCCTGGGCCTGAGCTTTCCGATCAACAGCATAATGCCGATGTTCAGGAGGAACAGGATGGCCATAACATCCAGGAAATGGGGATAGGCCCCTGCCCGGATTTCTGCCAGGGCAGCCGCATCGGTAATCCCGCTGGCCGCTGCCTCATCCATCGCCCTTCCCACAAAATGGGGCTGGAGGACAAACTGGCTCAGGATATAAAGCAGGGACCCCGAAATGATCCCAATCTTTGCCGCAATGGCCGGCACCCGCCGGGTAAGGTATCCCACGGCGATAATGGTCAGGATGGGGATGCTGTAGATCCCATTGACTTCCTGTAAATATTCGAAGAGGCTCCCGGCATTGGCGATAAGCGGGGCGATAAACATAGAAACGAAAGCCAGGAATACCCCGAACCACTTGCCGTATTTCACCACGGTACGCTCGGGGGCCTCCGGGTTGATATGTTGTTTGTAGATGTCAATCCCGAAAAGGGTCACGGAGCTGTTCAGCACACTGTTGAAGGAACTCAGGATCGCCCCGAAGAGGACGGCCGCAAAGAACCCGATCAGGTAGCTCGGCAACACCTCATTGACCAGGGCGGGATAGGCCTGGTCGGCCACCTCCAGCTTGCCCTGGAACATATGGTAGGCAATGATCCCGGGCAGCACCACGATCAGCGGCCCCAGAATCTTGATAAAAGAAGCCAGCAAAAGCCCCTTTTGCCCTTCCTGAAGGTTTTTGGCCCCCAGGGCCCGTTGGATGATCTGCTGGTTGGTGCCCCAATAGAACAATTGCACCAGCATCATTCCCGTGAAGATGGTATGGAAGGGGACGGAATTGGTGTTTTTTCCTATGGAATTGAATTTTTCAGGGTTTTGCTCCGTTAGGACCCGGATCCCTTCGAAAATGTTCCCCTCACCAATGGCGTACAGGCCAAAGATGGGGATCAGGATGCCTCCTACCAACAGGCCGATAGCATTGATGCTGTCGGATACGGCCACCGCCTTCAACCCCCCGAAAACCGCGTAGATGGAACCGATGATCCCGATCCCCCAAACGCAGAGGACCAGGGCAGTGGTGTCGGAAACCCCCAACAGGCCCGGGACATCGAACATGGTGCTGATCGCCAGGGACCCGGAATACAGGATGATGGGTAATAGCACGACCACATAACCCGTCAGGAACAGGGCCGAGGTTATGGTTTTTGTCGTGACATCATACCGGTCCCTGAGGAACTGAGGAACCGTGGTCAGGCCGCTTTTCAGATACCGGGGCAACAGGAAGACCGCGGTGACCACCATGGCAATGGCTGCAAGCGTTTCCCAGGCCATCACCAGGATCCCTTCCGTATAGGCCTGGCCATTCAGGCCCACAATCTGTTCCGTGGACAGGTTCGTCAGCAGCAGGGACCCCGCAATGACCCCGGCCGTAAGGCTCCGGCCCCCGAGGAAATAGCCGTCTGAGGTGGTTTCATTGGTGGTTCGGGTGGCGAAGTAGGAAATGACGCCTACCAGGAGGGTAAACCCAACAAAGGAAAGGATGCCGATCATTTTTGGTTAGAATTGGTTTGTTTAGCTCCTAAATATATTGGATTATTCCCAAACTGCGCGCGCCCGGCGGGGCAAATCCGGGTATCCCCCAACGAGGAAGGCCCCCGGGCCCCCAAGATTTTTCCGTTGAGCAGCTATGGCCTACCTTTGCAGCCCAAACCGCGGAATATGGCGTTTTTCTCAAGGCCCGGCCTTCTTTGGGTGCTTCTCCTCATTTCGGCGGGCTGTGCCCGCACGGGCATCCTGAAACCGGGGGCAGACCTCCCGCGCCGGTTGAATGAGGTCTCCGGCATGACCTCCGTGGACGGGGAGGTCCTTTGGGTCATTGAGGACGGGGGAAACCCCGACCGGATTTTTGCCCTGGACACCCTGGGGAACCTGTTGCGGTCCCTGGAAGTGAAACAGGCGAAGAACAACGATTGGGAAGCCCTTTGCAGCGACCTGGACGGACAGGTGTATATCGGCGATTTCGGGAACAACCGGAGTGAAAGGACAAACCTGGCCATCTACAAGCTCCCCAACCCAAGCATCGAAAAGGGCGATACCATCACCGCCCAGGAAATCCGCTTCCGCTACCCGGACCAGGAAGCCTTTCCCCCGCCATTTTCCGGGCGGCGTTTCGATGCCGAGGCCTTTTTCCATTTCGAGGGCCGCCTCTACGTGGTCACCAAAAACCAGTCGGACCCCTTTGACGGCACGGCTACGGTTTACAGCGTCCCTGACCAGCCCGGGGAATACGTTGCGGTAAAGGAGGCTGAATTTTCGACCTGCCCGCAACGCAGTAGCTGCCGGGTCACGGATGCCGCCCTCTCCCCCGATGGGGAGCGGCTGGTACTGCTGGGATACGGCAAAATGTGGGTCTTTGAAGACTTCAGGACGAAAAGGTTCTCCGGCGGGCCGGACCGCACCCTCGACCTGGGGCTCAACACCCAACTGGAGGCCATTTGCTTCCTGGAGGAAGACCTCCTGTACCTGGCCGATGAGCGCAAAATGAGGTTCGGCGGGCGCCTTTACCCCTTCCGCTTGCCAAAAGAGTAACCTCCGGGGCCGACACCTGCGCCCATAGACAGGGCCGCCTTGTATGGCCAGCCCGCGGTAACACCCGGGGAACCTTTCAAAACCCATTAGGTATATAAGCTGCGGTACTTTTTCCATACCTTTGGTAGGGAAGCGTATCCCGTTAGCCTTCAGCTGGCAGCCAAATAGTACAGCGTTTCCCCCGGGACCGCAATACCCCGGGCAACTGAACCCTATGGAATATTTTTTACCTGCTGATCCATGAATTCCCAGAAACGGCTCGACAGGGCGTACCGGAATGCCAGGGTCATCCCCTTCAACGACGCCTCGAGGTTTGTGCTCTTCAGCGATTGCCACCGGGGCGACAACAGCTTTGCCGATGAATTCGCCAGCAACCGGAACCTCTATTTCCACGCCCTCAAACAGTATTACCAGCAGGGGTTTCAGTATGTGGAACTCGGGGACGGGGATGAGCTCTGGGAAAACCTCCACTTCCAGACCCTGTTCGAAGCCCATAAGAATGTCTACCTCCTGTTGCGGGAGTACTACCTGGAAGGCCGCCTGCACCTGATCTGGGGAAACCACGATATGGTGTACAAAGACCCGGCTTACGTCAGCCGCCACCTGAGCACCTATTTTGACCCCATCGACGGGACTGACCGGGAGCTGTTCCCGGGGATCCGGTACCACGAGGCCGTAGTGCTGAAGCACGAGGAAACGGGGCAGGAGCTCTTCCTGTGCCACGGCCACCAGGCCGATTGGTGGAACTATACCTTCTGGCGGTGGAGCCGCTTCCTGGTGCGGGTCCTCTGGAAGCCCCTGCAGGTGTGGGGCATTGCCGACCCCACTTCCCCGGCCAAAAACTACAAGGAGCTGATCCGGATTGAAAAACGCATCAAAAAATGGATCCTGGGCCGCGACCTGATGATTACCATTGCGGGCCACACGCACCGTCCGCGCTTTCCGGAACCCGGCCAGATCCCGTTTTTCAACGACGGCAGTTGCGTTCACCCGCGAAGCATCACGGGCCTGGAAATCCAAAACGGGCAGATCTGCCTGGTCAAATGGCATATAGATACCACGGACGAAGGGCTCCTGCAGGTAGCGCGCGTGCTTTTGGAGGGCCCGGAAAAACTTTCCGATTATCATAAGGTCTAAGTCCGGATAAGCCGGTCGTGGCCGCTCCTCCAAAAATCCTATCTTTAACCCCATAACCATCGCGCAACCCACCTATGCCGCTACTGATCGTCACCGGGGGAATCCTTCTGCTCTTCCTGCTGATCGCCCGGTTTAAGCTGAATGCCTTCCTGGCCTTCATCATCGTTTCCCTGGGGGTCGGCCTGGCTGGGGGAATGGAACTGGAAGCCCTGGTAAGCGCCATACAGGACGGGATCGGCAGTACCCTGGGCTTTCTGGTCATCATCCTGGGCCTGGGGGCCATGCTCGGCAAACTGGTGGCCGACAGCGGAGCGGCCCAGCGGATCACCTCCCGCCTCGTGGCGCGCTTTGGCATCAAAAACGTACAATGGGCGGTCGTACTCACCGGATTTATCGTGGGCATCCCCATGTTTTATACCGTGGGCTTTGTGATCCTGGTCCCCCTGGTGTTTACGGTGGCTGCCGCAACCAGGCTTCCCCTGCTCTACGTGGGGATGCCGATGCTGGCTTCCCTGTCCGTTACCCATGGATACCTGCCGCCCCACCCGGCCCCCACGGCCATCGTGGAGATTTTCCAGGCCGATTTCGGAAAAACCCTCCTGTACGGCATCGTGGTGGCCATCCCGGCCATAATAGTAGCAGGCCCCCTCCTCTCCAGGGCTTTTAAAAATATCCCGGCCCGGCCCCTCGAAGCCTTCGTGAACCCCCGGATGCTTTCCGAAGCCGAAATGCCGGGGATGGGGATCAGCGTTTTCACCGCCCTCCTCCCGGTATTGCTCATCGGGCTGGCGACCCTGGCCGGGTTTGTCCTTCCTTCAGATTCCCTGGTTCATAAAGGCCTCCTGTTCGCCGGAAACCCGGTGATCGCCATGTTGCTGGCCGTGCTGGTGGCCATCTATACCCTGGGGCTCTCCCGCGGCAAAACGATGAAAGACCTCATGGATTCCGTGGGAAAATCGGTGTCGGGCATCACCATGGTGCTGCTGATCATCGCCGGGGCAGGGGCCCTCAAGGAGGTACTGATCGCCAGCGGGGTGAGCGAATATATCGGGGGCCTTTTGAGCGAATCGAGCATTTCCCCCCTGGTCCTGGCCTGGGGGATCGCCACCGTCATCCGGGTAAGTGTGGGGTCAGCCACGGTAGCAGGCCTCACCGCAGCAGGCATCGTGCTGCCCCTGGTTCAGAGCTCTGGCGTTGCCCCCGAGCTCATGGTGCTCGCCATCGGGTCGGGTAGCCTGATGCTTTCCCATGTAAACGACAGCGGTTTCTGGCTGTTCAAGGAATATTTTAACCTGACCGTGAAGGACACCCTCAAAACCTGGACGCTAATGGAAACCACCGTAGGCGTCATGGGGCTAATTGGAGTCCTGGTCCTTAATACACTATTGTAGCCATGATGGAAAACCCCTCCCCCGAAGCCCGCCTGAAGGCGCTGGGCCTCACCCTTCCCCCCGCCCCGCCCCCTGCAGGGCTCTACAAACCCGTCAGGGTATCCGACGGGTACCTCTACATTTCCGGCCAGGCCCCCATGCGGGAAGACGGCACCTATATCACCGGCCGGGCCGGGGCCGACCTCGACCGCGATCAGGCCAAGGCGGCGGCCCGGCAGGTGGGCCTGACCATGCTGGCCACCATCCGGACCCATTTCGGGCCCCTCGACCAAATCGACTTCCTGGTGAAAACCCTGGGGATGGTCAATGGCAGCCCCGACTTCCACGACTACCCCTATGTCATCAACGGGTACAGCGAGCTGATGGCAGAGGTTTTCGGCCCCGACAAAGGGGTAGGCGCGCGTTCGGCCGTGGGCATGTTCCTGCCCGGGAATGTAGCGGTGGAAATCGAAGCCATTTTCAAATTGCGCTAAACATGGATCCCAAGAGCCCCAACCCCTGGTTCCGGGTCGATGGGGAGGACCGTCTCGACTCCCCTGCCCTGCTCGTGTACCCGCAGCGCATCGCCCACAATATCGGGCAGATGGTGGCCATCGCCGGTTCCCCGGACCGGCTCCGGCCCCATGTGAAAACGCACAAGATGGCGGAAATCATCCGGATGCAGCAAGAAGCCGGGATCCGTAAATTCAAATGCGCCACCCTGGCCGAGGCAGAGCTCCTGGCCCGCTGCGGGGCAGAAGACGTTTTGGTCGCCTATCCGCTTACCGGGCCTGCCCCCGAAAGGCTGGCCGGGCTGCAGAAACAGTATCCCGACACCCGGTTTTCCGCCCTGGTCGACCATCCGGACACCCTTGACCGGCTGGCACGTGCGGCAACCGCGGCAGGGGTGCGCCCCGGGGTATTTTTAGACCTGAATGTGGGGATGGACCGGACCGGGATAAGGCCGGGGCCGGAAGCCCTGGCCCTATACCGCGGGATGGCTGCCCGGACCGGGCTGGAATGCCGCGGGCTGCACGCATACGACGGGCATATCCGGAACCCTGACCCTGTGGCCCGGGCCAGGGAGTGCGATGAAGCCTTTGCCAAAGTGACCGCCCTGGCCGGACACCTCAGGGAGGCAGGCCTGGAGGTACCCGCCATCATCGCGGGGGGGTCGCCCACCTTCCCCATACATGCCCGGCGGGAAGGCTTGGAACTAAGCCCCGGGACCACCCTGTTGTGGGATGCCCGTTATGGGTCCCAGTTCCCGGAGATGCCCTTTTTGCCGGCAGCTACGCTGCTATGCCGGGTCATCAGCCATCCGGCCCCCGGGACGTTGTGCCTCGACCTCGGCCACAAGGCGGTGGCCGCGGAGATGGAATTCCCCCGGGTGTCCCTCCCCCAACTGCCTGACCACGTCCAGGCCGGGCAAAGCGAGGAGCACCTGGTCCTCCGCTTTGAGGCAGCCGATAAATACCCCATCGGTACGGTCCTTTACGCCATTCCCATGCACATTTGCCCGACCGTGATCAAATACCCCGAAGCCCTGGTGGTCCGGGATGGAAAAGTGACCGGATCCTGGAAGGTGGCCGCCCGCGATTACCACCTCCCCGGGTGAGGCCGGAGGCATTTTAACGAATTTTCACTTTTGGTTGGCAGGGTATTTGCTACTTTTATCGTGTAAAGGAATTCGCATGCGCCTGATTGTCACCTTTTTTGTCCTGGTTTGCCTGTCCGGCCCCCTGGCGGCCCAAACGGACCTCCCCGACACCCGCAGCCTGCGTATCGAGGCCCAGCCAGAGAAAGGCCTGAGCCCAAACCCTTCGCAGGGCCTCGGGATCCCCATGCCTTCCACCTTTGGCAAATCCCCCAACCTGAACCTTAAGGATTCCCTCTACAAACGGCCGGTTCAGATGATGCCCGACCGCAAACTGAAACAGGCAGGCCACGACCTGGTCCTCAGCACCCGCATGTCGGAAAACGGGCAGGGGAATTCGGGCCAGCATTACGGCGACATGTATCTGGGCGACCTGAAAACCGGGTCGAAATTTGTCGGGGTGGTGGTACGCGACCATGAGTACGTGGATGGCGACCGGGTGCGGATTTTTGCCAACGGGCAGGTGGTGGAACACAACATCATGCTGACCGGGGCCTTCAAAGGGATCAACCTCGAACTCGAAAAGGGTTTTAACCGCCTGGAATTCGAAGCGCTGAACCAGGGGTCTTCAGGGCCCAATACCGCCCAGGTAGACGTCTATGACGACAAAGGCAAGTTGCTCTACTCCAATAAATGGCTCCTCTCCACCGGTTCCAAAGCCTCGATGATCATCGTAAAGGAAGAGGAATAGCTACCTGCCCCGCTGCCCGGGATGGTAGGTTTCCTGCGCCCGCGATTCCACATCTTCCCGGTAAAAGGGGACTTCCTTAAAGGTAGCCGTGCGGTACATCTCTGCCTGGTCGTCAAAATGGGGGGACGCGGGGTCGCCGCTCTGCCCCCCGGCCAGGAGGGATTTTGCCCGCACCTTTTCCCCGAATTCCACCACAGCCACGAAGCTGTTGCCCCGCGTCCCGTAGATCTTTTTGGTATTGTTGTGGTAGCGCGCCCCGTAGGCGGCCAGGGCCCCCCAGCGCCCGGAAGCCAACCCGATGGGGAGGCTGGGCAGGCTGTCGTTAAAAGGCTGCCGGATGGCGCCGCTGAGCCGCTGGTACCGGTTGACCTCGCCCCAGGGGACCTCCCAGGTGCCGAAATCGGCCTTTAGCTGGCCCAGAACCTGACGGAAGACCGGGAGCCGCTCCTCCCGGGGCGACTGGTTCCCCAGGTACTGCATCAGTTCCATGTCGCTCAGGCCCTCAGGGTGCTCCCCTGACCGCCCGTACAGGGTGCCGTAAAAATGCGCCAGGGTCATTGCCACAGAGGTTTCGGAGGTGCGGTAATCCCAGGCGCGCAGGGTTTCAATCGCTTCGCCGAGTTCGTCGTCCCGGCCGGGAAGGGCGTCATAAGCCTCCACAAGGCCCGGGATCAGGGTCTCAAAAGCGGGCAGGTAGGGGTCATAGGCCAGGGCGATGAGGCTGTCGAGGGTATACCCCGACCGCCCGCTGAGCAGGCCGATCGCATGTACCCCCCTGAAATTTTCCTCGTCTGCAGACATGTAGGCCGGGTAGTCGCCCCGCCTGGGGCTGTATTCCAGGGCGCTGGTATAGGGGGTGGAATTGCAGTTTTGGATCCAGCCGTTGGGCGGATTCAGGACCAGGATATTTTCCTCCACCGGGTGCAGGCCCTGCCAGTCGGTAGCGGGGTCACTGCCGTCAACGGGCTCCTCATAGTTGAAGCGCGTATCGCGCCTGGGGATGAAATTCCCGTGGAAATAGGCAATATTCCCCTCGGCATCGGCATATACGGTATTGTTGGAAGAATTGGTTCGCAGGTCCATCATCGCGCGGAACCCCCCGTAGGAATCCTGTTTGGTCCGGATAAAGGATTGCTGCAGGGCAGTGGAAGGGTCCCACATCATGGCGGTGGCCACCGGCTTCCCGTCCCACTGGTGGGTAATGGGTCCGTGGTGCGTATGGTGGAGGGGGAAGGTGCGCTGCCCCAGGCTGTCGCCGCTTTTATATGAAAGGGTGACCTCGGACCGGCGCACGGGACGGAGTGCTTCCCCGTAGCGGTACACGGGGGCTCCGTCCACCTCGGTAATATCCTCCACAAATTCATCCATAACGTCCGTGTAGGTGGAGGTGTGCATCCACCCGGTTTTTTCATTGAAGCCCTGGTAAATAAAGAATTGCCCCCAGGTTACGGCCCCGTAGGCATTGAGGCCTTCTTCGCTGACCATGTGGACTTCCCCCCGGAAATAAAAGGAGGTGTGGGGGTTGATCAGCAACATGGCGTTGCCCGATTGGGTGAGGGCGCCCGAAATGGCGATCCCGTTCGACCCCCCCGGCTCCAGTTCGGCCTCCTTCCGCTCCGCTTCAGCGGCAGGCGGGAAGTCGATTCCCCCTTCATAATAGGCCTTCAGCTTGCGTGTGCTGACCCGTTCGATATCGCCCCCAATGGAACCCTCGCTGAAATACATGGGCATCCAGGGCTCAAAACGGGTGAGCAGTTTCGGCCTGACCTCAGGGTGGGTATGCAGGTAATAGTTCACCCCATCGGCGAAGGCATCGCAGAGCTTTTTCAGCCAGGGCGGGCTGTTTTCGTAAGCCGCCACGGCTTCTTCCCGGCTCATGAACAGGCGCGCCCGCAGGTCGCTGTAGAGGGCCTCCTCCCCTTCCACCTCAGCCAGCCGGCCAATCGCCCAGATGTAGTTTTGTTCCACCCGGTTGAAGTCGTCCTCGCACTGGGCATAGAGCATGCCAAAAACAGCATCGGCATCGCTTTTTCCATAAATATGGGGCACCCCGAAATCGTCGCGCAGGATGGTTACCCGGGAAGCCTGTTCCTCCCAACGGAGCACTTCAGCATCCTTCTGGGGGGCTCCACACCCCCAGATAAAAGCCAGCAGGCCGGTAAGCAAGAAATTTTTCATCGGGAAATGGTGTTTGGTCCGGGAAGATACGGAAATTCCCCCAGCGGCCTGTGGCATGACCGCAGAAGGGGTCTCGCCCGGCAGGGGGAGGCTGCCCGCAGCCCCGGGGGGCCAGGAAGTGATTTCAGTCATAAAATGGGGCAATTATCTGATATATATCATGATTTGACTGCGGTAATTGCCTTAGTTTCACCTTGCGAACCGATTGGATAACCAACAAAGGTCATGGGCTCTGAGCTGACGGATGAAAGGGTTTACGTCCACTCCGGGGTGATTTCAAAAATCACCCGGGGTTCCGTCGTGGTTTCGCTGGATAAAAACCTCCACTGCGAATCCTGTCGGGCCAAAGGGGCTTGCGGGGTCTCTGATTCGGCTACAAAAGAGGTCGAAATAGCCGATCCAGGGGGGCAATTCATCCTGAATGAGCCCGTGGAAGTCATCCTCAGGAAGCATTCGGGGAACATGGCCGTATTCTGGGCCTATGTTTTTCCGTTTCTCCTGATGCTGGCCACCCTGCTGACCGCCTCCCTCCTCCTGTCGGAATGGGTTGCGGGCTTGCTCTCCCTCCTGGTCCTTATCCCCTATTACCTGTTGCTCCGCGGGCTGAAGGACTATTTCAGGAAAACCCTTGACATGACCCTAAAGCGCATTTGAAAAGCCATGACAGATTCCATCCTTAACAGCATGATTTTACTGGCCCTCCTGGGAACCGTGGCGGCCCTGGTGCTTTACGTGGTCTCCAGGAAGTTCCGCGTATACGAAGACCCCCTGATCGCGACAGTGGAAGACCTGCTGCCGGGGGCCAACTGCGCGGGTTGCGGTTCCCCGGGCTGCCGTTCTTTTGCAGAAAAACTGGTGGGTACGGAAGACATCTCAGCGTTGTTTTGCCCTGTGGGGGGAAACGAGGTGATGCATTTGGTGGCCGAAGCCCTGGGAAAAGAAGTGGCCGAAAAAGATCCTACGGTGGCGGTGATCCGCTGCCAGGGAAGTTGCGAGGTGCGTCCAAAAACCAGCGAATACCAGGGCCCGAGGTCCTGTGCCATCTCGGCCCTGATCTACAGCGGGGAAACCGATTGCCAGTACGGCTGCCTGGGCGACGGCGATTGTGTGGTGGCCTGCAAATTCGACGCCATGTACATGGATGAAACCACCGGCCTCCCGGTGGTGATCACCGATAAGTGTACCTCCTGCGGCATGTGCGTGACCGCCTGTCCGCGGAACATCATCGAGATGCGCCCCAAACATAAAAGGGATTTGAAAATCTTTGTCGGCTGCCTGAACGAGGAGAAGGGCGGGATCGCCAGAAAAGCCTGCTCGGTAGCCTGTATCGGGTGTTCGAAATGCCTGGACGTCTGTCCGAAAGACGCGATCACCATGGAGAACAACCTGGCCTATATCGATCCGGCGCTCTGCACCCTGTGCAGGAAGTGCGTGGATGTATGCCCGACCCATTCCATTATTGAAACCAATTTTCCGCCGCGTAAAGTCAAGGAGGTAATCCCTGTGGCTACCCTTAACATAGAACCGGCAAATCCGCAAAACGATGCTTAGGACCTTTCCAAAAGGAGGCGTCCACCCTCCGGAGAACAAACTGACTTCCTCAAAACCGATCCAAAACCTGCCGGTGCCCAAGGTCGTGTATGTCCCCATATCGCAGCATATCGGCATCCCCGCCGAGATCGTCGTGGAGGTGAAGGAGAAGGTCGCCATAGGGCAGGTTATCGCCAAATCGGGAGGGTATGTCTCCTCCAACATCCACGCCCCGGTGGCCGGTACCGTCACCAAACTGGACAAAATCGTCGACACCCGCGGCTATAAGACGCAATGCATCGTCATCCGGACAGACCTTAAGGATGAATCCAATAATGAAGCGGCAGATTTCCCGCTGAAGAAAGAGATCACCATGGAACCGGGGGGAATCCTGCAGCGCATCTCCGATTTCGGGATCGTAGGCCTGGGGGGCGCGACGTTTCCTTCCCACGTAAAGCTGAATATCAAGGCCGACAGGACCCTGGATTGCCTGATCATCAACGGGGTGGAATGTGAACCCTACCTGACGGCGGACCACCGGCTGATGCTGGAAAAAGCCGACGAAATTTTGGTCGGTATCCGCATTTTGATGCATGCCCTCAACGTCCGCAGGGCCATCATCGGGATTGAGAACAACAAGAGGGACGCCATTGACCAGTTCAAAAACCTCACCCGGGAAATGCCGGGTATCCAGATCGCGGCCCTGAAGGTAAAATACCCGCAGGGGGGCGAAAAACAGCTTGTGCGTGCCCTGTTGAAACGGGAAGTCCCAAAAAACGGCCTGCCGCTGGACGTAGGGGTGGTGGTCCACAACGTAGGCACCGTTTTCGCCATTTACCAGGCGGTGCAGCACCACAGGCCCCTGATGGAACGCGTGGTTACCGTTACCGGCAAAAAACTTGAAAACCCCTCAAATTTCTGGGTAAAAATAGGGACCCCCATCAGCGACCTGCTCGAGGCCGTGGGGGGCGTTCCGGAAGGCACCCGAAAAATAGTCAGCGGCGGCCCGATGATGGGCAAAGCCCTCAAAAGCACCGATGTCCCCGTGACCAAGGGGACCTCGGGCATCCTGGTCATCCCGGGGGAGGAAGCCAGCCGCGGAAAGGCCAGCAGCTGTATCCGATGCGGGGAATGCGTGGAGGTCTGCCCCATGGGCCTGGAACCCCACCTGCTGATGAACCTGTCCGAAAAGGGCATGTACCTGAAAGCGGCAGAAGAGGACATCATGACCTGCATCGAGTGCGGCTCCTGCAGTTATGTATGCCCCTCCCACCGACCCCTGCTGGACTATATACGCTTTGGAAAAACCATCGCAAAGGAACTCGAAACGAATAAAGGGTAGCTATGAGCGACCAACCGATCATTGTTTCCGCCTCCCCCCACGTGCATTCGGCGCGAACCTCCAAAAAACTGATGTACGACGTGGTCATCGCCCTCGTCCCCGCATTCCTGGTTTCCCTTTATGTCTTCGGGGTCAGCGCCCTGATCGTGACCGCAGCGGCTGTGGTATCGTGCCTGTTGTTTGAATACCTCATCCAGCGGTACCTGCTGAAAACCGAGGTCACCATTGGGGATGGCTCCGCCCTGATCACGGGCATCCTGCTGGCCTTTAACCTGCCTGCGGGCCTTCCCGTGTGGATGGTGGTCGTCGGGAGCCTGGTTGCCATAGGGGTGGCCAAATTATCCTTTGGGGGCCTGGGCTACAACATCTTCAACCCGGCCCTGGTGGGGCGGGTCTTTTTGCTGGTCTCCTTCCCCGTCCAGATGACCCTCTGGCCCACGGCAGTGGAAAACAACGCTTCCCTGGTGGATGCGGTGACCGGGGCCACCACCCTGGGGCTCATCAAGGAAGGGGTGCAGTTTGGCGAAACGATGTCTGCCATCAGCCCCAACCTGCCCCCCGTACAGGACATGCTCCTGGGGATCACCTCAGGTTCCCTTGGGGAAATGTCTGCCCTGGCCCTGATTTTGGGCGGGGTATTCCTCATCGCCCGGAACGTGATTTCGTGGCACATCCCCGTTACCGTGCTCGCCACCATTGCCGTGATGACGGGTATTTTCTGGTGGGCAGACCCGCAGCAGTACGCCAACCCACTGATCCATGTGCTTTCCGGAGGAGCCATCCTCGGGGCCTTTTACATGGCCACCGACCTGGTGACCAGCCCGGTTACCAAAAAGGGGATGGTCATTTTTGCGCTGGGCATCGGGGTCATTACCGTGGTGATCCGGTTGTTCGGCTCCTATCCGGAGGGCATCTCCTTTGCCATCCTGATCATGAACGCTTTTGTGCCCCTGATCAACCGCTATTTCAAACCCCGGAGGTTCGGGTCGCGGATTAAAGCCAAAATCGTGTGAGCATGAAAAAGAAAGAATCGACGCTGGTGAACATGGTGGTGGTCCTTTTCGTCATCACCCTGGTGGCGGGTCTGACCCTGGGGTTCGTGAATGACCTGACCCTGGAGCCAAAAGCCAGGGCGAGGATGGCCAAAAAAGTGGACGCCCTCCAAAAAGTACTTCCTGCGTTTGACAACGATCCGGTGTCGGCGGTAGTCAGGATCCCCGCTGCCACGCCCAAAGACAGTATTGAAATATACCCGGCCTTTGAAAGCGATGCCTTTATCGGGGCGGCGGTCACCGGCGCCTCCGACAAAGGGTACAGCGGACGGGTAAAACTCATGGTCGGCTTTCTGCCCGATGGCCGCATCAACAACATCGAAGTCCTGGAACAAAAGGAAACCCCCGGGCTGGGCACCAAGATGAAAGGGGAGGCCTTTTTGCGTCAGTTCCGGGGGAAAAACCCCGAAACGTTTGACCTGAGGGCCAAAAAAGACGGGGGGGCGGTGGATGCCCTGGCCGGGGCCACGATTACCACCCGGGCCTTTGCAGAAGCGGCACAACAGGCCTATGACGCATTTACAGCACAAAAGGATACCCTGGCTGAACCCAATAACTAAGGAACATGGCTGAACCCGTGAATCAAAAACAGAATTTCCTCAAGGGTATCCTTAAAGAAAACCCGGTCTTTGTGATGCTTTTGGGGATGTGTCCCACCCTGGGGGTAACCTCCTCGGCCTTCAATGGGCTTGGGATGGGGATGGCGACCCTGTTCGTGTTGCTGATGTCGAACATCGTGGTGTCCCTGATCAAATCGCAGGTGCCCGCCAAAGTACGGATCCCGGCCTTCATCGTAATCATCGCTTCCTTTGTGACGGTGGTGGAAATGGTGCTGGAGGCCTATATCCCTTTTTTGTATGAACAACTGGGGATCTTTATCCCCCTGATCGTGGTGAATTGCCTGATCCTGGGGCGGGCGGAAGCCTTTGCCTCCAAAAACAACCTGGCCTCCTCGGTTGTGGATGCCCTGGGCATGGGCGCGGGCTTTGTCATCGCCCTGACCGCCCTGGGGGCTGCCCGGGAAATCCTGGGGAACGGCAGCATTTTTGAATTCAAATTCGTCCCTGAAGATGCCAGTACGCTTATCCTTTTTATCCTGCCCCCCGGCGCCTTTATCGCCCTGGCATACCTGGCGATCCTCTTCAACCGACTAACCCGTAACCTGGCATAACATGGAATTCCTGATCATCCTGATAAGCGCCGTATTTGTAAACAACATTGTGTTGTCGCAGTTTTTGGGGATCTGCCCGTTCCTGGGGGTTTCCGGCAAAGTCTCCACCTCGGTGGGGATGTCGGGGGCCGTGCTTTTTGTGATGACCATTGCCACCACGGTGACCTACCTGCTGCACCAGTACCTGCTGGTGCCCATGGGGCTCGACTACCTCCGGACCATAACCTTCATCCTGGTGATTGCGGCCCTGGTACAGATGGTCGAGATCGTCATGAAGAAGGTAAGCCCGCCCTTATACCAGGCCCTGGGGGTGTTCCTGCCCCTGATCACGACCAACTGTGCGGTCCTTGGGGTCGCCATCCTGGCCCTCGGCCTGGAAAACGGCAGCCTGATCAAGGCGGTATTCTTCGCCATTTCAAGCTCGGCGGGCTTTGCCCTGGCCCTGATTGTTTTTGCGAGCATCAGGGAATACCTGGAACTGGCAGACATCCCCGAAGGCATGAAAGGGGTGCCCATCAACCTGCTGGTTGCCGGGTTACTGTCTTTAGCCTTCCTGGGGTTCGCCGGGTTGGTTTAGCTGAAAAGCATGCTGCACCGGGGTTATTCCACTGTATAGGTTTCCCCGGAAAAAAAGAGGTCGTCGGTTTTTACAAAATCGGAGTTGGCCTTCACTTTTGCAGTAAGCGCATCTTCCCGTTCCTCCAGGGTTACATCTTCATAACTCCTGATGATCCCGGTTACCAGGGGGAACGAAAGCCGTACCAGCATCTGGTGGAGGGTGGGGTCCTGTTCGCAGGCGTCGTGCACAAGGATGTCCGCTTCGGTAATGCCCTGCTCCCCTATGGTGACCACCTCGAGCTTAAGGCCATTGAGGACCAACCCCTTGTCGCGGTTTTTTCCAAAAATCATGGGCTCTCCGTGCACCAGGTGCAGTTGCCGGTCTTCCCGCACGGTTTTGTCGGTGAACTCGGTAAAGCACCCGTCATTGAAAATAACGCAGTTTTGCAAGACCTCGATCAGGGAAGTGCCGTTGAATTTTTCTGCCGCAATAAAGGTATCCATCAATTCGCCGGGCATATTTCCCGCAATCCTGGCAAAAAATCGCGCCTGGGCCCCGATGGCCAGTTCCCCCGCGAGGAAGGGGGGTTGCGTATTCCCATAGGGTGACGATTTCGTTTTTTGGCCGACCGAAGAAGTAGGGGAAAACTGCCCCTTGGTCAGACCGTAAATCTTGTTGTTGAACAGGATGATGTTCAGGTCGATGTTGCGGCGCAACACGTGGATGAAATGGTTGCCCCCGATCGCCATGGCGTCGCCGTCGCCGGTGATCACCCATACGCTGAGGTCCGGGTTGGCCAGTTTAACACCCGTGGCAATGGCCGGGGCCCTGCCGTGGATGCCGTGCATGCCGTACGTATCCATATAATACGGGAAGCGGGACGAACAACCGATGCCGGAAATAAACACCACGTCTTCCTTGTTTACCCCCATTTCCGGGAGCGCCTTTTGCATGGACCGCAGAATCACATAGTCGTCGCAACCCGGGCACCAGCGCACTTCCTGGTCACTTGCAAAATCCCTGAACGTATACTTCTTTACTGTCGTTTCCATGTCTAAGTCAAATACTGTTTGAATTTCTGGACCAGCTCTTCATTCCCGAAGGGAAGGCCCTGTACCTTGTTGAATTGCAAAAACGTAAGCCCGCTGAAATTGATTTTCAGGATTTTGGAAAACTGTCCGCTATTCAATTCACATACGATGAGGGTCTTGAATCGCTTCAGGACCTCCCCGGTATTTCGGGGCAGGGGGTTGATATAATTGAAATGCGCAAACCCAATCCCGGAATACCCTTCGGCGTTCAATTGTTTAACTGCGGTGTGCAGGGCGCCATACGTACCTCCCCAACCGATCACCAACAGGTCCCCCTCGTCTGCGAATTCAGGGGTGACCTCGGGGATATACTCCTGTACCCGCCTGATTTTCTCCGCCCGGATATGGGTCATATACTCGTGGTTCTCAGGAACGTAGGAAACATTCCCGGTACTGGCATCCTTTTCAAGGCCGCCCACCCGGTGTTCCAGGCCCGGGGTTCCGGGTATAGCCCATGAACGGGCCAGGGTGGCCTCATCCCTGTCGTAGGGGGACCAGTTTTCCGAAGCCTCCTTCACCTGGCGGTGCCTGATCTCAGGCAGTTCGGCCACCGACTGGATTTTCCAGGGGGCCGAGCCGTTGGCGATGTAGCCGTCAGTCAGCAAAATCACCGGTGTCATGTGTTCCAGGGTGAGCTTGGCGGCTTCGAAGGCATAATTAAAACAGTTGGCCGGGGTGCTGGCTGCAATGACGATGACCGGGCTTTCCCCGTTTCTGCCGTACATGGCCTGCAGGAGGTCTGATTGTTCTGTTTTGGTGGGCAATCCGGTAGAGGGCCCTCCCCGTTGTACATCGACGATGACCAGGGGCAGTTCCACCATCATGGCCAGGCCCAGGGCCTCGCCTTTCAGGGCCAGGCCGGGACCCGAAGTGGTGGTAATGGCCAGGCGCCCGGCAAAGGAAGCGCCAATTGCCGAGGCAATCCCAGCAATTTCATCTTCGGCCTGCAGGGTCTTGACCCCGAAATGTTTATGCTTGACCAGTTCGTGAAGGATATCGGAAGCAGGGGTTATGGGATACGAGCCCAGGAAGAGTTCGAGGCCCGATTTCTCGGCTGCGGCCAGAAAACCCCAGGCCGTGGCCGTGTTCCCCATAATGACCCGGTAGGTCCCTGGGGGCATCTGTGCCGGTGCAATGGTATAGGAATTCGGGATCAGCTCAAGGGTTTCGGAATAATAGTACCCGGCATTCAGCACCCGGGTATTGGCTTCGATCAGCAGGGGGTTATTCCTGAATTTCTTGTTTACAAAATCAATGGTGTGTTCCGGGGAACGGTGGTACATCCAGTACACCATCCCGAGGGCAAACATGTTCTTGCTCCGGGTGATTATTTTGTTGTCCAGGCCGCTGAGGTCCTTCAATGCCTCTTTGGTAAGCGAGGACATGGCCACTTCAATGACCCTGTAATTCTCAAGGCTCCCGTCTTCCAGGGGGTTGGTGTCGTACTCTGCCTTTTCCAGGTTCTTTTTGGTAAAGGAGTCCGAATCCACAATGATCGTGTGCCCGGGCTTTACCGCGTACAAATTGGTTTTCAGGCCTGCGGGGTTCATGGCCACCAGCAGGTCCACATTGTCGCCCGGGGTACTCACCTCAATGCTGCCTATATGGACCTGAAAACCCGAAACGCCGTACAGGCTACCCTGAGGGGCCCTGATTTCCGAAGGATAGTTGGGGAATGTGGCCACATCATTCCCAAACATGGCCGAGGTGTCTGAAAACTGGGTCCCGGTCAGCTGCATCCCGTCACCCGAGTCGCCCACGAACCGCACTACCACAGCTTCCAGGGCATTGATGTCCTGTTCGCTATTTTTCAAATTGATCATCGCCTGAATGTTTTGATTTTCCGAAACGTCCTTTTCCAACTGCACTAAATATACTTACCCTCCCGCCAACGAATCCTGACTTATATCATTAAATGGACGGAATGGTAAACTTACTTTTAGAGGATAATTTCTAAAATATACTGCCATGGCTATCATTATTACCGATGAGTGCATTAATTGCGACGCCTGTATCTCGGAATGTCCTAATAATGCGATCTATGAACCCGGGGAAGAATGGTCCTATTCGGATGAAACGGCTTTGAGCGGGACGGTAACCGAGCCCGGAACGGGTGCTGAAGTAGACGCCGACGCACAAAATGACCCGCTGTCCGACGAGTTCTACTACATCGTCCCTGGAAAGTGTACCGAATGCAAGGGGTTCCACGATGAGCCGCAGTGCGCCTCCGTTTGTCCGGTGGATTGCTGTGTCCCGGATGACGCCCACCAGGAAACCGAAGAGGAACTGTTAGCCAAGAAAGCCTGGCTGTACGGGGAGTGACGCTTTTAAACCCGGGCCGAACAGCCCGACCTGAGGCCTTCTGGCATCACGGGTCGCCTTCGTATTAAGGAGGCGTTCCGGATTCTGATAAATATCATGTTATGAGTGTTTTACGGTGTGTACTTTTATACGACACCGAAATCCTTTTCCAAGGGGCTGGCCGCCTGTCGCGGCCAGGGCTCCTGCTAAATTCAATACTAACCCGCTTCCTGTCATGAAAAAAGACTTCCCTAAACTCATTTGCGACGCAAATGAAGCCGTTGCCAGAATCGCCCATAAAACCAATGAGGTTTGCGCCATTTATCCGATTACCCCCGCCTCCCCCATGGGGGAGCATGTGGATGTCTTCAGTTCAAAGGGCCAGACGAATATTTGGGGGGATGTGCCTAAAATCGTGGAGATGCAAAGCGAGGGAGGGGCTGCCGGGGCCGTCCACGGATCCCTGCAGGGGGGCGCCCTGACCACCACCTTTACGGCATCGCAGGGGTTGTTGTTGATGATCCCCAACCTGTACAAAATAGCGGGGGAGTTATTGCCCTGTGTCATCCATATCGCTGCCCGGACCGTGGCCACCCATGCCCTCTCCATTTTCGGGGACCACTCCGATGTGATGGCTGCGAGGCAAACGGGATTTTCCATGTTGTTCGGCGGGTCTGTACAGGAAGCCATGGATTTTGCCCTGATCTCCCAGGTCGCCACCCTGAAAACGCGGGTGCCCTTCCTGAATATTTTTGACGGGTTCCGCACCTCCCATGAGATTTCCAAGATCGACGCCATCCCGGACGATATCATCAAAGCCATGATGCCGGAAGAGGAAATCATGGCCCACAAAAAACGGTCGCTGGACCCTGACCATCCGGTAGTACGGGGCACTTCGCAAAACCCCGATGTGTTCTTCCAGGCCAGGGAAGCGGCAAACACCTTTTACGACAAGGTCCCCGCGGTGGTACAGGACACCATGGATGAATTCTATGCCCATACGGGGCGGCGGTATAGCCTGTTCTATTATTTAGGCCATCCGGAAGCTGAGAAAATCGTGGTCATCATGGGTTCCGGACAGGGGCCGGTGATTGAAACCGTAAACACCATGGTAAAAAACGGCGAAAAAGTGGGGGCGGTCATCGTTCGGCTGTTCCGGCCGTTTTCCATCAGCCATTTTATCGATTCCCTGCCGCAGACCGTTAAAAAAGTTGCCGTCCTCGACCGGACCAAGGAACCGGGAAGTACCGGGGAACCCCTGTACCTCGATGTCATCACGGCCTTCATGGAAAGCGAAAGGGAAATGCCGATGATCCTGGGTGGCCGGTACGGGCTGTCGAGTAAGGAATTTGATCCGGCCATGGTGAAAGCGGTTTTTGATGAGTTGGACAAACCCAACCCGATCAACCACTTCACAGTGGGCATCAACGATGATGTTTCGCATAAAAGCCTGGAAATCGGGGCACCCCTGCAAACCATCAAAAGCACCTTCAACTGCATGTTCTTCGGCCTCGGGTCCGACGGTACGGTGGGGGCCAACAAGAATTCCATCAAAATCATCGGGGAAACCACGGACAATTACGTACAGGGGTATTTCGTCTACGACTCCAAAAAGGCAGGGGTGCAGACCGTTTCGCACCTCCGCTTCGGGCCGGAACCGATCTATTCCTCGTACCTGATCCACAAAGCCGATTTCATCGCCTGCCACCAGTTCAATTTCATTGAAAAATACGACATCCTCGACCATATCAAGAAAGGGGGTACCTTCCTTCTGAACTGCCCGTACTCTACAGAGGAAATCTGGGATAAACTGCCCCGGAAAATGCAGGTGGATCTCGTGGAAAACCAGGTGGATTTCTACATCATCGACGCTACCCGGGTGGCCCAGGAAGCCAAACTGGGCAAAAGGACCAATACCATCCTTCAGACCTGTTTCTTTGCCATTTCGGGCGTCCTGCCCAAGGATGAGGCCATCCAGCGGATCAAGAATGCCATTGTCAAGACCTATTCCCACAAGGGCGATAAAATCGTTAAGATGAACTTCGATGCGGTGGATGCTTCCCTGGATAACCTGCAGAAAGTGGACTATCCGAAAACCATAACCAGCGACAGGGAACTGAAACCGATGATGACCGGTACCCGGGATCCGTTTGTGATGGAAGTGCTGGGGAAAATCCTGGCGGGCAAGGGAGATGACCTCCCGGTTAGCGCCTTCCCGGTCGATGGCACGTTCCCTACCGGGACCACCCAGTACGAGAAGCGGGGTATCGCCGATTTCATCCCGATATGGGACGATGAAAACCTTTGTACCCAGTGCAACAAATGCGTGGCCATCTGCCCGCATGCTGCCATCCGCGCCAAGGTAGTGCCAAATACGCTCCTGGCCGACGCCCCGGCATCCCTGAAGGCCGTGCCTGCCAAGGGAAGGCCCTTTGACAGCAGTTCGGAGTCCTATATCCTCCAGGTTTCGCCTGAAGACTGTACGGGATGCGACCTTTGCGTGGCCGTTTGCCCTGCCATAAGCAAGGAGGACGAAAATTTCAGGGCCATCAACATGCATAAAAAACTCGAGGTGGATGCTGAACAGGATAAAAACTGGGATTATTTCATCGAGTTGCCGGACTACGACCGGACTGCCCTGCAGATCACCAACGTCAAGGGGTCGCAGTTCCTGGAACCGCTGTTCGAGTTTTCAGGGGCCTGTTCGGGCTGCGGGGAAACCCCCTATATCAAAATGCTGACCCAATTGTACGGCGACAGCATCATGATTGCCAACGCCACGGGTTGTTCTTCCATCTATGGGGGGAACCTGCCAACCACGCCCTATAAAACCAACAAGGAAGGCCGGGGCCCTGCATGGGCCAATTCGCTCTTCGAGGATAACGCGGAGTTTGGTTTCGGCATGAAGCTCGCCCTGAGCAAGAAGCAGGAGATCGCCACGAATTTGCTTACCTCCCTGAGATCCGCGGTTGGGGAAGAACTGGCCGATGCCATATTGAACAATCCGGAAACTACGGAACTGGAACGAAGCCGGAAATTTGAAGACCTGGACGCCCTCAGGAAAATCCTGGATACCCTCGAAGGCCCAGAGGCCAAAAAATTAAGCCGCCTGTCCGATTACCTGCGCAAAAAGGCCGTATGGATCGTCGGCGGGGATGGCTGGGCATATGATATCGGTTACGGCGGCCTCGATCACGTCCTGGCCTCCGGCGAAGACATCAACGTCATGGTCCTGGATACCGAGGTGTATTCGAACACGGGCGGGCAGACTTCCAAAGCCACCCCATTGGGCGCCAGCGCCAAATTCTCGGTCTCCGGAAAACGGACCGGGAAAAAGAGCCTGGCTTTACAGGCGATATCCTATGAAAACGTCTATGTCGCCCAGGTGGCCATGGGGGCCAGGGACCTGCAGACCCTCAAGGCCATTGAAGAGGCAGCCGCCTATCCCGGGCCTTCCCTTATCGTTGCGTACTCCCATTGCGGGGAGCACGGGTACGACCTGAAGGACGGGGCCCTGCAGCAGGAGAAAGCTGTGGAAACCGGATACTGGCCGCTCTTCAGGTTTGACCCCTCGAAACCCAAAGGGAAGAAATTCAAGCTCGATTCCAAAGAGCCCAGTGCCCCTCTCGAAGAATTCATGTACAATGAAACCCGGTTCCGGAGGGTTGTCAAGGAAAATGCCAAGTTAGGCGAGGCCCTTCTGAAGCAGGCACAGGAAGAAGTGGACACCCGGTGGGAGCGCTTGGAATTGTTCCGGAATATGTAAGTAAACTAAAAAAGGACCCCGACTGGTAGTAGGCGATGATGCGACGCGATTGAACCCTAAAATTTGTCACTCATGAAAGATAAAGCCGTAAAGTTGTTTGCTGACGCTTTCCAAAAACTAAGGGAAGCCAACGACGAGTTGTGCAGGCCGGAAGAAGACGTGGTTACGTCCCTGGTATGCAGTCACTCCCATGCCGCCATCGAAAACTACCTGAGGGGCTACCTGATGCTGAATTCCATCGTGCCCGGGGAGGAGGAAACCATTTCCGGCCTTTATGAACAATGCAAGGCCATCAATCCTCATTTTGCAGAGGTGCACCTCTCGGGCTTCCAGTGTACGGCCCATAAAGAGGAGTCGCGGTTTGATAACGTCCCAACGGCATTCAGCCGGTGTTTCGATATCGCAGACAGCCTGGACACCTTCCTGAGAAGGGAGAAAATCATTGCCTGACCCGGCTAACCGGGGAAAGAGAAGCATGCAGGAACCCCCTTTATTGGGCCTGTTCCCTGCTGCCATGGATAAAGAGGGTTAAGCCCCCTCCGGGGCCAATTCGACCTCGAGCCCGTGCAAATCCTCCGTGATGCGGATCTGGCAACCCAGCCGGCTTTTTTCATTGACAAAGAAAGCCTCGGAGAGCATGGCTTCCTCGTCATCCGTTTTTTCAGGGAGCGGGTGGTTGGAATAGACATAGCACTGGCACGAGGCACACATGGCGATTCCCCCGCAAATCCCGATGGTCCCTTCGGGGGCGAGTTCATAGGAGCGCACCACTTCCATTAAGTTCATGTTCATGTCCGTGGACGCATCAACTTCGTGCAGCTTGCCTTCCCGATCTTTTATCCTGATAAGTATGTCGCTCATTTTGAGTCTAAATAAGCGGTTTTGGCTGTTTGAAGTGCAAAATTACATATAATCGGAGACGTGGAGCACTGCTTTTAACACCCCGTTATAAAATCGGTCCTCGAAGCAGGCGCTAGTCAATGGATTTCACCACGGCCTTGGGCGCCTCCTTTTTGCTGCCGTCGAAACCGTGAATGCCCCCTACCGTGGTGTATTTCATCACATACTTCTTTCCGGGGTTAATCCGTTGGTAGGCGCTCTGGCACATCAGGGTGGCTTCATGGAAGCCGCAGAGGATCAGTTTCAGCTTCCCCGGGTAGGTATTTACATCGCCGATCGCATAAATACCGGGAATATTGGTTTGGTAATCGAGGGTGTTGTCTACCCTGATGGCATTTTTTTCGATTTCCAACCCCCAACGGGCTATGGGGCCCAGTTTTGGGGAGAGCCCGAATAAGGGAATGAATGCATCGAGTTCCACCCGGATGTCTTCCTCCGGCTCCGTCATTTTGCGAACCACGACGCTTTCCAGGGCTCCTTCCCCTTCCAGGGCCACCACCTCGGCAGGGGTGAGCAGGCGGATTTTACCCCGGTCCTTCAATTCCTGTACTTTTTCCACGGAATCCAGGGCGCCCCGAAACTCATTCCTGCGGTGCACCAGAGTCAGTTCGCTGGCAAGTTCCGCGAGGTAAATACTCCAGTCGAGGGCGGAATCGCCCCCGCCTGCAATCAGCACCCGTTTGTTCCGGTAATGCTCGGGGTCGCGAACCATGTAGGCCACGCCCTTGTCCTCGTAATGCCCCAGGTTTTCCAGCAGGGGCTTGCGCGGTTCGAAGCTTCCCAGCCCCCCGGCAATCGCCACTACGGGGGCCTGGTGCCTGGTGCCTTCGCTGGTCGTTACCACGAAAGTGCCATCATCCATTGTTTCGAGGGTCTCCGCGCGTTCCCCCAGGGTAAACCCGGGCTGGAAAGGCCTGATCTGCTCCATCAGGTTATCGACGAGTTCCCCGGCCAGGACCTCGGGGAAGCCCGGGATATCGTATATCGGCTTTTTGGGATAGATTTCGGCCAATTGCCCCCCGGGCTGGGGAAGGGCATCGATCAGGTGGCACTTCAACTGGAGTAACCCGGCTTCAAAAACCGCAAAAAGCCCCGTCGGGCCGGCTCCGATGATGAGGATATCCGTTTTAATCATGCAAACAAGTGTTGGAGGTGCACAGGGCCTGCGTGACCAGGCCCTTTTCAGCTTACATTATGTTGATCACCTGTTCTATCTGGGGGGCGTGCTTCTTGATGGTCAGTTCCACCCCGCTCTTCAGGGTCATCTGGTTTACGGAACACCCCACGCAATTTCCCTCGAGGCGTACTTTCACCAATTTGTCGTCTTCAATGGAAATCAGGGAAATGTCTCCGCCGTCACTCTTAAGGAAGGGCCGTATTTCTTCCAGGGCCTCCTCTACTTTTTGCTTAATCTCTTCCGAAGTCATACGCTTTTGTTTTTTACGGCCGAACACCCTGCCATGGTGGTTATTTTAATCGCATCGGTAGGCGGGAGGTACTCGTTTCGCCGAACCAGTTCACTGACCATGGTCCGGGTCACCTCCAGGAAGGCCTGTTCTGTAGGGGTCCCTTCCTGCAAGGCCGCAGGGCGGCCGACATCCGCTGCCTCGCGGATTCCCTGTACCAGGGGGATTTCCCCCAAAAAGGGGATCTCCAGGTCGGCGGCCAGGTTCCTCGCCCCGTGTTGCCCGAAAATATAGTACTTGTGGTCCGGAAGCTCTTCCGGGGTAAAATAGGCCATGTTTTCAAGGATACCCAAAACAGGTACGCTGATGGCCTCCTGCCGGAACATGGCCACCCCTTTGCGGGCATCGGCCAGGGCGATCTGCTGGGGCGTGCTCACGACCACGGCGCCGGTCACCGGAAGGGCCTGCATGATACTCAGGTGGATGTCGCCCGTACCCGGGGGGAGGTCGACCAGGAGGAAATCCAGTTCCCCCCAGGCTGCATCAAAAATCATTTGGTTCAGGGCCTTGGAAGCCATGGGCCCCCTCCAGATCACCGCCTGGTCGGGCTGTGTAAAGAACCCTATGGACAGCAACTGCACCCCGTGGTTCTCCACGGGTTTCATCTTGGATTTGCCGTCAACCTCCACTGCCCTTGGCTTCTCCTCCACCACGTCGAACATGATCGGCATGGACGGGCCGTAGATATCGGCATCCAGCAGGCCCACCCGGAAGCCCATTTTTGCGAGGGTGACGGCCAGGTTGGCGGTAACGGTAGATTTTCCCACCCCGCCCTTCCCGCTGGCCACGGCGATGATATTTTGTATCCCGGGGATGGGTTTCCCTTTGATTTCCGGCACTTTTGGCTGGGCCTGGGAAGGGGCGTCCACCTTCACATTCACCGTGATCTTGGCCTTGGGATAGACCAGCTCGTGGATCGCCTTGAGGATGCTGACCTCCGTTTTCTTGCGCGCCTGCAGGGTCGGGTTGCCTATCTGCACATCTATTACCACCTCATCCCCGAAAACCTGAATATTCCTGACCGCGCCGGTTTCCACCATATTTCCACCCTCCCCCGGGACGGTAATGGTTTCCAGGGCCTTGAGAATATCCTTTTTGTCCAGTTTTACAGCCATAGTGCTCTACTTTGCAGTGTGTCGTGCAAAGATACGGCTTGCAATCGAATTGAGGAAAGGCCTTCAGGTTTGGTTAACATCTCCCGGGACCCCTTAAAAACACGGGTTACACCGGGGGCGAAAGTTCCACGGACGGATCCCAGAAATGCCGTTTGAAATCCACCACCTGGTCTTCCCGGACGCTGATGCCCTCGCTCTCCAGGAGCTGTTCCATCAGGCGGCTCCCGGGAAAATGGTGCTTCCCGGTAAGGACCCCGTTGCGGTTCAGTACCCTGTGGGCTGGTACATCCTCAAGGGAATGGGCATTGTTCATTGCCCAGCCCACCATGCGGGCGCTTCGGCCCGTCCCCAAATACCGGGCAATCGCCCCATAGGACGTCACCCGGCCGTAAGGCACCTGTCGCACCACTTCATATACGCGTTCAAAAAAGCCCTGGGAGTCTTTCATGGGAATCAGGTATAGAAAATCCGGATCAGGGTAATCACCAGCAGCACCAGCATAAGCGCGCTCAGCACGTAATTGGAATTCCGGCTGAAAGCATTGGTCCGGGCTTCGAGTTTCTTAAAATAAACCGTGTAGAGGTAAAGGGCAGAGAAGGTCCCGCAGCCCGCAGCCAACACAAAGGTGGCAATGTCGAGGAACTGGAACTTAATCCAGCCGGAACTGTTCCACATGGCATTCAGGGCGCTGTAATACGGAATGGTCAGCAGGTTGAGGGACGCGAGCAGGATGCCCTTAAAAAAATTGTTTTTCCGCCGTACCCTGGAAACCGGGAGTGGCTTCTCCTTCCCTTTTTCTTTGCGGGCCATTAAAAAGAAATACAGGGCGAAAAAAGCAAACACTGCAATGGCGGCCCGTTGCAGGCCCCTGATGACTTCCGGGTTGCGATACAGGTACTTGGAAATCATGACGGCGATATAGGCCTGCACCACTACGGTCAGGGCCACCCCCAGGCTGAAGACCACGCCGGCCGCCTTCCCCTTCTCCACGCTCGCCTTGGCCGCATTCATGTTGAGCAGGCCGGGGGGCACCGTGGCCATGAAGGCCGCCGAAAACGTGGCGAAAAAAAGGACGAGCAGGTGCGTCATCGGTCGTCGGGGCTGAAGCAAAGGTAAGTAATGGCCTTGCCCTGCTGAAGGAACTGCTTCTCGTAAAACGTCTGGATCTCCAGGGCTTCCCCCGGGGCACCTGAATTGCGGTAGATGTCGTGGTTGGCATAGGCCACCCTGATCCCGGAGCCATGCAAAATGCCCAGGGTATACCCGTGCATGAACTCACTGTCTGTCTTCAGGTGTATCCGACCCCCGGGAACCAGGACCTTGCGATAGCGTTCCAGGAACTCCAGGTTGGTCATGCGGTGCTTGGTACGCTTGTACTTGATCTGGGGATCCGGAAAGGTAATCCAGATCTCCGAAACTTCCCCCGGGCCAAAAACCAGGGGGAGCAACTCAATATGCGTCCTCAGGAAGGCCACGTTGGGCAGGCCTTCTTCCAGGGCTGTTTTGGCCCCCCTCCAGAGACGGGCCCCTTTGATGTCGATCCCGATATAATTCGCTGCGGGGTTCCTCCTGGCCAGCCCCAGGGTGTATTCCCCTTTGCCGCACCCCAGTTCGAGGACAAGGGGGCGGTCATTCCCAAAGTGTCGGGCCCACTGGCCCCGGAAGGGAAAAGCCCCTTCCAGGAGCTGTTCCCTGGGGGGCTGGATAACGTTGGGGAAATCGGCATTTTCCCTGAAGCGCTTTAATTTGTTCTTGCTGCCCATACCCCTTTGGCGGTTGTTCCCGCAAAGCTACAAAATTTGTACTGCCGGGGCCGTTCAGGCAACTTTGGGCGGCCTGGCCCTTTCCAGGGTAAACGAAAACTCTGAGCCTACATCGACTACGCTCTCCACATAGATCTTTTCATTGTGCGCCTCAATGATGTGCTTCACGATCGCCAGGCCCAGGCCGGAGCCCCCTTCCCGGCGGCTTCCGCTCTTATCGACCCGGTAAAACCGCTCGAAGAGGCGGGTCAGGTGCTGCTCCTCAATCCCCTCCCCATTATCGGTGACGCGGACTATAACCTTGTTTTTAATGAGGTTTTCCACGCTCACTTCCGTCGTGCCATCCATCTGCCCGTACTTGATTGAATTGACCAACAGATTGGTCAGGACCTGCTGAATCTTCTCCTTGTCGGCATGCACGTAAATGGGCTCGGGGTATTCGGTGTCGAACACCAGGGAAATGCGTTTTTTGGAGGCCTTCATTTCCAAAAGGTCGAAGATGCTCTCGATAAGTTCCACGATATCGAAATCTTCCATCTCCAGGTGGAGTTCCCCGATCTCCAGTTTGGTAATCAGGTCCAGGTCTTTGATGATGTAGATCAGGCGTTCCACCCCCTTGGCGGCGCGCTGGAGGTACTTTTTGCGCACCTTGGGGTCTTCCATGGCCCCGTCGAGGAGGGTCAGGATATACCCCTGGACCGTAAACAGGGGGGTTTTGAGTTCATGGGAGACGTTTCCCAGGAATTCCTTCCGGTATTCTTCCCGGATTTTAAGGGTGTCAATCTCGATTTTTTTGTCCTTGGCAAATTTCTCGATCTCTTCGGTAAGGGTCTTCATGTCCGTGGTGATCGGACGGGAAGTAAAGGACGTGGACTCCAGCAGGGATACGTCATCGTAGATCTGCTTAATGCGCCTGTAGATGAATTTCTCGACCCGGATCTGCAGGGTCAGGAAGCAAGCCGCAAACGTAAACCCCAAAAAGGCCGGAAACCAGGCCCAGTAGTGCCCCGGGGGATCCAGGAAAAGGAGGAAACCAACGAAACCCAGGGAAAGGAAGAAGGTGAGGTAAAGGGATGACCTAAAGGCAAACCGGTACGATTTACGGAGCTTTATGGCCATTACTGCACAAACTTATACCCTACCCCTTTTACGGTTTTGAAGTGTTTATCCCCGATTTTTTCCCTCAGCTTGCGGATGTGCACATCGATGGTTCGCCCGCCCACAACTACTTCCTGGCCCCATACCTTGTCGAGGATTACCTCCCTTTTAAAAACCTTGTCGGGCTTGGAGGCCAACAGGGCAAGCAATTCAAATTCCTTGCGGGGCAGGACCATCTCCTCTCCGTTGTTGATCACCTTATACTCTTCCCGGTTAATCACCAGCTTGCCGACATTGAAGACTTCATTGCCCGCTTCCTCCTCCTCTTTCAGGCGTCGGAGCAGGGCCTTTACCTTGCTCAGGAGGACTTTGGGCTTGATCGGCTTGGTGATGTAGTCGTCTGCCCCGGCATCAAAACCCGCCACCTGGGAGTAATCTTCACTTCGGGCGGTCAGAAACGCGATAATCGTCTCCTCCAGGCCCTTGGTGTTGCGGATGATCTCGCAGGCTTCAATCCCGTCCATTTCGGGCATCATCACGTCGAGGATGATCAGGTGGGGGGTTTTCTTTTTCGCCTTTTCCACGGCTTCCACCCCATTTTTGGCCGTGAAGACCTGGTAACCTTCAGAGGAAAGGTTATAGCTCAGGATTTCCAGAATATCGGGTTCGTCATCTACCAGTAAAATTTTGATATCCTGTTTTTTCATATCGCATCGGGTTGGTTCCTCCAAAAATAACCAATAATGGGAGATGCCCCTGCCGAGTTAACCGCAATTTAATACAACTAACCTTTTGGTAACATGCACCTCCCTTTCTCCGTAAAGGCCGGCCCCCGGAAACTGCATTTCATCGAATTTTGGGTAAATTTCTCACAAATGCCCGAAGGGCCGGGACCCCAAAATACTATATTTGTGTCATCTTCAGGGAAGCGATCCACTATGAAGCACCTCTACACCTTGTTTTTCTTCTTTTTAGTATCGGTGAGCTACGGCCAACAGGCCGCGGGAGAGGGGGATATTGAGGGCTTTAAGATCTATCCCAACCCCGTGACCGAGGGAAGGGTGTATATCCTCACCGCTTCCAACCAACCCAAGAAAATACGGGTTTTTGATGTGCTGGGGACCCCGGTGCTGGAAACCACCATCCTGGGAAAGGAACTGAACCTCGCGGGCCTGGGGGCCGGGATATACCTGATCCAGGTGTTTGAAAAAGACAAGGTGGCCACCCGGAAACTGATCGTAAAATAACCGGGGCAAGCGGATTCCTTCCTTCGATGAAATACCAATATCTCCGACGAACGGTTTAGCCGGTTTCCTACACCTACAAAACCGGCCGGTTTACAACATTTCCTGAAATCCGGCTACTTCCCGGTGTATCTTTAAGTTGTTGATCCCAAATCGATACCTTGTACATGAAGCATTTTTTCCTACTGCTTTGCTTTATGGGTTTGCTATCCGTTTCGGCCCAGGAGTACCCCCCGGACTCCCTGAAAACCCGGATAGCCTTTAAGGTGCATCCGAACCCGGTCACCGATGGGGTGGTTCACATCGAATGCACCCTGCCGGGCCTCAAAACCATCCATATTTACGACCTTTTCGGCAAAACCGTCGTACAGTGGCAGGCAACTACGGCTTCCACTTCCATTCGCCTGGGTGCCCTGGCCCCCGGGGTGTACATGGTACAGGTAACTGCCGGTGGCAGGATGGCCACCAAAAAGCTGATCGTACGCTGACCGTTTTGCCCTGGCCTCCCGCAGGAAAGCCTCCTGTTTTTGGCTATTTTTGCGTGCACGTTGCAGCCATGGAACCCAAGCGGATTTTCGACATACAAACCCCGGCCGAATTTGAAAGCCTTGCCCTGGAAACCTTCCGGGAGCAATACCGGGAGGTTCCGGTGTACCGCGAATTCTGCGACTACCTCGGAAGGGATGCCGAGGGGGTGGACCGACTCGATCAAATCCCCTTCCTCCCCATAGAATTTTTCAAAACCCGGAAGGTGCTTCGCAGGGGCTCCAGGGAGGAAGCGGTCTTTACCAGCAGCGGCACCACCTCCGACACCCTGAGCAGGCACTATGTGGGCAGCCTGGCCCTTTACCGGGATAGTTTTATTCGGGCCTTTGAAGCGGCTTACGGCCCCGCTTCGGGATATTGCTTCCTCGCCCTGCTGCCCTCTTACCAGGAGCGGCCCGGATCTTCCCTGATTTATATGGCCGCTGAACTCATCAACAGGAGCGGGCACCCCCTGAGCGGTTTTGTTCCCGCAGGGGACGGGCTTTACCCCTTACTCGACCAACTGGAAGCTGCCGGCACGAAAGTCCTTTTGCTGGGGGTTTCCTTTGCCCTGCTCGACCTCGCCACCCGTAACCCCAGGCCCCTGGAAAATACCATAGTGATGGAAACCGGGGGTATGAAAGGAAGGCGCCGGGAAATGGTTCGGGAAGAGCTTCACCGGGTTTTATGCGAGGGGTTCGGGCTTGAGAAAATCCACTCGGAATACGGCATGACGGAACTGTTGTCTCAGGCCTATTCCCACGGAGATGGCCGGTTTCGGTGCCCTCCCTGGATGCAGGTTTTTATCCGGGACACCGAAGACCCTATGGCCTTCCTGCAGGCGGGACGCACCGGGGGGATTAACCTGATCGACCTGGCCAACCAGTACTCCTGTGCCTTCCTGGCCACCCAGGACCTGGGGCGCATGCACGCCGACGGCAGCTTTGAAGTGCTTGGCCGCTTCGACCATTCCGATATCCGGGGGTGCAACCTGATGGCCCTCTGAAGCTACTCGTATTCCCACGGCCCGGCCGACCGGGACAATTCCGCGGGCGATGGGCTATTCCGCCACCAGCACGAAATAATTTTTTTTCCCCCGCTGCAAAAGCACATACTTGCCCCGGATCAGGTCGGCCCCGGTGAGCAGGTATTCTTCCCCGACCCGCTTTTTGTTCACGGATATGGATTGCTGCTTCAGTTCGCGGCGGGCCTCCCCGTTGGACTTGAGAAACCCCGTTTTTGCGGAAAGGGCAGCCACCATATCGAGCCCTGCTTCGATTTCCCCCCGGGAAATAGCCGCCCTTGGCACCCCTTCAAAAATTTCCAGGAAAAGGTCTTCACTGAGGGCTTTCAGGGATTCTGCCGTGGAATTCCCAAAAAGGATTTCACTCGCCTTTTCGGCGTTCTCAAGGTCCTGGGCCGAATGGACCATAGTGGTGAGTTCCTCTGCCAGCTTTCGCTGGAGCTGGCGCAGGTGGGGCGCCTGTCGGTGGGCGGCCACCAGCTCCCCGATGGCTTCCCGGGAAAGGAACGTGAAAATCTTGATGTATTTCTCGGCATCCTCGTCGGAGGTGTTGAGCCAGTACTGATAGAATTTGTAGGGAGAGGTCCGGTGGGCGTCGAGCCACACGTTCCCGCTTTCGGTTTTGCCGAATTTGGTGCCATCTGCCTTGGTAATGAGCGGACAGGTAAGGGCATATCCCTTGCCGCCATCCACCCGCCGGATCAGCTCGGTACCCGTGGTGATGTTCCCCCACTGGTCGCTACCGCCCATCTGGAGGGTGCAGTGGTATTTCCTGTAGAGGTGGAGGAAATCGTACCCCTGTACCAGCTGGTAGCTGAACTCCGTAAAGGACATGCCCTCCTTGGATTCCTCGGAGAGGCGTTTGCGCACCGAATCCTTGGCCATCATGTAGTTGACGGTGATGTGTTTGCCCACATCCCTTATGAAGTCGAGGAAGGTGAAGCCCTTCATCCAGTCATAGTTGTTGACCAGCAGGGCCGCATTTGGGCCATCGCCGTCAAAATCCAGGAAGCGCGAAAGTTGTTCCTTGATGGCTTCCTGGTTCAACCGCAGGGTGGTTTCATCGAGCAGGTTCCGCTCAGACGACTTTCCCGACGGATCCCCGATCATCCCGGTGGCCCCGCCAATAAGGGCAATGGGCCGGTGGCCCGCCAGCTGGAAATGCCGCAGCATCATCACGCCCACCAGGTGGCCAATGTGGAGGGAATCGGCCGTAGGGTCGATTCCCACATAAGCCGACTGCATGCCTTCCATCAGGTGTTCCTCTGTTCCGGGCATACTGTCGTGCAACATGCCCCTCCACTGGAGTTCTTTCACAAAGTTCGAAACCATGTACTACCGATGTTTGGGGCAAATATAATTAAAACGCCCTGCCTGCCCCCTTACAGGGCCGGGATTAACCGATTATGCGCTATTTTTGGGCATGATCCTAATCACAGGGGGTAGTGGCCTGGTCGGCAGCCATATCCTGCTGGACCTGCTGCGGCAGGGACAGGGGGTAAAAGCCCTTTTCCGGCCCCAAAGCGACCTGGAACGGGTGCGGGAGCTCTTCGCCTGGTACGGCCGCGATGCAGCTGCCCTTTTTGACAACATCCAGTGGGTTCCGGGCGACCTTACGGACCTTCCTGCGCTGGAAGACGCCTTCAGGGGGGTTTCTGAAGTATACCACTGCGGGGCGCTGATTTCCTTTGACCCCAGGGAGGCCGACCTGTTGCTCAAAACCAACCTGGAAGGCACCCGGAACGTCGTCAACCTCTGCCTCGACCTGGGGATTTCCCAACTGCACTACACCAGTTCAATCGCCGCGGTTGGGGGTACCCGCGACCTGAACACCGAAGAAGACCATTGGGACCCCTCCCACACCAATGTATACGCAACCAGCAAGTACCTTGCAGAAATGGAAGTCTGGAGGGGCGCCCAGGAAGGGCTCCTTACCACGATCGTAAACCCGGGGATCATCCTCGGGCCGGGGTTCTGGTACGCCGGCGGTGGGAGGTTCTTCCTGCGGGCGGCCGAAGGGGGCCGGGTAGCCCCTCCCGGGGGCACAGGCTTTGTGGGGGTCTGGGACGTGGTGCGGGCCCTGGGCGAACTCAAGGCGGCCGGCCGGTACAACGAACGCTTCATCCTGGTGGCACAACACCTGGAGTACCGCGACCTGCTGACCCGTATTGCCGTAAGGCTGGGCACCCCGCCGCCAAAAGCCGTCCTGGGCAATTTGGAATTGGAAGCGCTTTGGCGACTGGATTGGGTGGGCGCACGCCTGGGTAAGCGCAAAAGACGGCTCAGCCGGGCCGTTGCGCGGTCCCTGCAACACCCCGTGCGCTACAGCGGGGACAAAATAAAACAATCAGTGGGGTTTGAATACCAATCCATTGAAGCGGTGCTTGACCGGTGCGTGGAAAACTTCACCGCCTTCAGGGAGGGTTTTCAGTCTTCCTGATCCTGCGAGGTCTTAAGGGAATCGACCACGGGGGATTGCCCCTGCCGGATGGCCTCGCTCACGCTATCGCGCTTACGGGTTAACCGCTCCTCAACCGCCTGGTAAATTTTCTCGTACTCTTCGGGGACAGAGGCGTAATACAGGTCGCTCTGCACAAACTGCAGGCTATCAATCCCGTACTTTTCGAACAGGAACGGCATTACCCTGATGTCGTTTTCCACCAGTACCTGGGGATGGCTGTTGTCAATGGCATCCAACAGGGCCATATGGTAGAGGATATCGGCCATCTTTTCCCTGGGGATAAGGTTTTCCGGGGTTTCCAGCAGCTTTTTGCCACAGGATGCCCCAAGCAATACGAATAACAAAATAAGCAAGGGCCTGTTCATCGGTCAAAGGTTAGGCGGCGGCCATTCGGCTCCCCGGAAACAACGCCCTGTTCATAAGCCACGTGGCCATTGACAAAGGTATAGGCCACGCTGGCGTGGAACTGCTGCCCTTCAAATGGGGACCATCCGCATTTATAGAGGAGGTTCTCCCGGCTGACGGTCCAGGGGCGGTCCGGGTCCACCACCACCAGGTCGGCGAAATAATCCTCCCTCAAATACCCCCTTTGGTGCAGGTCAAAAAGGATGGCGGGGTTATGGCACATCTTTTCCACGATCTTTTCCACAGGTAGCACCCCTTCGCGGTGTTTCTCCATCAGGGCAGGCAGGGCGTGCTGTACCAGCGGGCCGCCGGAAGGGCACTGCAGGTAGGGCTGCTGCTTCTCCTCAAGGGTATGCGGGGCGTGGTCGGTGGCCAGGATGTCGAGGTGGTCGTCAAGCAGGGCCTTCCAGAGTTGGTCCCGGTCTGCAGCCTCCTTCACTGCCGGGTTCCATTTAATGAAGGACCCTTTGGCCTGGTAATCTTCCCGTGCAAACCAGAGGTGGTGGAGGCATACCTCCGCCGTTATTTTTTTCTCGGCCAGGGGGATGTCGTTGCGGAACAGCGCAACTTCCCTGCCGGTGGAAAGGTGGAAAACGTGGAGGCGGGCGCCCGTACGCTCCGCAAGGGCGACCGCCCGGGAGGAAGAAAGGTAGCAGGCCTCCTCGCTGCGGATATCGGGATGCAACGCCATGGGGATGTCTTCCCCATAGGTTTCCCTGGCGCGGGCCAGGTTCCGCCTGATGGTTTCCTCGTCCTCGCAATGTGCACAAATAACCATTTCGGTACTGCTGAAAATCCGTTCGAGCACCTGCTGATCGTCGACCAGCATGTCGCCGGTGGAAGAGCCCAGGAAGAGCTTGATCCCCGAACAGGCATTTTTATCGAGCCGCTTGATTTCCTCCAGGTTCTGGTTGGTCCCGCCAAGGGGAAAGGAATAATTGGCGTGGGACACCCCTGCCGCCATGGCGAATTTCTCCTCAAGCTTTTCCAGGGTAGTGGTCTGGGGAACCGTATTGGGCTGCTCCATATAGCTGGTGATGCCCCCCGCCACGGCAGCCCTGCTCTCCGAGGCAATGTCGCCCTTATGGGTCAGGCCCGGCTGGCGGAAATGCACCTGGTCGTCGATCAGGCCCGGCAACAGGTACTTCCCTTCCAGGTCCATCACCCGGGCATTGGGGGAAGACAGGCCTGTCCCGATTCGCGCAATGCGATCCCCTTCGATCAACAGGTCGCCTTCAACCACGCGGCCCTCATTGACCATACGTGCGTTTTTTAACAGTATTTGCTTCATCTTAAAATCCGTTCTTTTTAAACAGGCTGCGCACTTTCATGCTGATGACCCCGAAAACAGCTTCCCAAACAATGGTCTTGCTCATTTTGGACTGCCCCTTTTCCCGGTCCGTGAAGACGATGGATACCTCCTGTATGGCAAACCCCTTCAGGTATGCCCGGAATTTCATCTCGATCTGGAAGGCATACCCCACGAAGCGGACCTCGTCGAGGTCAATGGCCTCCAGGACCCTTCGGTGGTAGCAGATAAAGCCTGCGGTTGGGTCGTGGATCTTCATCCCGGTAATCAGCCTCACGTAAAACGAGGCGCCGTAGGAGAGCAGGATGCGGTTCAGGGGCCAGTTCACCACATTCACCCCTTTCTTGTACCGGGAACCGATGGCCATATCGGCCCCGTCGAGGCAGGCCCGATGCAGTCGCGGCAGGTCTGTGGGGCGGTGCGAGAAATCGGCATCCATCTCGAAGATATATTCGTACGGCCGTTGGAGGGCCCACTTAAACCCATGGATATACGCCGTACCCAACCCGGTCTTGCCCTTGCGGGTCTCCAGGTGGAGCGATCCGGGAAATTCCTCCTGCAGCTCGCGCACGCGCGATGCCGTACCGTCAGGGGAATTATCGTCCACCACAAGCACGTCGTAAGGCCGGGGGAGCCCGAAAACCGCCCTGATGATGGCCTCGATGTTTTCGATTTCGTTGTAGGTGGGAATAATGACCAGGCCCTCCGCCATAAACACCAATTTGGGCAAAAATACCACATTTCGGCCGGCCTTATGCGGGAAAAGCTTTTTTTCGGGGCCGGCACCCTGGAAAATCAACCCCCTTCTTTGTACCTTTGGCGCCATGCCAATGCCAATGAGAACATCACTCCCCAGGCCATTGATCCTATTGTTGGTGGCTTTGTTTCTGGTAAACCTGGCACAGGCCTTTTCCACTGAACTCCTTTACGACGAAGCGTACTACTGGTACTACGCCCAAAGCCCCGACTGGGGGTATTTTGACCACCCCCCCATGGTCGCCTGGATGATCGGCATGGGGCTTTCGCTCTTCGGCGGGGAGTTCGGGGTGCGTCTGGTCAGTTGTTTTATGGGGATCGGGACCCTCCTGCTAATCTGGGCCATGACCCGGGGGCCCGGCAAGGAGGGATACTGGAAAGAGTTCCTGGTCTGGACCGGGTCCATCCCCCTGATGCACGCCTACGGCTTCCTGAGCCTTCCCGACACCCCCCTGCTGTTCTTTACCGCCCTGTTCCTGCTGCTGTACCGCAACTTTTTGCAGCGGCCGGGATATGCCATTGCCATTGGGCTCGGGGTAGTTATGGCTTCCCTGATGTACAGCAAATACCACGCCGCCCTGGTCATCCTCTTTGTTTTGCTCTCCAACCTGAGCCTCCTCAAAAACCGGTTTGCCTGGGTGGCCCTTGCGGTTTCCCTCCTCTGTTACGCCCCGCACCTGGCATGGCTTTACGAGCACGAATTTGTATCCATCCGTTTCCACCTTTTTGAGCGACCCAACCAGCCTTACAAGTTTTCCAAATTTACCCTGGGGTTCCTGCTAAACCTGTTAGCCCTGTTTGGGCTTACCTTCCCCTGGGTGAGCAGGACCCTGATGCGCTTCCGCCCCAACGACCGCTTTGAGCGCGCCCTGGGGTTCGTTACCTGGGGGGTCCTGCTGTTTTTTTTCCTCTCCAGCTTTCAGCGCAGGGTGCAGACGCAGTGGCTTATCGTTATTTGCGTCCCCGTGGCCGTCATGGTCTTCCAGTACCTGATAGCCCACCGCGAAACGCGAAAATGGCTTTGGCGGGCCGGGCTGGCGAACCTGGTAATCCTTTTCGTGTTGCGGGTGGGGCTGGTGTACGAGCCCCTCTTTCCCGTCCGCTTTGAAACCCATGGAAACAAAGCGTGGACGGCAAACCTGGCCGCCGTGGCCGGGGAGGCGCCTGTCGTTTTCGAAAACTCTTACCGGAATGCCTCCATGTACGCCTTTTACTCCGGCCAGCAAGCCCTTTCCCTCAACAACGCCTATTACCGGAAGAACCAGTATTCCATAGATGACTCCGAAGCCCGGGTACAGGGCAAAAAGGTTTTTTATGTGCCAAGGACCCGGAGGGAAACCCCTTTCCATTACCTGGATCCGGCAGGCGAAAAACGGTATGGGTTCTTCATCGCGCCATTTGAGTCCTTCAGGAAGCTGGGGGCCGGGATCGACAGCCCCCTCCCCCTGGAGGCAGGGAAAAACTATACCTTCTGGGTCCATAACCCGTACCCGCACGAGGTTGCCCTGTCGGGGCTGCGGTTCGGCGTGGCTTACCTGGATGCCTATAAGCGCCTGAAGGAAATACGTCCCCTCCCGGTGAAAACCCCGGCGGAACCGGGGCAACTACACCCCGGGGATACCCTTTACCTGAACATCAGCCTGCCTCCCCCGGGCGGGGAAGCCCCGGTCTATGCCCGGGCCGTTATTTCTGAAAACGGGCTCCCCTGGGGGCTCAACGGATCTGCACAACCCATGAAACCCTGATGGAAGCCCTTGAGCGAAGCGTATCTTCAACCGACTGGATCACCCTGGTCTTCCTGTTGAGCCTGCTATGCCTGGTATTCACCAAAAGCATGTTCGAGGGCCGGTTCTTTAGCTTTATCATCCTGCCCTTCAACAACAAATACATTTTCCTCTACAATAAAAAGGGGCGGCTGCTTCACGGGTTCCACCTGGTCCAGAGCCTCTTCCTCCTGCTCAACCTAAGCCTGTTCCTGCTGCTGGCCTTCCCCGCCTTCCCGGAAATACCGCCAGTATCCAACGCTGTCTTGCTTTTGCTTGCTTTTACGGGCCTGTTGGCCTTTTTCCTCGCGAAACTGGGCCTGCAACTGGTCGTCGGGCTCCTCTTCGATCTTGAAACCCTTATCGCAGAGCTTATCTACAAAAAGATGACGTACCTGAACTACAGCAGCCTGGTGATGTTCGGGGCCAACCTGCTGCTTGCCTATGTTTGGCCGGCTTCGAAACCTGTCGTTTTCTTAAGCGTTTTCTTAATTCTGCTCATCAATTTGATCGGTTGGGCGGGCATTCTGAAAATCCATCAAAAGTTGATCACCTCCTATTTTTTCTATTTTATTTTGTACCTTTGCGCACTTGAATTGGCGCCCTTTCTGATCATTGCATACTTGCTAAAAGATTGATTTTATGAAGGTAAAGACGATTCTGGTTTCACAGCCAGAACCAAAAATGGAGAACAGCCCCTACTCCCGGCTCATCGAGAAGGAGAAGGTGAAAGTGGACTTCAGGCCATTCATTCATGTGGAGGGGGTAGATGCCAAAACGGTTCGCCAGCAAAAAATCGATCTTTCCAGATTTACCGCCATTATCCTGACCAGCCGCAACTCGGTGGACCATTTTTTCCGCATTGCCGAAGAAATGCGGTTCAAGGTGCCCGACACCATGAAATACTTCTGCCAGTCCGAAGCGGTCGCGTTCTATCTCCAGAAATACGTCGTGTACCGGAAACGCAAAATCTATGTGGGCAAAAGGAATTTCCCTGACCTGGCCGCCCTGTTCAAGAAATATAAGGACGAAGTGTACCTGTTGCCTTCTTCCGATGTGCTGAAACCCCAGGTGCCCGAAACCCTGGACGAAGCCGGGATCAACTGGACCCGGGGCGTTTTCTATAAAACGGTGATCAGCGACCTTTCCGACCTGAGGGACGTCTATTATGACGTGCTGGTTTTCTTCAGCCCGGCCGGGATTGAGTCCCTGCTGAAAAACTTTCCGGATTTCAAACAAAATGAGACGCGGATTGCCGTCTTCGGGAATTCCACGATCATGGCCGCCACGGACGCAGGCCTGAGAATCGATATCAAGGCCCCCACGCCGGAGACCCCTTCCATGACGATGGCCCTTCAGAAATATATCAACAGCGTCAACAAAAAGTAAGGGCCCTCAGCCCTTCAGTGGTCAGCGCCCTTTCCAAGGGGTCGAAAAACGCGATAGAAAAGCAAGCCCCATCCACTGATCATCAACAGGCCCCCCAGCGGGGTCACCCATCCTATGGCGCTGAAATCCATCCCTCCGAGCGGGGCCAGGGTAAGGGCATAAATCGAGAAAGAGAACAGGAGGTTCCCGGAGAGCACTAAATGGCCTGCCGCCTTCCCGGCCTGTTCCAACAGCCGCGCCGAACTCCCCAGGACCAGCAGGAACAGGGCGTGGTACATCTGATAGGCCACCCCCGTGCGGAAGGATTCCAGGGAAGCCTCCCCCAGGTGGGCTTTCAGCACATGGGCACCAAGGGCGCCCAACACGACCGCCAGTAATCCGAGGGCGGCCCCCCATCCTAAAAATGTTTTGTTCATAACTAAAAAGGGTGTATTTCATGCAAATGTAACATTTTGATACCTTCGTATCGCCTAACCCAAACGATTCGCAAACACTATGGCCCGACGCATCCTGGTTGTAGGAGCCGGAAAATCCACCTCTTACCTGCTGGATTATTTCCTGGAACACGCGGCAGAGGAAGACCTTCTGATTACCATTGCCGACAAGAACCCGCAAGCCATCCCCATGGAGGTCCAAAAGCACCCCCGGGCAGCGGTGGCCGCCCTCGATATCGCAGATGAGGCTGCGCGGAGGTCGCGGGTGGAACAGGCCGATATCGTGGTTTCCATGCTGCCGCCCTCCCTGCATCTGGAAATAGCCCGGGACTGCCTGCACTTCGGGAAGAACCTGGTAACCGCCTCCTATATCAGCGAAGGGATGCGCCACCTCGATGCGGCCGTACGGGAAAAGGGCCTGGTATTTATGAATGAAATCGGCCTCGACCCCGGAATAGACCATATGAGCGCCATGCAGGTCATCGACCGCATCAAGGCTTCCGGCGGCAGGATGCTGCTTTTCGAATCCTTTACGGGGGGTTTGCTGTCGCCGGAAAGCGATACGAACCTCTGGAATTACAAATTCACCTGGAACCCCAGAAACGTGGTGGTTGCCGGGCAGGGGGGCGCCGCAAAGTTCATACAGGAAGGCACCTACAAATATATCCCCTACCACAAACTCTTCCGGCGGACGGAATTCCTGGAAATCGAAGGATACGGGACTTTCGAAGTCTATGCCAACCGCGACTCCCTGAGCTATCGGGAGGCGTACGGGCTACAGGATACCCTGACCCTCTACAGGGGGACCATGCGGCGGGTCGGCTTTTCCCGGGCCTGGAACATCTTTGTGCAACTTGGGATGACCGATGACACCTACCGGATTGAAAATTCCAAAGGGATGTCGTACCGCGATTTTACCAACTTATTCCTGCCGTACTCCCCCACAGATTCCGTGGAGCTTAAATTGAGGCATTACCTGAAAATCGACCAGGACGATGTCCTTTGGGGAAAACTACTGGAAATCAACCTTTTTGACCCTGGAAGGAAACTCAGTACCGAGAACGGGACCCCGGCCCAACTCCTGCAGGAAATCCTGGAGGAAAGCTGGAAACTGGGCCCAGAAGACCGCGACATGATTGTGATGTACCACAAATTCGGCTATGAAAAAGATGGGCAGAAGCTCCAACTGGACTCCAATATGGTCGTCCTTGGGGAATCGGCCAGGCATACCGCCATGTCAAAAACCGTCGGGTTGCCCGTGGCCATTGCTACCCTGCTGATCCTCAATGGAAAGGTCCGTACCCCGGGGGTCCAAATCCCCATCCGCAGGGAAATCTACGAACCCTGCCTGAGAACCCTGGAATCGTATGGCATCGGATTCAGGGAATATGAAGTTCCCTACCTGGGATACAACCCCGATTCGGTGGGAAACTAGCCTTGCAGAATTGTAGTATCTTTAGCCGTAAACCCGATAAAAGGGATGAAAACGAACCCAAAAGCCGTCCAGATTGACGGGATCGACAAGAAAATCCTGCGCTTCCTGATGGCGGATGCCCGCACCCCCATCCTGGAGATTGCCCGGAAAATCGGGATTTCCGGGGCCGCCATCCACCAGCGCCTCAGAAAGCTTGAAAAGTCGGGGCTCCTGGCAGGGTCAAAGTTCGTGATCAACCCCCGGGCCCTGGGTTTTACCACCATGGCCTATATCGGGATCTACCTCGACAAGGCCATGAGCAATCCGTATGCGGTAAAGGAGCTCGAAAAAATCCCTGAAGTCCTGGAATGCCACTACACCACGGGTAACTGGTCTATTCTGGTCAAGGTCCTCTGCCACGACAATGAACACCTGATGCAGTTGCTCAACAAAAAAATCCAGCAAATCGAAGGGGTTTCCCGGACGGAAACCTTCATTTCGCTGGATCAGCAAATTGACCGTCAAATCCAGGTCTGAGCCCGGACCCGGGCCTTATTCCCTGCTGCCGAAAACCTGCAGGCCCCAGTACACCAGGGTAGCCAGGGAACCAATGGCCGCAACCAGGTAGGTGCGGGCAGCCCATTTCAGGGCATCTTCGGACCCTTTGTATTCCTGGGACGTAACCATGTTCCGGTTTTTCAACCATGCCAGGGCGCGGTTGCTGGCATCGTACTCCACCGGCAACGTGATAAAGCTGAACAGGGTTGCCAGCGCCATCATCGCGAGGCCGGCCACGGCAATCCAGTAGCCCATACCCATCCCTGCAGCGGCGCCGAGGACCAGGCCCCCGAACACCAGCCACATCGACATCCCGGAAGTCACGCTTACCACGGGCACCAGCCTGGAACGCATGGTAAGCCACTGGTACGCCTGGGCGTGTTGTACGGCATGGCCACATTCGTGGGCTGCGACCGCCGCGGCGGCGGCATTCCTCTGGTGATAGACCCCTTCACTGAGGTTCACCGTCTTTTTCTGTGGGTTGTAGTGGTCGGTAAGCATCCCCGGGGTATGTACGACCTCTACGTCGTTAATCCCATGGTCCTGCAGCATTTTCCGGGCAATTTCCGCCCCGCTCATGCCGTTTTGCAGATGCACCTTCGAATAATGCTGAAACTTGCTCTTCAGGCGGGCACTTACCAGCCAGCTGATCAGGGCGATCCCTCCGATAAGAATATAATAACCTGTCATGTTCGATTCCTTTTTTTGGATTTAAAGATACCGTATTTGTATCAAAAATCCAGCCACAACAACACGGACAGGCATCCCCCTGAAAAACTGGCAGGGACCCTATTGAAAATCAGGCAGTGGCAGCCTTAAGCGACCCGAAAGCCTCAAGGAGTTCCTCGTACACGATCTCCCCTTTGACGATGTTCAGCCCTTTCTGCAGGGAAGCATCCTCACTGCAGGCCCGTTCCCACCCTTTGTCGGCAAGGCTCAGCACATACGGCAGGGTGACGTTGGTGAGCGCCATGGTAGAGGTATAGGGAACTGCCCCGGGCATGTTGGCCACACAGTAATGCACCACGTCGTCAATGAGGTAGGTGGGGTTTTCATGGGTGGTCGGGCGCGTGGTTTCCACGCAGCCCCCCTGGTCGACGGCCACATCCACAATTACGGTCCCGGGCCGCATCGTCTTCAGCATATCGCGCGTAATCAGCTTGGGGGCCCTTCCGCCTTTCAGGAGCACGCCACCCACGATGAGGTCGTGCGACCGCACGTGTTTGCGGATATTGTATTCACTCGAGAATTCGGTGACCACATGGCTGGGCATAACATCGTTCACATAGCGCAGCCGCTTCATGTTGACATCGAGGATGGTGACATGGGCGCCCAGTCCCGCAGCCATCTTGGCAGCCTGTATCCCAACGGTGCCCGCACCCAGGACCAGGACCCTTCCCGGGGGTACCCCCGGCACGCCCCCAAGGAGGACGCCCCGACCCTTTACGGGCTTTTCAAGGTACTTGGCCCCTTGCTGGATGGCCATCCGACCCGCCACCTCCGACATGGGCGTAAGCAGGGGCAGGGAGCCATCCTCATCCTCCACGGTCTCGTAGGCCAGGCAAACCGCACGGCTGTCGATCATGGCCTGGGTGAGCCGTTCGCTGGAAGCAAAATGGAAATAGGTAAAGATCACCTGCCCTTTCTGGACCAAAGCGTACTCTTCCCTGATGGGTTCCTTTACCTTAACGATCATTTCACTCATGGAATACACCTGGCCGATGGTATCGAGGATGCGCGCCCCCACTTTTTTATATTCCTCATCGGGGAACCCGCTGCCTAGCCCTGCCCCGGATTGCACAAATACCGTATGCCCCCGGTGGGTAAGTTCGAGTACCCCGGCAGGCGTCATGCCTACCCGGCTTTCGTTATTCTTGATTTCTTTTGGGATGCCAATTTCCATGAGTTTTCCTGTTATTGGGTTGATGATGCGCTAAATTAGTATTTTATCGCTATAACCCTATTTGTTTTGGGGGTGTTTCTTTATTATGTATATTTTTTTCGTTGTATACCCCTTTTTTATAGGGGGTATACTATAATATATTTAACTCCCGTAAAGTTTCATGGTGCTTCCTGCCCGCTTCGGGTGTTCGGGTATTGCCTGCACAGGGGACTGCAACGATAATGTAAGGGATAGGGGAAAGGTGACCCTGTAAAAGGAGTCCTGTTCCAAAAAAGGTTCCCGGCAAAAATTTGGGGGGTTCTCCGGGGTCGGGAACAAAAAAGATTGGATCTGCCGGGAAAATGCAGGGAGGTGTCGTATTTTGAATAACGGGGAGGGGGCGGGGTTAATCCCCCCTTATTGTTGCGCCCCGAAAAGCGGCTCCCACCGGGAAACCCAGGGCCCTGCAGCGCCCTTTCAGACCACGATATTCACAATTTTCCCTGGCACCACGATCACCTTTTTGGGAGGCCGGCCTTCGAGGTGTTGCTGCGTTTTTTCATGCCCCATAACCGCCTGTTCAATTTCCTCCCGGCTCAGGTCGAGGGGCAACTCCAGGGTAAACCGCGTCTTCCCGTTGAAGGAAACCGGGTATTCCCGGGTGTTTTCCACCAGGTAGCGTTCTTCGTATTCCGGGTAGGGCGCATAGGATATGGACTCAGCATGTCCGAGTTTTTCCCATAATTCCTCTGCAATATGCGGCGCATAAGGCGCTACCAAAATGGCGAGGGGCTCCAGGATGGCGCGGTTCCGGCACTGTTGGGCGGTCAGCTCATTCACGCAAATCATAAAGGTGGAGACCGAGGTGTTGAAAGAAAAGGCCTCAATATCCCCGGTGACTTTCCGGATCGCTTTATGCAGGGATTTCAAGTTTTCTGCAGCCGGGGGCCCCTCAAGCACCTCAAAACGGTGGTCAGGCCCCTGGTGGTAAAGTTTCCAGAGCTTTTTCAGGAACCCGTACACCCCTGTGATCCCCGCGGTATTCCATGGCTTGGACTGCTCCAGCGGCCCCAGGAACATTTCATACAGGCGGAGGGCATCGGCCCCGTACTCCTCACAGACCTGGTCGGGGTTTACCACGTTATACCAGCGCTTTGACATTTTCTCAACCTCCCTCCCCACGATGTACTTCCCGTTTTCAAGCGCAAAATCAGCGTTTTCGTATTGCGGTTGCCAGGCGCGGAGCTTTTCCACGTCGAGTTCGTCGGCCGCATTGACCAGGTTTACGTCCACGTGGATTTCCTCCACAGGGGTCCCGCTTACCAGGCCTTTGCTCAAATATTCATTTGTACCGCTTTTGCGGTATACTATGGCGCTCGTCCCCAAAATCATCCCCTGGTTGATCAGTTTCCGGGCGTATTCCGCTGTGGGCACCCACCCGCGGTCAAACATAAAATGCTGCCAGAAACGCGAGTAGAGCAGGTGGCCCGTGGCGTGCTCGCTTCCCCCGATGTAGAGGTCCACATCCTGCCAGTACTGAATAACCTCACTTGCGACCAGGGCACGGTCGTTACCCGGGTCCATATAGCGGTTGAAATACTGGGAGCTACCCGCCCAACCCGGCATGGTGTTCAATTCGAGGGGGAAGACGGTTTTGAAATCGATCCGGTCATTGGCCACGACTTCCTCCAGCCGGGTGTCCCAGGCCCAGTGGGTGGCGTTCCCCAAAGGGGGCTCCCCCGTTTCGGTGGGCAGGTATTTTTCCACTTCAGGCAGCTGCAGGGGCAGGCAGTGTTCGGGGAGCAGGCAGGGCAACCCCTGCGCATCGTAGTAGACCGGGAAGGGTTCCCCCCAGTACCGCTGCCGGCTGAAAACGGCATCCCGCAGGCGGAAATTGACCTTGCCTTTCCCCTGCCCTTTCTCCTCAAGGGCCTCGATCACCTTCCGGCTGGCTTCTTTCTGCCCGAGCCCGGTGATAAACCCTGAATTGGCAATTACGGCAGTGGCCTTGTCTTCAAAGGCATGCTCCTCCACGGAGACCCCTTCGAAAATATTGGGGATGGGGATCCCGAAATGCCGTGCAAAATCAAAATCGCGCTGGTCGCCACAGGGCACCGCCATCACCGCCCCGGTCCCATATCCCGCCAAAACGTAATCGCCAATCCAGATGGGGATGGCCTCCCGGGTAAAGGGATGGACGGCATATGCCCCCGTGAAAGCGCCGGTAATGCGCTTTACATCGGCAAGTCGGTCCCTTTCGGAACGGCGGGCGGTGGCTTCCACATAAGCCTCCACTTCATCCTTGCAGTCAGGGGTGGTAATTTTGGCCACCAGTGGGTGCTCGGGGGCCAGGGTCATGAAGCTCACCCCGAAAATCGTATCAGGCCGGGTGGTAAACACCTCAATGGGAAAGGATTCCGGCTGTCCCGCGGAGGGCTGGGTGTGGAAAACCACCGAAGCCCCCACAGAGCGCCCGATCCAATTGGCCTGGGCATCCTTCAGGGGTTGGGGCCAGTCTATTGTCTGCAGCCCGTCCAGCAGGCGCTGGGCGTAAGCGGTAATGCGCATGCTCCACTGGGTCATCTTCTTCCGGACCACCGGGTGGCCACCCCGTTCCGATACCCCGTTTACGATTTCATCGTTTGCCAGTACCGTACCCAGGGCAGGGCACCAGTTCACCTCTGCATCGGCCAGGTACGTCAGGCGGTATTTCAGCAACATGCGCTCCTTCTCTTCCCGGGTAAAGGCCTTCCACTGCGCTGCCGTAAACGCGGGGGTGTCTTCATCACAAGCGGCCCGGACCCCTGCATTGCCCCCGGCCTCGAATAAAGCCACCAGGGTCTCCACGGGTTCTGCCCGATCCGCCTGCTTGTTGTACCAGGAGCCAAAAAGCTGCATAAAGATCCATTGCGTCCAGCGGTAGTAAGACGGGTCGGAAGTGCGGACCTCCCGCTCCCAGTCAAAGGAAAACCCGATCTGGTCGAGCTGTTCCCGGTAGCGGTTGATGTTGGCCCGGGTTGTAATGGCGGGGTGCTGCCCGGTCTGGATCGCATACTGCTCTGCAGGCAACCCAAAGGAATCATACCCCATGGGGTGCAAAACGTTATACCCCTTATGCCTTTTATAGCGGGCATAGATATCACTGGCGATATACCCCAGGGGATGGCCCACATGCAGGCCGGCCCCCGAAGGATACGGGAACATGTCCAGCACATAAAACTTGGGGCGCTCCGATGGGAATTCCGCCCGGAAGGTTTTGTGTTCGGCCCAATACTTCTGCCACCTGGCTTCAATTCGCCTGAAATCGTACTGCATGTGTTACGGCTAAAAATGTGGGGGCTGGAGGCCCCGGGGGTTTATTCCGCGCAAAAATAAGTGGAATCCATTTACTTTCCTATTTTTACATATCCTTAGTGCGGTTATGAGCAAGTCCTTTGAACGCTTCCAGAAGCGCAAACTGATATCCTCTTATTTTTCCGTTACCCTGAGCATTGCACTGGTCCTTTTCCTGCTCGGGGTACTCGGGTTGTTGGTGCTGAACACCCGGAAACTGGCCAACCATTTCAAGGAAGAGATCACCCTTTCCGTCTTCCTGAAAGATTCGGCCAAAGAGGTGGAAATTGACCAGCTCCAGAAAAGCCTGGTCATGGCGGAATACACCAAATCGGCAGTGTTCGTCTCCAAGGAGGAAGCCGCCAGCCGGCACAGCGAAGACATTGGGGAAGATTTTATGGAGTTCCTCGGCTACAACCCCCTTAAAAACTCCATCGACGTGAACCTGAAAGCCGCCTTTGTCAGCACGGCCCAGGTCGATTCCATCGCCACCGACATCGGGTCGCGGCCTTTTGTGGAAGAAGTCAGCTACGACCGGCCTACCCTGGAGTTGCTCACGGAAAACGTCAAGCGGGTTGGGATCGGGATCCTGGTCGCCTCCGCGGTGTTTACCCTTATCGCCTTCCTGCTGATCAACAGCTCCATACGCCTGTCGATCTATTCCAAGCGCTTTATCATCAAAACGATGCAGATGGTTGGGGCGACCAAGTCCTTCATCCGCCGGCCTTTTATCTGGACCAACATAAAGCTGGGCATGCTCGGGGCGATCGTGGCGCTGCTGGCCCTGGCCGGGCTCTTGTTCTACCTCAACCGGAACTTCCCCCAACTGGGCCTCGCAGACAACCCCGCCCAACTGATCGGGGTCTTTGCGGGGGTTTTCCTGTTGGGCATCCTGATTTCCCTGGTGAGCACCTATTTTGCCACCCAGCGGTTCCTGAACCTGCGCACCGACGATTTATATTATTAAATTTGCAGCATGAGCAAGAAAAACAAAGACCCGCAGGCCGGCAAACCCCAAAAGGAATTCATTTTCCAACGCAGGAATTACCTGTGGATGTTCGCAGGTCTGGTTTTTATCGCCCTGGGGTACCTGCTGATGGCGGGTGGCGGCACTGAGGATCCCAACGTCTTCAGCCCCGATATCTTCAGTTTCCGGCGCATCCGGCTGGCCCCCACCCTGGTCCTGATCGGCCTTGGGCTTCAGGTTTACGCCATCCTGGCCCATCCCGGAAAGCACAAATCCCAATAATTGGAACTGACCGACGCCATCATTCTGGGCATAGTACAGGGGCTTACCGAGTTCCTCCCGGTTTCCTCCAGCGGCCACCTGGAATTGGGGAAAGTGCTTTTAGGCGACACCTCCATCCCTGAAGAAAGCCTCCTGTTTACCGTGGTGCTCCACTTTGCAACCGCCCTGAGCACCCTGGTGGTCTACCGGAGGGATGTCTGGACCATCCTGAGCGGCCTTTTTGCCTTCAAAGACAATGAGGAGGCCCGGTTCTCGCTGAAAATCGTAATCTCCATGATCCCCGCTGCCCTTATCGGCCTGTTTTTCGAAAAGGAAATGGAGGTCTTCTTCACCGGGAACATCGTACTGGTTGGTAGCATGCTGTTGGTGACTGCCCTGTTGCTCTTCCTTGCCGACCGGGCCAAAAGCACGCACAAAAACGTATCCTTCTGGAATTCCCTGGTCATCGGGGTCGCCCAGGCCATCGCCGTCTTGCCGGGGATCTCCCGCAGCGGGGCCACCATTGCCACCTCCGTTTTGCTGGGGGTCGACAAAACAAAGGCCGCACGCTTTTCGTTCCTCATGGTGGTGCCCCTGATCCTTGGGAAAATAGCCAAAGACCTGATCAGCGGGGAACTCAGCTTCCAAAGCGACAGCATTGCCGCCCTGGGGGCCGGGTTTATCGCCGCCTTCGTGGCCGGGTTGCTCGCCTGTACCTGGATGATCCGCCTGGTGCGCAACAGCCGGCTCACTTTTTTTGCCGTATATTGTTTGGTAGCCGGCGCAGTGGCCATCGCCGCCGGCTTGTGGTTTTAGGAACCCTTAACGCCCATCGCCTTGGAATTGACCAAGACTGCCTTTCTGGAAGGACAAACCCTGCTCATCGACAAACCCCTGGGCTGGTCGTCATTCCAGGCCCTCAATGCGGTCAAGTGGACCCTGCGCAGGGCCCTTTCCCTTAAAAAAATCAAAGTAGGCCATGCCGGGACGCTCGATCCGCTGGCCACCGGGCTGCTGATCATATGCACCGGGAAAAGCACCAAGGCCATCCCTGAGTTGCAAGGCATGGAAAAGGAGTATACCGGCACCTTCTTCCTCGGGGCCACCACGCCTTCCTATGACCTGGAAACCCCGGTGGACGCCACCTACCCTACGGAACACATCACCCCGGAATTACTGGAAGCTGCGGTGAAAACGTTTACGGGGGAAATCCTGCAACAGCCCCCCATCTTCTCCGCCCTGAAGAAAGAGGGTAAGCGCCTTTACGAATACGCGCGGAAGGGGACCCCGGTGGACATCCCGAAAAGGGCCGTACACATTGCGGAATTTGAACTCACCCGGGTCGAGCTACCGGAAATCGACTTCCGGGTGCGGTGCAGCAAGGGTACGTATATCCGCTCCCTGGCCCATGAATTTGGCAGGGCATTGGGGTCGGGAGCCTACCTGGCTGCCCTGAAAAGAACCAAAACCGGTCCGTATGACGTAAATAAAGCAATCACCCCCGACCAGTTCCGCGAGGTATTCCGAAACGCCGGTTTTGAGGTATCGACCGGGTCCGGGAACGTAGAAGAATAAAATAAATCCGTAAAAACGCGGTTATAGCTTTATGAATTTGAGTCGCAGCCAATTGGCTTCCCTGATCACGTTCCTCTCCCTGAGCATCGTGGTGCTGACCCTGTTCAACCTCAGGCTGGGCACCCGTATGGAAGAGGAATATGTCATTGAAATGAGCCTTGCCGACGAAGAATTGGAAGCCCTGCTGGAAGAAGAAGAACGGGAGCAGGAAGCCAGGGACAGCGACCCCATAAAATCCCACATGGCCCTGAATGAGGCGGCCAAACCCCGGTATGGGGCCCCGGAACCCCTGAAAACCCTGGAAGAAATCCTGGCCGAGCGGGAGGAAGCCGGCGGGGAGGAACCCGCCGAAAATTTCGACTCAGACGAATTCACCTCGTCCCTGAAGCAACTGGCCCAGATGAGGGAGGAAAAAAAGGAGCTCCTGGGGGAGAAGGATAAGGAGAAAAAAGAATATACCAACGCCCTGGCTGACCGAAGGACCTCGATCAGCTACAACCTGGTAGACCGCAATGCCTACAGGCTGCCCCCGCCCATCTACACCTGCATTGAAGGGGGGAAGGTCGTGATTAATATCGAAGTGGATGCCCAGGGGTTTGTCACCCAGGCAGATTTCAATGCAAAAAGCTCGGGCACCAGCAACGGATGCCTTGTGGACAATGCCCTGGCCTATGCCCTGAAAGCGCGGTTCAGCCCTTCTGAACGGCTGGCGCAAAAGGGCAGTATCACCTATTTATTCCAGCCCAAGTAAGGAAGCCAGTTCCCGGATGATGGCCCTGCCCCTGTCGCGGTTATACCAGCGTTGCAGGGATTCCCTGAATTCGGGGCTAAGGGTGCCATAACGGGCTTTGTGGGCATCGGCCATCCCCATGGGTTCCCCTGGACGCGGGCCCCAACTTGCCCGAACGCTGAAGTCCCCGGGCCGTACTTCCAGGAGTTTGGGGATGGCCCGGGAGCCCCCGGTAAGGAAGCGATCCATCAGGGGCAGGTGGTCGTCCCGGAAGGCAATCCGGAGTTCCACCGCCTCGCTGGCCCCTGAAAAGGCCGCCATGACGGGCAAAACCGGGGCTGCATCGCCGCACCAGGTTTCCGTGAGTACCAGCCAGGTGACTGGTTCCTGCAGGCTGCGCAGTTGCTCCAGTAGCTGCGTTGGCAACTCGATTTTTTTATCCCAGCGGTTCATCCGCTGGTGGTTCAGGAAGGTATAATGGACCAGGGATTCGGACTGTACCGCCCCGGAGGTCCGCCCCTGCCTGGCCTGGTCGGCCACCATGTCGCGGTACTGTTGGTAATCCAGGCTCTTTTCCAGTGCCTGGCGGATCAGTTCGGTTTCCGCCACCACTTCGCTATCCATAAGGTGCCTTGTGTACATAGTTTTTTGCTATTGAACCTTTTTGGTAGGGCTGCCCCGGCGTTCCTTACAGCTTCCCTTCAGATTCCTCACAGTCCCCTACTGGCCCAGGTCGGGATTGATCGCCAGGGCCTGGAACAGCTTCGCCTTGGCCATAAGGTATTTGTTCTGTACCTCATTGGCCTTCAGCCGGGCATCGATAAGGGCCCGCTCGCGCGAATTGATCAGGAACAGGGAGCTTTCCCCGAAACTGAACTTCCGTTCCTCGGCGGAAAGCAGGCGGTCATAGTCCACCACAATGGACCCGATCAATTCATTCTGCCGCACAAAGGAATCGAGCTCATTGTAAAGGGCATACACCTTGTTTTGGATGCCCAGGCGGGTATTGTCCCGCTCGAATTCTGCATCCCTGATCTTGAATCGCGCCAGTTTGAGGGCACCCCGTTCCTTGCGCAGGAAAAGGGGCATGCGGAAGGTTACGCCCCCCTTGTATTCCTGGGTTTCAAAAGAATTGATGAATTCCGGGGTTTCCGTCAAAAAGTTGTATTCCAGGTCAATCTGGGGCAGGAGTTGGTTTACCTTAAGCCTTCGGTCCACTTCCAGGCCCTGAATTTTAAAATCCAGGGACCGCAGTTTCGGGTGCGCCTCCAGGGCAAAACTGTCGAGGGGTTTCCCTTCGATTTCCAGGGTACGGTCGACCTCCCCGGAAGGATCCATTTCAGGCACGACCCCTTCCTGTAATTCAATGGGAAGGTTGTCTTCCAGCCAAAGGAAATTCGAGAGTTCCAGGGCCGCATTGCGGAGCCTTACTTTTGCCTGTTCCAAACTGAGGTCGCGGTTCTGGACCGCGATCCGGGCTTCCACGGTGTCGATAGCCGGGAGGTCCCCGGCCAGGGCACTCTGGCGGATCCCGTCGAACCGCAGGCGGGCGTTGTCGAGGAACTGCCTGAATACCAGCTGGTCCTTATACGCCTGTAGCCACTGGAAATACGCCCCGGCGGCGTCAAAGAGGATCTGGTTCACCAGCAGGTCCCGGTCGGCAAGGCTTTGATTGGCAAACAGCTTTGCCTTGCGCAGGGTAGCCATCCGTTCGTTGATCCACAGCCCGCGGGCCACCGAAACGGAAACACCCGCGCTGTACAACCCGTCGGTGGGAACCGTCTCCGACGGGTTGAGGAAGTCCCCATCGTTCTGCTCGAACTGGCCCTTCAGCTCCACCCCGTACCAGGTGGGGATTTTAAAGGTGGCGTTCAGGCGGTCGTAGTACTCCGAGCCCTTGAATTCCTTCCGGTCGTAATCGACTTCGAGCTTTGGGTCGAACCCCCCCCTGGACTGGAGCAGGTTGGCCTCTGCAATCCCCAGGACCAGGTTGGCCTGACGGGCTACGGGATGAAACTGCTTTACGTGGGCCAGGTACTCGCGAAAACCCAGCACCAGGCTGTCGGGCCCCTGGGCCGAAAGCGGTGTGGCAAGGCAAGCGATTACCAGGAAGGGTATGCAGTAGCGCATCTTATTTTTTTGATGTCATTTGGGCCCCGTCGGTCGGGGTATAGTAATTCGGGGGGAATCCATTGAGTTGCCTCCACAATTCAAACCAGATTGGAACATCCTCCAGCAGGGCGATGGTATTCGCGCCAGAGCCCACCCTCAATTCCGTGGGCCAGGGATGGTCTTCCGGGTCGGGCGCCAACAGGATCCGGTATTTCCCATTGGGGCTGATATAGGTTTCAATGGCCACCACCACGCCCCCATAGGTCCCGAAGGAAACATTGGGCCAGCCGCTGAAAATGATGGCCGGCCACCCATCGAACTGGATCCGCACCTTTTCCCCTTTGTGGATCAGGGGCAGGTCGATGGGTTCGACAAAGGTTTCCACAGCCATGTCGTAGCGGGAAGGCATGATGCTTACCAGTTCGTCGCCTTCCTTAAAGGTTTCCCCGATGCCCGCCCTGAGCATCTTGTTCACAAACCCTTCCTGGGGCGCCCGGATATAGTACATCTCCGACCTGCGCTCATAATTGGCGTATTCGTTCTCCAGCTTGGTTACCTGGGCCTGGGAATCGAATTGGGAAGACTGGGCCGTGAACAGGTCGCTTTGGGCCTTGGACACCTTGTCGGTATACTCGGCCCGTACCCTGCTGATTTCCACCTGGGCGTTGATCACCTCATTGCGGCTGGCCAGCAGCTTGTTCTCCTGGGAAATCAGCTTGGCCTGCGCCTCCTGCAGCTTCAGCCTTTTTTCCTCCACATCGGTCACGGCTTTCAACCCTTCCTCCTCCAGTTGGGTGGTCCGGTTGAATTGCCGCTCGGCAATAGTAATATTGGTCTTTGCCGCCTCCAGGTCGATGCTGTCGCTTTTTACCTTTAACCCGGCCTGCATCAGTTTGTTCCGGGCCTGCTCCAGCTTCAGCTGTTGTTCCTGCTGAAGGGCTTCAATCTGGGTCCGCAGGGCGCGGACCTTTTCCTGGTATGAGGTGACGGCCATGTTCTTGGCATCGATCTGTTGTCCGGTCCGCTCGATGAGGCGCGGGTCAAAATACTCGTTCTTGACCTCCGACATGAACAGGATGGTATCCCCGACCTTCACGTAATCGCCCTCGCGTACATACCAGTTTTCGATACGGCCAGGGATGGGCGACTGGATGGTCTGTGGCCGCTGGTCCGGGCTTAAGGTGGTCAGGAACCCCTTCCCGGAAATATTCTGGGTCCAGGGCAGGAACAGGATAATAAGCGTAATGATGGCAAAGGCCATCAGGAAGCGGTTGAAATGCTTGTAATGCCTCCTGTGGAAGACCTTGTGGGATGCCTTGAACCGCGTCAGGTCGACCTTGTCGTTCAGTTTGTTCGGAGATATATTCAGCATGCTAACTTTCGTTTGAAATCTTACCCTCCTTTATGGTGATTATCCTGGTGCACCGACGGGCCCAACCCTCATTGTCGCTCACCACGACAAGGGCCCAACCATTGGCGGGGTCGGTCAGGAAATCGATGATCTCGGCGGCCTCCTCTTCCGTGAAGTGGTTCAGGGGGTCCTTCAGGAGCAACAGTTTTGGTTTCCTAAGGATGCTGCGGGCCAACACCAGTTTTTTGCTCACGGTATACGGGATTTCCTTCCCTTCCGGGTAAAGGATGGTACTCAGGCCCTTGGGTTGTTCCCTGACGAAGGAAAGCAGCCTGGTTTTCTCCAGGACCCAGTAAACCTCATCCATGGAAATGCTTTTATCCCCAAAGGTCAGGTTGTCGAGGATGGTCCCCTCAAACGGCGATTCCCCCGGGATGGATTTGCCCAGGTGGGAGCGGTAGTAGCTCAGGTCGACCCCCTGCAGGGAAACGTTATTGATGAAGATCTGCCCGCTGTCGGGCTCCACAACCCCGGCGATCAGCCTGAGCAGGGTAGACTTCCCGGATCCGGAAGGCCCCTTCAGCAGGATGGTGCACTCCGGGGTTATTTTCAGGTTCACCCCGTCGATAATTTTCTTTTCCCGGTACGGCACCCGGTAGGTTACATCACGCAACTCCACGTGGAAGCCTGTGTTTTCGGCAAAGGGACGCTCCCCGCCCTGGGGCTCCAGCTCCTTGTCGACCACCTGCCCCAGTTTTTCCAGGGAAGTAAGCAGGTCATAAACCGTTTCGAGGCCGAGGATGAGTTTTTCCACAGAACTGATAACCAACAGGATAATGATCTCTGCAGCGACAAATTGCCCGATATTCATTTCCTGGTTGAGCACCAGCAACCCCCCGATGAGGAGCAGCCCGGCCGTGACCAGCACCTTGAACCCGATCATCTGTGCAAACTGCAAAACGAGGATCTTGAAATGGCTTTCCCGGGCATCGAGGTAGTCGCTGACCAGGGTATCATTCTTGTCGATGGCATGGGAGGTCTTCCCGGAGAGCTTAAAACTCACCACCGACCGGGCCACTTCCTGTATCCAGTGCGCCACCTTGTACTTGTTTTTGGATTCTGCCAGGCTGGTTTCCAACCCCTTTTGGGCCGTAAACTTGAAAACAACATAGATCAGCATCAGCAGCAACAAGCCGTAAAGGATGAAGAAGGGATGGTAGAAGGAAAGCAGCAGGAGGCCGAAAATGATCTGCAGCAGGGCGGCCGGGAAATCGACCAGGATTTTGGCCAGGGATTTCTGCACGGTGAGGGTATCAAAAAACCGGTTGGCCAACTCTGGCGGATAGTAACTGCTGAGCTCCTTCATTTTAATCTTCGGGAACCGGTAGGAAAACTCAAAAGATGCCCTGGTGAAAATCTTTTGCTGCAGGTTTTCGATAATGCGGATCTGCATCAGCTGCAAAATCCCCACAAAGGCCACCCCAAGGGTAACCAGCACCACCAGCACTATCCAGGAGGTACTGACCTGGGCCCCCTGGATCAGGTTGATGATCGCCTGTATCCCCAGCGGGAGGGAGAGGTTTACCAGCCCGGCAAAAATGGCATAATAAAACACCTGGAAAACGTCTTTCTTCTCCAGGGTCATAAGGCCCATCAATCGCTGCCAGGCCGACATCATTTTCTTAACCATGGGGTTGTTCCTTTAGTGAGGAAAAAACTAAGTTCCTAAAGTACGCATAAAGCGTTTGGTTATCGCGGCAATCGGTCAGGGATGGAAAGTGTTCCATCAGGAAATACTGGTGGAGGGCGCCTTCCATCACGGTACTGGCCAGGCTGCGGGTAAACGGATACGCGGGGTTTACCTCAGCGATCATTTCCCCCAGGCGATGCACCATCCGCTTGTAAATCTCAAAATAACCTTCCTTGTTTTCCCGGTCTACCTCCTTGGTGAGGAATGACTTGGAATACTCATTGATCACGATTTGGTAGAGCAATACCTCATCCATATGGGAAAAGGCAGAATCGGCCTCCACCGGGCAGGTCAGGATTTCCAGGGCCCTTTCGAGCTTTACCGACGGGTCTTCAATACTGTTGGTGGTGAATACCAGCTGGTACTCCTTCCAGCCCCAGTACCAGGAAGTAAGGTAAATCAGGAACTTATGCTTGTTTTCGAAATACCGGTAAATGGAGCTCTCATTGGAACCGATAAGCGCCCCCAGTTTCCGGAAGGTGAAGTTTTCAAAACCCACTTCGGAGATAAGCCTGACCCCATGGTGCACGATCCGCCTGCCCAGGTCGGAAGACTCGGGGTCCTTTACGTAGGTCTTTTCGTTGACGTAAATTTTTACGTTTTGAATCAGATGCTTCATGCCTCCTAAATATCCATCGCAAATATAATAGTATTACTATCGTATTATATATGTTTAACTATTATTTAACGATAGCATCTGTATTATCCTACGGCCGGGGATCTTTGGAGAGGACCGCTTTTAATCCCTTGGGATCCGCGCCATTGTGCGTACCTTTACGCCATGGATCTCTTGCGCTGCGGCTGGTGTGTGGGCGACCCCCTCTATGAGGCCTATCACGACAGGGAATGGGGGGTGCCCGTGCGGGACGATGCCCTCCTTTTTGAGTTTTTACTCCTGGAAACCTTCCAGGCCGGCCTGAGCTGGATCACCGTGCTTAAAAAGCGGGAGGAATTCCGAAAGGCCTTTGACGGGTTCGACTACCAGGCCATTTCCCGGTATGGCCCTGAAAAGGTAGCCTCCCTGATGGAAAACCCCGGGATCATCCGCAACCGGTTGAAAATACAGGGAAGCATCACCAATGCCCGGGCCTACATCAAAGTTAGGGAAGAATTCGGGACCTTCAGCGAGTACTTCTGGGGGTTCACAGGGGGGCAAACGCTGAAAAACAACGTTCAGGACTACCGGAAAGCCCCTTCCACCACCCCGCTTTCCGACCAGATCAGCAAGGATTTGAAAAAACGGGGGTTTACCTTTGTGGGCAGCACGGTGGTGTACGCCCACATGCAGGCCACCGGGATGGTAAATGACCATGAAATCAATTGTTTCCGATACCATGAAGTGTAACCCCTTGCCCTTCCTTTTCCTGCTGGCCCTCCCCTTTTTGGGTCTGTCACAGGCCAAATACGAACGGGAATTCCGGATAAAGGAGTCGCAATTCCCGGTGGTCGCCCTGGAAAATGCGCAACCTTACCTCGACGGGGTAAAGCGGTTGCGGTTCTACAAGGAAATCGACAGCAGCCGGCAGAGTTTTGAAATCAAATTCAAAAAAGACCGGCTCCACTATAGCGTGGAGTACAGCCCATCCGGGGTTCTGGAAGACATCGAAGTGACCATTCGCCAGAACGACATCCCGAACGAAAGCTGGGATGCCATCATAAGGCACCTGTCCAATTTTGCCGACACCTACAAGGTGAGGAAAATCCAACAACAATATCCGAGGGATGCCTTTGCGACCGATTCAGCCACCTTCAGGAATGCCTTCCAGAATTTACTGTTGCCCGAAATGCGCTATGAGCTTATGATTCAGGCCAGGAAGGGAAAAACCTATAAGGAATTTGAAATCCTCTACGATTCCGGGGGTGGATTCCTGCAGATGAGGGAGTCGCTGCCTCCAAACTACGACCATGTACTGTATTAGGCCGGTGCGCCTTTTCCTGTTCTGTTTGCTGCCCGCCCTCGGGTGGGGGCAGGAGCGGTTTACCGGCTTCGTGCAGCCCCAGGTAGCCGTGAATTATTCGCTGGGCCCGGCCTATTCCCATAACTTCAGTGTGCAGCAA
>CAZIJW010000001.1:69684-227235 GCA_964539905.1 uncultured Robiginitalea sp.
AGCCGTGAATTATTCGCTGGGCCCGGCCTATTCCCATAACTTCAGTGTGCAGCAAAGGGCTTTTTTTTACCGGGATGGGGCTTCCGCCTTTGAGACGCGGCATATCGACCTGTCTCATTTCTCGAACCTAAAATGGGGGCCGCAGCGCAGCGTTGGCCTGGGGATTCTGTATCGCTTTCGCGAACCCTTTTCCGACACGGGGGAAAACGAGGTGCGGCTGACCCAGCAGGTAAACTTCAATTTCCGCCCCAACGTGCTGCGAACCGGACACCGCTTCAGGGCCGAACAGCGCATTTTACCTTCCGAAACCCTGCATCGGTTCCGGTACCGGTTGGCCCTTGACGGACCCCTGCAAGGGGAAAAACTCGATGTGGGGGAGGCCTACTGGATCGGGAGCGCCGAAGGCCTGCTCACCGTGGCAAGGGCCCAAAAACCCCTTTACAGTTTGAGGATCGGGGGTATGGCAGGCCTCATGGCCAGTACGGAACTGAAAGTGCAGGCAGGTTTTGAATACCGCCTGGTCGGCATTGCCCGCTTCGACCAGTCGGTCCTTTTCCTGTTGTCATCCGTGGTCCTTACCCTTTAGGAGCTGCATAAACGCCTGCCTGGGAATCTCTTCGGCCCCAAGGCTTTCCAGGTGTTCGGTGTAGACCTGGCAATCGATGCAGCGGTAGTTTTGCGCCCGACGGTCTTCCACCATGTGGATAAAGGCGACCTTGGAGGCATTGGACACAAGGCTGAACATGCTCTCCCCGCAAAAAACGTGGCCAAGGTCTATCCCGTACAACCCGCCCACCAGTTTTTGGTCTTGCCATACTTCATAAGAAACCGCATGGCCCAGCTTGTGGAGTTCCTCGTAGGCCTGGTTCATGCGTTCGGTAATCCATGTGCCTGCCTGCCCTTTTCTCCTGACCCGGGCACAGTGGGCAATCACCTCTGAAAAACTCCGGTTGCAGGTGACTTTCATTTTTCCCTTGTTTAAAACCTGCCGCATGCTTTTGGACACCCGGAGCTTCTCCGGGAACAATACCATGCGGGGGTCGGGGCTCCACCAAAGCAGCAGGGAATCATCGTTAAACCAGGGAAAGATCCCCGAACGATAGGCGAGCATGAGGCGGTCTGTACTCAGGTCGCCGCCCACGGCCAGCAAGCCTTCCGGGGTAGCCCGGGAAACCGGGGGGAACTCCAGGGCTTCTGTAAGGACGGGAACGGGGATGCCGCGGGCTCTCATAATGCTTTTTGCGAAGATAAAATTCCTTCAGAAGAACCACAACCCCGCCAGGTAAACGGCCCCGGCCACGACCATAAACAACAGGGTATAAGGGAGGATTTCCCGGGCCTTTAACCCCGTGATAGCCAACAGGGGAAGGGCCCAGAACGGCTGGAGCATGTTGGTGAGCTGGTCGCCGTAGGCAAGGGCCATGACCGCCCTGGGAAACGGGACGCCCAGGCTTTGTGCAGCCTCCAGCACAATGGGCCCCTGCACGGCCCACTGCCCTCCCCCGCTGGGCACGAAGAGGTTTACCAGCCCTGCACTGAAAAAGGTGTAAATGGGAAAGCTCCCTGCAGTGCTCACGGCCACGAAAAAATCCGAAATCCGGTGGATCAGGCCGCTTTCCGTCATCATGCCCATAATGCCAAAGTAAAGGGGAAACTGGATGAGGATGCCCGAGGTGTCCCCTATGGCTTCTCCCACAGCCCTGAGGAACCGGGCCATATTCCCATGCAGCACGATTGCCAGGCCAAGCATAAAAAAATTGAGCATGTCAGGGGTGAGGTTCAGCGATCGCAACATGGGGAGGTACTGCACCAGGAAGGCCAGGAAAATGAGTGCCGCAAACAGGGCGGCAAACCCCCGGCTGCGCTCGAGTTTTTCGGCCCCGTGCGCAGGGCCTTCTGCCCCCCGGTCAAATCCCCATGCGGGGAGCGACAGGTGGGTGCCCCCTCCTTTATATCCCAGGTAGGCAGCCAGCAGCCCGGTAACCACGACCACCACACCAAAAACCCCAAGGTTCCACAGGCTGAAAATCGTGTCTGAAGTGGGGATGGTGTCAGGAAACCCGGCTAAAACCGCCTGCGGCAGGATCCCTTCGAGCAGGCCGGCAAGGTGGCCCGGCTCCGAAGCCTTCAGCGGGGCGGAGCCGCTAATCCCCCCGTGCCACACCATCAGGCCCAGGTACCCACAGGCCCCGATGAGCGGATAATTCAGGGCTATCCCCTGTTGCCGGGCATACTCCCCAACCTTCCGGGCCAGGATGGCCCCGAAAATCAACCCAAGCCCCCAGTTGAAAAACGATACCAGCATGGTGGAAACCGAAACCAGGAAAGCGGCCGAGGCCCCGTCCCGCACCATGGAAGTCAACCGCAGGATCAATCGTTCCACGGGTTTGCTCAACACCAGTACATGGCCGAGGACCAGGATGAGCATCATCTGGAAGGCAAACACCAGCATGCCCGGGTTCCACAGGCCCCGCTCCCAGGAGGTGAGCACCCCTTTCCACGGGGAAGCCCCTTCCGGGAACCTCCCGAAGCCCAGGGCCAAACCCATAGTAAGCAGGGTAAGCAAAACCGCGATGGCAAAAGGGGAAGGCAGAAAGCGCCTGAAGACAATCTCGATGGAACGGGTCAGGGACATTTAGGTCTGGGGTTGCGCACAGCAGCAGGCGGAAAAACGGTTTCCCGGGCCCGTCAGAAGGGCAGGTCGTCGTAGTCCTCTTCCTTCAGGTCCTTTGCGGGCTCGAAGGCCTCCATGGGGGGCACCGGCGGCAGGCCGGAACCTGAATCCCCCTCTTGAAGGGCTTCGATCTTCCAGCCCTGTATGGAATTGAAGTATTTGGTCTCCCCCTGGGGGTTCACCCATTCCCTTCCTTTCAGGTTGATGCTGATGCGCACCTGTTGCCCGGCCTGAAAACTGTTGAGCAAATCCGTTTTATCCTGGATAAACTCCACCAGCAGGTGCTGGGGGTATTGTTCTTCTGTGGTAAGGACCACTTCCCTTTTCCTGAAACCATTGCTTCCGTAGGTCTTCGTTTCATCGATCCATTTGATGGTGCCTTGTACTTCCATAATTGTATTTGCTTTTAGATGTTTGAACTCTTGTATTTATTTCAGGTCGCCCGGGGGCCGCTACCGGGGCTATTTTTCCAGGGAAGCCAGCAGGACCTTCCAGGCCGCAGCCACTTCCTTCCCTTCAAGCAACCTTTGCGCATACCGGTGTATGTCGCGGGGATCGGCTCCTTCAAGCAGCTCGCGGACCGCTTCATTCCCCTGCACGAAAAGCCGGACCTCCTCGCGCCCGGGCATTTCTTCGACATTGCCCAAAAGGCCCAGGTCGTTCCCGGTAAGCACCGGGCTCAACCGGATCGGGCCGGGGATGGCATCCACCCCGATCCCCAGACTGGCCAGGGGCTTGGGCACTTCAAAAAGGCCGGCCGCGGCCCTGCTGTACCAGTCGCCCCCCATGCGGGCCACCAGGTCGAGCTTCCGGGGGTCAAGCTGCCCCTGTTCATCCAGCACCGCGCGCCGGATATGTATTTTCAGCACCTCTGCATGGATGAGGTTTCCCGCCCCTCCTTCCCGGCCCAGGGGTTCCACTTTAATCACCCGGCACTCGAATTGTACCGGGGCCTCGCCCACGCGATACGGGGCGACCCGGTCGGAGGGCACCATGGTAAACCCCGCCTTTTCAAACTCATTGACCCCCCGGTCGTACTCTGTGCTGGCCAGGGACATTTGCTGGACCATCGGATAGGTAACCACATTGACCACCACCTCCCCGGTTTGCTGCACATTCTCCAGGGTATGCTTTGTGGTATTGTCGCGTACCCTGCGGGCCGGTGAAAAGATGAGCACGGGCGGTTTGGCGCTAAAGACATTGAAGAAACTGAACGGCGCCAGGTTGGGCCTTCCCTCACCGTCCACGGTGCTGGCAAAGGCGATGGGCCTCGGCCCTACGGCGCCCAGCAGGTACCCATGCAACACGCGGGTTTCCACCTGTTCCGGGAGCACGGCAAAGTATTCTTCCTCCATAGGGCAAAGGTATTGAAAACTATAGGAACGCCCAGTGCGAAAAACCGGGTTCTCACAACATTTCCCTCTAAAATCAGTTATCTTTAAGGTACAGATGCAAGGGGTATGCGACTGAATCCGCCGAGGAAATTCTTTAATGCTTTTTTACTGGTCTCCGCCTTTGTTATCGTGAGCCTGATCCTGTGGAATACTAACAGTTTTTTCAGGAAATTCAAGGAGGAGGAACGCCATAAAATGGAAATTTGGGCCACGGCGCAATCGGAATTGCTTCGTTCGTCGGAAAATGAGGAACTGGGCACCCTGCACCTGAAGGTCCTGCAACTGAACACCTCCACCCCCATGATCCTGGTCAACGCCGACGGGTCGGTCAAGGGCAATAACCTGGGCGGTGTTTCCGTGGAAGACCGGGCCCTGATCCGGGAGAAGATCGGGGTTTTTGAATCCGAGAACAGCCCGATCCGCATCGAATACCAGGGCGAGCACCTGGCTACCCTGTATTACGGCAATTCAGAAGTGCTCAACAAGCTGAAATACTATCCCATTGCCCTTTTGCTGATCATCTTCCTTTTCGGGGCGGTGATTTTCTTTTTCTTCCGGACCAACAAGATTTCCGAACAGAACAAACTCTGGGCGGGCATGGCCAGGGAAACGGCACACCAGATCGGTACCCCCCTCACCTCCCTGCTCGGCTGGAATGAGCTCCTCAAGGGCGAAGCGATCAACCCGCGGATCACGGAAGAAATCGAAAAAGACATCGGACGGCTGCAAGCCATCACGGAGCGATTTTCCCAGATCGGTTCCATGCCCCGGCTGGAGCCCCTCGACCTGGTGGCCGAAACCCGGGATGCTTTCGAATACCTTCAGGCGCGAAGCTCTAAATTGATCCGTTTCAGTTTTCATTCCAGGGCGGAAAGCCTTCCGGTGCTGCTGAACCGGTCGCTGTACCACTGGTCCATCGAAAACCTGGTCAAAAACGGCATCGATGCCATGAAGGGCAAGGGGGAAGTCTCCATCGAAATCGTTCCTTCCGGACATTTCGTGAATGTGCTGGTATCCGATACCGGACATGGGATCCCGAGGCACCAGTACCAGGAAATCTTCCACCCCGGGTTTACCACCAAAAAAAGGGGCTGGGGCCTGGGCCTGTCTCTGGTCAAGCGGATTATAGAAGAATACCACGGGGGAAAAATCAAGGTGTTGTCGTCGGGGAAAGCCGGCACGGTGATGCAACTTTCCCTGGCTTTATCGAACCATTATGGCAAAAAGTAAGCTGGAACTCATCAGGGAATCCCACCTGACCAATAACTGCCCGGAGTGCTTCAACCAGGACCTCAGCCTGAAGTTCTACCAGAAGCACCTCTATAGCCGGCTATTCCACCGGACCACCCCTGAAATCTCCCTGGAATTGACCTGCAATACCTGCAAGAGCCGTATTTACCCGGTCTCGTGGACCCCCGATATCGAAAGGGGCGTGGAATACTTCCAAAAGGCCCTGGAGCCCGCAAAGGCCCGACTGGAATTCAGGCCCCTGTTCTTTGTGCTGGTCCTGCTGGGAATCGCCCTTGCAGGGGCGCTGGCGTATTTCTACCTCCAGGGGGCTATTGGAGTTTAGCCCGTATTTTGGCCGCGGTAGCTTCGAAGGTTTCCGGGCCCGGGGAGACCTTGCGCTGAAACGTGGCATCTGCCATGGTATTCAGGGGAATGATGTGGACGTGTACATGCGGCACTTCCAGGCCAATCACCGTAAACCCTACCCTTAGGCAATCCACGCTCTGTTCAACGGCGAGAGCCACCTTCCGGCTGAAACGCATCAGGCTGTGGTACGCATCCTCATCGAGGTCGGTGATTTTATCGACCTCCTTTTTGGGTATGCAAAGGGTATGCCCAATGCTGTTCGGGTTAATGTCCAGGAACGCGAAGTTATCGTCGTCCTCTGCAATCTTATAACAGGGAATTTCTCCGTTTATAATGCGTGTGAAGATGCTTGCCATGGGAATTCGGATGTTAGTCCGGTAAAGATATTAAAACCGGGGAACAGCCGGTACGGGGAACCCTTGGTCCCGTTACCGCCTTCCCTTTCAGGAACGGGTAATCTCCAGGACACGGAACTTCAAGGTCCCGTTGGGTACTTGTATTTCGGCGGTCTCCCCCACTTTTTTACCCAGCAGTCCCTTTCCAATCGGGGAGGTCACCGATATTTTTCCCGCCTTGAGGTCTGCCTCGCTTTCAGCCACCAGGGTATAGGCCATTTCCATCCCGTTCTGCTCGTTTTTCAACTTTACCGTTGAAAGCACCAGCACCCTCGAAGTGTCGAGCTGGGATTCGTCGATCAGCCTGGCGTTGGCCAGGAGTTCCTCCATTTTTGCGATTTTCATTTCAAGGAGGCCCTGGGCTTCCTTGGCCGCATCATATTCGGCATTCTCGGAGAGGTCCCCCTTGTCGCGGGCTTCGGCTATGGCCTGGGAAGCCCTGGGCCGCTCCACATCGCGCAGATGGTTCAACTCGTCTTTAAGCTTCTGCAGCCCTTCTTTGGTATAATAGGATACCTTGCTCATAACCTCTTCATTAAATAAACAGAAAATCCCCTTCAATACCTACAAAAAATGCAAGTTATTCAGAGGATTTAGACAAAGATAGTCAAAATTTGCTGATTTTTGCAGGGAACTCAAACATGCTCATGGTGCGCAACCGGCTGTTCCTAACCTTCCTCCTCCCCCTGATCCTGGTGTGCTGCGACAGCGATACCTCCCAACGGAATCCTTTCCTGCAGGAAGTGGGTTTCCGGTTTGAGATCAACCTGAACCTTCCGCTCTACAGCCCCCTGACCACCACCGGCAATGCGGTCTATATCGGAAATACCGGGGTGGGTATCCGCGGGGTTTTTGTCATGAATACGGGTTTTGACCTGTTCAGGGCCTTTGAAGCCACCTGCCCGAACCACGCCCCCAATGCCTGCTCCACCATGGTACTCGACGGACAGGTGGCCCGCTGCGGGTGCGAAGACTTTGAATACAGCCTGTTTACCGGGCAACAGCTCAACCGCCCGAACGACGGCAGTCGGTATTTCGACATGCTGGAATACCGGGCCTCCCAAAGCGGCAGCAGCCTGTTTATCACCAACTGACCCCCTGCTTTCTCAAAACCGGAAGGTGGCCCCGGCGAGGAAATGGATCCCCGCCTGCGGGTAATACCCCACCCCTTCTACAGTAGTCACCGTTCCCGGGTTGCTGAAATCATCGTCGAAGGTGTAAAAATACCCATTGGAACTGAACCTGGCGTCGAACAGGTTGTTGACCAACAGGGATAGGGAAACCCCCGAAAACCAACGGGCGGGCTCCCAGGTGTACACCAGGTTCAGGTCGGTCTGGCTATAGGCCTCCAGCCGCGATTTCTCCGCATCGATATTCCCCATGTATTGCTCCCCCACGTATTTGGTGAGCAGGGCGACATCAAGGTTATCGAGGGGGGAAACCACCAGCCGGCTTCCCGCCACCACCTCAGGGGAAAAGGCGATACGGGTATTTCCCAGGTTGGTGAGCTGCCCGTCGCGGCGAAAGATAAAATCGACGTTGCGGTTGGTACTCAGGGCGAGGTTGGGTTGCCAGCGGAATTTGCCCCCAAAGGGGATATCCGCGTCAATTTCCAGGCCCAGGCGATAGCTGTCGCCCACGTTGGCACGCAGGGGGGCGCCCACATCGTTAAGTTCCCCGGTAAGGACGAGCTGGTCCCTGTAACGCATATAATACAGGTTTGCGTTGAGGCTGGCCCCTTCTTTCTGGTATCTCCAGCCGAGTTCGAGGTCCTGCAGGCGCTCCGGTTTCGGGTTGCCGTTTTCGTAATCGTTCCGGTTGGGTTCCCGGTTGGCTACTGCATAGGAAGCATAGAGGTTCTGGAAGGCACCAAGGCGATAGGTCAGTCCCAGTTTCGGGTTGAAAAAGCGGAACTGGTCATCGACCAACCCGGTTTCCCGGGCGTTGGCCTGGTAGCTTACCCCCCGGTACTGCAGGTCTGCAAAAAAACGCCAGTTCCCTCCCGGGTTGTAGTTCGCCTTGGCAAAAAGGTTCAGGTCGTCCTTTCGTGAATCATCTTCGTAATAGCGGGCACCCGGTTCCAGGCCCCCGGCATACCGGGCCCAGATCACCTCCCCGAAATGGTCCCCCCGATACGTGTTCCAGCCCCCCCCGACCGTGAGCTGCCAGGGGCCCTCCTGGTAAGCCGAGGAGAAGACCGTGCCGTAAAAATCGTTGTCGAGCCACCGGCGCCTGGCATAATCCATGGTAGTGATCTCCTCCCCATTTACCACAGGAGCCTCCAGGCCCAGGAAGGCCAGTTCGGCGTCGGGGGCGAACAGGACGTTGGTGTAATACCAGGCATCTACATACTCTTCGAAAAAACCCCTCCCACGGGTGTAGTGAAAGGCGATGTTGGTCTGCCAGGAACTGCTCCATTGCTGGTTCCAGTGCAACTGGAAATGGTCCTGCTTGTAATTATCGACCTGGTTCGGGTAAAAGCCTTCAAAGGTCCCCGCCTCATCGAACTGTATCCCTGCAATGTTGAACCTGCGGTTGGTTTCGAGGCTGGGGTCTACCCCAATGGCTGAAAGCACCGCGGGGTCAAAGCCGTACCACGACTGGTAGGTGATTTCGTGCCCCCCGAACAACAAGGCCTTTACCAGGGTCTTATCGCTGAGGAACGCCCCCTGCAGGAAGTAGGAATCCAGGTCGGAAGCCGCCCGGTCGATGTACCCGTCCGAAGCGATGCGGGAAAGGCGGCCCGAAAGCTCGAAATGGTCATTCATCAGGCCCGTACTGAACTTGGCCGTGGCCTTGAGCGTGTTGAAACTCCCAACGGAAGCGGCAATTTCCCCATAGGCCTCCTGGGAAACCGCATCGGTCAGGATATTCAGGCTGGCCCCGAAGGCACCGGCCCCGTTGGTGGAGGTCCCCACCCCGCGCTGCAACTGCAGGCTTTCGGTAGACGAGGCGAAGTCGGGCATGTTTACCCAAAACGTCCCCTGCGATTCCGCATCGTTATAGGGGATCCCGTTGATGGTTACATTTACCCGGGTGGCGTCGCTCCCCCGGACGCGGATGCCGGTATACCCGATACCCGCCCCGGCATCGGAGGTGGTGACCACCGAGGGCAGGTAATTCATCAGGATGGGGATGTCCTGCCCCAGGTTGCGGGGCGCGATGCGGGCTTTGGTTAAATTGGAAAACGTCACCGGGGCTTCCCGGGTGACCCGCACGGCGGAAACCAGCACTTCATCGAGCTTGATTTCGTCCGTTTTCGTAGTGTCCTTTGGTGTTTCCTGTGCAGCACCGAGCCATCCAAAGCCCAGGCACATTCCTAACAAAATAGCATTTTTCATTCGTACGCATGGTTACGAACAAAAGGGGCTAAATTCTGTGTTAAACTTGATTTTGCAGCAGCGTGCTGCCCGTACCGGAAGATGTCGGCGGCCGGTTGCCTGGCCGCTTTCCATTTCATTGCTCCCTTGGCAGCATTACCTGCCCAGGTTCAGCGGGTATAATCTCAGCCGGATCACTTCAGGTTTGGAAACCTTTGGGACCAAGCACCCCTTTTTGAGATGGGGCAAAGATACGCCTGAAATCGGAAAAGCAAAATTCGGTCCCGGAAAAAATCCACCAACCCCATTTGAAAGCCTGCCGCGGCGTTGCCCGCTATTCCCCGCGGCCCGCCTGGTGGGCTGGTTTCAGGAGGTCATTCACCGTCTTTACCGGGTTAAAAGTGCTTACGGGAACCTCCACGAACACGGTATTCCAGTAAGCCATCCCCCCATTCCAGAGCCCCGGGAGCTCCAGGGCCTTCAGGGGCCTTCCTTCAAAGGTTTTCCCGGTAATGAACCCCTGTTTCGGGTCGCGGTAGTTCATCAGGTCAAACTTGCGCCCTAAGGCATCCCGCACCCCGCAAACCAGGTCTACGGGGTTAAAATGGGTGGCCGTGTCAAACAGGGCTTTCTGGGATTCCTCCCCCAGGTCCACCTGGGCCGATTCCACGATCTGAAGGGACACCCGCCCCTGGGCATCGGCGATCCAGAATGGGCCGCCCCCGGGTTCCCCTTCATTTTTAACCATGCCGCAGACCCGGATCGGCCTGGAGAGTTTGTCTTGCAGTACCAACAATTGTTCCTCCAGGCTCAATCCGGAAAATCCTTCCTGAAACCGCACATTGAGGGCTGTTTCCAGGAATGCCCGGATACGCTGTATCAGGTCGTGGTCTGCCAGCCCCTCCCCAAGCATGCGGGAAAAGCGAAAGGCCTGTTCCTGTACCTCCAGCAAATGCCCGCCAAGGATCTCCTTCCAGTCGCTGATTTCCGAAAGGGAACCCCCGGTGACCACATTGTCTATATTCTTGATAAAAAGCAGGTCAGCCTCCTGTTCGTTGAGGTTTTCCAGCAGGGCCCCATGGCCCCCCGGCCTGAACAGCAACTTTCCCTCCCCGTCCCGGAAGGGTTCGTTTTCCGGGGTCACCGCCAGGGTATCCGTGGATTCCTTTTGGAAGGAATACGAAATATCGAAACGGCAGGACGTCCGTTCCCCGACGGGGCCCACAACCCGCCTGGCTTCCTCCCCGAACAATTCCCGGTGCTGGGGGGAAATGGTAAAATGCAGTTTCGCGGTATCCCCCGTGCGCCCGTAGGCCGCCCCTTCCTTCAGGTGCTCTTCGAAAGGGGTGGCCAGGTGCCCCCCGTAGTTGTGGAAGGGCAGCAGGCCTTTTGGGTAAAACCCGTAATTGAGGCCCGCTTCGGACAGCATTTCCCTTACGAACCCGTATAGCCCGGCCCCCGTAGACAGGTCGGTTTCCCCCATGCGCGACCGTACGGCCCCATAGAAAGGAAATCGCTCCAGGCCCTCTGCAAAAACCCGGACATCCTTGTTTTGGGGTTGGCTGAGGTAGGCTTGCAGGGAATCCGCTTCCGGGTCAAAGTCATTCAGGAAGGCAAACAAAGCCTTGAACATGCGCGACGCGGCCCCTGAAGCCGGAATAAACTTTACGACCTGAAGCCCTCTTTTCCGGTGTTGCCGGTAGACGCCCCGGAGGCGTTCCTGCTCCTCCCCGGGCAGGCGTACGATGCCGTCGCCTACCACGGCGGCACGGGCCAGCCGCACGGGAGGGATCCCTTCCCTGAAAGTCTCAATTTGTTGGTGCGCCTGCCGGGGCTCGATGCCCTTGGCGGCCAAATATTGCACGTCTTCCTCGCTGAAGTTATACATGGGCCAAAAGTTTGTCAATTTGAGTGGTGGCCTGGAGGAAACGTTCCTCCCGGCTGCCCTTTAAGGTAACAAATCTGCGTTTATTTTTTTCAAGGGCCTCCCTGAAAAACCCAAACATCCGTTCACGCTCCCCGGGCCTGTCCCTAAGGTCGTCTGCCTCCCAGGGGATGTCAATGGAGGTAAGCAAATACAGGTCATACTGGTTTTGCAGGGCGTACTTTTCCAGGACCGGATCGCAGTACCCCAGGTAATAAGCCTCCGAATACACTTTAGTCTCCAGCAAATCGGTGTCGCAGATCAGGAGCCTTTCGGCCTGCCGGGCCAGGGCGTTTTCAAGCCTCATCTGCCCGATGGCAATGGGCATCAGGTCTTCGGGCTCGCAGGTTTTTTGTTCCCGGTCCCATTTTGCCTGCAGGTATTCCCTGGCGTATTCCGGCACCCATTGGGTCTGGTAGTGGGCGGCGAGCTCCCTGGCCAGGGTGGTCTTCCCCGTGGATTCCGGCCCGAAAAGGACCACTTTCAGGAGGTCTGAAGGGTCCTGTTTAAGTGCTTCTTCCATGTGATGTATCCCTGGATGGCCAAGATAGTGAATATGAAATATTGCAGCGACAACATCCCCCAACCCCGATAGGCATACAGGGGTACCGTAATGAGATCGCCCAAAATCCAAAGCGTCCAGTTTTCCAGTTTTTTAGTGGCCATATACCACATGGCCGTGAAAAAAATCCCGGAGGTGAGGATGTCGACGTAGTTGCTGGGGCCAATCGCGGTTCCAAAGAGCCGGTATACCCCGTAATTGACCCCTGCTGCTGCGGCAAAGAGCAGGACGCCCACGGCCTTTTCCCGGCGGCTGGTTCGCGAAATCTGAACCACCGGCCGGCCCCGGGTGCGCCGGGACCAGTTCCACCAGCCGTACACGCTCATCAGGGAATAATACAGGTTGATCATCATGTCGCCCAGGAGCTGGTCGCGGTAAAAAATGAACAAAGTGATCACGGTGGCGACAAGGCCGGTCGGATAAACCCAGATCCGCTCCCGCCTGGCATAGACCACACTGGCAATGCCAAAGACGAAAGCCACGGCTTCCAGGACAATCAGGTAGGCCGGGCGATCCCTGTAGGGATCGGCGAAAAAATCAAAAATGGGGTGCATACCCGCTGCGGTCTCCCCTGACCATTTTCAGGAGGAAAACCCCCTGGTTCACCCCTCCAAGGCTTTGTTTCATTTCCCGGGCAAGCACCTGCATTACCGCATCATACTCCCCATAGACCTGGGTGCTGAGGGGGTTTTCCAGTACGGTCAGGCCAGAGTCGCGCAGGGCTTTGATAAATCGGATGATCTCGGGTTCATAAGAATCCTGCAGGGGGCTGAAGGTGAGTTCCACGGAAACGTTCATAGGCGGTAGTTTGGACCACAAAGGTAGGCAGTGGGGCAGAGATTGAAAAACCCGTCACGGGCAGGGGGCCTGATTTGCCGCCGGGACCCTGACGGCATAGGCACAGGTGAACCCTTCCAGCTCCAGGAAAAAGGCGTTGAAATGCGTGCACTCCCCCCCGTATACAACCCTGGCAGTGGCCCGCCCGTCTTCAAGGTCGAAGTTATCGACCGTAATATGGTTCAAAAAACTCAACCCGTGGATCCCCATGACCTTGTAGAGCGACTCCTTGACCCCCCAGACTATCGTCAGTTTCCGCACCAGGGCCTCCTCATTGGCCAGGTCACGGTATTCGCTCAGGGGGGTAAACCGGTGGGCGATCCGCAAAATTTTATGCCGCTGTTTTTCGATGTCGATCCCTACCTCAAACTGACGGGAGAGGATTATCCCCGTCATTTCAAAGGAATGGGTGATGGAAATGTGGGTGCCGTCGCGCAGGTGCGGCTTGCCGTTCAGGTCATAAAAAAGGTCCGCGTCGCAGTACCCCCCTTCGGCCATCAGGTGCCGGATGCTCAGAAACCCCCGGCGGTGCAGCTCTGATTTCATCCCGAGGAGCCTTTCCTGGCAATGGGGGGTCAGTTCGATGCCCCTGGCCAGCCAGGATTCGGGTTCCTCAATCTTCCAGAGGAAGGCCTGGAGGCCCGGGTGGGATTCGATTCTTTTTAGCAGCGGCATGGGAAATATAAACTAATCAGTACCTTTGTACCCGTCTTTTCCCGGGAAAAGACAGAACATTGTACTGGTTAACCGGGGTATCCGGCCCGGCCTTTGGCAGGCAAGCGGAGCCCCGCATAAATATCCCAAAAATAATCGGATTCATGAGAACGAAAGCAGTGGAATACATCCCCTATAAAGTGAAAGACCTTTCCCTCGCCGAATGGGGCCGGAAGGAAATAGCGCTGGCCGAGGCGGAAATGCCCGGGCTGATGGCCCTTAGGGAAGACTATGGGAAAAAGAAACCCCTGAAGGGGGCCCGGATCGCAGGGTGCCTGCACATGACCATACAAACTGCGGTGCTGATCGAAACCCTGGTGGAACTGGGGGCTGAGGTTACCTGGAGTTCCTGCAACATTTTTTCGACCCAGGACCATGCTGCTGCGGCCATTGCCGCGGCCGGGATCCCGGTGTATGCCTGGAAGGGAATGAGCGAAGAGGAATTCGACTGGTGCATCGAACAGACCCTGTTTTTCGGGGAAAACCGCGAGCCCCTGAACATGATCCTCGACGATGGGGGCGACCTGACCAATATGGTCCTGGACCGGTACCCGGAGCTGGCTGCAAGTATCCGTGGGATTTCCGAAGAAACCACCACAGGGGTGCTGCGCCTTTACGAAAGGGTTAAAAAGGGAACGCTGCCCATGCCGGCCATCAACGTGAACGATTCGGTCACCAAATCCAAATTCGACAACAAATACGGGTGCCGGGAAAGTGCGGTGGACGCCATTCGCAGGGCCACCGATACCATGCTGGCCGGGAAGCGCGTCGTGGTTGCCGGGTACGGGGACGTCGGCAAGGGAACTGCCGCCTCCTTCCGGGGGGCCGGGGCCATCGTGACCGTCACCGAAATAGACCCCATCTGCGCCCTGCAGGCCTGTATGGACGGATACGAAGTAAAACGGATGGAAACCGTGGTTGAGCTTGCAGACATTGTCATCACCGCCACGGGGAACAAGGACATTATCAGGGAAGAACATTTCAGGGCCATGAAAGACAAGGCCATCGTCTGCAATATCGGGCATTTCGACAACGAAATCGACATGGCCTGGCTCAACACCCATTATGGACATACCCGCGACGAGATCAAACCACAGGTCGATAAATACACCGTGGAAGGCAAAGACATCCTGGTTCTGGCGGAAGGCCGCCTGGTAAACCTGGGGTGCGCCACCGGGCACCCAAGCTTTGTAATGAGCAACAGTTTTACCAACCAAACCCTGGCCCAAATGGAGCTGTGGAACAACCACGGACAGTATGAAAACCAGGTCTACACCCTGCCCAAACACCTCGATGAAAAGGTCGCGGCCCTGCATTTGTCCAGGCTGGGGGCAGAGCTCACCCCACTGAGGCCCGAACAGGCAGCTTATATCGGGGTTACCCCCGAGGGTCCGTTTAAACCAGAATATTATCGGTACTAGGCCGCCGACGGCCTGTTCATAAAAAACCCCGGGGTTCCCCGGGGTTTCTTTTTTTTGTAGGGGGCGTTTACCTGGCCTCGGCCAGCATGCCTTCCATCATATAACAATCCTTGTATTCCTTCAGCAGGGCAAGGCCTTCGTCCCTGGGCATGTCCGGATCGATTCGCAGCGATTTCCCATTGGGCAGGTAAACCATATAGAAGCCTTCCTCCATAGAAGACAACCTGATGATTTCCCCGTCGGGCTGGATGGCATTCCACGATTTTTCATCGGGACGGTAGAACAATTCCAGTTTTTTACCGGTTTCCGGGCCCCCTACCACGGTGATTTGCATGCGGTTCTTCGTGGCGACCATTTCCAGGGTGTTCCCCTCGCGCTCGACGAGCTGGACTTCCTTCTCCCCTTCGTCCATCGCAATCGGGTTAGAGCCGGACCAAAATTCAATAACGTTGAAGATGAGGGTATCCCCCACCAAAAAGAGGGCATATACGGGGACGATATTCAACCCCCAGAAAAGCAGGTTGTTGACCCATTTGCTCTCGGAGACCCCCTGGTTCCATTCTTTCAGGTTGTTGAACGCCTGAAAAGATCCCAGGCAGCTGCTGAAAAGCAGGCTCGCAGCCAGAGCCATGGCGATAATTGGTTTTTTCATGTTTTTTTCATTTTAGGGTTTCGGTCTCCGGAAGATAACAAATTCCGCCGAGTTCGCCCCAAAGTGGAAGAAACAGGAGCCACACCCCCGGGCATTAAAAAACCCGCCCTTTTTCAAAGGCGGGTTTTTTGATGGTTTTCAGGCAGGAAATTATGCCTCCGCCGGCTCGATGGAAACAAAGGACTTGCCCCCGGTCTTTTTGCTGAACCGGACAATCCCGTCCACTTTGGCGTGAAGGGTATGGTCCTTGCCGATGTATACATTGTCCCCGGCATTGTGCCTGGTGCCGCGTTGCCTTACGATGATGTTTCCGGCAACAGCCTTCTGGCCGCCAAAAATTTTCACGCCCAGGCGTTTCGATTCTGACTCCCTTCCGTTCTTGGAACTACCTACACCTTTTTTATGTGCCATGATCTATACTGTTATCGGGAATGACCCCGGTTACTCAAATTACTTCCCGGACAGGGCTTCGATAAGCTCTGCCTTTTTCATTGCGGAATAGCCGCTGATGCCTTTGTCGCGGGCCAGGTCTTTAAGCTCGGCCACGGTCTTGCCCGAAAGGTCCTCTACCGGGCTGGCTGCAGGTTTCACCTCTTTCGGCTCTGCCTTGGCGGCAGGGGCTTCTTTTTTGGCTTCGGCCTTTTTCCCCCCCGTGGCGGCAATGCCTTCAATGACCACTTCGGTCAGGTACTGGCGGTGACCGTTTTTAACGCGGTATCCTTTCCGCCGCTTTTTCTTAAAGACAATAACCTTGTCTCCTTTCAGGTGCCTGAGGACCCTTGCCTCAACTGCTGCACCTTCTATAGCCGGGGCGCCAATGGTTACCTGCTTGTCATCGCTTAACAGGAGGACGTGGTCAAAGGTAACTTTACCCCCTTCTTCCTCTTTAAGCCGATGTACGAAAACCTTTTGGTCTTTTGCAACTTTGAATTGCTGCCCTGCTATCTCTACGATTGCGTACATAGCGATTGTGTATAAATGAACTTTTTGGTTTGGCCCGCCGCACTCCATATGAGATTTTGGCAAAGGCGGGTGCAAATATAGGGTTTAATCCCCAAACGCCAAGGGCGCGGAAGCAGATTTTAGAAGTTTTTTTACCGCTGGTTCTTGCTCGTCTTAAAGAGCTGCATGAAAGACAGGGTCAGGACCAGCGTGGTGGCAAATCCCATAATGGCTACCGTAAAGAATACGATGGCCTCAAAATTCCCGAAATCGTCGAAAAAAGCCGTGGAGAGGGCAGGAAGGAAGCCGGTGTTTACTTCCGTACTGTAGAATGCGAAGAAAAGGGTAAAAAGGATGGTCGCTGTGAACCCCACGGTAAGTCCGGCCACGAAGCCTTTTCCATAGGAAAAATCGGATCCCTGCTCGAGCTTGAAATACCTGAGGGCCTCATAAATGCCAAAGCCAGTTATGACCCCATTAAAGAGGCTGTAAAAAACATTGGTGTGCAGGTCAAAAAGGGAAAGGACCAGGAAATAACCGATGAGGATTCCTGAGGTTGCCAGCCCGAAGCGAATGGGAAGGGCATATATTTTCATGGGAAGTAATCGGATTAATTTCCTAGAATATACCCTTTTTTTCCCGGGCAAAGTGGTAAAAGAGTGTTAAAGGAAGCCTATGCCTCCCTTTTATTTTCAAGCAGGCCTTATTTTTAGGGCCAATACAGGTTGTAACAGATTCCTTATTTTGACTACAAACGCTTTATTAAAACCACTGACATGAAACAAACTTTTTTAATGGCGCTGCTTCTGGCAGGCGCAGGGGTGCTCTTTGGCCAGGAGGTCTCCTACGAGGAATACGACCTCGACAACGGCCTCCACGTGATCCTGCACCAGGACAACTCCGCCCCCGTGGTGGTCACTTCCGTGATGTACCATGTGGGTGGGAAGGACCGGACCGATGGCCGGACCGGGTTTGCCCACCTTTTCGAACACCTCCTTTTTGAAGGGACCAAGAATATCGAAAGGGGGAAATGGTTTGAGATCGTCTCCTCCCGCGGAGGACAGAACAACGCCAATACTTCCCAGGACCGTACCTATTATTATGAGGTATTCCCATCGAACAACCTGGAGCTCGGGCTTTGGCTGGAATCGGAACGCCTGCTGCACCCGGTGATCAACCAGGTGGGCATAGACACCCAGCAGGAGGTGGTTAAGGAAGAAAAGCGCCTGCGTTACGACAATTCGCCCTATGGGCAGATCCTGCCCGTGCTGGGGGAAACCCTCTTTAAAGTACACCCCTACAAGGATCCCAATATCGGGTATATGGAAGACCTGGACGCTGCTACCCTGGAGGATGTAGTTGCCTACAACAAGAAATACTATGTGCCCAACAATGCGGTTCTGGTCGTGGCGGGGGATATTGACCTTGCCGCCACCAAAACCCTGGTGGAACGCTATTTTGGAGAAATCCCCAGGGGGGAGGAAATTGTACGCGATTACCCGGAGGAAGCGCCCATTACCCAGGAAATCCGGTCGCAGGCCTTCGATAAAAATATCCAGATCCCCGCCTCCATCGTGGCCTACCGCACCCCCGGCTTCGCCGAAAGGGATGCCTACGTTTTGGACATGATTTCCACCTACCTGAGCGACGGAAAGAGCTCCAAGCTCTACAAAAAACTGGTGGACGAGCAAAAACAGGCCCTGCAGGTAGGCGCTTTCAATATTGCGCAGGAAGACTACGGGATGTATGTGGTGTTCTCCCTGCCCGTAGGCGAGACGCCCCTGGAAACGTTGGTAGAGGAGGCCGAGGAAGAAATCGCCAAACTCCGCCTCGACCTGATTTCCGAAAAGGATTTCCAGAAGCTGCAGAACAAATTCGAGAATAACTTCGTGAGTTCGAATTCCAGCATACAGGGGATCGCCAGTTCCCTGGCCACCTACTACATGCTTTACGGGGACACCTCCCTGATCAACAAACAAATCGACATCTACAGGTCCGTCACCCGGGAAGAAATCCGTGACGTGGCTATCAAATACCTGAAACCAACCCAACGGGCGGTGATCGAATACCTGCCCGGAGACAAAATGGACAACTAAAACGCTATGAAAAAGATCCTTTTAACCTTCGTATTTGCCCTGGCCACCCTGGCCGCGGGCGCGCAGGCAGACCGTTCAAAAATGCCTGAACCGGGGCCTGCCCCCAAAATCAACCTGCAGGAAGCAGAACGCTTTGAAAGCCCAAACGGCCTTACCGTTCTGGTGGTGGAGAACCACAAGCTCCCCCGGGTATCCATACAGCTGAGCATCGACAACCCCCCTATCCTGGAAGGGGACAAAGCCGGGGTGTCGAGCCTGACGGGCAGCCTTATTGGAAATGGCTCCCGCAACGTCCCAAAAGACGATTTCAACGAGGAGATCGACTTTATGGGCGCCACCCTGAACTTTGGTTCCCAGGGGGCTTTCGGGTCGAGCCTTACCAAATATTTTCCCCGCCTGTTTGAGTTGATGGCCGATGCGGCGCTCAACCCCAATTTCACCCAGGAGGAATTCGACAAGGAGAAAGACAAGCTGATCACCGGCCTTAAAACCCAGGAAAAAAGCGCCTCGGCCATCGCGAGCCGGGTGCAGGGGGCCCTGGCTTATGGCAAAGCACACCCCTATGGGGAATTTACCACGGAAGAAACCGTCAACAATGTGACCCTGGCCGATGTACAGCGGTTCTACCAGGATTATTTTGTGCCCGCCAACGCCTACCTGGTGGTTATCGGCGACACGAACAGGGAAGAGGTAGAAGCCCTGGTGAACACCCATTTTTCGCCCTGGGTAAAAGCGTCACCGCCGTCTTTTGAGTTCTCCAAACCCACCGATGCCCAGTACACCCAGATCAATTTCGTGGACGTCCCCAATGCGGTACAGTCTGAAATCAGGGTGCAAAACCTGGTGGACCTAAAAATGAAAGACCCCGATTACCTGTCTGCCCGGCTGGCCAACCAAATCCTGGGCGGTGGCGGGGAAGCCCGGCTCTTCCTGAACCTCAGGGAAGACAAGGGGTATACCTATGGCTCCTATTCTTCCCTTAGCGACGACAAGTGGGCCCCTTCCCGCTTCCAGGCCAGCGCCAGCGTCCGCAACGCGGTAACCGACAGTTCCGTAGTGGAAATCCTCAAGGAAGTGGACCGGATGCTGAGTGAACCGGTTTCCCAGAAAGAACTGGACATTGCCAAGGCGAAATATGTGGGTTCCTTCGTCATGGCCCTCGAACAGCCCTCCACGGTAGCCCGGTATGCGTTGAACACCATACAGGAAGACCTCCCTGCGGATTTCTATTCCAACTACCTGGAGCGGATCAATGCTATTACCGTGGAAGACGTACAACGGGCGGCACAGAAGTATTTCAAGGTGGACAACGCCCGGGTGGTGGTGGCCGGAAAGGGCAGTGAAGTCCTGGAAAACCTGGAGAAGGTGGAATTCAAGGGAAAAACCGTCCCGGTTTTTTACTTTGACAAATACGCCGCCCCTGCAGAGAAACCCGACTTAGGGGCTGCCGTCCCGGAAGGCGTGAGCGTGCAGTCGGTGATCGACCGCTATTTTGAGGCCATCGGCGGGAAGGAAGCCACGGAGAAAATAAACAGCCTGAAACTGGTTTACGAAAGTTCCGCCATGGGGGCCACCATCAAGGTGGAAGAGCTTCGCACTGCGGACAAACTTTCCCAGACAACCTTCATGAACGATTCCCCCATGATGGGAATCATCGCCAAAGGGGATGAACTGTTCATGAAGCAGGGGGGCAACAAGATGCCCCTGCCCGAAGGGATGAAAAAGGACCTGCAGAAAAGCCTTGGCATCTTTGCGGAACAGACCATTGCAGGCAACCCTCAAGCCAAAGTGGCCGGGGTGGAAATGGTGGAAGGCAAATCGGCCTACCGTATCGAGGTGCCCGGCGAAATGGTGCAGGCCAGCTACTTCTACGATGTGGAAACAGGCCTTAAAGTCAAGGAAGCCACGGTGACCAGCATGAACGGCCAGACCCAGAACCAGGAGGTGTTCATCAAGGAATACCAGGAGGTAGACGGTATTAAATTCCCCTCCCTCCGCATGGTCCCCATGGGGCCGCAGCAGGTGGAGAGCAAGCTGCTGGAAGCGGTCATCAATTACGAGGTACAGGAAACCGATTTCAATTAATTGCCGTTTCCCAAGGACTCCGAAGGCGCCTCATCGAGGCGCCTTTTTTGTTTTGTTGACCAGGTAAACCCCCAGCATGATCAGGGCAGCAGCCCCCACCTGCCCCGGGCTGAAACGCTCTCCGTCAAGGAGGCCCCAGAAAATCCCCACCACCGGGATCAGGTAGGTCACCGACACGGAAAAGACCGGGGTGGAAATCTGGATGAGCCGGTTGAACATCACCTTGGCGATGGCGGTCCCAAAAATACAGAGCAGGGCAATATAGCCCATGGAGGGCCAGAAATACGGCCCTTCCCTGACGGGTGCCGAAAGGGCGCCCGACCAGAGCATGACGGCCAGGGCAGGGGGCAGTAAAAACAGGAAGTTGCCAACGGCAATCCCCATGGGGCTTACCAACTGCAGCTTGCTTTTGATGATGTTCGCATTGAAGGCATAACAAAGGGCGGCAAGTATGACCAGGCCCGAAAACCAGTAGTTCTGGCCCGGGTTTACCCCTGCCCCCAGCCAGATGAGCAGGGCCGCCCCCAACAGCCCCACCAGCACCCCCGCCAGCTGGTTTGCCGAAAAGGAAATGCGAAAGAGCAGGTAGCCGACGAAAAGGGTAAACAGGGGTACCAGGGAATTCAGGATGGAGGCGATGCTGCTGTCGATCTCCGTTTCGGCCCATGCAAACAGGAACATGGGGATAAAACTGCCCACCACCCCGCTGAGGGCCACCCAGGGCCATTGGGCCCTGCCGATGGTCCGGAGGGAACGGGCCCCGATGGCCAACAGGAGCAGCCCGGCCATCAGGACGCGGACGCTCCACAACTGGGTGGCCGAAAAGCCTTCGAGCCCCTTTTTGATGAGGATATAGGAACTCCCCCAGATGAGGGATAGCAGGGCCAGGTAGAAAAGGCGTCGGTTTGTATCGCTCATCCCGGGGTTAGTTTGGGCAAAGTTGCTACATTTGGCATAGAATAAGAAACCATGAAAGCGAAAACCCTTTCCCCCCAGAATTTTTCACGGATACTCCTGTTCACGGGCATCCTCTCCGGCATACTTTTTATGGCCTCCTGCCGGGAAGCGGAAAAGGAACCCTCCCGGATGGAACAGGTAATGGCCATCCACGATTCGGTCATGCCGGAAATGAGCACCATCTCCAAACTGGTGGCAGACCTGAAGCCCCTGGCAGACAGCACGGAACAGGGGCAGGCGTATCGCAAAGCCATGCTGGACCTCCAGAAGGCCCACACTTCCATGATGGACTGGATGCAGGGTTTTGGGGAACGCTTTGACCACGAGGAAATCATGAAGGGGAAAGCACTGAGCCCCGAAAAAGAAACCTGGCTGGCCGAGGAAGAAGTAAAGGTAAGGGCCATGCAGGATCAGGTGATGGGGAGTATCCGCAGGGCCAGGGAACTCCTCGGGGCGCGCGACAGCATCCCCATGGAGTAACCTACACGTTAGAACGGCAACCGCCCCAGGTCCACGTTCCCGCCTGAGATCAGCAGGCCCGTGCGCTTGCCCCGAAACAGGGCAGGCTCCTTCAGGACGGCTGCCAGGGTTACGGCGCTGGAAGGTTCAATGACGATTTTCATGCGTTCCCAGACCAGCCTCATGGCCTGGACGATCTCCTCCTCGGTAACCCTGACAATCGTGTTCACATGCTCCTGGATTACGGGGAAGGTGTACGAGCCCAAAACGGTTTTGAGGCCGTCGGCGATGGTGTCGGTAGTCGCGTTTCCCAAAATCTTACCGGCCCTCAGGGAGCGGTAGGCATCGTCCACTGCCAGGGGTTCGGCCCCAATGGGCTCACACGCCCCGCCAAAAAAAGCCGCAGCCAGGGCTGTGCCCCCCAGGAGGCCGCCCCCTCCTACAGGGGCTACCGCGAAATCAAGGGTTCCGGCCTCTTCCAGCAATTCCTTGCAGGCTGTCCCCTGCCCCAGCATCACCCAGGGGTCATTTGAAGGATGGATGAATACCGCCCCGGTTTCGCGCCCGATGCGTTCCGCTTCCTTTTCCCGGGCCTCCAGGGTGGGGGCGCACTCAAAAATCTGCCCCCCGTACTGCCGCACCCCCTGCTTTTTGACCTCCGGGGCGTTTTGGGGCATCACGATATAAGCGGGGATACCGAGGTTCCGTGCAGCCAGCGAAAGTGCCTGGGCAAAATTGCCGGAGGAATGGGTAACTACGCCCGGGACGGGCCCTTCCTGCATTTTTACCAGGAGGGCATGGGTGGCCCCCCGGATCTTATAGGACCCGCCCCGCTGGAAATTCTCGCATTTGAAAAACAGGCTGGCCCCGGAAAGTTCATCGAGCAACCGGGAGCGAAGCACGGGGGTCCGGTGGATGTAAGGGGCTATTTTTCGGTGGCATTCAGCCAGGGCTTCTGCAGTGTACTGGGTCATCTGGGTTCTTTTGAAAGGGTACTTATTTCCAGCGGATGGTCTCCATGATGCGCCGGATATCCTGCTGAAGGTAGGAAGCCGCCGGGAGGATGGAATCATAATTGGGCTTGGCGTAGAAATACACCGATCCCGTTACAAAATGACGGGTACTGTCGGTGACGTAAAACTGCGACTGGGAGGCCGCATCCCCCCGGACTTCATAAAACATGCCGTAAACCCTTTCCTGCTCGTCCACATAGGGCTGTTCCACAATGTTGTCGGCCTTTACCACGTGCTGGTACGACAGTTTTTGCGCATCGGAAAGGAGTTCCCTCAGGTTTCCTTCCACCGGCTTATAGGTCAGGTAAACCGAGCCCTTCATGGGGCGATAATCCAGGACCATGTCGCACCCTTCGCCCACCTCGGCTACGGCCATCTGGTTATACTCAAATTCAAAAGGGCAGGGAGCCTCCATCAGCCGATACGCCGGCCGGGGATATTCCAGCCGCAAAAGGGCCCGGGGTTTGGGCAGGGGGTCGTCCTTACAGGACCACAGGAGGCCCAGGGCCAGGCAACACGCCAAAAGCAGGAGGCTATTTCTCATGGGGGAGGGTAACTTTTATTTGTTTGAGTCGTTTCCGGTCCATGCTTTCCACCATAAACTGGTACCCGTTGAAAGGCACTTTTTCCCCCTTCCTTGGGAAATCGCCGGCGATTTCAAGCACAAAGCCTGCCACCGTTTCCGATTCGCCTTTCCGGCTTTCAAACTCAGAAGGGTCCTCCAGGTGGATTACCTTATAAAAATCCTTCAGGTTGGTCTTGCCCTCGAAAACGTAGTTATAATCGTCCAGCCTGGAATACACCAGGTCCTCGTCATCGAATTCATCGCTGATGTCGCCCACAATTTCCTCGATGACGTCTTCCAGGGTGACGATCCCGGAGGTACCCCCGAATTCGTCCACCACAATGGCCAGGTGGTTTTTTTTGTTTTGGAATTCCAGCAGGAGGTCATCCAGTTTTTTATTTTCGGGTACAAAGAAGGGCTCCCTGATCAGGGACACCCAGTTAAAGGACTTTCGGTCGAGGTAGGGAAGCAGGTCCTTGACGTACAACACCCCCAGCACATTGTCGAGGTTTTCGCTGTACACCGGGATGCGGGAATAACCGTTCTTCTGGATCTCTTCGAGTACCTCAGGGAACTTCATCGATTCGTTGAGGGCGAAAATGTCGATCCGCGGGCGCATGACCTGTTTGGTGTCGGTGTTTCCAAAAGAGACGATGCCCTGGAGGATCTTCTGTTCCTCCCGGGTGGTATCGCCTTCGGAGGTCAACTCCAGGGCCTGCGAAAGGTGGTCTACACTGAGGTTCGACTTCTGCTTTCCCAGGTATTTGTAGAGCAGCAGGCTCCCCTGCCGCATGGGGCTTGTCAATGGGGTGAAAACGATGTCCAGCGCCCTGATGGGGTAGGTCATGCGCAGGGCAAAGGCGCGGCGGTTCCGGTTGGCATAGATCTTGGGCAGGATTTCCCCGAACAAAAGGATCAGGAAGGTCGCGAGCACCACTTCGAGCAGGAAGCGCGCGGGTAAAAACCCCAGGAAAACCTGGTCGATGCCTGCAAAAAGGGTGTCCCCAATGTCATTCAACAGCAGAACAATCCCTATGTTGATGGCGTTGTTGGCGATAAGGACCGTGGCCAGGAGTTTCCTCGGTTTGTCAAGCAGGTTGTGGATGACTTTGCCCTTGGCTTCGCCGGAAGCCTTGATTTCATTCAGCTCGGTCTGCGACAGGCCGAAAAAGGCAACTTCCGCCCCGGAAATCAGGCCGGAACAGAGCAACATCGCCACCAGCAGGGCAAACTTCAGGATCAGGTAGCCATCCGGGGCCATCCCGAAGAAAAGCGCGCTTAGGGGGTCAGGGTCCAAGGGCTTGGTGTTTGGTTACTTAAAAGGGCAGGTCGTCCTCTTCCTCCGGGGGCTCTGCCCGCGGGGGTGTTTTTCCGGGGGCCGGCCCCTGGGAAGCCGATCCGACACCCGTATTGGGGGCCGGGGAAGCGCCCCTGGTTTCTTCCCCCCCCTTGTTGGAGAGGAAAGTAAAGTCTGTAACCTGTACCTCGGTGGAGTACCGGGTTACCCCATCCTCGCCCTGCCATTGCCGGGTTTTCAGGCGCCCTTCCACATAAATCAGGTCGCCCTTGCTGAGGTATTTCTCACAAATTTCCGCAGCTTTGTTGCGCACCACGATATTGTGCCATTCCGTGTTGGTGACCTTTTCCCCGGTCTGTCGATTGGTGTAGGTCTCGTTGGTAGCGATCGGGAAACGCCCGATACAATTGCCGCCCTCAAAATAGTGAACCTTGACCTCATCTCCCAGATGGCCGATCAGCATAACTTTATTCAATGTTCCGCTCATAGATTTTCCCTTCGGTCAAAAGTACGAATTTTTAACCGTTTCCATGAAATTTGCAATCAGCACGGGAACCGGGTAGGAATGCATTTGCGAAATGGGCACCGCCCCTTCAAGGGATCCGGGAAGGTGCAGGATCCAGAAGGTTGCATACAGGTGCTGGTGCGAGAGTTTATGGACAATGGGGTTTGGGTTGAACCGCACTACTGAAGTGGCCTCATGCAACGCCGGCAGATTTGCACCGGCAAGGAGGTCCCCGATGCCGTCGTCGGGGACGGGGCCTTCGGATTCCACCAGGGGGAACTCATACAACCCCTGCCAGATCCCGGGTCCGCTTCGGCGGGTAAGAAGGGTCCGGAATTCCCGATCCACCGGAACCAAATAATTGAAATGCCTGATGAGCACCCCTTTCTTCGGGAGCTTCACGGGAAGTTTGCCCACCCTGCCCGTTCGGTATGCCTCACAGCCCGTACTCAGGGGGCAGGCTGTGCAATCCGGGTTCCGGGGAACGCATTGCAGGGCGCCAAATTCCATCAGGCCCTGGTTGTAATCCCCGATGTGCTCCGCATCCATGACCTCCCGGGCCAGGTTTGCAAAATACCGGGTACCCTCCGGGGCATTGACGGGAAGGTCCACCCCAAAAAACCGGCTGAGTACCCGGTACACGTTGCCGTCCACCACCGGGTTGGGCTCCTGGAAACAAATGGAGCTGATCGCCGCCGCCGTATAGGCCCCTATTCCTTTTAATTTAAGAAGGCCTTCATAGGTGTTTGGGAAACGGCCCTGGTATTCGGTAGCAATGGTTTTGGCCGTGGCATGCAGGTTCCGCGCCCGGGAATAGTACCCAAGGCCCTGCCAGAGTTTCAGTACTTCTTCCCCGGGGGCCGCCGCGAGGTCTTCCACCGTGGGAAACCGCTCCACAAACTTCAGGAAGTAGGGCAGCCCCTGCGCAACCCTGGTTTGCTGGAGCATGATTTCAGAGAGCCAGATAAGGTAAGGCTCCCGGGTATTTCTCCAGGGGAGTTCCCTTTTATGGGTGCGGTACCAGGCGAGAATTACATCCGAAAATTCCATGGGTCTTCAACGGGGCTTCAAAACTAAAGGTATTTAAGGACTTAAAAATGAAGGGGCAGGAAATAAAATTGAATAATATTTATATATTTGCAACCCTGAAACCTACAGATAATTTAAAATGACGAAAGCGGATATCGTATCGAGGATCTCAGAGAAACTGGGAATGGAAAAAGGAGATGTACAGGCTACCGTGGAGAGCTTTATGGAAGAAGTAAAGTCCTCTTTGGAAAATGGCGACAATGTATATCTTAGGGGCTTTGGCAGTTTTATCATCAAAACCCGTGCTGAAAAGACAGGAAGGAACATTTCCAAGAACACGACCATCAAAATACCTGCTCACAATATTCCGGCCTTTAAACCTGCCAAGGTGTTTGTCGAAGGAGTGAAGAGCAACGTGCAGGTTAAATAGTAACCGTTAAAACTGAGCTATGCCGAGTGGTAAAAAAAGAAAAAGACATAAGGTAGCGACCCACAAACGCAAAAAGAGAAGGAGAGCTAACCGACACAAGAAAAAGTAGTTCCAACAACTACTTTTTCCTTTTTTCTATACGTTCATTGACATAGAAATTCCTACGAGGATTTCGACGGGTTTACGATACAACCTGTATACTTATATTGTTTAATCTTTTCATTTTCTACGGAAAGTGGAACTAAATCAAATCAGGTGAATAGAGAATTAATCGTAAGATCCAGACCTGATTCCGTCGATTTTGCCTTACTCAAAGATGGAAGGCTCATAGAGCTCCACAAGGATGAAAACGACCACAATTTCAATGTGGGAGACATCCTGGTCGCTAAAATCCGAAAACCGGTTCCCGGGCTCAACGCAGCCTTTGTAGACGTGGGGTACGAAAAGGACGCCTTTTTGCACTACCACGACCTCGGGCCACAGCTGGGCAGCATGCTTAAGTTTATAAAAATGGTGCGCTCCGGCAAGTTGAGGGATTACTCCCTTAAAAATTTCCCGGTTGAACAAGACATCGACAAAAATGGCAACATCAAGGATGTTGTGAAGCCGAACCAGTCCATGCTGGTACAAATTGTCAAGGAGCCCATTTCCACCAAAGGACCCCGGATCAGCTCAGAGCTGTCCATTGCCGGGAGGTACCTGGTGATGGTTCCCTTCTCGGACCGCGTTTCCGTTTCCCAGAAGATTCCCAGCAAAGAGGAAAAGGACCGGCTGAAACGTTTGGTCCAGAGCATCAAGCCCAAGGGGTTTGGCGTAATCATCCGGACGGTCGCTGAAGGCAAAAAAGTAGCCGAATTAGATAAGGATCTTGAAAATCTGATGTCCAAATGGACGTCGATGTGCAAGAAATTGCAACAGGCACCCACCCCCTCGAAGGTGTTGGTGGAATTGAATCGCGCCTCATCCATATTGCGGGACGTGTTCAACGATACGTTCACCGGGATTTATGTGGACGACGAAACGCTTTACAACCAGATCAGGGATTATGTACACGAAATTGCCCCTGAAAAGGAATCCATTGTAAAGTATTACACAGCCAACGTCCCGATTTTTGAAAAGTTCGGGATTGAACGGCAGATCAAAGCCTCCTTCGGACGGACAGCCTCCATGAGCAAGGGGGCCTACCTGGTGATCGAACATACGGAAGCCCTGCACGTGATTGATGTGAACAGCGGAAACCGGTCCAACAAAGCCCGGACCCAGGAAGATACGGCCCTGGAGGTCAACCTCCTCGCCGCCACGGAAATCGCCCGGCAATTGCGCCTCCGCGACATGGGGGGCATAATCGTCATCGACTTTATCGACATGGCGCGACCGGAGCACCGGAAGAAGTTGTTCAACCGCCTGCGCGACGAAATGGAGGACGACCGTGCGAAGCACAAAATCCTGCCCCCAAGTAAGTTTGGCCTGGTTCAGATTACCCGCCAGAGGGTGCGCCCCGAGGTGAACATCAAAACCTCAGAAGCCAACCCCAGCGGCAACGGACAGGAAGTGGAGGCTCCTATCATGCTGATTGAAAAAATCAGTTACGACCTGGAACAGATCCTGAAATCGGGCGGTCGGGATAAGAGCATTACCCTGAATGCACACCCTTTTATTGCCGCATACCTTACCAAAGGATTCCCGTCCATTCGTTCCAAGTGGTACCTGGAACACAAGAAATGGATCAAAATCCAACCCAGGGATGCCTATACCTACCTCGAGTACCGGTTCACGGACCGGGAGGGCAATCCGCTGGAATAACACAAAACAGCCTCCTGAAGGGGGCTGTTTTTTTTTGGCCCCCTGCCAGCGGCCTTTTCTGAAGTGTCCGGTCAAATCCGTATTTTTAGGATTGGTAATGGTCTAACCCCCTGTCCCGTCATGAAATTCCCAACCCCGTACCCGATTGCCCTGGGCGTCATCCTGCTGTTTTCCTGCCAGGACAGCCCTCAGGTGCCTGACACCTCCTTTGGCAGCCTCCTTAAAGGCGCTCCCTCGATTGAAGGGAAAAAGGAATACCTCCAAAGCCCTTTCCTCACCGCCGGGGACCGGGTGTATATGGTAGGCCACCAGGACGGCAGTTTTCCCGACCTCGGATGGCATATCAAAGGGGAAATGGGGGGGGTCTGGAACCACCCCATAAAGCTGATGGATGGGTTTACGGCCTTCCTGACGGTCGATGGCACTACCCATCCCCTTTCAGGGGCCCGCAGGTTTGTGAATTACCCCATGGCCGGGCGCCACGACTATTCGCTCGACTCCCTGGGCCTGGAGGCGGAGCGATGGCAGTTTGTGCCCGACGGGAAGGAGGGCCTGGTGGTGGAGTTCGTCCTCCGAAACACCACCCGGGAGGAAATACCCCTTGAGTTCGGATTTCTCGGCCAGGCCGATCTTCGCCCTACCTGGTTGGGGGAACGCACCGGCATGGCCGACGGCAAAGACCAGGCCGCCTTCGACAGGGCCCTCGGGGCCTGGGTGGTCAAAGATTCGCTCAACCCCTGGTTCGTGGCCTTTGGCTCCGACCACCCGGCCAAAAACCCGGGGGGCGGACCGGTACCGCAGCAATGGCTGCCGCAAGGCCAAAAAGGGAATGGGGTCCTTTCGGCCCTTACCTATGCCCTGGTCCTTCCCCCGGGAGGCGAAAAAACCATCCGCTTTGCCATTGCAGGGTCCTATACTTCTGAAGCGGAAGCCAAAGCCACTTTTACAGACCTCCTTAAGCAGGCCTACGGGTACCTGGAGGCCAAACGGGACCGCTACGCAGGGCTTGCCGCCCGGTCGGGGCTCACCACACCCGACAGCGCCCTGAACCAAACCTTTGAATGGCTGAAGTACAATTGCGACTGGCTGATCCGCGACGTGCCGGAAATCGGCAGGGGGATCGGGGCCGGGATCCCCGACTATCCCTGGTGGTTCGGGGTCGACAGCGAATATGCCCTTCAGGGGTACCTTGCACTGGGGCAACGCGAAATTGTCTATGAAACCATCCGCCTGCTCGACAGTGTTTCCGATGCCGTCAACGGAAATGGGCGGATCCTCCACGAAATGTCGACCAACGGGGCGGTCTTTAACCCGGGGAATATCAATGAAACCCCCCAGTTTGCGACCCTGGTCTGGCAGGTGTATAAGTGGGATGGCAACCGCGACTTCCTGCAGCGCTACTTCCCCACCGTAAAAAAGGGCCTCCAATGGCTGATGGATGAAAATGACCGGGATGGAAACGGGTTTCCGGACGGTTTCGGGATGATGGAAATCCACGGCCTCGACAGCGAAATGATCGACGTGGCCTCCTATACCCAGGCGGCCTTTTCCCATGCCGCCCTGATGGCGGAGGAGCTGGGGGAAACCGAACTGGCCCGGGCCTATGCCCTGCAGGCCGACACCCTCAGGGCCCGCATCAACCGGGACTTCTGGTCAGCCCCATTCCGTTCCTATGCCGACTTTATCGGGACCGACCAACAGGCCCTTCGGCTTATCGAAGACGCCGTGGTCCGGGCCGATACCCTGGGCAAACCCTGGGCGGTAAAGGAACTGGAGCAGACCCGAAACCAAATCCTGCAAACCCCGGACCCCCGGCCAAGGCCATTTGTGGTACACCACAATTGGGTGGTAAACACCCCGATGGAAATGGGGGTTGCCGACCGGGACAAGGCCCTGGCCGCCCTGGAAACGGCCCGGAACTTTACCAACCCCTTCGGGATGTTCGTCACGGGTATTGACCGGGACGAAACTGCCGGTGAGGACCAGGGGTCCTTCCAGGGGAGCTCCGTGTTTTCCTACACCGGGGCGGTGATGACCCTTCCCACCGGGGTACAGGCCGTGGCCGAAAACAATTACGGAAGGCCCGACCGGGCCCTGGATTACCTCAAACGCATGACCCGCAGCTTTAGTTATGCCTTCCCCGGGAGCATGTACGAGGTCTCCCCGGACTACGGCATGATCGCCCAGGCCTGGAACAGCTATAGTTTTGCGGTCCCCATCATCCGGCAATTCTTCGGGGTCGACCCCATGGCTTCCCGTAAAACCATACACCTCCGGCCGCAGATGCCTTCTTCCTGGGGGAATGCCTCCCTGGAGGACGTAGCGATTGGCGATAACCGGATATCGGTATTTTACGGGAACGATCCCGGGGGCGTCATTCGCCTGCGGGTGACACAGGCCAGGGAAGACTGGACCCTGCTGTTCCACCTCGGAGCGGCAGCCGAAGGGAGTTTGGAAATCCTCGAAGGGGATGCCCTGCCGAGGTGGGAAAAAGGGACCCTCGAGGTTTCGGCCCGGGGGAAGGCCATTGAACTCAGGTTCAGAAAAAACTAACCTCCGGGATGGCTTTTCCACAAAAATCCTTCACCCTCGACGAGGCCCAAAAACGGATGGAACGGTTTTGCGCTTACCAGGAACGCAGCCATCAGGAAGTGGTGCAGAAGCTCAGGCAAATGCGGATGATCCCGGATGCCATAGACACCATTGTGGTCCGGCTGATCGAGTCGGGTTTCCTGAGCGAGGAGCGCTTCGCCCTTGCGTTTTCCAGGGGTAAATTCCGACAGAAGCGCTGGGGCCGTGTCAGGATCAGGAAAGAGCTCGAACAGCGCAACCTGTCAGGATACCTGATCCAAAAGGCCCTGGAGGAAATTCCGGAACAGGAATACCTCCGGGCTTTCGATGCCCTTGCAACCTCCCGCTGGGACCAACTGGCCCGGGAACCGGACCTTCAGAAACGAAAACGCAAATTTGCCGACTACCTCCTGTACCGCGGCTGGGAAATGGAGTTGATCTACGACAAATTGCGCGAACTTGGGGGGAACCCCTGAATGTCGTCCCCTACCTGATTTCGAATAATTTTGTATCTTTTCTTGACAAAATCGCGGGGAAATGAAACCAAAAGTAACTACGGAATTCCAGCACGGACAGGCGCAAATTTTCAGGAACCCCTTCCTGGAGCGACTAACCAAAACCAACCCCACACAAAACGTCATTGTCTACGGGGGCGTCATCATCGGGTTGCTGGCCCTGGCGCGGTTCAGGGTCGGCCTGGAGGCCTTGGGCCTTGCCGGCCTCTTTGCCGTAGGGCTCCTGTCCTGGACCCTGGCCGAATACCTGCTCCACCGGTACCTCTTCCACTGGGTTTCCGAAGCCAAATGGTCGCAGCGGTTCCACTTTATCATGCACGGGTCGCACCACGAGTACCCCAGGGACAAAGAGCGCCTATTAATGCCCCCCGTACCGGGACTGCTTATGGCAGGGATCTTGTTTGGCTTCTTTTACCTGGTTTTCCTGCTCATTGGGATTCCCAAAACCACCTTTGGGTTTTTCCCGGGCTTTTTCACAGGATACCTGCTGTATTCCTTTGTACACCGGGCCACGCACGTGATGCGTCCGCCCAAACGTTTTCGGAAGCTCTGGATGCACCACAGCCTCCACCACTACCGGTACCCCGACAAGGCTTTTGGCGTCTCCAGTACCTTTTGGGACCGGGTATTCGGCACCATGCCGCCCAGGGAAGTGAAAGAAGAGGCCTAGGAAGTGCAGGGCTCAGCGGATGGGCTTCATCCGCTCAAAAGGGGCGTTCCGGTCGAACAGGTACCGGTAGGTGGTGTGGACCTTGCCCAGCTGGCCCCCAACCTGCCGGGCGACTAAAACCATTTTGGGGTTGAAATCCCCGATCCCGCTCAATTCTATGGTCTGGTAGCGCCGCTGGGTACGGATGACCCGGGCACAGGCATGGATGATGGCCCCGTCGACCCCCTTCCCCTGGTGCTCCGGGACCACGCCAAAAACCATCCCGAGCACCCGCGATATCCGGCCTGTTTTTTTTAACCAGAAGAATTTCAGCTTTCCCATCGAGCCCAACCTGCCATTGAGGTGCCTTAGGATTTGGTTCACCTCCGGGAGGTTTACGAAGATAGCTACCGGATCCCCTTTGTAATAGGCAACCCAGATGAGTTTTTCATCGACAATCGGCTTGATCCGGGCCATCATGGCCTTCCCCTGGTCCGGGGTAAGGGGGTCCACCCCCTGGTGTTTCTTCCAGGCCTGGTTGTATACCTTTATGATATCAGCGGCGTATTTATCGAATTCGGAAAGACGCAAATGCTCGAAGGTATACGAAGGGTCTTCGGCAATCCTGCCTGCCTTGTATTCAAGCCTGGAGCTGAGGGGTTCGTGGATCGGCTTGATAAAGGTATACTGTTCGAAATAGGTTTTAAAGCCATACGCTTCAAACAATTCCCGGTAATAGGGGAAATTGAAGTTGCACTGGTAATTGGGTTCCAGTTCGTAACCTTTGGTAAGCAAGCCCCACCATTTGTCGCGCTTGCCAAAGTTGACCGGGCCATCCATAAAAGTAGCCCCCTGCTGTTTCAGCCAGTCGCGGGCCCCGTCAAACAGGGCGTTGGCCGCTTCCTGCCGGTCGACACATTCAAAGAAACCCACCCCGCCCCGGGGCTCGGAGCTATCGCCCGGGTCGCCGGTACGGATCACAAAAGCTGCGATCCGCCCGATGATTTTGTCCCCTTCCTGCAGCAGCCACCGCTGACATTCCCCGCCCTGGAAGGTTTTGTTTACACGCGGGTCGAAAACGGCTTCGATATCGGCATCCAGCGGCCGGATCCAGTACGGGTTACCCCTGTAGAGGGAGACCGGGAACTCCAGGAAGCGCTTTTTATCTTTTTTTGTGGCCAGGGGGATCAATTCCATAAGTCGGCTTCCTTGCAGGGTCCGATCCAAATTTAGGAATCCTATCCCTAACGGCCGAAAAAGAGTTGGACGAAAAGAAAACATATTCCGGAACAGGCCGGAAACCTAAGGGGTAAGCATCTTATGCGTCCGGGCGATGGCCTGCTGGTTTTTCCAGTCGATCCACTGCTGCCCGCGAATCCGCCGCATCAGGTTATCGTAATTCCGCATCACCAGCAGGTTGTAAACCGCCTTGCCCAGATTCGCCGGATTTCGTGCAATGGCCCGCAGGCTCATGGAAAACCCCGGGGTCACATACCGCATGTAATGCCAGTACCCTTCCGGCATATAGAGGACCTCCCCGTGGCCCAGGCGCGTCCTGAACCCCCGGGCATTCCTGAGGGCGGGCCATTTATTGAGGTCCGGGTCGGAAAAGTCTATGCCCTCGTGGGTAATCAGGGAATGAGGAACCTTGTACAGCACGTTGTTCTCCGATTGCGGAAACAGGATGCACTCCTTCACCCCATCGAAGTGGAAGTGGAAAATATTGGCCAAATCGATATCGTAGTGCATGAAAGTATACGAATCCTTCCCCCCGAAAAAAAGCATGGGGAGGCCTTTCATCAGTTTCAGGCCAAAATCGGGGAATTCAAAATCGTCCTGCAGGCGGGGTACCTCTTTCAGGACGTTCCAGAGGAATATGCGGTACCGGGTAGGCTCCCGTTTTAAAAGGTCGATGTAATCGTCCATGCGCATTCTGGCGTGGGGTTCGTTGAACCCTTCCTTATGGTCCACCGGCCGGTCGTCGTAGAGGGGCACGACCTTGTCGCCAGCCACCTGTTGCATGTAATCCAGATTCCATTTGGAATAGGCGGGCCATGAACTGATCGCATTTTCGATGACCACCGGCCGCTGAGGCCTGAAAAAATCATTCAAAAAGGCTTCCCTGGAAATAGTAGTTACCCTGGTTACTTCTTCGAGCTTCACTTTTGGGTGGAATTTAGCCGATAAATTTAAGAAACGTCCCCAACATCCCGGTACCCTATCTGCTCCGTGCAGGCATTTATTCCCTCCTGCCGGAGCGCGCCTGTTCGTTCCTTTCGATGGTATGTCCGGGCCGGGTCCAGCGGGGCTTTTCGCCCAGGGCTTGGTGCACGGCCTCTGTCGCTTCCACCGAAACAGGCCTGGGCCCTTTGGCAAAGGGCTCCTGAGGTTTCAGGCCGAGCTGCCGGAACATCTCCATATCCTCATTCACATCGGGGTTCGGGGTGGTAAGCAACTTATCGCCGGCGAAAATGGAATTGGCGCCGGCAAAAAAACAGAGGGCCTGCCCTTCCCGGCTCATCCCGGTCCGCCCGGCGGAGAGCCGCACCTGGGTCCGGGGCATGGTTATCCGCGTGGTAGCCACCATCCGCACCATTTCCCATATGGAAACGGGCTGCTGGTCTTCCAGGGGGGTTCCCGGCACGGCTACCAGGGCGTTTATGGGTACCGATTCCGGCTGTGGGTTCAGGGAACTCAGGGCAACCAGCATCCCGGCGCGGTCTTCGAGGCGTTCCCCCATCCCGATGATCCCCCCGCTGCATACCGTAACATTGGTTTTGCGGACATTCCCGATGGTTTCGAGGCGGTCCTCATAGGCCCGGGTGGAAATCACATCTTTGTAGTAATCTTCGGAGGTATCCAGGTTATGGTTGTAAGCATAGAGGCCTGCCTCCGCCAGTCGCAGGGCCTGGTTCTCGGTAAGCATCCCCAGGGTGCAGCATACCTCCATATCGAGTTTGTTGATGGTGCGGACCATTTCCAGCACCTGGTCGAACTCAGGGCCGTCCTTCACATTCCGCCAGGCGGCCCCCATGCAAACCCTGGAACTCCCGGCAGCGCGGGCGCGCAGGGCCTGTGCCTTTACCTGCGCCACCGTCATCAGGTCGTTGCCCTCAATATCGGTATGGTAACGCGCTGCCTGCGGGCAGTACCCGCAATCTTCGGGACACCCCCCGGTTTTAATGGAAATCAGGGTGGAAACCTGTACCGTATTGGGGTCGTGGTACGCCCGGTGGACCGAGGCTGCTTCATACAGCAACTCCATGATTGGCTTGTTATAAACCTCCATGATCTCCTCCCGGGTCCAGGTATGCCTGATGTCGTTCATTCCAATTCTTTTAGCCGCTGCCGGGATCGATTCCGGTCCCGGGTTCCGGTGTTTGCACTAAGTTCCAAAAATAGCCTATTGGCCGTTAACCGGCAACCGGTGCTCCAGCCCCACGGGGTGGCCGCTCCACCAGGAGGCTCACCGCGTTCCCGCCGAACCCGACGGCATTGACCAGGATTTTTCTGAGCCGGCCCGGGGGCCGGATACCCTGCACAAACGGAACTGCAACAAAGCTTTGGTGTTGCAGCATCAGCACAGCCAACTCGAGGCTGAGCAGGCCGGAGGCCCCCAGGGTATGCCCGAGCTTCCATTTGTTGGTCGTCAGGGCCGGGAGCCGCTGCCCAAACACCCGCTGGACCGCCCGGTATTCCGCCCGATCGCCCCTGAGGGTTCCGGGGGCATGCAGCACCAGGGCGTCAACGTCCCCGGGGTCGCACCCGGCAAGGGCCATGCTCATGGCGCGTTGCAGGCAATCCGCCTCCCGGCTCAGGGATACCGCACTGGTCAGGTCTTCGGTGGCGTAGCCCAGGCCCGAAATCAAGGCCAGGGCCCCTGGCTTCACCCCCTTTTCCAGGCATGCCACCCCGGCGCCTTCCCCAAGGACCATGCTGTTATTGGTTTTTTCGAGGTCCAGGGCCCGGGAGGGATATTCCCCCGATTCCCGACTGTAGATTTTCAGGGCGCGCATCTGGGCAATGGTAAACGGGGTCAGGGGGGCCTCGCTGCCCCCGGCCAGGAACCGGTCTTCCAGGCCGGCCCGGATCCAGGCCACCCCGTTCAAGACCGCGTGCAGGGCGGTGGAACAGGTAATGGAATGGGAGATCTCGGGGCCCCGGGTACCGAGGTCCTGCGCTACCCAGGAGGCGATATTGCCCAGGGTTGTGCCCGGGGAAGCATGGCTGCCCACCTTCCCGGACTCCAGGAATTCCCCGTGGTAGTGCTCAAAGGTTTCCGTGGCTCCCCTGGAAGACCCCAGGTTCACCCCGAAGCGGGAACCCCTTTCCCAACCGGCCAGCTTTACGGCCAGGCGGCTGGTGGCAATGGCATAGATCACAGTGGGGTCGAGGTCGCTATAGGCAGACCGGGATTCCCGTATTTCCCTGACATGGTCCCGTGCAGTTTCCGGGATCCTTCCGCCGTAAACCTCCCCGCCCGCCCCATCTTCCAGGCGGCTGAGTGCATGGGAAGGGGTCCGGGAATACGCGGCCCACGCCTCCGCCGGTCCCAGGCCCAGGGCCGACAGGGATGCAATAGATACAAGGGAAACCGGTTCTGAGGCCATTTCAGGTTATGCCGTGTGGTGTTCGAGCAGGGCCTCTATGGCCCCGTAAATCGTTTGGAGTTCTTCCTGGCGGATCACATAGGGCGGCAAGAGGTAGACCGTATTCCCCAGGGGCCTGAGATAAACCCCGCGCTCCAAGAAGAATTGCATGGCCCGGTCCCTGAAGGCCCCGTACCGGGGGCCGGGGGCATCCAGGTCGAGGGCCAGGATCACCCCGCACTGGCGGGATGCCAAAACCCCCGGGTGCCCTGCAATGCGCCCCAGGAATTCCCTGTGGGAGGCTTCAATATGCCGGATCCCCTCCCGGATCGGATCCGAAACGAGTAATTCGAGTCCGGCCAGGGCCGCAGCACAGGCCAGGGGGTTTGCCGTATAGGTATGCCCGTGGAAAAACCCCAGGGAAAGGTCATCCCCATAGAAGGCGTCGAAAACCGCCGCGGTACAACTGGTAATGGCCATGGGCAGGAGCCCGGCCGTAAGGGCCTTGGAAAGGCAGAGGATATCGGGAAGGGTCTTTAGTTGGGCGGAGGCAAAATGGGTGCCCGTCTTGCCAAAACCGGTCATCACCTCGTCGGCAATCAGCAGCACGCCTTTTTCCCTGAGGTAGCCCAGGATGCGGTCGAGCCCTGCGGCGTTATGCATCTTCATGGCCGCTGCCCCCTGCACCAGGGGCTCATACACGAACGCGGCCACCGATTCCGTTTCGAGGAGCGCTTCAAGACGGGCCAGCAGGGCCGTGGGCTCTTCCTGGTCGGGGACCGGGATCCGCCTCACCTCCAGGCTGAAATCGGCAAAAGGGCCGTTGTACACCGAGAGCCCGGAGACGGACATTGCCCCGAAGGTATCGCCGTGGAACCCTTCCTCAAAAGCCAGCAGCATCTTGCGCTTATCACCCCGGTTGAAATGGTATTGCAGGGCCATCTTGATGGCCACCTCCACGGCGGTGGAGCCGTTGTCGGAGAAAAAAAGCCTGGCCTGGTTCCCGGGAAGCAAAGGGATGAGCTTTTCCGAAAGGGATACCGCCGGTTCATGGGTAAACCCGCTGAAGACCACCTGGTCGAGCTGTTCCATTTGCCGGGCCACCCGCCCGGTGATAAACGGGTTGCAATGGCCGTACACTGCGGTATACCAGGAAGAAATCCCATCGATATAGCCTTTCCCCTGCTCGTCGTAGAGGTATACCCCTTCCGCCTTTTTGATCCCGATCACTCCCGGGTGGGTCTTGTGCTGGGTAAGGGGGTGCCAAATATACTTCCGGTCCCGTTGCGAAAGGCTTTCCAAAATCAGGTTCTTTATCCGTGGCGGTTTTTATACCTTGCAAAGATGAGAAATTAACTCCATTGCCCCTATGCGAAACAGGTGGGTTACCCGAATGCATGATCGGGTCCTTAAGGGGAAGGCCTGGTTTCATTTCGGCGCCATCGCCCTGTTCACCCTGCTGATCCGGCTTCCCTTTTTCTTCAGGGATTATATCGACCGGGACGAAAGCACCTTTATCCTGGTGGCCCAATCCCTGGTGGACGGTAACCTCCCCTACACGGAATTGTGGGACCTCAAACCCCCTTTCCTTTTCCTCCTCTTCGCCATCCCCATTAGTATTTTTGGAAAAAGCCTGGTGGCCATCCGGCTCATGGGCGCAGCCGCAGTAGCCGGCATCGCCATAGCCACCTACCTGATCGGGGAACAGGCCGGGGGCAGGAAAGTCGGGTTGCTGGCCGGGTGGGCCACCGCCTTCCTGATGAGCCTTTTCAACAGCGTACAGGGCGTCATGTCGGAACACCTCAGCCTGCTGTTCCTGCTCCCCTCCCTCTTTCTCCTGCTCCGGCACAGGGGGCCGTTGGCCAGCCTGGCGGCCGGCGCAGGCTTTGGCCTGGCCGTGCTTTGCAAAACCAACCTGCTGGTCGCCGTGGTAGTCCTCGGGGGCTACCTCCTGGCCACTTTCCTTTCCCGAAAACCCCGTTTGCCCCTCCTTTCCCTGGGGTGCCTGGTTCTCGGGGGAATGCTGATAATCTTCGCCTCCTTTTTGCCCTACTGGATCGGGGGGAAGGGCATGCTCTGGTGGGAAGCCATGGTGGAAGCCCCCCTGGCCTATTCCACGAGCCGGGGCGGGTTCCCCTGGAAATACCTCCCGTTCTACGCGGGCAGCCTCCTGGTCCTGTGGGCCGGCTGGAAGACCCGCGACCAGTTCCGGCCGGGCTTTGACCTGGTGTTGGCCAGCCTTTTGGGCATTGTGGCGGCCTTCTGGGCCGGGGGGAAATTAAACGGCCATTACCTGTTGCAATATTATCCGCTATGCCTGGTCGTTTTCTTTGGCTTGCTGGAAGTGAAGTGGCCTGCAGTCGTCCGGGGGTGGGTCGCGGGCCTCCCGATCCTCATCCTGCTATTGCCGGTGGAAAGCTATCTGGAATACGGCCGCCTTGCCCGGCACTACCACAAAACCGGGCAGTTCTACAACGGGGAGGGAGTGGCCGTGCCGCACTATATCCAATCCCGCTATGGCGATTCCCCGCAGGTCCTCTTCCTGGAGTACCATATCGGGTACTGGTTCCTGGGCCAGGAACCCCCATCCAAAGCTGCCACGCACCCCAGCAACATCTGCCGCCCGGCCCTGTTTCCTTTCCTGCACCAGGGACGGACCACCTCGCTTGAAGAACTCCACTACCTCCTGGGGACCCTCCGGCCGGCTTTGGTGGTAACGCGCGCGAAGAAACCTGCTTTTGACAAAAAGTTTATGCGGGAAAACGCCTATCTCGAAAATTACCTGAACGCACACTACCGGAAGGATACCCTTATCGGCGATGCCGTGCTTTACAAAAGGTGGTAGCCCCGAAGGACGGGTCGCAGCCGTTTGGCCTCTTCCAGGACCACTTCCCGGGTAAAGGCCTCCTGTTCCCCTATCCGGCCCAGGACACGGGCCCCGGTTTTCGATTCGATGATGGATTCCGTGGACGGGTGGCGGTCGCCGCTGTACAGCAGGAAAGGTTCGAAGCCCTTTAGTCGTAAACACTCCAGGGTGAGCAGGGTATGGTTAATACTCCCCAGGTAATGCCGGGAAACCACCACCACGTGGTACCCGGGGCGGATCAGGTCGAGGATGGTATCGGTATCGTTCAGGGGAACCAAAAGGCCCCCGGCCCCTTCAATGACCAGGGTGTTGTCGGTCGCCGGGGCGGTGATCTGGTCAAGGGCGATGCGGATACCGTCGCGCTCCGCAGCCGCATGGGGGCTCATCGGGGTTTTCAGCGCATAGGCATTGGGGTGGATCACGGAATGGGGGTTGCTGATCAGGGCCCTGACCTTGTCGCTGTCGGAAAATTCCAGGTCTCCGGCCTGTACTGGTTTCCAGTAGTCGGCCTGCAGGGCCTCCACCAAAATAGCCGAAGCCATGGTTTTTCCCACTTCTGTAGAAATCCCTGTGACGAAGATGCGTTCCATCGGTTTATCTCCTGGTGATCATATTGCAATTCAAACACCGGTATTTCATGGGTTCCAGGAACGGAAAAAGCCGGTTCCAGAAATTCCTGCGGTCCGAATAGCGGATACTCCTGGCCGCCTTGCAGTTCGGGCATACCACGGGGCTCCCATCGGCCTGGCGCGCATAGGCCCGAATCGCGTTATAGATTTCCTCTGCCTTTTCCCGGTCTTCCTGGAAGACCATCACCTTGACCCCACCTATGGCGGAAGCGATAAAGGGGTCGGCCTGTAAAATATTGGCGTCCTTGAGAAAAACCTGGATACCTTCCGATTCGAGTTTTGCCTTGAGCAACTCGGCATCGGTAACGTAATCAAAGGCATCCACGAGATGGTAGGTGGTTTTATTCCCCATGGGTTTCCTTTTTCAGGGCCTGGGCCAAGATAGTCAAAACTTCCCTGACCTGGGGGTCGGTATTGAAGGCATGCAGGCTGAAGCGGAGGCATTCCCGGCCGGCCTCCACGGTTGGGGAGAGGATGGGTTTTACCTCAAACCCGGCCTCCTGCAGGGTCAGGGCCAGGGACTTCACCCTGAGGTTGCCCCCGGCCTCGCAGCACTGTATGGGTCCCATGGCGTTTCTGAAAAAAGGCCCAAGCCCCAGTGCTTCCGCCGTATCGCGGAACAGGGAGCACAACCGGAGGAGCCTGTCACGTGCCTCCTCGCCTGCCGGGCTATCAAGCCATTCATAGGCTTTCAACAGGGCCTGCAAACTTTCGGGAGGCAATGCCGTGGTATAGATGAGGCTACGGCTGAAGTTGATCTGGTATTCCCTGAGCCGATGGCTACCCAATACGGCAGCCCCATGGCATCCGAGGGCCTTTCCAAAGGTTACCACCCGGGCAAAAACCGCATCTTCGCACCCCCGGGCCACCACTCCCCCCCGTCCCCCGGGGCCCAGGACGCCCGCCGCATGGGCCTCATCCACAATAAGGTGGAAGCCCATTTCCCGGCAGTAGCTGCTAAAGGCCTCCAGATCGGGCCCGTCCCCTTCCATGGAAAAAACCGACTCGGTAATGACATAAACCTCAATGCCGTTCTTCCTGCCCATCGGTAAGACAGCGCCCACCTTTTTCTTCAGGGAAGAGAGGCTGTTGTGGCTGAATTTGAATGCCCTGCCCTTACCCAGGGCAATGCCATCGCGGATACTGGCATGCACGCTCTGATCGTAGAAAATGCAGTCATTGCGCTGCAGCAGGCACGACAGCAGGCCCACGTTGGCATCGTACCCGGAATTGTAGATCAGGGCAGATTCCGCCCGGTGGAACTCCGCAATGACCTTTTCGGCCTGCGGGTAAAGGCCGTGGTTACCGCTGATCAGTCGCGATCCGGTGCTCCCTGGCGGGAGGCTGCTTTCGGGTTGTTTTGCGCTGCGGGCGTACCCCAGGTAATCGTTGGACGAAAAATCCACCCGGTCATTCGGGGGATACAGCTGCCGAAACGCCCCTTCGCGGAGGCGCTTTTCAAGCCTGGCTTCCAACCTTCGGGGAAATCCTTCCATAGGATAAAAATACAACTTCCCCGATTTTAAAGTACTTTACGGACCATCCAATCCCAACACAGTCTGTTTTGAGCGTCCAGTACCGGCCCGCAACGCCAGGGAGAAGCACAGGTGTGGGACATCGTCCTGTGGGAATAAAAAAAACCCGCAACCTGGGTTGCGGGTTTTCAAAAAGGTATCCGTCGGAACCTTAATCGGCGAGGACGATGATTCGGTTATTTTGCAATTCCACGGTACCGCTGTTGATTTTCAGCACCGTTTTTCCTTCAGGGGATTTCGTAAACCTGCCCTGGAATTCCTCTTCGATTTCGATGTTGCCTGCGATCTTAACCTCCCCTGCCTGCAGGAGGGAAACGATAGGGGCGTGGTCGAGCATCATCTGGAATTCCCCATTCACCCCCGGCACGGTAACCGAGGTCACTTCCCCGGCAAACAGGGTCGCTTCAGGGGATACGATTTCTAAATACATGCGCTTTGCTTTTTAAATGAGACCGGGTTTTGCTTCTTATCGCTTCTCCCTGCCAAATGCCTGCTGTCTGATCCCTTAGGCTTCGGCCAGCATTTTCTCCCCGGCTTCGATCGCTTCTTCAATGGTCCCCTTAAGGTTGAAGGCCGATTCGGGAAGGTGGTCGAGCTCGCCGTCCATAATCATGTTAAAGCCCTTGATGGTATCCTTGATATCCACGAATACCCCCGGGATCCCGGTAAACTGCTCGGCGACATGGAAGGGCTGCGACAGGAAGCGCTGCACCCTACGGGCGCGCCCCACGGCGAGTTTGTCTTCCTCAGAGAGCTCTTCCATCCCGAGGATGGCGATGATATCCTGCAATTCCTTGTAGCGCTGCAGCAGCTCCTTTACGCGTTGGGCACAACCATAGTGCTCCTTCCCGAGGATTTCCGCAGTAAGGATGCGGGAAGTGGAATCCAACGGGTCCACAGCCGGGTAGATCCCCAACTCTGCAATTTTACGGGAGAGTACCGTGGTGGCATCGAGGTGGGCAAAGGTCGTGGCAGGAGCAGGGTCGGTAAGGTCATCCGCAGGCACGTAAACGGCCTGTACGGAGGTAATGGAACCGCGCTTGGTGGAGGTGATGCGTTCCTGCATGGCCCCCATTTCAGTGGCCAGGGTGGGTTGGTACCCCACCGCTGAAGGCATCCTCCCCAAAAGGGCGGAAACCTCAGAACCCGCCTGGGTAAAGCGGAAAATATTGTCTACGAAAAACAGTACGTCCTTGCCCTGGCCGTCCCCGGCCCCGTCGCGGAAGTACTCGGCAATAGTAAGGCCTGAAAGCGCCACCCGGGCACGGGCCCCGGGGGGCTCGTTCATCTGCCCGAAGACGAAGGTTGCCTTGGATTCCTTAAGGGTCGCCTTGTCGACCTTGCTCAGGTCCCAGCCGCCTTCTTCCATGGAGTGCATAAAGGCGTCCCCGTATTTGATGATCCCGGATTCCAGCATTTCCCGCAGCAGGTCGTTCCCCTCACGGGTGCGCTCCCCTACCCCGGCAAACACCGACAATCCGCCGTGGCCTTTGGCGATGTTGTTGATCAGTTCCTGTATAAGGACCGTCTTTCCAACCCCGGCTCCCCCGAAGAGGCCAATTTTTCCACCCTTGGCATAAGGTTCGATCAGGTCAATAACCTTGATCCCTGTAAAAAGGACTTCGGTGGAGGTAGAAAGGTCCTCGAATTTCGGCGCCTCCCGGTGGATCGGCAGTCCGTTGTCTCCGGCTTTGGGAAGGTTCCCAAGGCCGTCAATGGCATCGCCGATCACGTTGAAAAGCCTTCCGTAAACGGCCTCCCCAATCGGCATCTGTATCGCAGCCCCGGTAGATTGTACTTCCGTGCCCCTGCTCAGACCATCGGTAGAGTCCATGGAAATCGCCCTCACGGCGTTCTCCCCGATATGCGACTGAACCTCCAGGACCAGTACAGATCCGTCTTCCCGATTGATTTCGAGGGAGTCATAAATTCTGGGCAGCTCAGCCCCGGAAGGGAATTCAACGTCGATTACCGGTCCGATGATTTGGGATACTTTACCTGATTGTTTTGCCATGGTGCTGTAATTTCACTAAAGGGTTTAGGCGCTGTTTTTTCGGCTGCAAAGATATACTATTCCTCCATAAATCGGAACGGAAAAGACCCCTTTTTGCATAAAAAAAACGCCGGCAGAACCGGCGTTTTTCTTTTTACTGATCCCCTCAGGGATTCACCGTCCAGGAGACATAGAATATCGATCCTACGGCCCCGGTACCGATGGCGGAAAAGTATTCCTGCCCCAGGATGTTGGACCCCCCCAGTTTGAAGATCGATTTGAGGCTGGGCACCGCGTAGTTCACCTGGGCATCCAGCACGGAGAACGACGGGATCTGCCCATCGGCAAAAGTGGCCTGCCAGAAGTAGGTGTCGCTCCAGCGGTAATTGATGTTAAACCCAAAATTCTTGAACAACTCCGTATTCCCGAAAGAGGCCTTCACCTTATGGTTCGGGGTGTTGAAATTGGTGCGGAAATCAGGGAAGGCAGCCTGGTCGAAATCCAGGTCGGCATAGGTGTAGTTCACCCCAAAGTCAAAATTCCCGAAAACCTTGGCGTCCAACCCGATGGTGGCGCCGTAAGACTCGATCTCAGCCAGGGAGTTGGTATAGGTCTGGTAGACGAAGAAATCGCTGTTCTGAAGGGCGAGCAACGACAGGGTGTTGTCGCCTGCAGTCCCATAGAAAGGTACCACAACGTTGGTGTTGGAGATGAAATTATTATACTGGTTGTAGTACCCGCTAAGGTCTATGGCCACCTTCCCGATCTGGGCGCGGTACCCGAGTTCAAAGGCCGTAATTTCCTCAGGCTCCACCAACGCGGTTTCCACGGCCTGGGGGGCACCCCGCTGTACGGAGTTCAGGGAGAAGGCGTTTTCATAGGCCTGACGCCCGACGACAGTCGCAGTGGCATTTCCGGTAAGGGTCTGTCCTCCAGCACTCAGGTCAAAGGTACGCACGTCGCGGTCCAGGTTGTCGGGGGCAGACCCCACCAGGATGGCACGGCCGGCATTCAGCCCGATAAACAGGTCCTGGGTGGTCGGGTTGCGGAACCCCTGCTGTACGGAGACGCGGATATTATGGTTGCGCTCCTTGCCCAGGGTGGCCAATAGGGAGGCCCTGGGGGAAAAGAAGCCATCAAAGAACTCATTCTTGTCGTACCGCACCGACCCGGTGAATTTCAGGCGGTCATCGAGGAATTTCTTTTGCACCTGCAGGTAAGCCCCGTATTCATTGTATGTAATCGGGCCATCGAAATCCGTGAAGATGGTACCGCTGGAATTCAGCTCATATTCCCTGAAGGAGCCGCCGATCATGATGTCCGCAAAATCGGAGGTCAGGTGAGAAAAGTTGTAATTGGCATCCACATGGCGGAACTTGGTGTTGTCGATGAACTTGGCCCCCGTGGTCAGGTCCCCGTCGCTGGTCACCTGGTTGAACGCCCGTTGGAATTCCGGGGTCCCCGGGACCAACCGGCCCGAATCGGCAACCTGCCGGGCCACGGCGTGGGCGGCATCCTCATCGAGCTGCACCCCGGTGCCGACTCCCAAACGGGCCCCGATAAAGGTCTGGGCGTATTCCGTAAACCATTGGGTGTCGGACTTCCACTGCCGGTTAATGTTGATGGCGGCAAACCGGGTGTCGTAAGAGTTCCCGGCGTTCTCGGAGGTAATGTACCCCCTGACGAAGAAGTTGTTGTTGCGGAACTCCAGGCGGTGCTGCTGCAGCGTGAAATCGCGGATGGCATACCGGTTGGCCCCCTGGTAGATGGTGTTTCCACGCCCCACGCGGCCGTTGTAGATGATTTCAAAATCATTGGCAAAGGGCCGGTAGTAGATGGAAAAATCCGTCTTCACGCTTTGGGCCCCGTAATTGAGCAGTTCCCCTTCGGCATAGCCGGTACGGCTGACTGTGGTAGCACCCACAGTGCCGGATGGAAGGCCTGCAAGGGCATCGAAATTGAGCAGGGTGCTCACCTCGTCCCCATAGACGTTCAGGCCATCGTAGGCGGGGTTTGTCCGGTCTGCCCCGGGTCGCAGGAGGTCCTGGGCGTCATTGGCGTGCCAGTCTTCCCCCTGGAGGAAAGAGAAATTGGCCTTGATGGCCAGCTTATCGCTGAAGGCATGGGCCGCCCGGACGCCAAAATCGTAATACGGGTTCGTCCCTGCGGCGTCCTGTTGGGTAAAGCCGGTCTTGAAATAGGCGCTGATGCCCTGGAAGTCGAAAGGACTCTTGCTGTTCATAAACAGGATCCCGTTAAAAGCCCCCGCCCCATAGAGGGCTGATGAGGCCCCCGGTAGGATTTCAACGCTTTGGACTTCCAGTTCACTCATCCCCACCAGGTTCCCGAGCACGAAGTTGAGGCCGGGTGCCGTGTTGTCCATCCCATCTACCAACTGCATAAAGCGGGTATTGGCAAAGGTGGCAAACCCGCGGGTGTTGATGGACTGGAAGGTAAGGCTGTTCGTATTGATGTCGACGCCTTTAAGGTTCTGCAGGCCCCCATAAAAGGATTCTGCACTGGTGTTCTTGATTTCTTTCAGGCCGAACCGCTCTACCGAAACCGGGGATTCGAAGACCCGCTCCGGAGTCCTGGAGGCGGAAATGACCACCTCGTCGAGGAAGGTCTGGGCCTCGGCAAGGGTGATGCTCAGGGTTTGGTTATTCGAGGTGACCGAAACCGTCGCAGACGAATATCCGACACTGGTAACCCTCAGGTCAAAAGGCGGTTGCTCAGCGGTTTCCAGGGTAAAATTTCCGTCAAAATCAGCGGTGGTTCCGACCGTGGTCCCCACAATGACCACATTCGCTCCGGGGACGGGATTGCCGCTTTGATCGCTTACCGTGCCGCGCACCGTAGTCTGCGCATACCCCCCAATTCCCACAAGGAGCATGGAAAGAAGAAAAAATGCTGTTCTCATTTAGTTTAGTTTGGGTTAATAAATATTAGCCAATATAGAGATTTTTCGGTACTTAAAATTACAATTTCTTAATCCGAAGGCAACATGGCGCGAATCTCGCAAAAAATTCCGGGATACATTGCGACCTGCACAACCCGGATGAAAAAAAACACGGGCCGGGGCATGGCCGGGAGAAGGCCCGGGCGGTGTTCTGGAAAATGGATTGCCGGGGGCGGGGAGATAAAAACGGCTCTACTCCTAAACAGGCCCGCCTGTCCAAACCGGGGTTTGGACAGGCGGGCTTCTGAATGCAGCGATAGCGGTTATTCCACGGTAACCGACTTAGCCAGGTTACGCGGTTGGTCCACGTTGCAGCCCCGCATGACCGCGATATGGTAGGAAAGCAGTTGCAGGGGGATAGTCGTCAGCAGGGGTGAGAGGCTTTCGGAGCACTCCGGGACCTCGATGACGTGGTCGGCCAGTTCCCGGACCTGCACATCCCCTTCGGTAACCACGGCGATGATCTTCCCCTTGCGGGATTTAATTTCCTGGATATTGCTCACCACTTTTTCGTAGTGTCCTTTTTTGGTGGCAATTACCACCACCGGCATGTGTTCGTCGATCAGGGCAATAGGGCCGTGCTTCATCTCTGCCGCCGGGTACCCTTCGGCATGGATATAACTGATTTCCTTCAATTTCAGGGCGCCTTCAAGGGCCACCGGGAAGTTATATCCCCTTCCGAGGTAGAGAAAATTGGAGGCGTCCTTGTAGGCCTCGGCGATGATTTCGATCAGGGGGTTAGACTCGAGCACCTTTTCCACCTTGTCGGGGATCCCCTCGATTTCCGCAAGGATTTCCCGGAAACGGGACTCGGAATAGGTACCCTTTTCCTGCGCGAGTTTCAGCGCCAGAAGGGTCAGCACCGTAATCTGGGTGGTAAACGCCTTAGTGGAGGCCACCCCGATTTCAGGCCCGGCATGGGTATAGGCCCCGGCGTCGGTCTCCCGGGCAATGGAAGAGCCGACCACGTTGCAGACCCCGAAAACAAACGCCCCGTGCTCCTTGGCAAGCTTGATCGCCGCCAGGGTATCTGCAGTTTCCCCGGACTGGGAGATGGCAATGAGGACATCCTTGTCGGTAATGACCGGGTTCCGGTACCGGAACTCCGAGGCGTATTCCACTTCCACGGGGATGCGGGCCAGGTCCTCAAAAATGTATTCCGCCACCAGGCCGGCGTGCCAGGAGGTCCCGCAAGCCGCAATGATGATCCGGTTGGCGTTCAGGAGGCGTTCGAGGTTCTGGTCAACCCCTGCCATCTTGATGATCCCCTCATTGGGGCGTAACCTTCCCCGGAACGTATCTTTAATGGCCCTCGGCTGTTCGTAGATTTCCTTGAGCATGAAATGGTCAAATCCTCCCTTTTCAATTTCCTCAATGTTCAGCTTCAATTCCTGGACCAAAGGGTAGGCAATGGCGTCGTCCTGAATTTTGCGCAGCCTGATTTCCTTGCCCAGGCGGACGATGGCCATTTCCCCGTCTTCCAGGTAAACGGCGTTGCTAGTATACTCGATAAAGGGGGAAGCATCGGAGGCGATGAAAAATTCCCCTTCCCCAACCCCGATGGCCAACGGGCTCCCCAGCCGGGCAACTACGATTTCATCGGGCTTGGACCGGTCGAAAACGGCAATGGCATAGGCCCCGACCACCTGGTTAAGGGCCATCTGTACCGCTTTGCCCAGTTTTACCCCTTCCTTTTTCTTTACCTCTTCGATGAGGTTTACCAACACCTCGGTGTCGGTATCGGACTGAAAATGGTATCCCCTTTTCTGGAGCTCTTTTTTAACGGAATCGTAATTCTCAATGATCCCGTTGTGGATAATTACGAGATCCCCTGAATTTGAATAGTGGGGGTGGGAATTCACGTCGTTCGGGACGCCATGGGTGGCCCAGCGGGTATGGCCGATCCCCAGGGAACCGGTAAGGGGTATCTCCTGCTTTGAACGGGCACCCAGGTCTTCCACCTTCCCCTTGGTTTTGGACAGGTTGATGGTATTCCCATCAAACAGGGCAATCCCTGCGCTGTCATATCCGCGGTATTCCAGGCGCTGCAAGCCCTTCATAATGATGGGGTAGGCTTCCCGGTGACCTATATATCCGACGATTCCGCACATAGTTTCAAAATTTTGTTCCCAAAGGTAACTTAAACGCTTTGTTTCAGGGGAAAATTATGGATGAACGGTGAATTTTACTACACAACCGGGCGGTTACAGGTCGGTATCTGTATAGGAAATTTCCAACCGGAGCCTCCTGGGGTCTGCGGGATCGGTATTGCTACCAATCAGCACGGTCCCGAAAGGGGTGATGTTATTGCCAACCGGGAAATCCTTACGGGTATTGTCGGGAAGCAGGATTTCAGACACGCCGCCCAAACGGATATCCGCCGTAAGGCTCAGGCCGAGGGTGGCATTGGCGGAATCGCGGAGGATGATGTTGTTGAGGTGTTCCGTGATCCGCACCGTGTATTTGATCCCCTGGTTCCCGGAGCGTTCAAGGATTCCATCGTAATTGAGGAAAACCCCTGAAGGGGTGTCCTCCAGGTTGGTCTCCGTGCGCGCGTTGTAAAGCGGCTGGTTTGTTTCTGCGTTGTAGAGCAGCAGGCGCGGCGGCTCATAAACGGCCCCGGCGGCATCAAGAACCTCCCGGTCTACATAAAAGACCAGGTTGGCTTCGTTGATGATCCAATTCTTCCGGCGGATTTCATTGATGGCCTCCCCTCCCCCCATAAGGTCAAAAAGCTCCAGTTCCGCATAGGTCCCGGCACTGCCTTTGAGGTAAATCCTGGAGGCGTTTTCCTGAGGGGTATTGTCTGGCGAGGCAAAGGCTGCGGTTATTTCACCCGGGTACTCGTCGCTCAGAAGGGTATTCAGGGCATTCCCGGTGATCGGCTGGCTGCCCCCACCGGACAGGAGGCGGAGCTGGCTGCTGGCTTGTATCACATCTGTATCTTCCCCTTCCGTGGCCCTGTGGGTATAATTTACGGTCAGGCGCGCCTGGGTCAGGTCAAAAAGGATCAGGACATCTTCCTCCAGGGGGGTAAGGGTGAGGTGGATCCCCCGGAAAAAATCCTTGAAGTTGGCATTGCTCAGCAATTCGGGGTCTCCTTCCTTATCCAGGAAATTCTGCTGGAAGAAATCGGGGTCAAGGGCCACGCGGATCCCGGGCTGGACCCGTTCATCCACCACCAGGGATTCATCTTCCTCGGTGTCGGGGTCGTCTTCCTCAAAAATGAGGATCTCCTGGTCGGACACCTGCAAAACCCCTTCAAACAAAACATCCGAAGCGAATTCGGGGATCAGGTTTCGGTTGGAATAATAGGGCTGGTTCTCCTGAAAACCCGAATCGGGATCCAGGTCGCGCAGAAAAAAGGTCGACCGCTCCACTTTGAACGAAAACGCGGCGTCCGGCTTTCCATAAATGCTGTCGAGTTGCCGGCGTTGGGGGAAAATGTTGATAGGGGTCGCCTCATCTTCCGCATCCCCTATGCCATCCCCGTCCGTATCCGGGTTAAGGGGGTCCGTCCCCCGCGACCTTTCCTCGGTATCGGTCCGGCCATCCCCGTCGCTGTCGCTGTTGGGATCGTCCGGATCGGCATCCAGGGAATCGATCACCCCGTCGAGGTCCCTGTCTGAGTTCGGCTTCTGGAAATAGGGAAGGTAAAGGATCACCTCATCGATGGTTTCCTCCTCATTGGGGATAGCCGGGTCCGTATCTTCCCTGAATTGGGTGAACCTCCCGAAAAACTGGTTCCCCGTGGTCGGGGGAAGGGAAACCTGCGAGGTTATGGTAGCCCGGGTACGGCCGTAAAGGGGATCATTGAAAACCCCAAGCTGGTACACCGGAAGCTGGTTGGTGGGGAAAGCCTGTATATTCTTGTTGAAGGCGAAAACATCGTAGACCTCTTTCCCATTGACAAAGGGTTCCTGCCCAACGATTTTGTCCCCTATGGTTACGGGATCCTCCTGGCACGCCCACAATAGGATGGCCATCAGGGAACCCGAAAGGAGCGAAAACGGGAATCGCTTCATGAAAACTTATTTTTTAAGGACTTCGGTACTGTAAAAGTTTGCATAGGCCTCTTCGAATTCCTGGAAGGGGACATAAGGCAGTACCGGTTTTTGAAGGTTGGCGACGTATTCCTGTAATTCTGCGGGGATATCGTCGGCGGCTAAGATAACGGCGTCCGAATAATCAGCTGCTATTTTTAACAAATTATTGTAGGAAGGCGGATCCAGCTTTTCGATACGCGCTTCAGGGATCTGGTCAAAAGCAATTTTTTCCTTCATCCCCGGGCTAAGGCTGCCCTCGAACCCGGCTCCGTAAATGGAAGTGACGATACGGCTGTCGGCGAACAGGGGCTCATCGGCATAATATTCCCGCAGGTACAGGGGGAGCAGGGAAGCCATCCAGCCCTGTATGTGGATGATGTCCGGGGACCAGTTCAGTTTCTTGACCGTTTCAACCACCCCTTTGGCAAAGAAGATGGCGCGTTCGTCGTTGTCGGGGAACAGGTTCCCGTTTTCATCCGCAAAGGTGGCCTTGCGCTTGAAATATTCCTCGTTGTCTATGAAGTATACCTGTATCCGTTCCCTGGGGATGGAAGCCACCTTGATAATCAGCGGCATATCCATGTCATTGATCACCAGGTTCATCCCTGAAAGGCGGATCACTTCGTGCAACTGGTGCCTCCTTTCATTGATATTGCCGTACCGGGGCATGAAAATCCGGATTTGACCACCCTTGCTGTTCACCATCCTGGGGGCCTCATACGACATCAGGGAAACAGGGTTTTCAGGAAGGTAAGGGACTAATTCGGAAGATACGAACAATATCTTTTTACCATTCATAAAGGCGCGTTTTTGTCAATAGCCGCAACGTAGGTGCAAAATTACAAAATTTATGCACAATAGCCGTAATTATAGTAAGTTTGCTGCCCGTAAACTCAAGGCATGAAGGTTTTTAAAACCAGGGAAGAGGTGCGTAATTTCAGGGGGTCCCTCCGGGGGGAAGCTGCCGGGCTGGGGCTCGTTCCAACCATGGGTGCCCTCCACCGCGGCCATCTGGACCTCGTCCGCCGGGCCGCGTCAGAAAACCCGGAGGTCCTGGTCAGCATCTTTGTAAACCCCACCCAGTTCAACAACCCCAGCGACCTGGAGAATTACCCCAAATCCCTTGAGGCCGACCTTGCCCTCCTCGGGGAACTCCCCGGGAACATCAGCGTTTTTGCCCCGGAAACCTCCGAGATGTACGAGGATGGCATTGCCTCAAGGCATTACGATTTCAACGGGCTGGACCAGGTGATGGAGGGGGCTTACCGGCCCGGCCATTTTGACGGGGTCGGCACCATCGTGGAAGCCCTGCTGCGCCTGATACTCCCGCAGCGGGCCTATTTCGGGGAAAAGGACTACCAGCAATTGCAAATCGTGAGGCAACTGGTGCGGCAGGAAGGCATCCCCGTGGAGATCATCCCCTGCCCGATTGTCAGGGAGGCCGACGGCCTTGCCATGAGTTCCCGCAACCGGCTGCTGCCCAAGGACCTGCGCAGGGAGGCGGGGTTTGTGTACCAGACCCTCCGGGAGGCAAAAAACCGGTTTGGCACGAAAAGTGCTTCCCAGGTAAAGGCCTTTGCCCGGGAGCAGTTTGCCGCCCACCCCGATTTCGAACTGGAATACGTGGAAATTGCAGGAGCAGAGGACCTGAGGCCCGTGCGCCGCAAACAGAAAAACAAAAAATACAGGGCCTTTGTCGCAGCCTACCTGGGCGGGGTACGGCTGATCGACAACATCGCCCTCAATTAATTACCTTTGCGCCATGCAAATTGAAGTTGTCAAGTCCAAGATACACCGGGTAAAAGTCACCGGGGCCGACCTGAATTACATCGGCAGCATTACCATTGATGAGGACCTGATGGACGCCGCGAACATCATCCGGGGCGAAAAGGTCCAGATCGTCAACAACAACAATGGCGAACGCCTGGAAACCTATGCCATCCCAGGGCCAAGGGGAAGCGGGGAGCTTACCCTGAACGGGGCCGCAGCCCGGAAGGTGGCCGTGGGCGACGTCCTGATCCTGATCACCTATGCCTGGATGCCCCTGGAAGAGGCAAAGGGGTTTAACCCGGCCCTGGTGTTCCCCAATGAGGAGACGAACCTTTTGAACTGATTTTGAAGGCACGCGCCAAAAAAGCACTGAAAACCCTGCTCCCGATCGTCGTGGGGGTTTTCCTGGTCGCCTATTCCTACTACAGCACTTCAGCGGATGACCGGGTCCGGATTTTCCGCTACATCCGCGAGGCTGACCTTTTCTGGGTAGGCATATCCGTGGGCATCGGGTTCCTGAGCCACCTCTCGAGGGCCATCCGCTGGAATTACCTCCTGGAGCCCCTGGGGTACCGGCCCAGGGTCAGGAACAACCTGTTGATGGTGCTTATGGCCTATTTCGCCAACCTGGGAATTCCCCGTTCCGGGGAGGTGCTTCGGGCCACTGCCCTGGCCACCTATGAAAAAGTCCCTTTCCAGAAGGGCTTCGGGACTATTGTCACCGAAAGGGTTATAGACGTGATCATGCTGTTGCTTATCATCCTGGCCGCGTTGCTTTCCCAGACTGCCATTATCGGGCGCTACCTTTCTGAAAACGGGGTTGGCCTCGGGGGGTCGATCCTGATGGTTGCGGTCGGCATTGGGGGGATGTTCCTGGCCCTTGCCGTGCTCCGAAGGTCGAACCACCCACTTGCCCTGAAGGCCCGGGGGTTTATCCGGGGGTTGCTCGACGGGGTACTCAGCATTTTTCGCATGAAGCGGAAATGGGCCTTCCTGGGGCACACCCTGTTTATCTGGGGGTGTTATGTGGGCATGTTCTGGGTGATCAAATTCACGGTGGCCGAGACGGTTTCCCTCAGTTTTGGGGAACTGCTGGTCGCTTTTGTGGCCGGGGCCTTCGCCATGTCGACCACCAATGGGGGCATCGGGCTCTATCCCATTGCCGTCAGCAAGGCCCTCTCCCTTTTCGGCATCACTGCGGTAGCCGGGGACGCCTTCGGGTGGATTATGTGGATCGCCCAGACCCTTATGGTGGTGGGTTTCGGGGCAATATCTTTCCTGCTGTTGCCGTTATGGAACAGGGATCGCTAACCCCCGTTTAAAAACCCGTCTGCATGAAACGTCTGCTCTGCCTGGCCCTTGCCCTCATGGCTGCCCTTCCCGGGGTTGCACAGGTCAAGGAAGAGATCTTTGAATCCTTTAAATTGCAGGAACGCCGCAACGTGCGGTATTACATCCCCGAAGATTTCAACCCCGACAAAAAATACCCCCTGGTGGTGGTGCTGGATGCCGAATATCTATTTGACCTGGTGGTGGCCACCTCCCGGTTTTACAGCCGCTTTCAGGGGATGCCCGAAGTCCTGGTGGTGGGGATCGCCCAGGGCCGGGACGGCCTCCGCCTCGAAGACTGCGCTTTTGAGGAAGACACCGGCCTGCCAGCGGAAAAGGGAAAGAAGTTTTTTGAATTTTTGGGCATGGAGATCGTCCCGTTTATGGTGAGCGCATACCAGGCAGCCCCATTCAAAATGTTCGTGGGTTATGACCTTACCGCAAATTTTGGGAATTACTACCTGTTCAAGGAGACCTCCCTCTTCAATGCCTTTATCAGCATCAGCCCGGAACTGGCGCCGGAAATGGAAACCCGCATCCCCGCCCGCATCGCCGAGTTGGACCAGACCTTGTTTTACCACCTCATCGTGGAAGGGGACCAGGGGAAACCCGACCCCCGGCTTTCGCAGTTACATACCGCCCTGAAGCAAATCGACCGGGAAGGTTTTACCTATGCCTTCGACCAGTACGACCAGGCCAATGAGGTGTCTGTCGCCACCTATGGCATCGGCAAGGCCTGGGAGCGCACCTTCGAAATCTTCAAACCCATAAGCCCGCAGGAGTACCGGGAAAAGATCCTGACCTCGGAAGAACCCCTTTTTAACTACCTGGAGCAGAAGTACCAGACCATCGAACAGCTCTTCGGGTTCCGGCAGGAGGTAGCCCTGAACGATATCATGGCCATTTACGCCGGGTGCCGGAAAAAGGGCGACGTCGAATCGCTCAAACCCCTCTCGGACCTTTGTAAGGAGGCCTTTCCGGACACCATGCTCGGTTTCTATTTCGAAGGGGAATATTACGAACAGACGGGGGAGCCCAAAAAGGCGCTTCGCACCTTTGAAAAAGCGTTTGGCATGAAGGAAATCGACTTTTTGACCAGGGACATGGCCCTGGAAAAAATGGATGCCCTGAAAGCCGATTTCGGTTTCTGACCCCATTTTTGAGCCCTGTACAAAGGTAGTCCCTACCTTGGTTATTACAGGAACCCCCCCTATCTTTAGCCCAAATGCCCAAAGGCAAATGGCCAAGACCAAAACTGCTTTTTTCTGCCAGCACTGCGGCGCCCAGTACGCCAAATGGATCGGGCAGTGCACCTCCTGCAAACAGTGGAATACCGTGGTGGAAGAGGTGCTTGAAAAAGCCGAAAAAACAGACTGGAAGCCCGCGGAAGGGCAACAAAGGACGGCAAGGCCCCTGCGCATCAGCGAAATTGCCGCGGACGCAGACCTGCGCATCCCCACCGGGGACCGGGAACTGGACCAGGTACTGGGGGGCGGGCTGGTTCCGGGGTCGCTCACGCTGATCGGGGGGGAGCCGGGGATCGGGAAAAGCACCCTGATGCTGCAGACCGCCCTGCGGATGCCTTTGAAGACCCTTTATATCTCCGGAGAGGAAAGCCAGCGGCAAATCAAAATGAGGGCCGGGCGGATCGCCCCCGCAGACGATGCCTGCTTTATCCTTACCGAAACCCAAACCAGCAAAATCTTCCGGCAGATCAGCGAACTTCGCCCCGAAGTGGTGGTGGTGGATTCCATACAAACCCTGCATTCCGATTTCCTTGAAGCCGGGGCCGGTAGTATTTCCCAGATCAGGGAATGCACCGCGGAACTCATCCGTTTTGCCAAGGAATCGAATACCCCGGTGATCCTCATCGGCCACATCACCAAGGATGGGAGTATTGCCGGGCCGAAGATCCTCGAGCACATGGTCGACACGGTCCTGCAATTCGAAGGGGACCGCAACCATGTCTTCCGCATCCTGCGCGCCCTGAAAAACCGGTTCGGGTCCACGGCCGAACTCGGGATCTATGAAATGCAGTCCGACGGCCTCCACCCCGTCCTGAACCCCTCAAAAATACTGATCTCCCCGAATACGGACGCCCTCAGCGGCACTGCGGTGGCTGCAACCCTGGAAGGGGTGCGCCCCCTGCTGATCGAAATCCAGGCCCTGGTCAGCTCGGCGGTCTACGGAACCCCCCAGCGGTCTTCCACCGGGTATCCGTCACGGCGCCTGAACATGCTGCTGGCGGTCCTGGAAAAGAGGGCAGGGTTCAAGCTGGCCGCCAAGGACGTATTCCTGAACATCACCGGGGGCATACAGGTCGACGACCCGGCCATTGACCTGGCCGTAGTGGCTGCCATCCTGTCGAGCAATGCCGACATCCCGGTGGAAAAGACGACCTGCTTTGCCGCTGAAGTGGGCCTGGCCGGCGAAATCAGGCCGGTGCCCCGCATCGCCCAGCGGATTTCCGAGGCCGAAAAGCTGGGGTTTGGCGTGATTTACATTTCCGCCCATGCGGCCCTGCCCGAAAAGGGCCATGCCATCGAAGTGCGGCGGGTGGCCCGGATCGAGGAAATCGCCAGTTCCCTGTTTGGCTAGGGGGCCGGGTTGGGCTGGGATTCGTGTACCTTTTCAATCTCCCTGAGGATTTCCGGCCCCAGGCGGACCTCAATGCTCCCGATATTTTCCGCGAGCTGCTCCATGGAAGTGGCCCCGATAATGGTGCTGGTGACAAAAGGACGGCTGTTGACAAAGGCCAGGGCCATTTGGGCAAGGGGTACCCCGTACCGGGCGGCAATCTCACTGTACGCCCCGATGGCTTCCACAGCCTTTGGCCCGCTGTAGCGGTTATAGTTCGGGAACAGGGTCACCCGGGCATTTTCAGGTTTCCTGCCCCCGAGGTACTTCCCACTGAGGGTGCCAAACCCCAGGGGGGAATAGGCCAATAGCCCGGTCCCGGTGCGGTGCGACACCTCTGCCAGGCCTACTTCATAGAGCCGGTTGAGCAGGCTGTACGGGTTTTGCACAGTAATGATGCGCGGAAGGCCCGCATCGATCCGGGCCTCTTCCAGAAAACGCATGACCCCCCAGGGGGTTTCGTTGGATAGCCCGATGTGGCGGATCTTGCCCTCCCTCACCAGCCTTCCCAGCGTTTGGAGCACCTCCCGGATATTGTCTTCCCACTGTTCATCGGGGTCCGGCTGGTAGCCCCGCTTGCCGAAATAATTTGTGGAACGCTCCGGCCAGTGGAGCTGGTAGAGGTCGATATAGGTCGTCCTTAGCCGTTTCAGGCTGCCCTCCACCGCTTCGGCAAGGGCCTCCGGACGGTAGCCCGAGCTGCGTATGAACCGGGTAAAGGGGGCCGGGCCGGCGATTTTGGAGGCCAGGATGACGTCCTCCCGGTTGCCCCGCTCCCGGAACCAGCTCCCGATGATCCGTTCCGTCAGGGAATGGAAATCCTTGTGGGCCGGGATGGGGTACAGTTCCGCCGTATCGAAAAAGTTGACCCCCTGGCTCAGGGCGTAATCCATTTGGGCGTGCCCTTCGGCCTCCGTGTTCTGCCGGCCCCAGGTCATGGTGCCCAGGCAGATTTTGCTGACGCGGATATCGGTATGCGGGAGGTGGGTAAATTCCATGCCGTAGTGTCTTTTTGAGGTTAGGGTTGCGTTATGGGGCTATTCGAGTTCGAGGAGGATCGGGCAATGGTCGCTGTGGACGGCCCCGGAGAGGATAACCGACCGCTTCAACTGCTTTTCAAGGGGGGCGGCTACCATGCCGTAATCCAGGCGCCACCCTTTGTTCCGGGCCCGGGCCCCCGCCCGGTAGGTCCACCAGGTATACTGGTGGGGTTCCCGGTTAAAATGCCGGAAGCTGTCGATAAAGCCGCTGTCTATAAAATCCCCGATCCATTCCCGCTCCACCGGGAGGAACCCGGAGACATTCTGGTTGCGAACCGGGTCGTGGATGTCGATGGCGCGGTGGCAAATATTGTAATCCCCGCAAATCACCAGGTTCGGGTATTCCTTTTTGAGCTGGTCAATATAGATCCGGAAATCGTCCATATACCGTAGTTTATGGTCCAGCCTTGCGAGGTTGGTCCCTGAGGGGATGTACAGGCTCATCACCGATACCCCCTGGAAATCGGCCCGAAGGTTGCGTCCCTCCACGTCCATGTATCCGATTCCCGTGCCCACCTCCACATGATCGGGTTTCTGCCGGCTGAGGATAGCCACGCCGCTATATCCCTTTTTTTCTGCCGGGAACCAGTAGTGGTAGGGGTACCCGGCCTTTTCGAACAGGGATAGATCCAGTTGGTGCTCATTGGCCTTGATCTCCTGAAGGCAGATCACATCCGGGTCGGTGTGCCCCAGCCATTCCAAAAAGCCCTTGCGCAATGCTGCCCTGATGCCGTTTACATTGTACGATGCAATCCTCAAACCGAAAATTTTTTGCAAAAATAGCGTATCGCGCCCAGTTGGGGAAACCAGGGGGCAGATCGCCAAAGGCATCTCCGGGATTCCTGTCATGGGCCCCTGGTGCCCGCAATAGGGGTTTGGCTTTTCGCAGTATCTTTGTGGCCCAAACTGACCTAATGAGACCCGTCGTCGCGTTTTTATTCCTTTTGGCAGGCCTGGCCCCCGCTTTTTCCCAAAAAATCCCAAGGGACTCTGTGACCTATTTGGACGAAGTAGTCATCGGCCCCGACCGGGAGGCTGAGTCCCCCCTGGGCCTGATCGCCTCCGACCTGCTCACCGAGCAGGCCATCCGGACCCAGGCGCCCACCGATTTTGCCGGCACCCTAAACCAGGTCCCCGGGGTATATTTCCTTTCCGGGGCCCTGAACACCAACCGCATCACCATCCGCGGGGTTGGAGCACGGACCCCATTCGGCACCGACAAGTTGCGGATGTATTACAACGACATCCCGGTGACCAACGGTACGGGGTTTTCCACCCTGGAAGCCTTCGACCTCGAAAACCTGAACAGCATCAGGGTGGTGAAGGGGCCCAAATCAGGGGCCTACGGGGCCGCTTTGGGAGGGGCCATACTGCTCCGGTCCGACCCTGCCCGGGAAGCGGGTACCCTGCTTAGGAGCCAAACCCGCTTTGGCTCGTATGGCCTGATGAAAGCGAACCTGAGCGCCACCCACAAAGACGACAAGGTAAGCGCGGAATTGCGGTACAACCGCATGACCACCCAGGGCTACCGGGAAAACAATGCCTTTGACCGCGACGGATTTTTGCTCAACGTGGGTTTTGAGGCCGGGCAATCGCACGAGTTCACCCTGCTGGCCAATTACATCGACTATACGGCCGAAATCCCCAGTTCCCTGGGCATAACGGATTTTGAAACCAATCCGAGGCAGGCGGCAGCCAACTGGAAGGCCGCCAAGGGTTTCGAGGCAAACAAATATACCCTGGTGGGGGTTTCCGACCGGATACAGCTGGCCCCGGGGTTTCAGAATACCAGCAGCGTATTCTTTTCTTACCTCGACCATTATGAGCCCCGGCCCTTCAACATCCTCGATGAGTTTACCCTGGGCTATGGGCTGCGTTCGGTTTTTTCGGGGGACCTTACCGGGGGCAGGCAGCTGCTCAAAGCCACCCTCGGGGTGGAGCTCTACCGCGATGAGTACCGCTGGGACGTTTATGAAAACCGCTACCAGGAAAACGACGGCCAGGGAAGCCTGCAGGGGGACCAGCTCGGCCGTAACAAGGAGTTCAGGAGGCAATTTTACCTGTTCAGCCAGCTGCAATGGCAGGTAAGCCCCCGGTTGCAGGCGGCAGCCGGGCTGACCCTGAACCGGACCCAGTACGATTTCCGGGACCTGTGGCGGGAAGGGGACCTGAACCGGAGCGCCTCGCGGAACTTCGACCCCCTGTTGCTCCCCAGCTTCGACCTGCGATATGCCCTTAACGGGGGCTCCTGGGCCTACCTCAATATCAGCCGGGGGTTCAGCAACCCTTCCCTGGAAGAATCCCTGAACCCCGACGGGGCCATCAACCCGGAGATCGGGCAGGAAAAGGGCATGAATTACGAGGTGGGGATAAAAGGGTCCTGGCTCGGGGACCGCCTTCAGGGGACAGTTGCCCTGTACCAGATGGAAATCAGGGACCTGCTGGTGGCCCAAAGGGTTGGGGAAGACCAGTTTATCGGGCAAAACGCGGGCAAAACCCGGCACCGCGGGCTGGAATTGAGCCTGCAATACCTGCTGCCTTCCCGATCGGACGTCAGCGCATCGCCCTTCCTGTCCTACACCCTGAACGACCATTCCTTCAGGGAATTCATAGACGGGGACGCCGACTTCTCTGGCAACGCCCTGACCGGCGTGCCCAGGCACCAGCTGTACGGCGGCTTACAGGTCCGTTCCCGGAAGGGGTGGTACTGGAACAGCCATTACCAGTTCGTGGACGCCATCCCCCTCACGGACAGCAACTCCCTGTACAGCGATGCCTACCACCTGGTGAATACCCAACTCGGTTATCGAAAGCAATGGGGGGAAAACCTGAACCTGGGGGTCGAATTCGGGCTGAACAACCTCCTCGACACCCGGTACGCCAGCTCGGTGCTGATCAACGCCACGGGGTTCGGCGGGTCTGAACCCAGGTATTACTACCCGGGCAATGGCCGGAATTACTACGCGGGGGTTTTGCTGCTGTACGCCCTTTAAAGGGTTTCCATTTTTTTGAGCCACTGCTTCGGGGCCACCTCCCTGTGGATCGCGGCTGCCAGGCCGGCGATGGGTACCCGCTGCTGCTCCATGGAATCGCGGAACCGCAGGGTCACCGTGCGGTCTTCCAGCGACTGGTGGTCCACGGTGATGCAAAAGGGCGTTCCGGCGGCATCCTGCCTGCGGTATCGCCTCCCGACGGCATCCTTTTCATCGTACTGCACATTGAAATCCCACCTGAGTTCTTCCACGATTTCATGGGCCAGTTCAGGCAACCCGTCCTTTTTGACAAGCGGCAGGATGGCCGCCTTGACGGGTGCCAGCACGGCCGGGATCCGTAGCACGGTACGGGTGGAACCGTCCTCCAGGGTTTCCTCCTGCAGGGCATGGGAGAATACGGCCAGGAACATGCGGTCGAGGCCAATGGAGGTCTCCACTACATAGGGCACATAATGTTCGTTCAGGTCCGGGTCGAAGTACTGCAGTTTTTTCCCGGAGTATTTTTCGTGGTTGGAAAGGTCAAAATCGGTGCGGGAATGGATGCCTTCCAGTTCCTTGAAGCCAAAGGGGAACCGGAATTCAATATCTGAGGCCGCATCGGCGTAATGGGCCAGTTTTTCATGGTCGTGGAAGCGGTACTGCTCGGCCCCCATCCCCAGGGAAAGGTGCCATTTCATCCGGGCTTCCTTCCAGTATTCATACCATTTTTTCTGCTCCCCGGGCCGGATGAAGAACTGCATCTCCATCTGCTCAAACTCCCGCATGCGGAAAATAAACTGCCGGGCAACGATCTCGTTCCGAAAAGCCTTCCCAACCTGGGCGATGCCAAACGGGATTTTCATCCGCCCCGATTTCTGCACATTGAGGAAATTGACAAAAATGCCCTGGGCCGTTTCCGGGCGCAGGTACAGTTCCATCGAAGATTCTGCCGTGGCCCCGAGGCGGGTGCCGAACATCAGGTTGAACTGCTTTACCTCCGTCCAGTTCCGGGATCCGGAAACCGGGCAGGTGATCCCGAGTTCCTCGATGAGCGCCTTTACGTCGGCAAGGTCCTCCTGCTCCAGGGAACGCGCCATGCGCTTGAGGATCCGCTGCGACTCCTCCTGGTAGCCCAGGACCCTGGGGTTGGTGGAAACGAACTGTTCCCGGTCAAAGGCCTCCCCGAACCGCCTGGCGGCCTTAGCCACTTCTTTCTCGATTTTCGCCTCAATTTTGGCCACATGGTCCTCGATCAGCACGTCGGCCCGATACCGTTTTTTGGAATCCCTGTTGTCGATCAGGGGGTCGTTGAAGGCGTCCACGTGCCCGGATGCCTTCCAAGTGGTGGGATGCATGAAGATGGCGGCGTCGATCCCCACGATGTTCTCGTGCAGCTGCACCATGGCCTGCCACCAGTATTCCCGGATGTTCTTTTTGAGTTCGGCCCCGTTCTGGGCGTAGTCGTATACCGCGCTCAGGCCGTCATAGATCTCGCTGGACTGCACCACGTACCCATACTCCTTGGCATGGGAAATCACGTTCCTGAAATGGTCTTCTGTATTTGCCATGGGGCAAAAATAGGCTATTGGGCAAAAAATCGGGGGGCTATTTCAACTGAAATTCGGACGAAGAAAGCAATTTTTCATCCTCGAACACATTGAGGGTATAGATGCCCGGCTGCAGGGACCCTTCCGGGACGGTGATAAAGTCACAGACATTCATCTCCTCCCCGGTAAAGATGAGTTCCAGCTTCTTGCTGTAAATGTTCCCATTTACCGAAACGATGGTCGCATTGTCTTCGATCACCCCCATATTCGGGCCGAGAAATTGCAGGTACAACACCTTTTGCTCCATGGTGGTATTGGGGTTCCCGCTGACGGTTACGCAGCCGCGCAGCTTTTCAATGGTGGACGCCTTGTTGGTCTTCAGCGGGCGGTCGCCACGGAGGCGAAACCCGTCCCCCAGGGGGTTTTCAAGGCTCAGGTAGCTCTTCCGCCTGAGTTCCAGGCTGAGTTCCCGGTTCTTTTGGCGCAGCAGGGCCTCGGCCTCCGCCAGGGAATTCGTGCGGCCGCGCAGGTCGTCGAGCATGGCCTGGGTTTGTTCGTATTTCTGGGCCAGGTCCCTGTTGGCAAATTGCAGCAGCTCATTGCTACCTTTGATGCTGTCGTACCGGGCCTCCATGACCCGGAGCTCTTTTCGGTACTGACGCAACCGGGTGATATTGAAGTTCAGCCTGCCCACGGAATCCAGCAACTGGTCCACACGGCTGCGGCTTTCCTGCAGGTCGATCTCGCTTACCTCGCTCATGGCCAGGAGGCGGTCGACCTCGGTTTTCATCAGGGTGAGGTCCCTGATCAGCAGGGTGCGTTCCTTCTCCAGAAAAAGGATCTGCTGGCGCGAAGAGGCATAATGGTAATAGAAGGCCAACAGGATCCCGATGATCACGGCGATCAGGGTGGTAACGATGATCCGGTTCTTTAAAGGGGTCTCCTGGAGGTTCATTAAGGCGCCTGCCCTGGCAGGGGGTTGATAGATGGTTAGTAAGCTCTCAAAAGTACTAAATGATCTAAACACCTATGTGGTGCCCGATCTTTGTTTTGGATGTAATGCCCCATTATATCGGGGAGAGCAACTGCTTTGTGCATTTTGTCGAAATGAATTACCCCTTGCCGAATTTGATTTTGAGCGCGAAAATGCCGTAGACCGCCTGTTTTACGGGCGTGCCCGGGTAGCCAAGGCAGCCGCTTTCCTCCTTTATCGGGAAGGCGGGATGGTGCAACGGCTTATCCACGCGCTGAAGTACCGGGGGCAGGAACGGATCGGGGCCTGCCTGGGCCGGTGGTACGCCTGCTGCCTCCGCAAAGACCAGGGCCTTGGCGGCATCGACCTCGTACTACCCGTACCCCTCCACCCTGCGAGGAAGCGCAAGCGCGGATACAACCAATGCAGCCTTTTCGGCAGGGAAGTCGCCCTGGCCCTTGGGGCCGATTATACGGAAACCCTCCTGGCCAGGGTCCGGTCCACCTCAACCCAGACGCGGAGGAACCGCTGGTTGCGATGGCAGGGTACCTCCGGGGTTTTCCGCGTTCCCCACCCCGGGCAACTGGAAGGCAAGTCCATTCTACTGGTAGACGACGTCATTACCACCGGGGCAACCCTGGAGGCCTGCTGCCAGGCCCTGACCGATGCGGTGGGGGACCTGCGCATCCATATTGCGGCCCTGGCCTGCGTGCCCAGGTTGCCAACTTCATAAAATTAGTCGTTTCTTTGCGTCGGAGTATAATGCGAGGATTATGGATTACTTCCGCCGGACGCTTGCCCTGGTTTTTGCCTTCTGTGCCCTCATGGCACTGAGCCATTGCGGGCGGAGGGGGAGCCCGGGCGGGGGCCCCAAGGACGTGACGCCCCCGGTGCTGGTAAAAGCCGAGCCGCCGAACAATACTACCGGGTTTGCCTCGAATAAAATCAGGCTTTATTTCGATGAATACATCCGCCTGCAGGATGTACAAAACCAGCTCATCGTTTCCCCCCCGCTCAGGAACCAACCGGAAATCAGCCCCATGGGGGGCGCGAGCAAGTATGTGGAAATCCTCCTGAAGGATACCCTCCTGGAGAACACCACCTACACCCTGAATTTCGGACAGAGCGTGGTGGACAACAATGAGGGGAATGCCTACAACTTCCTTACCTATGTTTTTTCCACCGGGGATTATATCGATTCGCTTTCGTTGGATGGGGCCGTGGCCGATGCCTTCGGGCGGAGGGCAGATCCCTTCGTAAGCGTAATGCTCTACCAGGCCGACTCTGCCTATACCGATTCCCTGATATACCGGCAGCCACCCTACTACCTTACCAACACCCTCGACAGCGCGGTTACCTTCCGGCTCCAAAACCTGAAAGCCGGGGCCTATCGGCTGATGGCCCTCAAAGACGCAGGGAAGAATAACGTCTTCGACCAGAAATCAGACAAAATCGGGTTTGTGGAAGAAACCATCGTGCTGCCCACCGACTCTGTCTACCTGTTGCGGTTATTCCGGGAAATCCCCGATTACGGGGTGCTGCCCCCTTCCTTTGCCGCCTCCAACAAGATCGTCTTTGGGTATAACGGGGAAACACCCCCGGAAATCTCCCTGCTGACCCCCCTGCCCGACAGCGTGAAGACCCTGCTGGCCCCGGAGCCGGGAAAGGACAGCCTTAACCTTTGGATTACCCCTTTTTCCGCCGATTCCCTGACGTTCACCCTAAAGGGGCCGCTCCCGGAAAGCCGCATAGATACCTTCACCGTGAAACCCCTCAAACTGGCCCGCGATTCCCTGCGGCTCTCGTGGGAGCCCCAGAGGAGCCTGAATTTCACCGACACCGTCTCCCTGAAGGCCACCCTCCCCTTACGTGCCGTCGACAGTGCAAAGATCAGTATGATGGACCAGGACAGCGCCGCCATCCGCCCCGAAATCCGGCTGGACACGACCATGAACCGGGTGGTGCTGGACTTCGAAAAGGTGCCCAACCAGACCTATACCTTCCAGGCCCTGCCCGGGGCCTTTACCGACTTCTTCGGGGACACCAATGATACCCTAATGGCCCGTTGGGTCACCGGCAGCCCCGCGGATTATGGGACCCTGCGCCTGGTTTTACAGGGGAAACCCAGCTTCCCCCTGCTGGTGGAACTAATCGACCAAAAGGAAACCCTGGCGCGGCGCCGCTACCTGGAGTCTTTTGAGGAAGTGGAATTCACCTTCCTCCCGCCCGGAAATTACCGGATCCGGATCCTCTTTGACCGCAATGGAAACGGAAAGTGGGATACCGGTTCTTTCCTCGAAAAAATACAACCGGAAAGGGTGATTTACTACCCGGGAACCATCGATATGAGGGCCAACTGGGAAAAAGTGGAAACCTTTACGATTCAAGAGTAAAACGGTCCCTGTCTTGCAGGAACCGCAGGGCGCTCCGGGTTTCAGAAAGGTGTTCCCGGGAAAGCGTCGCGGTCAGGATTTCTTCGCCTTCCGAATACGCCAAACGGGTCCCCAGGGCATCATAGACGGCGCTATGCCCGGGGTACATGTGCCCGCTGGGGTCGGAGCCCGTGCGGTTGACCCCCAGCACGTAGGACATGTTCTCAATGGCCCGGGCCCGGAGGAGGGTATCCCAGGCTGCGATCCTCGGGGCAGGCCAGTTCGCCACGTAGAGCAACAAGTCGTAGTCTTCCGTATTCCTGGACCAGACCGGGAACCTGAGGTCGTAGCAAATCAGGGGGCACAGGGTGAACCCCCTGAATTGGATAAGCTTTCGCTTGCGGCCCCTCTCATAAACCCGGTCTTCCCCGGCAAGGGTAAAGGTATGCCGCTTGTCGTAGGTTGCGTACGCCCCCCCGGGTTCCACAAAGAACAGGCGGTTATAATAGTTCCCCCCTTCCCGCGCTACCAGGCTTCCCGTGACTGCTGCGTTGGTCCTGGTGGCGGTTTCCCGCATCCAGTCGAGGGTATGCGTTTCTTCTTCAGGCGGGATGTTCCGGGGGCTCATGGTAAACCCGGTGCTGAACATTTCGGGCAGCACAATCAGGTCGGCCCTGCCGGTTAAGGGTTCAATCAGGCGGGAGAAATGGACCCGGTTCGCCGCCGGGTCCTCCCAGGAAAGCGATGTTTGGACGAGTGCAACTTCCACAGGCAACAGGGGTTTCAGGATTTATTTTCCATCAGCGCTGCCAGGCCCGTCAACCCGAGCCGCCTGGCATGGTGGAGGGCGGTTTGCCCCTGGGCATCCGGGATGGACGCGTCTGCCCCGTGCTCCAGCAGTAGCCTGGCCATGGGCTCCCGATTAAAGGTAACGGCAAAAATAAGGCAGGTGGCCCCCATGCTGTTAAGGGCATCCACAGAGGCCCCGGCCCCGATAAGGATTTTGGCCATTTCCAGGTAGCCCTTGAAACAAACCCCCATCAGGGCCGTGTTCCCGGAACCATCCCGTTCATCTACCGGGGCTCCCTGGGCCAAAAGGTATTCCACGACCTCCCTTCGGTCGTAATAGGCCGCCATGATCAATGGGGTTGAGCCGCGCGGGTCCCTGGCGGAAAGCCAGTGCGGATGGGCCCTGAGCGATTCCTTTACCCCCTGCAGGTCCCCCTGCCGCACCTGGTCGAAAAACGCAGTGATTTCCATACCCGTAAAAATAGTGGTTTTTGGGCAGAGAAAAGCCAAAAAGCCTGGTTCAAATGGCAGGCCGCGCCCGCCCTGAAGCGCCCCTGCCAGATCGCGTCCTCAATGGACGCCCGGGTTGAAATCCGCCGGGGCATTCCGGGGCCCGAGCAGGGTGCCGTTATCCCCCGAATCGTTGTGGATCACCCACTGCCCGGGTTCAAACATCGGGCTCCCGGCAAGCACTTCCCTGTTTCGAAGGGCCCTACCGTCTTCAAATTCATGGGCCGTGCCGGTACCGTCGACCCCCGGCACCCCAAAGACATCCACCACATTGCCGAACGGGTCCACCAGTTCGATCGAATCATCTCCATTCGAGTCTGCCGGGCCATTTCCCGCAACCCCCATATCCGGGGCAAAACCATATGTAGCCTCAAAAACCTCCGGGAAAGCACTCAGGACCACGACGCCCCCCGGCCCAATTTCCAAACCGTCCAGGGCAACGCTTATGCCCGGGGTGGGATTTGCGTTGGTATACCGCCTCAATTCCCACCCGCGCAGGGGAATTGGGGAATCGGAGGCATTGAAGAGTTCTATAAACCGGGCCTCCGGGAGGTTGTCGGGGTCGGCGATCTCGGAAATCAGGACCTGGTCCGAGGCCTGCGGAGCAAACTGCTGCGCGCACCCGGGCTGGTCCAGGAAAAGGTCCGAAGCCTCCATGAGCAGCAATTCGTATCGGTTCCTGTAAGTGCTCAACAACCCGATCGCCCGCCCATGCCCTTCCGGCAGCAGGGCGCTGTGAAAATCGGAGTACCCGCTGTTGCGCACCTGTATGGAATGGCCAAAGCAATCTTCGAGGGTACGCCAGGTCTGCTCCCCCGGGGAGGCAAAAGGGAGCCCGACCTCCTCCCGGACAAATTCCACCCCCTCGATGGCGACGAGGGTATTCAGGGCGGTTTCGGAAAGCTCCGGGATCGAAAAAGACGCTGGTTCAGGTTTTGGGGCCTCTTCGCAGAGCACCCTGAAGTGCGCATGAAATTTAGCTGCAGGCAGCCTGCCGACCCCGAGGTTGCCAAAAGACGGAAAAGCGCCCCCGAGTTCAAAAGCACCCCCTGATTGGCCGAGGTATAACCCCTGAAGGTTGATCGCCACCCGGGAACCATAGGGCAACAGCGCATGGGTATCCGAAAGGTCGATCAGCAGCGCAAGGCCTCCGGTGGGTTCCCGGGGGTCGTCCTGCACATAAACGGCTCCGAAGAGGTTGGAAGCGGCATCCGAAGAAACCACATATCCCTCCCATTGCAGGGCATCGGCAATCCGCACCGTCTGCCCTGTGTAATAGCCCTTCAAGTCCGCCAAAGTGATGGTCGGAAGCCCAAAGCCCTGGCAATCCCTGGAGGGCCTGTCGAATGCCTGTTCCGGTTGACAGGAGGGGAATACCGACATGATCCCCAACATCTGTAGTACATAAGTGCGAAATGCCTTGTTCATCAAAAACTCCAACTGAGGTTCATAAAATAGGTCCTGCCGAAACCCGGCCAGAATTTGGGCCCAAAAGAAGGGCTTCCGCTCAGGCGGTCGTCGGACCACTGCAAATAGTTTCCGTTCCTCCCCTGTTCGTAGCCCCCGGAAAGGAAAAATGCGTCAAACAGGTTGGAGACGCTGGCAAAGAGGCTGATATAATGGGTGCCTTTCTTCCACGATTTCCCGGCGGTGAGGTTCAGCAGGTAGATCGGGGGCAGGGGCCTTGGCGCCAGGAGGCCTTCCACTGCCTCCCTGGATATCCCGGAAACCGCCTGGCCGGTTTCCGGGTCGAGGAGAAAGCTTGCAGTATGCCGCAGCATACTCAAAGAGGTGTATTGCCCGGCCATGTAATTCCCGGTGACCCCGGCCCACCAGAAGGCTGGGGCGCGATAGTTCAGGCCCAGGGATACTGCCGTGGACGGCCCGGCAGCAAAAGGCTTCCCTTTCAAGTCAGCAGGGCCGAGCGGGAGTCGGCCCTCTTCCTGCACGAGTTCCCCGGGCTGGGTGCCCGGCAGGAAGAACAGGGTCACCTCAGGGTTTGCGGCATACCGGTGGTCGGCGTAGGCCAGGGCTGCACTGAGCTGTACGGAAGGGCCGGCCTCATACTCCAGGCCCCATTCCACCCCCCTTGACGCTTTGCCGACCCCGGTCGCTACCTCCTGTACAAACCCGGAGCCCAACCCGGTGTCGGAAAAGAAAAAGCTCACCTGCGCCCCTTCCGAAAAACGCGCATAATAGGCTGAAAGGCGTGAGGAGAGGGCATGGCCCCTGTAAAAATAAGTCAGGTCGGCTGTGGTTGCCCTTTCATTGCGCACCCCGGGGACCACGCCACCCTGGTCCCTCGGGTTCACAAAAAGGTCCCGCAGGAGGGGCGCTCGCGACAGCATGGCCGCCTGAACCCCCAGCCAGTGACGCCCGGTCAGGCCCAGGTTCAGCCCGGCCTTTACCCGCCGTTCAGGAAAATGGAGGGTTTCCCCCGGGCCTGCCGAATGGTCGGGATACCGGGCGTTGCGGAAAAAACCTTCCCGCTGGTAGCGGACCCCCCCAAGCCCCACAGCGGTAAAGGCCGTAACCCACCCGAAATCCACTTCCAGGGAAGCAAAGGAGTCCCAGCGGCCGGCCCGGATGCCGTAATCATAGCCGATCCGGTCGCCCTGCTTTTTCTCCGGGCTGCCCTCAAGGTCATTCCGGGTTTGGCTGAAGGGGTCGATGTCGAGGTGGGTCGCAGCCCCCAGCAGGTCGTCCAGGCGGGCATAGTTCCGGGCCACCGAACCCTGGTAGAGGAACCCACCCCCCAGTTTCCAGCCCCGAGCGGGTTCCCATGTGGCGAACTGGTTCAGGGAGAATTGCCTTTCCTCACTCCGGTCCGAAAGCAGGAGGTAGGCCGCCGTCCCCGTAGCCGCCGTATTCAGGTTTGCCTGGTAAAGCCGGCCCCAATCGACCTGCCGGTGCTCCAGGAAACCGTCCCGGGCCTCCCGGGCATTGAACAGGTTGGGCCCTATCGGGCTGTTCCAGTAAAAGGAAGGCAGGTTCCTGTAGTAACTGGGGTCAGGGTTCGGCGCATTAAAGTACCCCAGGCGGGTGCGGTACTGCAACCCCCACTGGTAGCCGGCGGCCAGGGTTGTGTGGAGCTTCTTCCCCCGGTAACGGTAGCTAAAGGTCAGGAAAGGTTCCCCGATATAGCGCATCCGGGAGTTCCGGACCTTCCCGTCCTGCCAACCCCAGTAAGGGTTATACGCCCTGCCCCCCAGTTCCAGGGCTTCGAGGGTGAGGGCAGAGGAACGGCCCCTGAGGTTTGAGGCATATACCCCGGTAAGGGTAAACGCGTGCGCTTCGGAAGGGTGGAAGCCGATGCTGGCCAGGGCGGAAATGGCTTCGTAGGAGGTCCCTTCCATATAGCCGCTTCCGGCAAGACGGCCGGAGGCAGAAACCAGGTATCCCCACCCTTGCTTCCCGATGCCCGAGTTGAAGGTAGCCATTAGCCTTCCCCGGTACCCCCGGTTGGAGGCGCTGCTGGTCAGCCGGAAACCTTCCCGAAGGCTTTCCGGGCCGACCTCCAGGAGGGTGGTCCCGAGCAAGCCGCCAAACCCTGCCCCACCCACCTGAAGGCCCATCCGGAACTCCGGGTACCGGGTTACATCGTTCAACCCTCCCCAATTGTTCCACTGGGGGCGGCCATCGTAAAAACGGTTCATGGGCACGCCGTTGAAAAAAACAGCGCCTTCCCGGTTGTCGAATCCCCGTACCCTGAAAAAGGCCGCACTGAAGTCAAACGCAGCCCGGTTCAGGAAAAGGTCGCGCCCGGCCTGGAGGAAAACGCTTCCCATACTCAGGGCTTCTTCTTCAAAGAGATCGGCGTCGGTGAGGGTTACCGGGGCTTCACCAGCCTCCTGCTGCGGGTCCTGTTCCAGCCAAATCACCCCCAGGTCGAGGGGACCCTCCGGGATGCCCAACCCAAAGCGCATTTCCAGGTAACCCGGAAGGTGCAGGGAAAGATAGAGGGAGTCGGCAGGCAGTGGGAGTTCCAGGGAAAAACGACCCGTGGCATCGGTTGCGCCGGAAACCCCCGAGGCCTGCAGGGTGGCCACCACCCCGGGCAGGGGCTTCCTGGAGCGGGCATCCCCGACCCACCCGGAAACTGCGGGCCCCTGTGCCTGCAGATAGCCCCAGCAGGACAGCAGGAAAACAAAGCCCCTCAGCATGGGACCCAAAAATCGACGCATCTGCACCCGGTTTTACAAAGCGGCGAAGGTCGGCCGCCCCCTTGCACAACCCTTGCAGGATGGTCGTGTAATTTGCACCAAAACCAATGTGATGAACCGATGCCTGATTGGAATCCTCCTGTGCGCCTGCCCGGTCCTGTCCGCGCAGGAAAGAGGCCAAAAAACGACCTCCTACGAGGTGCGGACCGTTGCCTTCTACAACCTGGAAAACCTATTTGACACCACCAATGATTCCCTGGTCCGGGACGACGACCGCACCCCGGAAGGAAAGGACCGGTGGACCGAAGACCGACTGGAGCGGAAACTTCAAAACCTTTCGGTCACCCTGGTTTCCCTGGGGTCGGAATACGGGGCGAACCCCCCTGATTTGCTGGGGGTTTGCGAAGTGGAAAACCGGGGGGTACTCGAACGGTTGGTTCGCCAGCCCGCCCTGCTTCCCTATGACCTGGGCATCATCCATTTCGATTCGCCGGACCACCGGGGCATCGACGTGGCCCTGATCTACCGGAAAGACCGGTTTTTCCCCGAAGACAGCCAAAGCTTTCGGTTGCTGCTGCACGACGGATCGGGCTGGCGGAAATATACCCGCGACCAACTCGTGGTGGGCGGCTTCCTGGGCCCCGACCGGGTCTTCGTCCTGGTGAACCACTGGCCTTCGAGGGGCGGGGTCCCGGCACAGACCCGGGAATTTCGCAAGGCAGCCGCCCTGCGGCAACGCTTTCTGATCGATTCCATCCTCTACCGGCATCCCGGCACCCGGGTGATTTCCATGGGCGATTACAACGACAACCCGGTGGACCCGAGCATGAAAATCCTGGAGGGCTCAAAAAACAAAACCCATGCAACCGGGCCTGATAAAACCCTATTTAACCCTATGCAAAAGTTATATCGGAAAGGGATAGGAAGCCTGGCCTACCGGGACCGGTGGAACCTCTTTGACCAAATCCTGTTGAGCCAGGCCTGGCTGCGACCCCATGACGGGGGTTTCCGGTTCTGGAAGGCCGGGGTGTTCCAGGGCGGGGCCCTGAAAACCCGGCAGGGGAGGTACAAGGGATACCCCTTGCGCACCTATGCGGGCGGGGTATACCAGGGGGGGTACAGCGACCACTTCCCGGTGTTCGCCTACGTCATCCGCCCGTTGGGAGGGATTAAGTAAACCATTGCCCCCAGGGGATGCGGCTGAGGATCAGGACCAGGCCCAGGCCATAGAAAATGGCAATGGTGCGGAACTTCTTGTTGCCTTCCATGAACTTTTTATGGCGCGACCACCCTATTGTAATCAGCACAATGCCGATGATGTTGATCAGCGGGTGCTCCAGGGCCAGCAGGCGGGCCGCAGGGTTCTTGCCGACCACGCCCATCCCGAATTCCTGAATCGCATAAAAGCCATTGGATGAAACAAAATACAGGGCAAGGCCCAGGAGGAGTTGCAAATGGACCAGGATCAGGGCGAAGAGGCTGATCCGGAAATCCTTTTCCAGGGTAAACATTTTATTGCCTGCCAGGCCGAGGATGGCATTGGCCACCGCGATAAACAGGACGGCCAGGGCCACGTAGGCCAGGTAGGAATGCGCGTTTTGCAAAATTTCCATGGTGCTTGTTTTGGCCTTAAAGGTATTGATTTTTGCCATAAAAAAACCCCGGCGCAAGCGCCGGGGTTCTTCAACTTGATGGCTATTCTTAATTAAAGAGATACCGAACCCCTACCTGGAGCCTCCAGGTATCCCCGATGCTCGTCGACGGCCGATAGGTTGACGTTGGGAATTCCGAGGTCCCGGGAATAGTGTTTAAACGATACACCGGTTCGCCGGCAGCATTCCTCCCCCGGTAGTTCAGAGGGGATTGCTGGAAGGCAAACTGAGGCACGCCCCAGTCAGAATTCAGCATGTTCCCGATGTTGAGGAAATCGAGCGAAAGCTGGATTTTGTGCTTCTCGTCATCGGTAAGCTTGATGTCCTGGGTGATCCTCAGGTCATACCGGTTCAACCATGGGTTTTTAGCCCCGTTGCGTTGGGCAACGCTTCCCCGGTTGGCACTCAGGTACTCATCGCGGTCGATGTAATCGTTGAAAAGATTAACCTGCTGCTGGGGGGTAATCGTCTGTCCGTTTAACGTAAATTCTTCAAAGTTCAATTCTGAAGCGTCATTCGGAATATAGATCAAACGGTTGGAGTTGTCTCCGAAGTTACCCGCATAGGTGTAGCTGAACCGCCCGTTTTCGCCTCCTTCCCAGAAGAGGGAAATGGTGCTGTTGTCGGTGCGATAGCTCACGTTGGCAATAAAGCGGTTGGGCTGGTCGAAGCTGGCAAAGCTCAGTTCCGGGTCATTCCGGTCTTCCTGGACCACAGCCGTCCACAGGGAACCTGCCTGGGAACCTCCGGAAGCGTCCAGATCCCTTGCCCTCGAAAGGGTATAGGCAATCATGGTATAGAAGCCATTGTCAAACTCCTTTTGCAGCTGCGCGGTAAGCGAAATGTAATCTGCTTTCTTATCAGCGTTGGTCAGGTAGAACACGTTCCTGAAATCGGGATCGTTGGAATATCCGCCATCCCAGTAAGGACGCTGATCGGGTCCGGCCAGGACACCATCAGGCTCGCGCAGTACGGGGTTGTAAACAATGGGGGTCGAAATGTCCCTGGAATAGATGAAATCCATGGTTCCGGTGATTCCCCAGGGTAACTTGTGGTCTACCCCGATGTTCGTCCTCCACACCTGCGGCAGTTTAAAATCCCGATCGGTGAGGTTCAATTCATTGGATAGGGTTTGTGAAGGGTTTGCCGGGTTGCCAAAGGTTACGTCGGGGTTAAAGACGTAGTTGGGCCCGAAGGCGTCAACCACTTCCTGGCCTTCATATCCAATCCCGCCGCGGACCACCCCGGAACCATTTACCTGGTTGCTCAACCATACAAAAGGAATACGGCCTGAGAAGATCCCGGTTCCCCCACGAACCTGGGTAGTGCCCTCTCCATTCACGTCCCAGTTTACCCCAACCCTCGGAGAAAAGAGCGGGTTCACTTTGGGGAACTGGCTTACATCAGGAGTAAATGTATCGCCATCGCCGTCTACAAAGGTCTTGTCCAGAGCATCGAGCAATTCGTTCCGTGGGATATCGGTGGGGTAGAAAGGGAAATCGATCCGGAGTCCACCGGTCAACTTCAGGTTATCCGTCACCTGGAATTCATCCTGGAAATACACCCCGAATTGTCCGAATTTGGTTTCATCCACGGGAGGGGTGGTGGAGCCGTCCAAAGCATACCCCTTGGCAAAAGCTTCAGGGTAAGCCCCAGGGGTCTGGTTTATTACGGTTTCCACGAAGCTGTCATAGCTCAGGAACCTGTAATGCCCGTTAAAGGAAGGGTTAAACGCGTTTTTGAAGGTCATGAATTCGAAGTTGACCCCCATGGTGTAGGTGTGCTTCCCTTTAAAGATGGAGAAGTTATTGGTAACGTTGAACACGTTGTTTTCCAACAGGTTCCCCACGGTAAACAGCTCGTTTCCAAGGGCGGTGTAATACAGCAGGTTGCCCCCTGCATCAGGCTCCAAAACCTCGATGAACGGGAAGTCCTGCCCGCCCGGGATCCCCCTTTTCGGGTCGGAGATAGAGGTATAACCCACCGTGAGTTTGTTGGACATATTCTCTTTTACCCGCGAAATCCATTCCCCAACCCAGGAATCGACGTTCCTGTCGTTGGTGTAGTTGGCATTGGCAAAGGTCACCGCTTCAATCCCGAAACGGTTGGTGTTCCGATACCGGGTTGGCAGGTACCGGTTGGAGTTTCCATTGATGGAAACATCGGTGGCCGCCTTGTAGGAATTGTAGCGAAGTGAAAATTTATTGTTCTGGTTCAGGTTGTAGTCCAGCCTGGCGTTAAAACGGGTTTGGGAAGAAGAAAACGGATAGTTTTCGTAAGGGCCTGTTTCATAGCCGTACAAAGACTGCATCTGCTGACGGATGAAATCCAGTTCAGAAGCCGGCACCCTCGATACGGTAAGCCCGTCAGGGGTAAGGCCGGGCCGGGAGGCTACCCGGGTAAAGCCCGGAACGGCTTCTTCCTCTTCTTCGTAGCTGACGAAGAAAAAGAGCTTGTCTTTAATTATTGGACCCCCAAGGGAAATCCCCTTAATGTCTACTTGTGAATCCCCCCGGTTCAACTCGATGTCCCTGAGTTTGTTCCCGACCATTTGGTCGTTACGGAAAAAATAGTAGACCGACCCTTTAAAGTCGTTGGTACCGGATTTGGTGATGGCGTTTACCGCTGCCCCGGTAAAACCGGCAAGGCGTACATCATACGGGGCCAGGTTCACCTGGACTTCTTCAATCGCGTCCAGGGAAATCGGGTTAGACCCGGCGAACTGACCGCTTCCAAGACCGAAGTTGTTGTTATAGATGTTCCCGTCGATGGTGTAGTTGTTAAACCTGCTGGAAGTACCTGCAAAGGAAGTCCCGCTCGATTGAGGGGTCAGCCTGGTAAAGTCGTTAATGCTCCTGTTGATGGTGGGCAGGGCATCGATGGTTTCCCGGCTGAGGTTGACCGCAGGGCCGGTCCGGTCAGGGTCGATGATACTCCCGCTCACGGAAGTGACCACTACCTCCTCAAGTTGTACGCCTTCGATCATCACTACCCGAAGGTTGTAGCTCTGGCCAAGGCCGAGGTTAATGCCTTCGAAGCTCTGGTCCCGGAATCCTACATACGTCACGTTGACGGTGTAGGGACCCCCCACCCGGATATTGGGCAGGTAAAAGCGGCCGTCTTCGTTTACAATCGCCCCATACGTGGTCCCCGAGGGCGTGTGGATGGCGACCACATTGGCTCCGAACAGGGGCTCTCCCTGTTCGTCCGTTACCGAGCCCTGCATATTCGCGGTGGTAACCCCCTGGGCAAACGCGAAAGATGCGCTGAGTGCCATTAGCAGGGAAAGGATTAATTTTTTCATGTCAGTGTTATTTAGGTTTTTGGAAACGGTGCAAAAGTGGGGCAAAACCCCCGCTTTTGCATTAAGGCAACGTTAAATTACCGTTCACAAATTTAACATAAAAAACCCCCTGTTTAAGGGGGTTGCTTTGGTTTTACCAACCGTTTTTTAACAAATGGGGAATCGGCAATTTATCGGTTAAAATATTGCAGAAGCTGAAGGGTTGAAGCATCGTGATTGCCGAATTTTGAATCTTCCATTTCCCTGAGTATGGTAGTGGCGAGTTCCTTCCCCAGCTCCACCCCCCACTGGTCGTAACTGAAGATGTTCCATAGGATTCCCTGCACAAAGATCTTATGCTCATAGAGGGCGATCAGGGCTCCCAGGGATTCCGGCGTGAGCCGGTCGATCAACAGGGTGTTGGTGGGCTTGTTCCCTTCAAAGACCTTAAAGGGGGCCAGGCGCTCCAGGGCCTGTCCTGAGATTCCCCGGGCCTCTAGCTCCTGCCGGACTTCATCTTCAGACTTCCCATTCATCAGGGCCTCGGTCTGGGCGAAGAAATTGGCCATGAGTTTCTGGTGGTGTTCCAGGTCGCCGTACAGGGAATGCCGGAAGCCGATGAAATCGGCCGGGATCAGCTTGGTCCCCTGGTGGATGAGTTGGAAAAAGGCGTGCTGCGAATTGGTGCCCGGTTCCCCCCAGATGATCGTCCCGGTCTGATAGGACACTTTTTCACCTGTCCGGTCGACGCTTTTCCCGTTGCTTTCCATCACCCCCTGCTGCAGGTAGGCCGGGAGCCGGTGCAGGTACTGTGAGTACGGGATCACGGCTTCGGTTTCGGCCCCGAAGAAATTGTTGTACCAGAGGCTGAGCAGGCCCAGCACCACCGGCAGGTTTTCGCGCAGGGGGGCAGTGCGGAAATGCCGGTCCATTTCCCTGGCCCCCCTCAGGAGGTTCGAAAAATGCTCATAGCCAACCCCCAGGCAAATCGACAGGCCCACGGCGCTCCACAGGGAAAACCGGCCCCCGACCCAGTCCCACATGGGGAAGACATTTTCGGGGGCGATGCCAAATTCGCCGATTTTGTCGGTATTGGTCGATACGGCCGCAAAATGGGCGGCCACGTTTTCATGGGAGGTGTGTTGCAGGAACCAGGCCCTCGCGGTCAGGGCGTTGCTGAGGGTTTCCTGGGTGGTAAAGGACTTGGAAACGACCACAAATAGGGTGGTCTCGGGGTCGAGGCCTTTCAGAATATCGTGTACGTGGTCCCCGTCCACATTGCTCATAAAGTGCAACCGGAGGTGGTTCCGGTAGTATTTCAGGGCTTCCGCAACCATCACGGGTCCGAGGTCGGAACCCCCGATCCCGATGTTGACCACATCGGTAAAGGGTTTTCCCGTATACCCGGTCCGCTGGCCGGAAATGATCGCTTCGCTAAAGGCCTGCATCTGCTTCCGCACCCGGGCAACTTCCCCGGAAAGGTCTTGCCCCTCGATGTGAAAAGGGTCGGCAGGTTCCGCCCTGAGGGCCATGTGCAACACGGCACGCCCTTCGGTTTCGTTGATGGGTTCCCCCCCGAAATACGCTTCCATGGCCTGCTCCAGGCCACACTCCAGGGCCAGTTCCTCCAGGAGGTCCATGGTCTCCGCCCCGATGCGGTTTTTGGAGTAATCGAGCAAAAAGGCATTCCACTGGATTGAGAAACGCCCCGCCCGCCCGGGGTCTTCGGAAAAAAGGTCCTTCAGGGATTTGTCTTTAAGGAGCTCGTAATGGGCTTGCAGGCGCTTCCAGGCGCTGGTCCGGGCCGGATTAATTCTGGGTAGCGGCATCCTCCGGTTCATTTAGGGTCAGTAAATCTTCCCGGTCTTCCGTGGCCGGGAATTCGATGCAATCCAATTGGTCCCTGTAGGTGCTGATGTATTCGAAATAGGCCGGCCTGAGCGCTTCGGCCAGGGGTTCGGCCAGGGGGAGCTTTTCCCTGAGCGGGTCCACCTGCCGTCCGTTTTTCCAGAACCGGTAGCAGACATGGGGCCCGCTGGTATTCCCGGTCATGCCGATCCAGCCGATAACATCGCCCTGCCGCACGAACTGCCCCTTCTTTACCTTCTGGGCCTTCATGTGCAGGTACTGGGTGCTGTAAGTGCCGTTGTGGCGGATTTTTACATACTTCCCGTTGCCCCCCTTTTGTGTGGATTCGGTCACCACCCCGTCCGCCGTGGCCAGGATGGGGGTTCCCACCGGAGCCGCATAATCGGTGCCTTTATGGGGCCTGACTTTGTATCCGTAGTACCGGATCCGCCGGTTCAGGTTATACCGGGAGGAAAGCCTGCCAAACTTCAGCGGGGCCCTGAGGAAGGTACGCCTGAGGTTGTTGGCCTGCTCGTCGTAGTACTCCCGCACATCGAGGGAATCGCTATGGTAGGCAAAGGCGTAAAAAGGTTCCCCGTTGTGTTCAAAATAGGCCGCTTCAATAGGCCCGACCCCGGCATAGATACTGTCGTTGATGTATTTTTCCTGGTATACGATCTTGAATTTGTCCCCGGGGTTCAGTTTGAAAAAGTCAATGGTCCAGGCATAGATTTGTGAGAGGTCATAGGTGAGGTAATAGTCCAGGCCCTGGCCCACGATGACATTGGAGAGGGACCCCCCCTGCGGGATGACCCCGGAAGCCTCTTTCTGAACATAGGACACCTTCCGTTTGGAGCGGTACGCCCTGACGGAATCGCGGAAATCCACCACCGTGTAATTGATGGGGTCTTCCTGGTAGATGAACACCTGGGCCGCCCCCGCCGTATCCCTTGCTTTCAGGATCATGTAGGGTTTTCCCGTGCGGATGCGGCGCACGTCGAACGTATCTTTATAGTTCTGGGCCAGTTCATGGATCTTCGGGTAGGCCACCTTGTTGGCGAGCATGAGTTCCCCGAAACTGTCGCCGGAACGAATGGTGTCTTCCACAACCTCAAAGTCCCCGAGGTTAAAGCCGTAGGCGAACCTGGGGGTCGCTGGGGCAGCCTGTTGTTCTTCCCCGTCGTTCGTCGCTGTTTCGGCCGGCTGGTCCTTACAGGAAAGGACAAGCAATGCCCAGAAAAAAATGCCCCAGTACGTTCGCATGTATTACTTTATGTTTTGGGGATTGAACTCGTGCTCAACCCATTGTTTGCCCCAGTTTTCAAGGGTTTCCGCTTCGTGGACCGCCGGGAAGAAAACGATTTTCTGAAACCCGGGGGGGAGGTACTCCTTCCAGTTGGTGCCGCCCGTGGCCTCCACGGCCTGGTCTTGCCTGTCCAGATACCGGTAAGCCGATCCCAAATGCATCAGCGGCCAGTTCACATTGGCATTGAGGTCCATCCGTTGTAACGCGGATTTCAGGGCTTTATTATCCCTGGCCTCCGGCGGCAAATTTAAGTATTTATGATAAATGGTGTTTCCCTTTACTTCATTGGCAATCCGGATAAAACGCGGGGTATACCGGTATTCGAATTGCTTCAGGGTGAGGGTTTTCTCTCCGGTCCGGAGGTCGGTGGCCCCCATTTTCCAGTAAATATGCTCGTAAAGTTCCTCAATGGGGTGGTCGGAAGAAAACCGGTTCCGCTCCGAAGGATGCACCAGGAGTTCCAGCGGCGTGGCATAAATCTCGATCATCCGGTACTGGGCCGACTGGAATCCGCTTGCCGGCAGCAGGGCCATGCGGTAGCGCAGGAACTGGCCCGGTTCCATCCCCCTGACCATGATGCTGAAGGAGGAAATCAGGGCTTTGTAATAGTTGTTGATCCGGTTGAGCTTTTCGGTAAAGAACCCCACGTCCTGCGAACGGTCATCCACGATCTGTTGCTGTTCATGCAGGATCAGCTTAAAATACAGCTCGGTGATCTGGTGGTACATGATGAAAATTTCCTCATCGGGAAAATGGGTGCGGGGCACCTGGAGGCTTAGCAGGGTATCGAGGTGGATGTAATCCCAATAGGTCAGGTAACGCTGGTACAGCAAGCCATCGAGGTAAGAGCTGAGGTCCTGCCCGGAATCCCTGTATTTTTCTTCCAGTTTCCGGATCTGCTCCTCTACGCGCTCCTTGTTGTCCATACCCACGGCTTATTCCATGCGGATCCTGAATTGGTGTTTCAGGCTGTTGTACCCGTCCAGATCCGCCTTGATAGAGCCTACGGCCAGGTCGGCCTCAATCCGGATCGGGATTTTGTTTTTATCGTTCGATACCCACAAAGATAAACTTTCCTGTTCTTTAAACACCCTCCCGGACTGCACATAGGGGCGGAATTTCAGGCATTCCACCCTGCCGTACTTGGTGTTGAGGGTTTCCTTCCCCAGGTACTTCAGGCGGAATTTAAAAATCCCGTCGTCGTCGTAAAGCATGTCGAGTTCAATGCTTTTGCCAACTTCCAGTTCTTCCGGGGTATAGGCATTACGCAGGAAATAGAACCCGGAGATCAGGTCCTGCACGGTCCGCTCAAATGGGATGCGCATTTTCTTCTGGTGCTTCTTATCGTGGAGCAGGGCTTCCTTCCCCTGATGGTCGAAGCGGATCTCAATGTCTTTGGTGTAGCCGCCTTCATAGACCTTCCGGATAAAGCGGTACGGCTTGCCGTCGGCCTTGCCGAAATAGCTTTCGTAGGTATCGTCGACTTTGAAAAAAATACTCGCAAACCCCGTGGTCTTCCCTTTTCCAACCACATGGTAGACGGGGGTTTCGCCAATGGTGTCTTCGGTAAGGTGCAGGGTGGCATAGCTCGCATTGAGGATGCCGTAGTGGATCCTGAATTTCAGCCACTCCCCGGGTTTGAATGCGTTTTCCTCAAAGGAAACGGGGCTTTCAGCAGGGTCAGGGCCTTCCGAAGGGTATTGTGCCAGTGCCCCGGCCAGGCCGAGGGACAGGAAAAACCAAAAGATGCGTAAAGCCACCATAACAACGCAAAGTTGGGTAAAAATCCGGTTCCCGGGAGGGATACCGGCTCAATTTACAGTAAGTTAAACAACTTTTGTTCCATTGTATTGTTCAGGCAGCTTTAAAAAGGAACTGCCATCCCCCTGCAAAGGCCACTGAAAAAACAAAAAAAGCCCCGATCAGGCGATCGGGGCTTTTCCTAAATAACCAACCAAACTTTAAATTATGAAAAACCAATACTTAAAGTTATAAGGGAACCACCCCTTACGCTGACAAAAATACATCGAAGCCGGGAGCCCGTGAAAATTTTTAACGGACTTTAACGACGACCTTAACACAGTTTTATTGGTTCGGCACCGATTCTTCAGAATTCTTTAAGAAGAAAGCCGGTTACAGGGTGCCCCGGGAGGCCTGTTCCCTTTCAATGGCTTCAAAGAGCGCCTTGAAGTTCCCCTTGCCAAAGGACTTTGCCCCTTTGCGCTGGATGATCTCGATAAAGAGGGTCGGACGGTCCAGGATGGGCTTGGTAAAGATTTGCAGGAGGTATCCTTCATCGTCCCGGTCAATCAGGATGCCCAGGTCCCTTAGGGGGGCCAGGTCCTCGTCGATTTCCCCAACCCGGTCCAAAACGTCCTCGTAGTACGCAGGCGGGACGGTAAGGAAATCGACCCCCCTGTCGCGCAGCGCGCTAACCGTCTGGATGATGTTGTCCGTCGCCAGGGCGAGGTGCTGTACCCCGGCCCCGTTATAGAAGTCGATATACTCCTCGATCTGCGATTTCTTGCGCCCCTCTGCGGGTTCGTTGATGGGGAATTTGATCCGCCCGTTGCCATTGCTCATCACCTTGCTCATCAGGGCGGTATACTCTGTGGAAATGTCCTTGTCGTCAAAGGATACCAGTTGGGCAAACCCCATCACACGGGCATAAAAATCCACCCAGGTGTTCATTTCGTTCCACCCCACGTTCCCCACCATGTGGTCGATATATTTCAGGCCCGTGGAGGCGGGTTGGTAATGCGGGTTCCAGGCGCGGTAGCCGGGCATGAAGGGGCCGGAATAGTTGCCGCGTTCCACAAAAACATGGATGGTTTCCCCATAGGTATGGATGCCCGAAAGCACCACTTCCCCATGCTCGTCCTTCAGGGTTTTGGGCTCAAAATAGCTCCTGGCCCCCCTGCTTACGGTTTCCTGATAACTCTTGCGGGCGTCGTCTACCCACAGGGCGATTACCTTCACCCCGTCGCCGTGCTGGTCGATGTGGCGGTTGAGGTCCCCTCCGGGTTTCAACGGCGCCGTGAGTACCAGGCGGATCTTGTCCTGCTGCAACACATACGACACGCGGTCTTTCAACCCGGTTTCCAAACCGGCATAGGCCAAAGGCTGGAAGCCCCAGGCCGACATATAATAATGGGCTGCCTGTTTGGCATTCCCCACATAGAGTTCCACGTGGTCGGTCCCCAGCAGGGGGAGGAAATCCTCCGCTTCAGGGTTCTCTATGGGAAGTTTCATCGAGGTACTGTCTGTTAAAGCCATAACGGTAATTTTAAATCGGTTGTCTAAATCGGGTGCGGCGGGCAAGGGGCCCGTAACGGGTCAGCAGCGAAACCGTCGCCTTACCACATGGCGCGGTGTTGGGGCGTATTGCCTGACATAGGAAAGCTCATGAGATCCCCTTTTTGCAAATATCGGAAAAAAGCGCGACCCCGGGAAAGGGATGCCCACGCCTGCACCAGGCCCTTAAAACCAGTACCCGATGCTAAAAAAAACCACGTTGTTGCGGGCCTCGGGCGACCAGGAATACAATACCTGTACCGGGCCAAAAAAGGAATCCCAGCCATAGCCCAGGCCATACCCTGTGAAGTTCGGGGCGGTAAACCATTCCCCGGTTCGGAAAAGGTCGTCATCCACGTTGGCGGCATTGGCGGAAAGCATCAGGTGGTGTTTCGGGGAGAACTGCCAGTCGAGCCGGGCGTAAGCCTTCACGTAACTGTTGCCGGGCAGGCTCAGAAAATCGTACCCCAGGAAAGGGATAAAGTTATTCAGCGTGATGCTGCCATACCCCCCAAGGACAAAATCGAATGATGTCACGGGGGAAGTGCCCAATTTGAAGCCCCCCTCCGTTTCCAGGTTCAGGCTGAAATTCCCCCAGAGGGGAAAAGCGCCGCCCATTCGCGCTTTCCCCACTGCGAATTCGCGAAAGTTATCATTGAAATCGGAGGAAAAAAGGTACAGGTGGAAATCTCCGTCGAAATAGAGGCCGCGACTGGGAAAGTACCGATTGTCATACGTGTCGAGCATAAGGCTCCCGTAGGTGCTGAAATAATGGCTTTTTTCGAAAAAGGTGCGCTCTGCCGGAGGCACGAATTCCGCCGCGCTTTCCGCCGGGTCCAATTCATTGAGGTTGGTGGTGCTGTATTTGAGCAACTTGTGTTCAATGCCCAGCCCAAAGGCAAATTCCTCCTGCAAAACAGTCTGCAGGTATACCTGGTTGGTCAGGTCGACAACATCGAGGGTGATGTTGTTGATATTGGGGTTTTCGCGGGTCTGGAAATTGGACTGGATCACCCGGTAGTTGATTTCATGGTCGAACTCGTTATACCGCGAATTCACCCCAAAACTCCAGTAACTTCCCCGGTCTACGTAATATTCGGCATTATACCGGACCCTATCGCCCAGGATCAGGTCAAAGGAGGCCACGTCGTCGTCGAACAGGAGCCGTTTCCGGGTCAGGTTGATCAGGGCCCCGCTCTTGAAAAGGTCGTCGTAGTGTACCCCAATGCGCAGCAACGTCCTGACGGGGTTTTCATTGAGCTTCAGTACGAGATCTTCCCCCTCAGCCCCGGCCAGCAGCTTATAACGGATGGCCTGGAAGTTCCCGGTGGCGGCCAGGTTGGAAATCCCTTCATTGAGGTCCGAAAACGCGATTTTCTCGGAAAGGTCGAATCGCAATTTTCCCTTGACATACCCGCGGGAATAGTTGTTTTCGCCTTCGATAACCAGCCGGTTCACCTGAAGGGAATCCGCCAACCCGGGGTGGAAGGGCCCTGGCGCGGGGTTGCCCTGACGGGCTGCAAGGGCCTCCAGGGCAGACCGCTGGTTTTCCGCTGCCCGCACCCCTTCGGCAATGATGCTGTCGCGAAGGCCAAAATCAATGACGCTGTACGCGTCCATTTCTGGCTTGATGTAGACATCCGTCCGTTGCGATTTTTCTTTCATCTGCCCTACGGTGCGGTAATTGTTTATCTGCAGCAGGACTTCCGTGGCCGAGGTCAGGGATTCGCGGTCCCTCAGGCCGTGCTGGACATCCACCCCAATCACCAGGTCTGCCCCCAGGGCCCGCACCTCATCTACCGGGTAATTGTTCAGCACCCCCCCGTCGATCAGGATCCGCCCGTTGACCTCGGCGGGCTCAAAGAGGGAGGGAAACGTACCGCTCGCCATAATCGCTTCCGGGAGGTATCCCCCGTCGAGGCGGATTTCCTCCCCCGTTTCCACATCGGTGGCAATGCAAAAAAACGGGATGGGCAACTGGCTGAAATCGTCGATGTCCCGCACATGGTACAGGGCCCTGACCAGCTCGTTGTAAATGTTCTGCCCCCCGGAAAGGGCGGCCGGAAAGGAAATCTTGAAATTGTTGAAGGGCAGGGTAAGGGCGTAGCGCTCAGAATCGTCTTTTTCGTGAAAAGATTTGGCCGAGCGGGGCAGGTTGTCCTGGATGAGCTGCGAAAAATCGGTGGCGGCAAACAGGGAATCGAGCTGGCGGGCCGAATATCCCGAAGCGTATAGCGCCCCCACGATGGCCCCCATGCTGGTGCCCCCGATATAATCGATGCGGACCCCGGCCTCTTCAATGACCCTGAGCGCCCCGATATGGGCCATGCCTTTGGCCCCGCCCCCGCTGAGTACCAGGCCGACCTTAGGCCCGCCGGGCCCCGGGAGGGTGTCCTGGGCCCCTCCTGCAAGGGGGATCAACCATAAGAGGAAGAGGAAGTTTCGCATAGGGGAAAGTTACTTTATTCCCGCAAACTATCATACACTTTCCGGGCTTTAACGGGGCCGATGACCGCGGCCAGGTCTTCCAGGGAACTTTCCCTGATGCGCCTGACCGACTTGAACTTCTGAAGGAGTTGACTGGCTGTTTTTTCCCCTATGCCGTCAATCCCTTCCAGGGCCGAGGAGATGGCCCCTTTGCTACGGCGGTTGCGGTGGTGGGAAATACCGAAGCGATGGGCCTCGTTGCGCAGCTGTTGCAAGACCCTGAGGGTCTCCGATTTTTTGTCGAGGTACAGCGGGATCGGGTCCTGGGGAAAGTAGAGTTCCTCGAGGCGCTTGGCGATGCCTATAATAGAGATTTTTCCCCTGAGGCCCAGCTGGTCGAGGCTTTTCAGGGCAGCGGAAAGCTGGCCCTTGCCCCCGTCGATGAGGATGAGCTGGGGCAGTGGCTCCCCTTCGTCGAGCATCCGGCGGTACCTCCTGGTAACCACCTCTGTCATGGAAGCAAAATCGTCGGGTCCCGTAACCGTTTTTATATTGAAATGCCGGTATTCCTTTTTGGAGGGTTTCCCGTCCCGGAAAACCACACAGGCCGCCACGGGGTTGCTGCCCTGGATGTTGGAATTGTCAAAACATTCGATATGCCGCGGCTCCGCCGGAAGCCGGAGGTCCTTTTTCATCTGGTCCATCAGCCGTTTGGTATGCCGGTCCGGGTCCGTGATCCGGATTTGCTTGAAACGCTCCTGCCGGTACATCCGGGCATTGTGCCGGGAGAGCTCCACCAGCTTCTTCTTGTCGCCGAGTTTGGGGACCGTAACCTTCAGGTCCCCGGCCAGGGGCACCCTGAAAGGCAGGTACACCTCCCGGCAGGCCGATTCGAAAAGATCCCTCAAACGCACCACGGCCAGGGCCAGCAGCTCCTCATCCGGTTCTTCCAGTTTTTTCTTTATTTCCACCGTATGGGAACGAACCACAAGGCCATGGCTTACCTGCATGTAATTCACATAGGCATGGGTGGCATCCGAAACGATGGAGAACACGTCCACGTCGGAGATATTGGGGTGCACCACGGTAGATTTGGCCTGATAGGTTTCCAGCACGGCTATTTTTTCCTTGATCGCCTGGGCTTCCTCAAAATGCATCTCCCCGGCCAGCTGTTCCATCCGCTGGCGGAGGTTCTGGAGGGAATGCCGGAAATTCCCCTTGATGATCTCGCGGATATCGTCTACCTGCTTTTGATAAGAGGCCTCATCCTGGAACCCCTCGCAGGGGCCCAGGCAGTTTCCGAGGTGGTACTCCAGGCAGACCTTGTATTTGCCCCTGCTGACCTTTTCTTCCGACAGGTCATAGGTACAGGTGCGCAGGGGATACACGCTTTTGATGAGGTCGAGCAGGGCCCGCACTGTCCTCATCTGGGTATATGGGCCAAAATATTCGGAGCCATCCCGGATGCGCCTCCGCGTGGGAAAAATACGGGGGAAACGCTCCTTCTTGATACACAGCCAGGGGTACGACTTGTCGTCGCGCAGCAAGACGTTGTATCGGGGCTGGTGTTCCTTGATCAGGTTGTTCTCCAGCAGTAGGGCGTCTGATTCGGTGGCCACCACGATATGCCTTATGGAGTCGATTTTCCGGACCATGACCCGGGTTTTTCCGTTCGGGTGGGTTTTGGCAAAGTACGAGCCCACCCTTTTTTTAAGGCTCTTGGCCTTTCCCACATAGAGGATCTTCCCTTCGGCGTCGAAGAATTGATAGACCCCCGGGCTGTCGGGCAGGGTTTTTAACTGGACCGCTATGGGCAACTCATTCATGGAAACCGGATACGCACTACAAAGATACAGCTCCCGGGGCGGAATCAGGCTTGGTTTCCATCCCCGGGGAAGGGTCGGCTTCCGCTTCAGGGAAACCCGGGTGATGGTAAATTGCAGGCCCGCCCTGGATCTTTATCGGGTACTAATTGACACACACACTCTTATGTTATTGATTTATTGCGTTTTACCCTTCTGAAAGCGGTTGGTTTAAGCGCCCGGTGCATTTGCTGTTTGGTTAAAAAAATACTAAAAGTGTGCATTTCATCGATTTTTTGATACCGTTTGTGGTTTTCGCAACCTTTTTTTTACTTAAATTTAAAACGTTAAAGACAAGCACCTCATGGACAACTACCTTATCACCCTGGGCATGTACCTGATTTTGATGCTTTTTTTCAAGATCTACGTGGCGGTTTCCGCCAAGGAATAGCACTGGTTACAAAGAATCCCCCCTACCCCCCGTTTAATCGGACGCCATGCAGAAAAAAGCGCTTCGGTTAACGTTTACCCGTCTCAGAAATTCGCTCACCCCGGAACAACGCGGGGAAAAAAGCCTGGCCATTGCCAATCGATGTCTGGAACTCCCGATTTGGGACGCCCGGGTCTTCCACCTCTTTTTGAGCATCCCTGAAAAAAACGAAGTAGATACCTCCTTCCTGCTTACTGCCCTGCAAGGCATGGACAAAGATATCGCGGTCCCGAAGATGGCTCCCGGGCGGAAGCTCAGGCATTACCTGCTGACCGACAACACCCTGTTAACGCCAAATGCCTGGGGGATCCCCGAACCCCAGGGAGGGATCGAAGTGACCCCGGAACAGATCGACGTAGTATTCGTCCCCCTGCTCGCTTTTGACCGGCAGGGTTTTCGGGTTGGCTATGGCGGGGGGTACTACGACCGTTTCCTTGCCTCGTGCCGCAAAGGGGTGCGCACAGTGGGGTTATCCTTTTTTGACCCGGTGGAGCACATAGAGGACGTGCAGGCGTTCGATGTGCCCCTGGATTTCTGCATTACCCCGGAGAAGGTTTATTCCTTTTGAGGAGCCTCCTGTCCGAAGGCTTTTTTATTGAATACCAGCAAGATCCCAACCCCGGTACTGATGGCCGTGTCTGCGATATTGAAAACCGGTTCGAAAAACCGGAAGGCCTGCCCCCCCACCCAGGGAACCCACTCTGGCCAGGTCGTATCGATCAGGGGAAAATACAACATGTCGACCACCTTGCCGTAGAACAGGCCTGCATAAGGTTCCTCGGCCATAAAAACCGCGACCTGTCCATAACTGTGGTTGAAGAGCATCCCGTAGAACAGGGAGTCTATGATGTTGCCCACGGCCCCTGCGAAAATAAGGCTGACCGCCAGGACCAGGATGGTATTGGCCCCTTTCTTCAGCAGCCCCCAAAGCCAGTAGCCGATCCCGGCGATGGCAAAGAGCCGGAAAATGGTAAGGACAAGCTTGGCGTTCCTCTCGGAAACAGGCAACAGATCGCTGAGCTTGGTGCCCCAGGCAGCCCCTTCGTTTTCAATGAAGAGGATACGGAACCAGGAGAATACCTCCACGGATTCCCCCAATGGGAAATGGGTTTTTATGTAGACCTTGCTCACCTGGTCGGCCACCAGGATAAGGGCTATGAGCAGGAGCGATTTTCTCAGGAGCATCCGGATCGTATTGAACGGATCAAAAATAGGGATTAAATACCAAATGCCCCCGACCCAAAACAGGGTGCTTTACAGGGCGCAGGTAACCGTGATGTTCCCATGGGTACTGTGCAGGAGCAGGTGGTGGTCCCCTGAAGGGATCGGTTCCAGGAATACCTCCCCATAGGCCGACCGGGCTTCCACGTCCCCCCGGCAAAGGTTGGCGTAAATGGGGGCCGAAGCGGTTCGCACCTGGGAGTTCAGGGCCGTATGGCCCAGGCGGCAACTCCCGTCATTAAAGGCTATTTTGAGGTCCTTGTAATGCCCCGAAGTCACCACCTGGCAGGTTTGGGCGTTCAGCCTGACGCTTTCGCCACGCGGCACGGTGACCTTCATGCGCACCGAAACGACCTTATGGGCCCCAAGCTTATCATTGGGCAGCTTGAATTCAGGGCCGAACCGGGCGGTTACAAAAAGGGTGCTGCCCTCTTCGCGGAAAAGCACCAACAGGTCCTTCCCGTACTCCCCTTCCATACGGGCCTCTACCGTTACTTCCCGGGTGTCTTCGGTCTCCAGGACCACCTCATAGCACAAGTCTCCATTGATGCTGATGGACGATATCCCGGGGTTTAGCAGGGTTTTGGTAAGCACCTTCTGGGGGTATGCCCTGGCCGGGGCCAGCAGGAAACCCAGCATAAGTGCGAGGAGCAAAGGGTAAAAAAAGCGCCCGGGAGGGCGCTTGCAATTACTTCTGCATGTTTTTCGCCTCAATGCTGAGCGTAGCATGCGGGACCAGCTTTAGGCGTTCCTTGTTGATGAGTTTTCCGGTAACACGGCATATCCCGTAGGTTTTATTTTCGATCCGGAGCAGGGCATTCTTCAGGTCGCGGATGAACTTTTCCTGACGGATGGCCAATTGCGTATTCGCCTCCTTGCTCATGGTCTCCGACCCTTCCTCGAACGCCTTGAAGGTCGGGGAGGTATCGTCCGTACCGTTGTTCCCGTCATTCATATAGGAGCTCTTCAGCAGGTCAAGGTGTTTTTTGGCCCTTTCGATTTTCTCTTCGATGATCGTCCTGAATTCTTCCAGTTCCTTGTCGGAATATCTCACTTTTACATCTTGTTCCATAGTGTCAATGTTTTTTAATAGACAATTTCGTGGCGACCTCATCGAAAGCAATTTCCGTGCCTTCTTCCAATACATCCGCAAACTGCAGGCCGGCCGCCAGGGTTTCTGACTTAATATACTGCAAATTGCTCAAAACGGCCTTTTCAACCGTTTCATCCTTCAAAAATGTAATGTCAATCCGGTCGGTTACCTCAAACCCGGAATCCTTCCGGAGGTTCTGTATCCGGTTGACCAGCTCCCGTGCAATGCCTTCCCGGCGCAGCCCGTCGCTAATGGTCACATCCAGGGCTACCGTGGTATTGCCTGAAGAAGCCACCAGCCACCCCTCAATGTCCTGGGAGCTGATTTCTACATCTTGTAACTGTAAAGTAAGACTTTTATTTTCCAGTTCAAGGAGAAATTCCCCTTCCCGCTCGATTTGCTGGATGTCTTCCTGGGTCATGGCCGCCACGGCTACAGCAATGGCTTTCATGTCTTTCCCGAACCTGGGGCCCAGGGTTTTGAAATTGGGTTTGATGCTTTTGACCAGGAGGCCGGAAGCATCATCGAGCAGCTCGATTTCCTTTACATTTACCTCCGATTTAATGAGGTCTGCCACCGATTCGATCTCTTTCCGCTGTGCGGGGTTCAGCACGGGGATCATGACCTTCTGCAGGGGCTGCCTCACCTTGATCTTTTCCTTCTGCCGGAGGGAAAGGACCAGGGAGGAAACGGTCTGGGCTTTCCCCATTTTGGCCTCGAGTTCCTTGTCGATCAGGGCAGCGTCCGACTCAGGATAACGGGACAGGTGCACGCTTTCCTCACCTTCCAGCACCGTGCCCCTCATGAGGTCGCGATAGAGCTGCTCCATGTAGAACGGGGCTATGGGGGCTGCCAGCTGAGCCACTTTCTGCAGACAGGTAAAGAGGGTCTGGTAGGCCGAGACCTTGTCCTGCCCGTACTCGCCTTTCCAGAACCTGCGCCGGCAGAGCCTCACATACCAGTTGCTCAGGTTCTCCTGCACGAAATCGGAGATCATCCGCGCAGCCCGGGTGGGTTCGTAGTCGGCGTACGCCCGGTCGGTTTCGAGGATCAGGGTGTGGAGCTCGGAAAGGATCCAGCGGTCGATTTCAGGGCGCTCCGCCACGGGGATCTCGGCTTCCCGGTAACAGAACCCGTCGATATTTGCATACAGGGCAAAAAACGAATAGGTATTGTACAGGGTCCCGAAGAACTTCCGCTTCACCTCAACCACCCCTTCCATGTCGAATTTGAGGTTGTCCCAGGGATTGGCGTTGGCAATCATGTACCAGCGGGTGGCGTCAGGGCCATGGCTGGCAACGGTTTCAAAGGGGTCCACCGCATTCCCGAGCCGCTTCGACATCTTCTTCCCTTCCTTGTCCAGGACCAGCCCGTTGGAAACCACGTTCCGGTAGGCGATGGAATCGAATACCATGGTGGCAATGGCGTGCAGGGTATAGAACCAGCCGCGGGTCTGGTCTACCCCCTCGGCGATAAAATCGGCGGGGAAAGTGGTCCCGGAATCGATCAGTTCCCTGTTTTCAAAAGGGTAATGCCATTGGGCATAGGGCATGGAACCGCTGTCGAACCACACGTCGATCAGGTCAGCTTCCCGCTTCATGGGCTTTCCGGAAGGGGAAACGAGGACCACCTGGTCCACGATATTTTTATGGAGGTCGATCTTTTCGTAGTTCTCCTCAGACATATCCCCGGGGATAAACCCCTCAAAGGGGTCGCTGTCCATGAACCCGGCTTCCATGGATTTCCGGATTTCCTCCCGGAGTTCCGCCACCGAACCGATGACCACTTCTTCCTGTTTGTCCTCCGTCCGCCAGATCGGCAGGGGGATGCCCCAGTAGCGCGAGCGGGAGAGGTTCCAGTCATTGGCGGACGCCAACCAGTTGCCGAAACGCCCTTCCCCGGTGGCCTTCGGTTTCCAGTTGATCTCCTGGTTGAGCTCAAACATGCGGCTGCGGATGGCGGTGACCTTGATAAACCAGGAATCCAGGGGGTAATACAATACCGGCTTATCGGTCCTCCAGCAATTGGGGTAACTGTGGGTATATTTCTCGACCTTGAAGGCCTTGTTCTCTTCTTTCAGGCGGATGGCCAGTTCCACATCCACCGATTTCTCGGGGGCCTGGCCTTCCTCGTAGTATTCATTCTTGACGTATTTGCCCGCGAGATCGCCCATTTCGGGGCGGAACTTCCCCTGCAGGTCCACCAGGGGGACCGGGTTGCCCGCCTCGTCCAAAACCAGCATGGGGGGAACGGGCGGTTTCGCCGCGAGGGCCACCTGCATGTCATCGGCCCCAAAAGTAGGTGCGGTATGCACGATGCCCGTACCGTCGTCGGTGGTCACGAAATCACCCGCGATCACCCGGAAGGCATCCCCGGCGTTTTCATACGGGAGGGCATAGTCGAGCAGCTGGCGGTAGCGCACCCCGACCAGGTGTTCCCCTTTAAACCCGGAGAGGATGCGGTATGGGATTTTCTTGTCCCCGGGCTGGTAGTGCGGCCATTCGCCGTCGGCGGGGAAGGCTTCGAACTTTGGCCCAAACTGGCTGGATACCAGCGCACTGGCCAGGATGACTTTTACAGGGAGGTGGGTGTACTGGTTGTAGGTTTCCACCAGCACATAGTCGATCTTCGGCCCCACGGTAAGGGCGGTATTCGAAGGCAGGGTCCAGGGCGTAGTGGTCCAGGCAAGGAGGTAAACCTTTCCCCCCAGCTGCCCCAGGTCTTCCGGCAGGGACTCGGGGAGGGCTTCAAACTGGGCCGTTACCGTGGTATCCGTGACATCCTGGTAGGTCCCGGGCTGGTTGAGCTCATGGGAGCTCAGCCCGGTACCGGCTTTGGGGGAATAGGGTTGGATGGTATACCCTTTGTAGAGCAACCCCTTATCGTAAATCTGCCGGAGCAGCCACCATACCGTTTCCATGTATTTCGGCCGGTAGGTGACGTAGGGGTCTTCCATGTCGACCCAGTAGCCGATTTTTTCGGTCATCTCATTCCAGACATCGGTGTAGCGCATCACCGCCTTTTTACAGGCTTCGTTGTACGCTTCGATCGAGATTTTTGAACCGATATCTTCCTTGGTGATGCCCAGCTCCTTTTCCACCCCCAGCTCTATGGGGAGGCCGTGGGTGTCCCACCCTGCCTTGCGCTTCACCTGGAACCCCTTCATGGTCTTGTAGCGCGGGAAGATGTCCTTGATGGTGCGGGCCATCACATGGTGGATCCCCGGCATGCCGTTGGCCGAGGGCGGGCCTTCGTAAAATACGTACGGGGTATTCCCCTCGCGGGAGCTGATGCTCTTCTCGAAGATCTTTTGGGACTTCCAGAACCCCAGGATGTCCTCAGCTACCTGCGGTAGGTCCAGGCCTTGGTATTCTTTGAATTTCATCTGGCGCTGCGCTATACGGTTCCTCAACTTTCTAAAATGCGCAAAATTAGTGAATTTACCCGGAACCTGCAGGGCCAGGAAGGGGGAAAACCCCTCAGGAAAAAACCGCGTCCAAAACAGCCAGGGACTTTGGCTTCCTGAAGCCGTTCAGGTGGACTTCATAATACCGCATAAGGTGCCCCAACAGGGCCCTTCGCTGCTGCTGCGACATCCCGACCTGGTGGATGGCCCCGAAGCCCATCCCCAGGAACGCCTTGAAGTGGGCCAGATCCTCCCCGGCCATGCACGGATTCAGGGTGGGTTCGCGGCAGAAGGCGCCTTCTGCCAGGTCGAAATAGCCGGCCTCCGGATCGACCTGTGCCGGATAAAAGCCCAGGTAGCGGCTCAGGCTTATAAGGAACGCGAGGTGGAAATTGGCGACCTGCCCGTGCTGGTCGAGCCACTGCAGGGCAGTTTCCAGATACCTGAAAAGGGGGGGGTTGGGTTCCTCTTCCCTGAGGCCCTGGGAGAGCACTTCCGACAGGAACATGGCAATGGCGCTTTTGCGGATATCGGAGTGCAGGGAGGTATAGGGGTAACTGATGGCGGCCTCCCGTACATACCCAAGGCGGCCGGATGGGCTTGTGGTGGCGATGATTTCCAGCTGGGTGAGGGGCTGGAAGTGCGCCTTCTTCAACTTCCCCTTACGGCTTTGGAGCACTCCCCGGAGCATAAAGGACTGCACCCCTGCCTCAGCGGTAAACAACTTCGCGATGAGGCTGTTTTCGCCATACTTGAGCGAATTCAGGACAATGGCTTTTGAATGGATGGGCACGGGCGGTTTAGCTTGCCCCAAAGATACGCCGAATCGCAAAAGAAATCCCCCGGGCCGTCGGCCCGGGGGATTGAAAGGTTACAGGGCCTGGAGGCCGCCTCAGATGACCCCCTGGGCCAGCATGGCGTCCGCCACTTTTACAAAGCCTGCGATATTGGCCCCTTTTACGTAGTTGCAATAGCCGTCCTCTTCCATCCCGTATTCGATACAGGAATCATGGATGTCCGACATGATGGCCCTGAGGCGTTGGTCGACTTCTTCACGGGTCCAGCTGATCCGCAGGGAATTCTGCGACATCTCCAGGCCGGAGGTGGCCACCCCGCCCGCGTTGGAAGCCTTTCCGGGGGCAAATAGAATTTTCGCCTCCTGGAAGGCGTGGATCGCCTCAGGCGTAGAAGGCATGTTGGCCCCTTCCGCCACACAGAGGCACCCGTTTTTGATCAGGGCCAGGGCATCGTCGCCCTCCAGCTCGTTCTGGGTGGCGCAGGGCAGCGCGATCTGGCAGGGCACGCCCCAGGGGGTTTCCCCTTTGTGGAAGGTAGCCCCGGGGAACTGGTCCACGTACTCCGAAATGCGGCCGCGCCGGTTGTTCTTGAGGTCCATGATCCAGGCCAGCTTTTCGGCGTCGATACCGTTTTTGTCGTAAATGTAGCCGCTGGAATCAGACAGGGTCAGTACCCTGCCCCCCAGGTGGATGACCTTTTCCGCAGCGAACTGGGCCACGTTGCCCGAACCGGAAATCACCACGTCTTTGCCCTCCACCGATTCATTGCGCCTGCGGAGCATATTTTCAGCAAAATACACCGTTCCGTAACCCGTGGCTTCCGGGCGGATTTTGGACCCGCCCCAGGAAAGGCCTTTTCCGGTCAGGACCCCGGTGAATTCATTGCGGATTTTCTTGTACATGCCGAAGAGGTATCCGATCTCGCGGGCCCCAACCCCGATGTCGCCCGCAGGCACGTCGGTATTCGGGCCGATATGGCGGCACAGTTCCGTCATAAAGGCATGGCAGAAACGCATGACCTCATCATCGGATTTTCCCTTGGGGTCAAAATCGGAGCCTCCTTTACCCCCCCCCATGGGCAGGGTGGTGAGGCTGTTTTTGAACACCTGCTCAAAGGCCAGGAATTTCAGGATACTCGCATTGACCGACGGGTGGAACCTCAGCCCGCCCTTGTACGGGCCGATGGCGGAGTTCATCTGTACCCGGTACCCCCGGTTTACATGGATTTCACCCCGGTCATCTACCCAGGACACGCGGAAGGAGATCAGGCGCTCCGGCTCCACCATGCGCAGGAGGATGTTCTTACCGTTGTAAATGTCGTGCTGGGCAATGTACGGGATGGTTGTTTCCGCCACCTCCTGTACGGCCTGGAGGAATTCGGGCTCATGACCATTTCGGGCTCTTACTTCGTCCATAAAAGCCTCGATCTTCGCTTGGATATCGGACATAGTTCTTAAGGGTATGGTTGTCGATTTAAAAATATAGCCGCAAAATTATGTGTTTCCCCTAATTGCCGGAACCTTTTTTTGAAAAATCGACAAAATATTTTCCGGGGCGCGGGCGGGAAACCAAATGCGGCCTACCCCAGGAATGAGAGGGCCTGCCTGAGGTCTTCCACCAGGTCCCCGGCATCCTCGATCCCGACGCTCAAGCGGAGCAGGGCGTCCGTGACCCCGCTCTTTTCGCGTTCTTCCCTGGGGATGCTGGCGTGGGTCATGCTCGCAGGGTGCCCGGCCAGGCTTTCCACCCCCCCGAGGGACTCGGCCAGGGTGAAGACCCTGAGGGACTCCGCGATCCGCACGGCATCCTGGTAATCGGCGCCTTTGGGGACAAAGGAGATCATGCCCCCGAAATCCGACATCTGCGCCCTGGCGACCTCGTGGTTCGGGTGGTCTTCGAACCCGGGCCAGTACACTTTTTCCACCCGGGGGTGCGCCCGGAGGAAAGCCGCGACCTCCCTCCCGTTTTCACAATGGCGCTGCATGCGCACGTGCAGGGTTTTGATCCCCCTGAGGACCAGGTAGCTGTCCATGGGGCCGCAGATCGCCCCGCTGGCATTCTGGAGGAAATACAACCGGTCGGCCAAATCCTTATCGCGCACTACCAATGCGCCAGCCACCACGTCGCTATGGCCGCCCAGGTACTTTGTGGCCGAATGCATCACAATATCGGCTCCCAGGTCGAGCGGTTGCTGGAGGTAAGGGGTGGCGAAGGTATTGTCCACCGCCAGCAGGATGTTGCCCCCGGAAGCCAGGGAAGCCACTGCCCGGATATCGATGATGTTCATCATGGGGTTGGTGGGGGTTTCCACCCAAATCAACCGGGTTTTGGGGCCGATGGCTTCCTCAATCGCCGACAGGTTTTGCATGTCCACAAACCGGAAACGGATCCCCAGGGGCTCGAAAACCCGGCGGAACAACCGGTAGCTACCCCCATAGAGGTCGTGCGTGGAGATGACCTCGTCGCCGGGGCTGAGCAGTTTCAAAACGGTATCCATGGCGGCCAGGCCACTGGAAAAGGCCAGTCCGTACTCCCCGTTCTCAATGCTGGCCAGGGAATATTCCAGGGCCTGCCGGGTAGGGTTGCCGCTACGGGAATATTCGAACCCCCGGTGGACCCCCGGGGATTCCTGGGCGAAGGTCGAGGTCTGGTAAATCGGGGGCATCACTGCACCGTAGGCCTTGTCGGGGTGCTGGCCCCCGTGGATGGTTTTGCTGTTGAAATGGAGGGGTTTTTTCATACCTGGAAACGGTTTGGGCAAAGGTATTCGGAATAGGGGCACATTCCAACCTTTGAAGGGAAAATGACCCCCACATCCCCCGTATTATAGTACCTTTGGCCCCAGAACCAATGGTCCATGAAAAGAAGCCTGTACGTCATCCTTTTGCTCGCCCTGGCCGCCTGCGCGGAAGAAAACCCCTTCGCCATGGAATCCAGGGAATTCAATGGGGAGGTCTGCCCCGATTGCCCCGTAGTCCACATCTCAATTCCGCTGGCCACCGATGGGGGCGCCCTGGCGAAGGCGGTAAATACTTCCCTCAGGGAAGAGATCATCGATTTGCTGGACTACGATGAGGAGGGGGACGCCACCGACATCCCCGGCGCCATTGCCGCTTTCCAGGCCGGGTACAGGAACCTTCAGGAAGACTTCCCCGAGGAATTGTCGGGATGGGAGGCGCGGGTGGAGGCCCACGTAAGTAATGAAGGGCCCCGGGTGCTGTCCCTGAGGATGCAATCTTATATTTTTACCGGGGGTGCCCATGGCTATGGGGGTACGCGCCTGCTGAATTTCGACAGGAAAACCGGGGAGGCGCTCCAGGCTGCGCAACTCTTTGCAGACACCCTGGCCTTCCGCGATTTCGCCGAGAAGGCCTTTCGGCAGCAGTACCACATCCCCGAAAACGACCCGATCAACAGCACCGGCTTCATGTTCCCGGAAGGACGCTTCGAGCTCCCTGAAAATATTGGGTTTACCGTTGAAGGCCTCGTGCTCCACTACAACCCCTATGAAGCGGCTTCCTATGCCGATGGGGACCTGGTCCTGACTTTCCCCATGGAAGCGGTCCGACCCTTCCTGAAGGAAGAATTCCGGGAAACCATCCCCCCGGCCCCTTAAGCAAAGGGACGCAATCCGAATCCGCGGACCGGCCGGCCGGCTTTCCCGAAATTAGCCGTAATTTTGAACGCCGGGCCCTGCCCCGGGGCCCGAAGCATAAGCATTGCCAAAATGAAAAAAATATACCACCTGAGCACCTGCGACACCTGCAGGCGAATCCTTTCCACGCTCGAGCCCCCGGCAGACACGGAACTGCGGGAGATTAAAACCGCCCCGGTAACCCGGGAAGAACTCGAAGCCCTGAAGGCCCTGGCAGGCAGTTATGAAGCCCTCTTCAACAAAAGGGCCCGCCTGTACCGGGAGCGCGGGCTTGGCGCCCAGACCCTGGGAGAACCCGATTACCGCGACCTACTGCTCGAACATTATACCTTCCTGAAACGACCGGTGGTGGTGGCCGGGGGACAACTGTTTGTGGGCAATGCGGCCAAAACGGTGGCAGCAGCCAAAGAAGCCCTGCACCCTTGAACAAACGTACCCTGGCCATTTTGGCTGCGATCGGGGCCACTGCCATCTACGGCCTGAACCACACCATAGCCAAGGGGGTCATGCCCCATTACGTCCAGGCCTTCGGGTTCATCTTCCTCCGGGTAAGCGGGGCTTCCCTGCTGTTCTGGGCCCTGGCCGCCTTCGGCCCCAGGGAACACATCGAACGCCGCGATTGGGGCCGCCTGCTGCTATGTTCCCTCTTCGGCATGGTCATCAACATGCTGGCTTTCTTTAAGGGCCTGGAACTTTCCACCCCCATCAACAGCGCCGTGTTGATGACTATTACCCCCATTATCGTGGCCCTGCTGTCGGTCTTCCTGATCCGCGAACGCATGACCTGGCTAAAAGTACTCGGAATCGCAATAGGCCTGGCGGGGGCGCTGGCCCTGATTTTGATGAGCGAGGAAACCAGCACCAATGCCCCGAACATCCCGCTGGGGAATTCCCTGTTTATCCTCAACGCCACGAGTTATGGGCTTTACCTGATCCTGGCCAAAAAACTGATCGAAAAATACCATCCGTTTACCCTTATGAAATGGCTTTTCACCCTGGCCTTTTTCATGAACCTGCCCCTGACCATAGGGGAATTCCGGGAAATCAACTGGTCCGATATACCGGCTTCCGGCCTGGGGGCCATGGCCTTCGTCGTAATCGGCACCACCTTCCTCACCTACCTTTTCAATGTTTTCGCCCTAACCCAGCTGAAGGCTTCCACGGTAAGCGCCTTTATCTATGGACAGCCGGTGATCGGGATCCTTTTTGCCCTGTTTACCGGCAAGGACCTGCTTACCCCGCTGAAACTGCTGGCGACGCTGCTGGTGCTCTCCGGGGTATACCTGGTAAGCCGGCGGCCCAAACGGGGCATTCCCGCCTGATCCTGCAGGCGGGTAGTCCGCTTCGGCGGGCTTCAAAAAATTACAGTGCCGTTATTTCCCTTTCCCCGTGCAGGATTCGTGGGGTGCGGGGAAACCAAAATTGAGCTGATTTTGCCCACGGCCCCCTTTTTGCCCTTAAATTATCCCTATTTTTAACCCACACATCATCCCTATGCCAGAGAAAGCACCCTTCATCAAAGACCTGTCCCTTCCGATCGTTGCAGCCCCCATGTTCCTGATTTCCAATCCGGAACTGGTCATTGCCTGCTGCAAAAACGGCATCGTGGGCACCTTCCCGGCCCTCAACCAACGCAGCAGCGAAGGCTTTGAGGCCTGGCTCATCGAAATTCGCGGGGCCCTGGATGCCTTTGAAAAAGAAACGGGTAAAAAAGCTGCCCCGTTTGGGGTCAACCTTATCGTGCATCCCACGAACCCCCGGCTGGAAGCAGACCTGCGGCTCTGCGTCAAACACAGGGTCCCCCTGGTTATCACTTCCCTGGGGGCGGTAAGCCAGGTAGTGGACGCCGTCCATAGCTACGGAGGGCTGGTATTCCACGATATCATCAAGAAACGGCACGCGGAAAAAGCCGCAGAAGCCGGGGTGGACGGGCTCATCCTGGTCGCTGCCGGGGCCGGGGGACACGCCGGCACCCTGAACCCCATGACCCTGGTCTCGGAGGTAAGGGGCATTTTCGACAAGACCCTCCTGCTATCGGGCTGCATCAGTACGGGCCGGGATGTGGCTTCAGCCCTGCAGATGGGGGCCGACCTGGCCTATATGGGCACCCGGTTCATCAACGCCTCGGAAAGCGCCGCCCCGGAGGAATACCGCAAGATGATTATCGAAGCCGGGGCGAATGACATCGTCTACACGGCGGCCATTTCAGGGGTACATGCCAATTTCCTGGCGCCAAGCCTGCAGGCTGCCGGGCTGACCCCGGAAGACCTCAAGCGCGACACCAAGATCGATTTTGGAAAAGAACTCGACACCGAAGCCAAGGCCTGGAAAACCATTTGGTCCGCCGGGCAGGGGGTTGCCACGATCGCCGATGTGCTTCCGGTGGAAACCCTGGTCAACCGGCTCAGGGAAGAATTCCTGTCGGCCCTGAGGGAACAGGCTGCGCTCCTGGAACGCTATACCTAAACCCTTTTGCCCGGCCCTGGCCGAACCCCGGGACAAACCCCGGGACAAACCCCTGCAAAGCCTGTTTCCCCATGCCCCTGGTCCCTTCTGAATACACCCCTTCCCCGATCTTCCGAAACGGGCATGTGGCCACCATTTACGCCGCCCTCCTGAGGAAGGTCCCCCTTCCGGAACAGGAGCGGGAGCGGATCACCCTCCCCGATGGCGATTTCCTCGACCTGGACTGGACCTTTGCCCCGAAAGGGGCTGCCCGGCTGGTCGTGCTCCTGCACGGACTGGAAGGAAACGCCCAGAGGCCCTACATGCTGGGTAGCGCCCGGAACTTCTCCCAGGGGGGCTATGATGTGTGCGCCGTAAACCTGAGGGGCTGCAGCGGGGAGCCCAACCTGAAATACAGGTCGTACCATTCCGGGGCCACGGAAGACCTGGAAGCCGTTTTGCAACACCTGATGGCCACCCGCGACTACCCGAAAATTTACCTGATGGGCTTTAGCCTCGGGGGCAACCTGATCTTGAAATACCTGGGGGAAAAACCACTTTCCCATCCCGGAATCAGGGCGGCGGCAGCCATTTCCGTGCCCTGCGACCTGCACGATTCCCTGCTGCAGCTCAACAGCCCGAAAAACCGGCTCTATGCCCGCCGATTCCTTACGACCCTCAGGGAAAAACTCCGGGAGAAGCAGCAACGGTTCCCGCAGGAAATCCCCGACGCCCTGTTGGCACAGGTAAAAACCCTGAAAGACTTCGACGACTTGTATACGAGCCGGGCCCACGGGTTCCGCGATGCCCTGGATTATTACGCCCGATGCAGCAGCCGGCAATTTCTGAAAGGGATCGGGGTCCCCACCCTGCTGGTCAATGCCCGGGACGATTCCTTCCTCGGGCCGCAGTGTTTCCCGGTGGAAGAAAGCCGCGAGCACCGCTTCCTTTACCTGGAAATGCCCGACCACGGCGGGCATGTAGGATTTGTATCCCCCGGACGGCCGTATTATCACGAAACCCGCAGCCTCAAATTTTTTGAGGAGCACCAATAACCCGCGTTTTCTTATCTTAGGGCCCTAAATCAGATTGTATCCTCATGAAAAAAATCATCCCGATGTTCCTCTGCGCTGCACTTGCCCTGAGCTGCGGGGAGAAAAAGGAAGAGAAAAAGGATGGCTTCGAAATGAGCCGTACCAAAAAAGAAGCGCCTGCAGGGGAAACCGCTTCCCAGGGCATTCCCGTAGACCTCAGCAATAAAGGAATCGGCCCCGTAAAATCAGTGTCCTTTCCCGACCAGATCGATCCTGAACTGGCAAAGCAGGGCGAGGCAAAATACAAGATGCTATGTACGGCATGCCATATGGCCGGGCAGCGGTTTATCGGCCCTGACCTGACCGGGGTCTTCGAAAGGCGCAGCCCCGAATGGGTGATGAACATGATCCTGAACCCCGATGAAATGATCAGACAAGATCCCATCGCGAAAGCCTTGCTGCAGGAGTACAACAACGCCATGATGACCAACCAGAATTTAAGCGAGGAAGAGGCCCGCGCTGTAGCCGAATACCTCAGGACCCTCTAACGCGCTTCCCTGATCCTATCCAAGGCTGCGACACCCCATTCGGTTCGCAGCTTTTTTTTGCCCTGTTGTAATGGCCATGAAAAACCCACCCCATGATACCCTCCTGCTGATTGCGCTGCTGCCCGAGGCCCCCCTTCGTGAGCGGATCAGGGCCCTCAAAGAGGAAATGCGGTTGCGGTTCGGGGCGGCCCACGCCCTCAAAGCACCGGCCCACCTGACCCTGCAGATGCCATTTCGCGCCGGCAGTTCTGAGCGCGACGACCTGGTTCGGCGCCTGGAGGCCTTCGCCTGCCGGGAACCGGGCTTCGAAATACAGCTGTCGGGCTTCGACGCCTTCCCCCCACGGGTCATTTTCATCAGGGTGGTGGACCATGCGCCCCTGATCGGCCTGCACGCCCGGCTCAGGGCAATGCTGCTCGAAAAGGCAGGGCTGGGAGAGAAAGCTGTCACCCCGGAAATCCACCCGCACCTCACCATTGCCACCCGCGACCTCAGCGAAACTGCCTTCCTGCGGGCCTGGCCCGAATTCCAGGCACGGGAGTTTGAAGCTTCCTTCCAGGTCCGCAGCCTTTTTTTACTCCAGCACAACGGCAAGGCCTGGGAGCCCTTGCGGGAATTTCCCTTTTGCGTGGCCAAAACGCCGGGAAACGGCACGGACAGCCCGATTCCCTGAGGATTTTTCATATCTTTAGGTTTCATAAAATCCCCGGGGCAGGAGGCTCCCATGGAGCATGTTTCCTCCATCGGAAAGTTACCGGTCCGCGCCCGGGGAGGCTAACAAATAAAAATCCCTATGACCCGCACTTTCGCAATAGGATGGCTCGCTGCCGCGTTTTTTGGCATCGTGGGATGCCAGAGCCCCCCAAAGGAATCCATGACCCTGAAATCCCCCGAAGGAACGCATGAAATCAACATTTACCTCGATGCCAGGGGCAGGCCGGGGTATCAGGTTTCCCGAAACGGGAAGGTCCTGATCGACAGTTCCGGGCTGGGTTTCGAATTCAGGGACCAGCCGGCGCTGCTGTCCGGGATGCAGTGGATGGAAGACGCCTCCCTTGCCGGGGATGAAACCTGGGAAATGCCCTGGGGCGAGCAGCGGACGGTGAGGAACCACTACAATGCGGCCCGCGTAGTGCTCAAGGAGCAACAGGCGCCGGAAAGGTCGCTCATCCTCCATTTCCGCGCCTATGAAGACGGGGTGGCATTCCGGTATGAGTTTCCGGAGCAGGCCGGCACCGATACCCTGGTGATCGCGGAAGAGCACACGGAATTCCAGCTGACAGGCGACCATATGAGCTGGTGGATCCCCGGCGACTGGGACATTTACGAACACCTTTACAACACCACGCGCCTCTCTGAGATCGATGCGATTTCCAAACGGGACCACCCGAACCTGGCATCGACCTATATCCCGGAGAATGCCGTGAACACCCCCTTTACCCTCCGCACTGAAGACGGGGTGCACCTGAGCTTCCACGAGGCCGACCTGACCGACTACGCCGGGATGACCCTTAAAGTCGATACGGCCACCCTGAAACTCAGCAGCGGGCTGGTGGGGTCGGACCGGTTCAACCACAAGGTCAAACGGGCCCTGCCCTTTAGCACCCCATGGCGGACCCTGCAGATTTCAGACCGGGCGGGGGGGCTGATCGAATCCCGGTTGATCGAGAACCTGAACGAACCGAACAAACTGGGCGACGTTTCCTGGTTCAAGCCGATGAAGTACGTCGGGATCTGGTGGGAAATGCACCTGGGGATCGCGACCTGGGACTACGGCATGACCCTGGATGAACAGGGGCGCTGGGTAGACACCGGCAAGGCCCATGGAAAGCACGGGGCCACCACGGAAAACACCAAACGCTACATCGATTTTGCAGCCGCGAACAACATCAAAGGGGTGCTGGTGGAAGGCTGGAATACCGGGTGGGAGCGATGGATTGGCTTTGAGGACCGCGAAGGGGTTTTCGATTTTGTCACCCCGTATCCCGACTACGACCTTGAAGCCCTTGCCGCCTACGGCCGCGAAAAGGGCGTGGAACTCATCATGCACCACGAAACCTCGGCAGCCCCCAGGACCTACCAGCAGCAACTGGATACGGCGTATGCCCTTATGCAGGGCCTGGGGATCCATTCCGTAAAGACCGGGTATGTGGGGAAAATCATCCCGAAAGGGGAATATCACCACGGCCAGTGGATGGTTAACCATTACCGCAAGGTACTGGAGACCGCAGCGGAATACCAGGTGGCCATCAATGCCCACGAACCCATCAAAGCCACCGGGCTGAGGCGGACCTACCCCAATGCGATTTCCCGGGAAGGGTTGCGCGGGCAGGAATTCAATGCCTGGTCAATAGAGGGGGGGAATCCGCCGGAGCACCTCCCGATCGTGGCCTTTACCCGCATGCTGGCGGGGCCCATCGACTTCACCCCGGGGGTGTTTGACATCGGCCTGAAACAAAAGCCTGAAAGCCAGGTCAACACTACCCTGGCGCAACAACTGGCGCTTTACGTGGTCATCTACAGCCCGATCCAGATGGCGTGCGACCTTCCGGAAAATTACGAAGGGAACCCCGCGTTTCAGTTTATCCGGGAGGTGGGGGTAGACTGGGAACAAACCAGGGTCCTGGACGGCGAAGTGGGCGATTTTGTTTCCATTGCCCGGGAGGAACGGGAAACAGGCAACTGGTTTGTTGGGGCCATTACGGATGAAACCCCGAGGGAAGTGGAAATTGACTTCAGCTTTTTGCCAGAGGGCAGTTCCTATAAAGCCACCTTTTACAGGGACCATGCTGAGGCCCATTACCGCGATAACCCGACAGCCCTTGAGATCGAAGAAGCGGTGATCGACCGTGGATCGCGCCGAACCTTCCGGCTGGCCGCCGGGGGCGGGCTGGCGATCAGCCTTATAAAACAATAGGCCCTACCAGGGGTCCAGGCCCAGCAATTTTTTGCCCAGGGCCGAGAGGCGGGCCCGGCCGTACCGGGTTTGTTCCCAGTTGCGGGGGTCCCCCGGAAAGGCGTAGCCCTCGGGGGCGACCCGGTGCTTCCAGGAATGGATGCGCCATTGCAGCAAGCCTTCGTTTTCGGGCTCGGCGGGCATCATGGAAATGTACTGCGCAATGCGCACCTTGTTTTCGGAGCGGTTGGGCCGGATACCGTGTGGCAGCAGGCTGTTGAAAATAAGCAGGTCGCCTGCCTCCAGCTTCACCTTCACCAACTTGTCTTCCAGGCCGGTAATGTCGGGCTGGAAAGGGTCCCGGCCTTCAGGTTGGGTTTTCTTCCAGTCGTCGTAATGCCGATAGAGCCAGGGGATGCACTGGAACCCCCCCATCTGCTCGTCCGTCTGGTCCGAAAGGGCCAGGACGCCCTGAACGTTTTGGGGGCGGGTTTCCGGGTCGTAATCCCAATGGATAAACCCTTTTTGCTCAAACCCGGGGCGGGAGGGAAAATTCAGGTTGGCCCGGTCGATGGTTACCCAAAGTGCTTCGGTGCCCCAAATGTCCACAAATGCGTCATAAATGCGGGGCTCCTGCCGGTTGTCCCATAGCAATTGGTGGTTATAGACCTCCACCATCCCCGTACCGATAAGTTCCTTCATCTGCATCTGCGCGCGGGGCGGGGTATACCAGGTTGCGGGGTCGAGGGGGTCTTTTTCCTCAAATTCCCAGAGGAAGGCGGCCGTCTTAGCCGCCTGCTCCCTCGAAATCGCCTGTTTGACGACCACATAGCCCTCCCTGGTCCAGTGCTTCCACCCGGCTTCCCCGAGCGACCTGAGGTGCGGGTTTTCGAGGCGGTCGTTGAGCCGGTGGCGGCTGGTGGTTGCCGTGGAGGGGTTTCCCGGGATTTCCCTGTGGGCCTGGTTACCCATTTCGATCTTTGGGGTTTTTTTCATTCCGGCGCGGATTAAAGCTTCCCGTTAAGATACAAAATTCCGGGGTTCATCCCGCGCTCCGGGCCAAAGGCCCCTGCCCAGCGGCGCCCCAAAAGCGGGTCCGGTGTTGGTGGCCCGGGGGCACCGGGCTATTCCCCCATTGGGAACAGCAAATTTGAGTACTTTTGGGAAAAACCAAGCACGTGAAGAAACTGCCGAAATTTGCAGTCCTTGGAGGGGGGAGCTGGGCCACCGCCCTGGTAAAAATGCTTTGTGAAAACCTGGAGGAAGTCACCTGGTACATGCGCAACACCGAAGCCCTGCGGTATATCAGCGAGCACGGCCACAACCCGAACTACCTCAGCTCCGTGAGCTTCAATACCTCCCGGCTCAGGCTCACCGACCAGATCGATGAGGCGGTTTCAGGGGCGGAGGTGCTCATCTTCGCCATTCCTTCGGCCTTTCTGGAAGGGGAATTATCCAAGATCAGCGCCTCCCTCGAAGGTAAGGTAATCGTCTCAGCCATTAAGGGGATCGTGCCGGAAAGCGGGAAGATTGTCGGGGAGCATTTCCACGACAAGTACAATATCCCCTATAAAAACATCGGGGTGATCGCCGGGCCCTGCCATGCTGAGGAAGTAGCCCTGGAACGGCTTTCCTACCTGACCATCGCCTGCGAAGACAAGGCCAGGGCCAGGCAGGTGGCTTCCGCCCTGGAGAGTTCCTACATCAAGACCCGGGTTAGCCGTGACATCATTGGGACCGAGTATGCGGCCATGCTTAAAAACATCTATGCCATTGCCGCGGGTATTGCCCACGGGCTGGGGTACGGCGACAACTTTCAGGCCGTGCTGATGAGCAATGCGATCAGGGAAATGAAGCGGTATACCAAATGCCTCTACAACATCGACCGGAACATCAACCACTCGGCCTACCTGGGCGACCTGTTGGTGACCGGGTATTCCGTGTTCAGCCGCAACCGGATGTTCGGGAACATGATTGGCAAAGGATATACCGTAAAAAGCGCCATGATGGAGATGAACATGGTGGCCGAAGGGTATTACGCGGTCAAAAGCGCCTATACCATTAAGGAAGGATTCAAAAAAACGGTAAAAACGCCTATCATCGATGCGGTGTACCAGGTGCTTTATAAAGGGGCAAACCCAAAAAAAATCTTTAGCGCCCTGGCCGACCAGATCAGTTGATCCTTGTAGCCCCGGCTACCGGTAGGCTCAGGCCGTTTCCAGGTCAAAGGCACTGTGCCGGTGTATTTCGGCCTGCATGGTTTCCTTCCAGGCGGCGCGTTTTTGAGCCTCTGCGCCCAGGAGTTCCCCGCATTCCCCGACCACCCGGTCGAGGAATTCCCGCACCGACGCGATGTCAAAATACAGGCGGCCCGTCCGACGGATGAAGAAATCCATGGGGTTTTGCACCATTTCGTGGGCAACCCCGAAATGCAGTTCTGCCCGCATCAGCCTCCATTGCGGGTCTTTATCGGTAAAATTGGCATAGCCCTCAAGGATCTGCCCGGCCTGCTTTCCATAGGTGGTCACCAGGTACCAGGCGTCGTAGGGGGTAAAGCCCTCCGAAACCAGGCGCTCAGTCACCTCTTCGAGGTACTTTTCCACCTGTTTGAATTTTTTGAAGTCGCTCCCGCACAGGGGGATTTTGTCGGTCTGGCAGGCCTTCAGCTTGCGGCCGTGATCTTCTTCCAGGCTAACCGCTATACGGTTCACCACCCGTTCCGCCATCTTGCGGTATCCGGTAAGCTTCCCCCCCGCAATGCTGACCAACCCTGAATCGGAGGTAAAGATCTCGTCTTTACGCGACAGCTCGGAAGCGGATTTTCCCTCTTCGTGGATCAGCGGCCTCAACCCGGCCCAGGACGATTCGATGTCGGAAAGTTCCAGTTCGATGGAAGGGAACATATGGTTGACGGCCGAAATCAGGTAAATGGCATCCGCCAGGTCGGTCCTGACATCGTCCTTATCGGCTTCGTAATTGGTGTCGGTGGTGCCCACATAGGTGACCTTCCCCCTGGGGATGGCAAATATCATCCGCCCGTCGGGCACATCGAAGTACACCGACTGCCGAACCGGCAACTTCTCATGGGGAAAAACCAGGTGGACCCCCTTGGTCAGGTGCAGCCGCTTCCCCTTTTTGCTTTGGTTCAGCCCCCGGAGCTCATCCACCCATGGCCCTGCGGCACTCACGACATAGCGGGAGGCGACTTCCAGGGATTCTCCTCCGGCCAGGTCCGAAACCTTCACCCCGGCCACCCTGCCCTGCCCGTCGTACCGGAAGCCCGTGACTTCGGCATAGTTGAGGGCCAGGGCCCCGTATTCCAGGCTCGCCTTGATGTTTTCCAGGGTAAGGCGGGCATCGTCGGTGCGGTATTCGGCATAGTAGCCGGCACCCTTTAAGCCTTTTTTAGGCAGGAGCGGTTCCAGTTTCAGGGCCTCCTTTTTTTCGAGCATCTTCCGCTTGTCGTCGCCGCTTACCTGGGCGAGGATATCGTACACCTTCAGGCCGATGGACGTAAGCCATTTCCCGTAAGACCCCCCTTCGATCAGGGGCAGCAACATTTTTTCGGGCAAGACCAGGTGGGGGGCCAGCTTGTGGACGATGGCCCGTTCCGAACCCACTTCCTTCACCAGCCAGAAATCGAATTGTTTCAGGTAACGGAGTCCGCCGTGGATCAGTTTGGTGGATTTGCTGCTGGTCCCCGAAGCGAAATCCCCCTTTTCGAGGAGGGCAACCTTCATGCCCCGGGAAGCGGCGTCCAGGGCGATCCCCGCCCCGGTGATCCCCCCTCCGATGACCACCAGGTCAAATTCACCGGATTGCAGGCCTTTGAGGTCCTCAGCCCTGTTGCGCGCTGAAAATGGGAGTGGGGTTTTCATAGGAGGTATCGGTTTGCGGGGTTACAAAAATAGGGCTTTGGCCCGAAGGGGTCAACCCGCCGGTATTATGAAAAGGTCAAATCCATTGGATGACAGCCTTCCGGGCTTCAGGGATGCTCCTGCGGAAAGCCATAGGACCGCTCTACCCTGCAGATGCGCACCCGGTACGATTCGTACCACGATTGGCGCCCCAGCTGCTGGGCAACCTTATGGTCGGCCTGGGATTTCCAGCGGGCGATGCTTTCCAGCGTATCCCAGTAGCTGACCGTGATCCCAATGGCTTCGCGGGCGTGTTCCATCCCCAGGAACCCGGGCTGCTGCCGCGCCAGTTCCTCCATGGCTTCGGACATGGCGGCATACTCCTCCTCCCCCCCGGCCGAGCGCCTCGAGGTAAAAATCACTGCGTAATAGGGCGGGGTGGCATTCATTCCAGGTACTGTTTTTCCATAAAATAAGCCACGATGGCTTCTTTCATCAAAACGGACTGCTCCCCCGCCTTCAGGGGGGGCAGGGGCTCCAGCAACTCGTAATGCGGCCAGCCCTCTTCGTCAAAATGGTCGAAAGCATAGTACCCATAGGGCTCCAGCAACCGGCAGATCGCGATGTGCATCAGGTTGATCTTTTCGTCCTTCCTGTACTTTCGGTGGTAATGCCCAAATTCCTGTACCCCGATCAGGTAGATGATGGCGTCCAGTTCAAGGGGAGCCCCTTCGGCAAACTGGGCAGAAAGCCTTTGGGTCAGTTCGTCCCAACGTTCTTTGAGCAGGGGGTCGCGTGCCATGGTCCGGGAATGGGTAAGGGTTCTGAAGGCGCAAAGGTACGAATCAATGCCTTATATTTGTTTGAAAACAACCCCATGGAGGTCGTGGATATTGTTCTGGCCCTGCTGCTGGCCTATGGTTTTATAATGGGCCTTAAGAACGGACTCATTGTGGAAATCGCCTCGGTGGCCGCCCTCATCGCAGCCGTTTACGGGGCCATCCATTTTTCCTACTTCCTCGCCGATTACCTGGCAAAATCCCAGGATTGGAACGGCACCAATATTAAGGTGACCGCTTTTGTGGGCACGTTTCTGGCGATCGTCATCGCGGTCCACCTGCTCGCAAAATTGCTTACCCGCGTGGCCCGCCTGGCCATGCTGGGCTTCCTAAACCGCCTGGCCGGAGGGGTTTTCGGGTTGGTGAAGGTGGCCGTGATCATCGGGGCACTGATTATTTACCTGGAACGGGCGGGGATTTCCCCCGAGACACTGCTCGCGGGGTCCCTGGAAAACTCCGTACTCTATCCTCCCCTTAGGGAAACCGGAGCCCTGGTCTTCTCCCTGGCCCTGGAGCCCTGAAGTACCCCCACAACACCTACCGGCCGGCGCCCTTCACCGACTTTTTTGACCGGTTGCCCCATCGGACCTGTCGTGCGTGCACCCGATCGGGTATCGTATTTTTGCCGATCTTCGGGAGGATAGGTGCATTGGTCGAAAAAACATTCCTTCTATTACCAGAAAAACGGAAATCATCCCTAATATTGACCTCCAGCCCCGGCGCTGGAAAAAAGACACCCCCCAAGTCTTTGCCCATTCGCTAGCCTGCTTGCAATTAGAACACCTATGAGATTGCAGCAAGCCATTTTAATCCTGTTTTCTGCCCTGGCACTTTCCTGTACAAAGGATGCGTCAAACCCCATTGAAGGCCCGAAAGGGGTAAACCTCAAATCCATGGAAAGCGAAGTGCTGGCCCTGGTCAATGACCACCGGGTAAGCAGGGGGCTTTCCCCCCTCGAATTCAGCGAGGTGGCTTACCATTATGCAAATGAACACAACGATTATATGATCGCAACCGGGACCCTGAGCCACCATAATTTTACCGCCAGGGCTACGGGCATTGCCTCGGAGGCCGATGCCAAAGCGGTTTCGGAAAACGTGGCCAAAGATTACCCTTCTGCGGCCCTGGCCATTGAAGGCTGGCTGAACAGCGAATCGCACCGCAAGACCATGGAAGGGGATTTTTCACATACCGCGGTCAGCGTTAAAAAAGATTCGGAGGGTAACCTTTTTTATACCCAGTTGTTTTTCCTGCAATAACCGGGCAGGACCCCCTTCACGAGAAAAGCCACATCCCTTCGCGGGATGTGGCTTTTTAAGTATCTTTAGGGCACGAACGCCGTGCTGCCTTATGAAAATCACCCCCCCCTTCAACCTGCTGGAATGGGTAGAAACCCACCGGGACGAACTGAAGCCCCCCGTGGGCAACCGGAACCTTTTCAGGGATGCCACCGACTATATCGTGATGGTCGTAGCCGGACCCAATGCCCGAAAAGATTACCACTATAACGAGACCGAAGAGCTGTTTTACCAACTGGAGGGGAACATTGAGGTCCACGTACAGGAAGATGGCCTGAAAAAAACCATGAAACTCGGACCCGGCGACCTGTACCTGCACCCGGCCGGGGTCCCGCACTCCCCGGTTCGCCATCCGGGCTCCATCGGGCTGGTGGTGGAACGCCGTCGCGAACACCTGAACCTGAAAGACGGCCTGCTGTGGTACTGCGAGAAGTGCAACCATAAATTATACGAAGTCTATTTTACCCTCAAGGACATTGAGCAGGATTTCCTGCCCCATTTCCGACATTTCTACACTTCGGAAGCCCTGCGGACCTGCGATCGCTGCGGGACGGTCATGGAAGCCGATGAACGGTTTACAGCCAGGTTGAATCCTTAGGGGCGGGGCTTTTCAGAAAAAGGTGCTTCCCGGTTTTCGCGGGTTGCAACGGCTTCCCGATCCATCGCTTTTTCGGTTGGGGCAGCATTCAAAAGATTCTGCACCGGGGTATCGGTCGCCGGGCAAGAATTCGTAATTTTGCAGCAATTCTAACAATTTCGATTTAAAAAGTTATAAAATGACAGATGTGGCAGTTGCTTTCGGTATGGATAACGCTTTAAAGGCGCTGGGGATTCAGGCACTGAACCCCGGGTCGTCCACGGGCGACAACAGTTTTGCGAACGGGGAAATCCTGGAATCGCGTTCCCCCGTGGACGGCGCCCTGATCGCCCGGGTACAGGCCACTACGCGGGAAGACTTTGAGCGGGTGGTCCAAACGGCTACCGAAGCATTCAAGGCCTGGCGGGAAATCCCTGCCCCGAAAAGGGGTGAAGTGGTCCGGCAGTTTGGGGAGCGGCTGCGCGAGCTGAAAGAGCCCCTGGGGAAGCTGGTTTCCTATGAAATGGGCAAATCGTACCAGGAAGGCCTTGGGGAGGTTCAGGAAATGATCGACATCTGTGATTTTGCCGTGGGCCTTTCCCGACAACTGCACGGGCTGACCATGCATTCCGAACGCCCACTGCACCGCATGTACGAACAATACCACCCCCTTGGCCCGGTGGGGATCATCTCTGCCTTCAATTTCCCGGTAGCGGTCTGGAGCTGGAATACGGCCCTGGCCTGGGTTTGCGGGGATGTCTGTATCTGGAAACCATCCGAAAAGGCCCCCCTGTGCGGGATTGCCTGCCAGCATATCGCCGCTGAAGTCTTCAGGGCCAATAACCTGCCGGAAGGGATTTCCTGCCTGGTCACCGGAAATTACCAGGTGGGGGAATACCTCACCCACGATGAACGCATCCCGCTGATTTCGGCCACCGGTTCCATCCGCATGGGTAAAATTGTGGCCCAGGCCGTTGGGGCCCGCCTGGGTAAAACCCTTCTGGAACTCGGGGGGAACAACGCTATCATCGTTACCCCTGACGCCGATATAAAAATGACGGTGATCGGGGCAGTTTTCGGGGCCGTGGGGACCTGTGGGCAGCGATGCACCTCCACCCGGCGGCTGATTGTACATGAGGCCGTTTACGACCAGGTAAGGGAAGCCCTGGTGGCCGCGTACGGACAATTGAGGATCGGGAACCCCCTGGATGAAAAGAACCACGTAGGCCCCCTGATCGACAAAGATGCAGTGGCCATGTACCAGGCAGCCCTTGAAAAGGTTGTGGCCGAGGGCGGACGCCTCCTCGTGCCCGGAGGCCTTGTAGACGGCCCCGGATACGAAAGTGGCTGCTATGTAAAGCCGGCCATCGCCGAGGCTGAGAACCATTATGAGATCGTGCAGCACGAAACCTTTGCCCCAATCCTGTACCTGCTGAAATACCGGGGCGGGGTGGAAAATGCCATCGCCCTGCAAAACGGGGTGCGGCAGGGGCTCTCCTCAGCGATCATGACCAACAACCTCAGGGAAGCCGAAACCTTCCTGTCCGTGGCGGGAAGCGACTGCGGTATCGCCAACGTGAACATCGGGACGTCCGGAGCCGAAATCGGCGGGGCTTTCGGGGGGGAGAAAGAAACGGGTGGCGGCCGGGAATCCGGGTCGGATGCCTGGAAGATCTATATGCGGCGGCAGACCAATACCATCAATTACGGAAGGGAATTGCCGCTGGCCCAGGGGATCAAATTCGACCTGTGAAAGGCGGAAATGGGTACAAACAAAAAATCCGCCCGGGCAGCTTAGCGGACCTTGGGCGGATTTTCAAACTAACCAAACTAATCCAAAATAAAACCCACTTGGATGGTTCCCTGTAAACGAATCGGGGCTACAACCGTGTAAAGGAAGGACTCCTTTGAGGTTTGGTCGAAATTGCCCCTTTCTGTATTTATACCGTAGCGGAATTGTGTAGGCGGCGCCCTACGTTGTATATATTGCAAATTTGAGCCCTGGAGGCAAAAGCCCATTTTGGGGAAGGGGACCTGCAGGGCAAATGATCGCCCGTTCCCCTGCCCGGGCATCGGGATATTTTTAATATCTTGTAGTGCCCAAGCACTGGGCCCATTAAAACCTGTTGCCCATGAACCCGGAACCCGTAACCCTGCTTTATTGGATTATCCCCATGCTTTCGGGCATCCTTTGCGGGGTCATCGGTTATCTTTGGGGAAGGGGGCCCATGGGGCCGTCAGCCCTGCGCAATGAGGCGGAATCCCTCAAGGCCTCCAACGAAAAGCTCAGGGCCGAACTGGATTCCTGTATGGATCGCCTGGCTTCGGCCAGGACCCAGGGCATTTCCCACGCCCTCCCGTTTAACGCCCGGGAAGCCAGGGAGGCCCTTGGGAAATCCGTCCGCCAGGACGACCTGACCCTTATTGAGGGAATAGGACCCAAGATTGTAGGGCTATTCCAGAACTTCGACATCCATACCTGGAAGGAACTTTCCGAGGCTTCTGTGGCCAAATGCCAGGAAGTGCTGGACTCCGGGGGGGAACGGTACAAACTTCACGACCCGTCTTCCTGGCCCATGCAGGCCCGCATGGCCTATGAGGGCAAATGGAAGGAACTCGCAAAATGGCAGCGCGAACACCTGCACGGCAAACTCTGATCCTTTTCCCCTTTTTTGGTTAATTCCTCCCCTGTTCCCCGGGATAGTACCCGAATACCGGTTCGCTTTGCCAGACCGATTTGGTGTGGACCTCCATAACCGATAAGGGGCCTTTGAAGGCCGCGCCGGTATCGACGTTCCAGACATTGGCCGCCCGGTGGGGCGCATCGAGCCCCAGGCGGGAAACCGGGGTATGGCCGATATAGATTTCCCGGTAGTGTTTCAGGCGGGGGGGATACTGCAGATCGTCCCGGTCCAGGCCCGGGTTCAGGGCAAGGGCTGTTTCCCAAAGGGTACGGTCCCAGTAAAAGGTCTTCCTGAAGTACTCGTGTTCCACCCCTTTCAGGTTGGTAAACCCTGCATGCAGGAACAACCTGTTCTCGCCGTCCAGATAATAATCTTCCAAAGATTCCAGAAAGCGGGCATGCCCTCTTCGCGTCGCCTGCCCCAGGCCCCGGTAAGACTCCTGGGTGGCGGCCCCTCCCGACTGCAACCAAAGCTCGTGCTCGACCCCTTCCGACAACCACTGCAGGCAAAGGTCGTCGTGGTTCCCCCTGAGGAGGGTGCAGGCATATTCTCGGCGGAACCCCATGAGGAAATCGATGGTTTCGGCCGCCTGGCTCCAGCCATCCACATAATCGCCCAGGAAAATAAAATGGTCCTTTTTCCCGGGCTCCACCCGGCCAAGGACCTCCTGCAGGGCTTTCAGGCCCCCGTGTATGTCGCCAATTACCAGTGTCCTCATTTCCGTTTTCTGTAAGGGCTTCCTTATGTATCCCGGTCCGGGCGGCCCTGCTGTTTCACCCCCCAAAGCTAGGAAATTCGGGGCAGGGAACCATTGGCCCCCCGGCGAAATGGTTCAGAGATTCCCCGGTATTTTTTTGGGTTTAAACCGGTTTTCTCAGTACATTTCTCTCCGGTTTAACGCCGAATCTCCGTGCTGAGGCCCTCCTGGCCGAGAGACCAGTTCGGTATACCCGCGGTTTGGCATCCGTACAGGAAAAAGGTTTTAAGGAAGGAAGGGTAGCCCATCCCCTGGCCCATTGGCTAAAAATACGGGAAGACCATGAAAAAAATATTCTGCATAGGGGAATTGCTGATTGACTTTGTGGCGGAAAACCAGGGCAACGACCTGAGCCGCGCCACCGTCTTTACCAAAAAAGCCGGCGGGGCCCCGGCCAACGTTGCCTGCGCCATTTCCAAACTGGGCGGAAAAAGCGCTTTTGTCGGATGTATCGGCGACGACCCGTTCGGGGATTTCCTCCTGGAGGTGCTGACCGGCAACGGGGTGGACACCCACCTGGTGCAGCGCAGCCCCACCTTTACCACCCTGGCCTTTGTATCCATAGCTGAAGACGGGGAGCGGGATTTTGTGTTCAGCCGGGGTGCCGACCGGGAACTGGCATACCAGGAACCCGCCGGGAAGGCCCTCAACGGGAACATGCTGCACCTGGGGGCGGCCACGGCCCTGCTTGGCGGGCCCCTGGAAACCGCCTACGACCGCTATTTTAAGGATGCCCTCCTGCAGGGGGCGTTCATCAGCTTCGACCCGAATTTCCGCCACGACCTGTGGAAATCAAGGGAAAAGGAATTCGTAAAAAAAAGCCTCCGCTTTGTGGAACAGGCACAGCTTTGCAAGTTTTCGGTGGAAGAGGCCCGGTTGCTGAGCGGGGAAGCAGACCTGGTCAGGGCCTGTGAAGTGTTGCACAAACGCGGAGCGGAAACCATCGTCATTACCCTGGGGGCAGAAGGAACCTACCTCAGCACCCCTTCCGGGCAGCAGACCATCCCCAGCATTGCCATAACCCCTGTGGATACCACCGGGGCCGGGGACGCCTTTATCGGCTGCCTCCTCTACCTCCTTTCCCGGGAAAAGGACCCGTTCGAAGCGGCAAAAAAACAGGAGCTCATGGCAGGGCACGTCCGGATCGCAAATGCCGCAGGGGCCCTGACCACAACCCGGTTCGGGGCCATCCCTTCCCTGCCCGACCAGGAAGAACTCAAGGCCGTGCTGCAATGAACCAGGCGGCACTGCATCGGCTGTTGGCCGGCGACACCCCGGGAGGGTTCCTCCCTGCAAGCGATGGGGAAGCCCTGTTCGAAAAGCGGCTGGCGGCCAATGCCACCCTCTTGAAAGACCTGTTCTTTTCCCTCTACCCCGAAAAGCAGTACCGGGAAACCTTCATCAGCCTCATGACATTATTGCGGGAGCGCTACCAAATAAGGCCCCCGGACCTGCAACGCCTCGACCTGGAGCGCCTGCAACAGGGAAACTGGTACCAGTCTGAACAATGGGTGGGCATGCAGCTTTATGTGGACCGGTTTTGCAAAGACCTGAAAGGGCTGGAAAAAAAGCTGCCCTACTTTGAGGCCCTGGGCATCAACTTCCTGCACCTGATGCCCATTACCCGGAGGCCTTCAGGGCCCAATGACGGGGGATATGCGGTCAACAGCTACACGGAAGTGGACCCGGCCTATGGAAGCGAACAGGACCTGGCCCGCCTGACGAAAAAATTTCGGAAAAAGGGGATTTGCCTGATGCTCGATTTCGTGGTAAACCACACTTCCGACGAATTCCCCTGGGCCGTTCAGGCCCGGGAAGGGGACCCGGAATTCCAGGGGTATTACTATACCTATCCCGACCGCAGCATCCCGGACCTGTTTGAACAAAGCCTCCCGGAAGTCTTCCCGGAAACCTCGCCCGGGAATTTTACCTACGATGCAAAAATGCAGCGGTGGGTGATGACGGTATTCAACACCTACCAGTGGGACCTGAATTACACCAACCCCAAGGTCTTCCTCAGCATGCTGGAAAACCTCCTGGCCCTTTGCGACAAGGGCGTGGATGTGGTCCGGTTCGACGCCCTCGCCTTCCTGTGGAAAAAACCAGGGACCGATTCCCAGAACCTTCCGGAAGCGCACCGGCTGATCGCCCTTTTCCGGCTTTGCCTGCAGGTGGTGGCCCCGGGAGTGGCCATCCTGGCGGAAGCCATCGTGGCCCCCCATGAAATCGTAAAGTACTTTGGGGAGGGCAGCCTGGAGGGAAACGAATGCGAAATCGCTTACCATGCGACCTTCATGGCCTGCCTGTGGAACTCCGTGGCGACCCGGAAAACCCTGCTGCTGCAGCGCAGCCTCCGCCATATGCCCCCCAAGCCCGCCGATGGGACCTGGATCAATTACGTCCGTTGCCACGACGACATTGGCCTGGGGTTCGACAATGCCCACATTGCCGCCCTGGGGTGGGACCCCGGGGCCCATCGCCGCTTCCTCCTCGATTACTACGGGCAACGGCTTTCGTGGTCTCCGGCCAAAGGGGCGGTCTTTATGTACAACCCCACCACCGGGGATGGCCGGATTACCGGGAGTACTGCCTCGCTGCTCGGCCTGGAAAGGGCCCTGGAGGAGCAGGATGAGGAGGGGGTGCGCAAAGCCATTTCCAAAATCCTGCTGCTGTATGGCATCATCCTGGCAGCGCCGGGGATTCCGCTGGTTTATGCCGGGGATGAGATCGGCCTGCTGAACGACTATTCCTATATGCAGGACCCGAAGAGGGCGGGCGACAGCCGGTGGATGAACCGCCCCCTCCACGATTGGGACGCCGTGGAGCAACTCGAACAGGGCAGCTCCCCGGCTTCGCAAATTTATTCCGGCCTGCAGCACCTGATCGGCTTGCGGAAACAAAACCCCGTTTTGGCCGACCGCTCAAACCAGGTCCTGCACGCAGTGGGTAATGACCACCTGTTTGTTTTTGAAAGAAAGGGGGAAGCCGGAGACGGCTTGCTGGTGATTGCAAACTTCGACGATCAGCCACAGGTCATCAACGCCTCCTGGCTCTCCGGCCTGGGCTATGTGCGAGAAGGCGGTTACCACAACCTTATTGACGGCAGCCGGAGGGAGGTCAGGAGCGGCCTCCTGGAAACGGCTCCTTTCGAACTGCTCTGGATCTCAAGATTTGTTTAGTTATAACGCACCTTCCTGAGGACCCTCAGGGCTTCCTTCAGCGACAGGTAGGCCTCCGGATCGGAATCCTTGAGCCACTTCCTGGCCTCTTGCATCACTTCCTGGGCCTCCTCAAAACCATTGAGGAAACAGATCAGGGAAGTGGCCGGAAACCGTTTCAGGTCGGCCTTTTCAGCCGGACGCAGGACACCCCCCCGCTGGAGTTTTTTGAGCAGGGCCTTGTTGGCGTTCAGGATGTGGTACAGGGTTTTGCGGTCGTACTGGGGCGGTTCGAATACCAGTTTCCCCTGGATCTGATAGGTGCCGTTCTCGGCGAACTGGATGGAAACCTCTTCCAGCGGATAGTAGCGCTTTTGTTCGCCCAGGCCGAGGTAGACATACTCCGTAATGCTGAAGGAATCCTCGTTCCATGAAATAGAAACCTCGTCGAGGGCCGAATAGAAGAGTTTTACCTGCTCGTTGATCAGTTCGATGTCTACCCGGGAATAGTACACGGAATCCTTCACTTTTTTCCGGTTCCCGCACCAACAGACCACAAATTGCTCCTTGAAAACCTTGTAATGGCTGTCGAGGTGGCGGTGGCGGTGGTTGATGAAATCGATGACCCCATCGAGGGTGAGCTCTATATTGTTGCGCGCGTGCTGCTCAATTTCCCCTACCGTGGCAGCATTCACGTCCCTCAGGGTGCTGTCGAAATCCCGGGGCATGCTGATGCTGCCTTCCCGGAAAAAGACCGCGCCCCCGTAGTACTTCCAGATATTGCGCTTCAGGGAACAGATGCGGCCGGAGGACCGGATGGTCACCAGCCCGACCACCTTACCTTCGGGAAGGTGCGGAAAGAGCACGTTTTCATAGGAAATCAGGGGCGGGTTTTCCAGGTAGGCGTTGACCAGGTTCTGGATCTTGCTGTCGTCAAAAAAATCGACCCCGTTGATTTCATTGTCGGTATCCTCCACCCCGATGACCATGTAGGAGCGGTTGGCCGGGTTGCTATTGGCCAGGGCACAGACGTGCTTCAGGAACTTGGCCTTCCCTTCCCTCTGGCTGATGTCGAGGGAGCGCTTTTTATCGTAAAAGCTGTTCTCGTCATTGTGGGCCAGGAGGTTTTTGATCAGGAGGCGCTTGTTGATCATGTCTCTTTCCGCACGAGGGTACTGCTGGCCTGGTCGGTCGGCATCACCACCAGGTCGGCAATATTCACATGGGGGGGCCGGGTAATGACAAAATGGATTATCTCCGCGATGTCTTCCGGGGTGAGTGGCCGGAACCCCTTATACACCTGGGCGGCCCGGGCTTCATCGCCCTTGAAGCGCACCTGGCTGAATTCGGTCTCCACCAGGCCGGGGTTCACCGCCCCCACCCTGATCCCATGGGCGTTCAGGTCCATGCGCAACGCCTGGTTGATGGCGTCCACGGCATGCTTGCTGGCACAGTAGACATTCCCCTTCGGATAGACCTCCTTACCGGCGGTAGAGCCAATGTTGATGATATGGCCGCGCCCATCCTTCAGCAAGGAGGGAAGGAGGGCTTTGGTTACATAGAGCAGGCCCTTGACGTTGATGTCAATCATGGCGTCCCAGTCGTCGAGGCTGGCCTGGTCAAAGGGATCCAGCCCATGGGCATTGCCCGCATTGTTGATCAGCACATCCACCTCCCGGAACCCGGGCGGCAGCGAATCGACGGCCTCGCGGACCGCCTTACGGTCGCGCACATCAAAACAAAGGGTGTGGATCTGCTCCCCCCACTGTTGCTTCAAGGCGGCCAGGCGGGCCTCCCTGCGGCCGCAGGCGACGATGCGGCATCCTTTTTCTGCCAGGAGCAGGGTCGTGGCCCGGCCAATCCCGCTACTGGCCCCGGTAATAAAAACAGTATGTTCCATCAGGCATGGTTTTTAAGGTACTTTATGGCCCTGGCTGGCCACCAGCAGGGCGAACCAGTCTTCCAGTTCCAGTTCCAGGGAAAGCGCCCCCACCGCCTCGGTAAGCCGCGCGGCGCGGGTGGTCCCCACTACGGGATGGATTTGCGCCGGGTGCCGGAGCAGCCATGCCAGCAGCACTTGCGACTCGGTGGCGCCGTATTTCGGACACAATGTCGCGAGGCATTCCCCTATACGCTGATTTCGCAAATCGGGTTCCCTGAAGTAGTTTCCCAGCGGGCTCCAGGCCATTGCGAGCCGCCGGCCAACGATGCAATCGTCGAGGGTACCGTCCCAAAGGGCGCCCTCCGCGGTCAGGGAGCACTCAAACTGGTGGGCTTCCACCGGAACGGCCGATTCGATGAGGCGGACCTGGGACGGGGTGAAGTTCGAGACCCCGAAGGCGCGCACCTTTCCCGAATCCCTGAGGGCGCTGAAAGCCGCTGCCACCTCCTCCGGGTCCATCAGGGGGCTGGGGCGGTGCAACAGCAAAAGGTCCAGGTAATCGGTTTTCAGGTATTTCAGGGAAGCCGTGGCCGAATGGATGATATAATCCATCCCGTATTCGTAGTGCTTCACGCGCAAGGGGCGGGCCTCACCCGGGTACTGTATCCCACATTTGCTGATCAGCTGAATGGCATCCCGGGGGATCCCGCTTTCGGTAAAGGCCTTCCCGAAATCTGCCTCCGTGGTATAGCCCCCATAGATATCGGCATGGTCAAAAGTGGTGATCCCCAACTCCAGGCAATGGTGCATAAGCCCCGACATTTCCCGGGTCGAAAATTTCCGCCCGCCCTGCCCCCAGGTCATGGTGCCGGCGATGATTCTGGAGAAGTTTTTCGGGGTTTTCATAGGCTGTGAAAATAGTGAGAAAATCCCTTAAAACCATCACAAAACTGGGGGTTTTCGAGTTTTTTTAACCAATCGTTAACAAGCAGTGAGTAAATAAATTTTCAATTTGCGGGGTGCAATTACCAGGGGTATTGACAAACCATTACTAAAGCCTTTTTATGGAAGAAACCAGGACGGTTGATATCAGCGCCGTGAATGAAAAAATTGCCGTTGAGAGCGCCTTTATCGATCTCCTTATCCAGGAAATGGACAAGGCGATCGTGGGGCAGCGCCACATGATTGAGCGCCTGCTGATCGGATTGCTGGGCAGGGGCCACATCCTGCTGGAGGGCGTTCCCGGCCTGGCCAAAACCCTGGCCATAAACACCCTGGCCAAGGCGGTCAAAGGGGATTTCTCCCGCATCCAGTTTACCCCCGACCTGCTCCCGGCCGACGTCATCGGAACCCTGATCTACAACGTGAAGGAAAATGATTTCTCGGTCAGGAAGGGGCCCATTTTCGCCAACTTCGTGCTGGCCGATGAGATCAACCGGGCCCCGGCCAAGGTGCAATCGGCCCTCCTGGAGGCCATGCAGGAACGGCAGGTGACCATAGGGGATGAAACCTTCCCCCTCGACGAGCCCTTCCTGGTGATGGCCACCCAGAACCCGGTGGACCAGGAGGGCACCTACCCCCTGCCTGAAGCCCAGGTGGACCGCTTTATGCTGAAGGCCGTAATCGATTACCCGAAAATGTCGGAGGAGCAGGCGATCATGCGTCAGAACCTACAGGGCGGAACACAACAGGTCAGGCCCGTGGTAAGCCTGAAACAAATCCTCCGGGGGCAGGAAGTGGTGCGGGAAGTATACATGGACGAGAAGATTGAAAAATACATCCTCGACATCGTTTTTGCCACCCGGTACCCCGAAAAATACAACCTCGCCGACCTGAAACCGCTGATCAGCTTCGGGGCCTCCCCGAGGGGGAGCATCAACATGGCCAATGCTGCCAAGTGCCATGCCTTCATCAGGCGCCGGGGTTATGTGATCCCCGAAGATGTGAGGGCCGTGGTACACGACGTACTTCGCCACCGTATCGGGATCACCTACGAGGCAGAGGCCGAAAATGTGACTTCTGAGGAAATCATCAACCGGATCGTAAACGAGATCGAGGTACCGTAGGGTTTTGCCCCCGGGGTTACCGGTTTCTGCCGCCTGCCTGCAGGCCAAAAATACCCGTGAACGGTCATGGATACCAAAGCGCTATTAAAGAAAGTCCGAAAGATCGAGATCAAGACGCGCCGTCTTTCCGATCACATTTTTGGGGGGGAATACCATTCCACCTTCAAAGGGCGCGGAATGACCTTCAGCGAGGTGCGGCAATACCAGTTCGGTGACGATGTGCGGAGTATTGACTGGAACGTCACTGCCCGGTATAACGAACCTTTTGTAAAGGTATGGGAAGAAGAGCGGGAGCTTACCATGATGCTCCTGGTCGACGTCTCTGGCTCTGAATTCTTCGGCACGGTGGCCCAGTTGAAGCGGTTTGTGCTGACGGAAATCTCCGCCACCCTGGCCTTTTCCGCCCTGCAGAACAACGACAAGGTGGGCCTGATCCTGTTCTCCGACCAGGTGGAACTCTTCATCCCCCCGAAAAAGGGAAAAAGCCATGTGCTGCGGATCATCAGGGAATTGTTGGAGTTCGAGCCAAAAAGCCACCTCACCGACCTTTCCGGGGCTTTGAAATTCCTTTCGAACGTGCTGAAGAAAAAATCCATCGTCTTCGTGCTGTCCGATTTTATGGCCGCAGACTACGAGCACAACCTCAGGATCACCGGAAAAAAACACGACCTTACCGGGATCAGGGTCTATGACCCCATGGAAGTCTCCATCCCCAACCTCGGGGTGGTGGCCATGACCGATGCCGAGACCGGGCATACCCAATGGGTCGACACCCGGTCACGGCAGGTAAGGGAAGCCTATGCGGCCCGATACGCACAGCAGGTGGCCTACTTCCGCGACACCTTTACCCGGGCCGGGTGCGGCCAACTCGATTGCCGGGTAGACGAAAGCTACGTGCGCAAGCTCCTGGGTTATTTTAAAAGGAGGGCCTGAATGAAAGCAAACCGCACATATCGTTCCGGGGGTATCGGGCACTGGACCAGGGCTGGCCTGTTTTTGGCGCTCCTGGCCCTGCCGCGGCTGCTGCAGGCCCAGGAAGCCCCCCGGGTGCAGTCCGGGGTCGATACTGCGTCCATCCGCATCGGGGAACAAATCCGATGGACGGTAACGGTGGAGGCGGATACCACGGCCGTGGTGATCTTCCCGGAAGGGCAGACCTTTGCCCCCCTGGAGACCGTAGAGGCCTATAAAACGGACACCACGCGCAAAATGGACCGGATGCTGCTCCAAAAAACCTACGCCCTTACCCAATTTGACTCCGGGGCCTACCTGCTGCCCACCCAACGGATTGAGGTTGACGGCAGGGGGTTTTTCACGGATTCCCTCCTGATTTCGGTGGCGACCGTCCCCGTAGATACGGTGAACCAGAAGCTGTATGACATCAAGCCCATGATGGAGGTGCCGGTAGGGTTCCCGGGCTGGTTGAAGTGGCTGTTGGGCATCCTGGGCATCCTGCTGGCAGGGGGAGCCGTGGCCTGGTACTTTTTGCGAAAAAACCGGATGTCGGTGGAGGAGGCCGAAGCCCTCCTGCCGCCTTATGAGCGGGCCATGCGGGAACTGAAGCGCCTGGAGCAGTCGAGGTACCTCATCCAGGAAGAGTACAAGCAATACTATACAGAACTCACAAGTATCGTAAGGGCCTACCTGGAGGAAGAAGTCCACATCAGCGCCCTGGAAAGCACTACGGGCCAACTGCTGGGGAAGCTGGAACTCCTGAAGGATGCCGGCAAATTGAACCTGGATGAACAGACGCTGGTGCAGTTCCGGAAAATCCTGGAAACGGCAGACCTGGTGAAGTTTGCCCGTTCAAGGCCGGAGCTCAGGGAGGCCGAGCACGACCGGCTGCAGGTGGAACAAATCGTGCAGAAAACCCGGGAAGCCCTCCCTGAACCCACCGAGGAGGAATTGCTGCAACAGGAGGCCTACCGCAAGGAATGGGAGGCCCGTAAAAAACGAAAGAAAATCCGCATGGCAGCCGTGGCTGCCGGGGTGGTGCTCCTGATAGCCCTGGTGGCTTCCGTGGCCTACTTTGGGGTTCAGAACGTTAAGGACTCGCTTTTTGGCAACCCTTCCAAATCGTTGTTGCAAGGGGAATGGATCGCGAGTTCGTACGGGTATCCCCCGGTATTGCTGGAAACCCCCGAGGTTTTGGTGCGCAGGGATATCCCCCTGCCCCCGGAAGCTATGGAGGCCATCAGCGACCTGGATGCTTTTGCCTACGACAACCCCAAAGCACACCTGTCGATCTCGGCTATCTCCACTACCTTTAACAAGGCCGACACCCCCCCTGATTTTGAAGCTGCCGTGGACCAGGCCCTGGCGGGTATGGAGCGCAACGGGGCCCGGAACATCATCACCAAGCAGGAGGAGTTCACCACCGTTTCGGGGGTTAAAGGGGTGAAGGTATACGGCCGGGGCGAATTCCAACAACCCGGGTCTGGCGATTACCTGAAGGGAAAATATACCCTGCTGCTCTTCGGGGGCAACGGGTTCCTCCAACAGGTCTTCCTCTCCTGGGAAGAGGGAGACACTTATGCCGAGGAAATCGTGGAACGGATCCTGAATACCGTAGAAGTTAAAACCGTCGTATGATCGGGCCTGAGATACAATTCGCCAACCCTGAGTTCTTCTGGCTGCTCCTGTTGCTGCCAGTGGCCCTGCTTTGGTATTTCCTCAGGCGGAAAAAACAAGTGCCCACGCTGAGGATTTCGAGCCTTAAGGCCTTTTCTTCCCCCTCCCTGGTCAGCCGGCTGCGCCCGGTGCCCTTCTTTTTGCGCCTGCTCGCCCTGGCTGCAGTCATCACGGCCCTGGCCAGGCCGCAAACGGAAAACATTTCGACGCGCACCAAGACCACAAAGGGTATCGATATCGTGATGGCTATAGACGTGTCCTCGAGTATGCTCGCGCGGGACCTGCGCCCCAACCGGCTCTCGGCCCTGAAGGAGGTAGCTGCCGAGTTTGTGCGCCAACGGCCCAGCGACCGGATCGGCCTGGTGGTCTATGCGGGGGAAAGCTACACAAAAACCCCGATTACGAGCGACAAACGCATTGTCCTCAGCGCCCTGGAAGACATTACCTACGGACAGCTCAGCGACGGAACCGCCATCGGCATGGGGCTGGCCACCTCCGTAAACCGCCTGAAGGAAAGCAAAGCGATCAGCAAAGTGATCATCCTGCTGACCGACGGGGTCAATAATGCCGGTTTTATCGAACCCCAAACCGCAGCGGACATGGCCCTGGAATACAACATCAAGACCTATACCATCGGCCTCGGCACCAACGGGAACGCCCTTTCCCCGATCGGCTACAATGCCGACGGTACCTTCCGGTACGGGATGCGGGAGGTGGAGATCGACGAGGCCCTGTTGAAGGACATCGCCACGGCCACCGGGGGGGAGTATTTCAGGGCCACCGACAACGAAACCCTGGAAACGATTTACGAGGAGATCAACAAACTTGAGAAAACGGAAATAGAAGAATTCAAATATTACCGCTACGAAGAGCGCTTCCGTCCGTGGGTGCTGCTGGCCGGCGGCCTGCTCTTGCTGGAATGGCTCTTGCGGATAACGATTTTCAGGAGTTTTATTTAACCGGGTTATGATTCAACTGGACGAAAAAGCGTATTTCTACCTGCTGGGGCTTATCCCGGTACTGGTGCTGGCATATTTCGCACACCTGTGGTGGAAGCGTCGCGCGCAACGCAGGTTTGCGGAGCCTGCCCTGCTGCGGCAGCTCGCGCCCGACCGTTCTTTTTTCAAGCCCCACCTGAAACTGTTCCTGTTGTTGCTGGGGTTGGCCCTGCTGACCCTCGGGCTGGTGAACCCCAAAATGGGGACGAAACTGGAAACCGTGAAGCGGGAAGGGGTAGACATCGTTTTTGCCGTGGATGTTTCCAAGAGCATGCTGGCAGAGGACATTGCCCCCAACCGGCTTGAAAAGGCGAAACGTTTGGTCTCGGAAATCATCAATGTACTGGGCAGCGACCGGGTGGGCATCATTGCTTATGCCGGTCAGGCTTTTCCACAATTGCCCATCACCACGGATTACAGCGCTGCCAAGATGTTCCTGCAAAGCATGAACACCGACATGCTTTCCTCCCAGGGAACCGCCATTGACGAAGCCATTAAACTGGCCTCCACCTATTTTGACGATGAACAGCAGACCAACCGGGTGCTTTTTATCATCTCCGACGGGGAGGACCATTCGGAAGGCGGGGTTGCACAGGCCGTGGACCTCGCCGTGGAACAGGGGATCCGCATCTTTACCCTGGGGGTCGGGGAAGAAAAGGGTGCCCCCATCCCCATCAAGCGAAACGGGGTGGTGGAAAGCCTCAAAAAGGATGCTGAAGGGGAGGTGGTCATTACCCGCCTGAATGAGGAAATCCTCGTGGAGATTGCCGACCGGGGCAATGGGGAGTACCTTCAAGGGGAGAATACCCAGGAGGCCGTGGAGGCCGTGAGGGAGATCCTGGAGCGGATGGACAAAAAGGAATTCGAGGCCAAACAGTTCGCCGAGTTCAAAGACCAGTTCCAATGGTTCCTGGGCGCTGCCCTGTTGGTCCTTTTTCTCGATATCTTTGTGCTGGAACGAAAAACAGCCTGGTTGAAAAAACTGGATTTGTTCAACGAAAAAAACGCTGCCTGAATGAAGTACCTGCTAATCATCCTCGGGCTTTTATCGCCTTCCCTGATGCAGTCGCAACAGGAGGAGCAGCCCGACCCCGGCGCCTTGCAGGAATCCCGTGACCTCACCCGGGAGGCCGGCAAAGACCTTTCCTCCGACGACTTCGCAGGGGCAGAGGCCAAATATCGCAGGGCCATTGCCAAGAGTGAGGAGAATGCCGCAGCCCCTTACAACCTGGGAAGCGCCTACTACCGGAAGGAAAGTTACGGGGAGGCCTTCGGGCGTTTCCGGGAAGCCGGGGAACGCGCCAGTGAGAAACCCGGGAAACACATGGCCTTCCACAACATGGGGAATGTATACATGCAGCGGAAAGAATACGAACAGGCTGTGGAAGCCTACAAGGAAGCCCTGAGGAACAACCCGACGGACGAAGAAACCCGTTACAACCTTGCCCTGGCCAAGGAGCTGCTCAAAAAAGACCCCCAGCAGCAACAAAACGACCAGGACCAGCAGGACCAGGACCAGCAGGACCAAAAAGAAGAACAGGAGCAAAACCAGGACCAGAACCAGGGAGGGGAGGACCAGCAGCAAGACCAGGACCAGAACCCCCAGGACGGGGATTCCGAGAAGGAAGAGAACAAAGAAGGGGATGGCCCTGAGAAGGAGGAAAAGGGCCGGAAACCCGAGGAGTCGGAGCCGGACCAAAAGCAGCCGCCGCGGCCGAACCAGCTTTCGCCCCAACAGATTGAAAACCTGCTGGAAGCCATGGAGAACGAGGAAAAGAAAGTCAAGGAAAAGATCGATGCCCAGAAGGTGAAAGGGCCCAAAGTCAAAAAGGAGAAAGACTGGTAGATGCGCGCCCTTAGCCGACATATCATCCTTTTCATCTGCCTGGCACTTTCCGCCGGCGCCGTTTGGGCCCAGGATTCGCGCCTCAGCGTTACCTTCGAAGTGGCGCTGAGCAAGGAACGCCTTGGGGTGAACGAAAGGCTGCGGGCCGATTTTGTGATGAACCGCGACGGGGATAATTTCAGGCCCCCGTCCTTCGATGGGTTCCGGGTGCTCATGGGCCCTTCCCAATCGATCAGTTCTTCCTGGATCAACGGGGTGCGTTCCTATTCCAAAACCTATTCCTACGTACTCCAACCCCTTTCCAGGGGGGAGCTGACCATCGGCCAGGCGAGTATCGAAATTGATGGGAATACCTATAAGACCCCCCCGAAAAAAGTAACCATTACCGATTCGGTCAGCAACCCGAACGGGGCCCCGTCGCTCGACCAGATTGCCGACGAAAGCCTGCACCTGGTGGCCGAAGTTTCCAAAGCAGACCCCTACCTGAATGAACCGGTAACCGTCGTCTACAAACTCTTTGTGAGCCCCTCCGTAAACGTTTCGAATTTCAGGCCGCTGGACAACCCGAAGTACAATAATTTCTGGAGCCAGGATATCCCGCTTACACGCTATCAGGTCGAAGAAGGCCTGTTCGAGGGAAAACCCTATCGCTCTGTCATCCTCAAAAGGGTGGTCCTGTATCCCCAGAAAAGCGGGGCCCTTGAAATAGAACCCCTGGCGCTGGACGTTTCCCTGGAAGTCCCCACGGAAAAAGTGGATTTCTTTGGGAACCGCATCTACGGCAGCACCAACAAGGTGGTTTCCGCCGGGGAGCGGACCATTCAGGTAAGGCCGCTTCCGGAGGCCGGGAAGCCCGAGGGTTTCAATGGGGCCGTGGGGGAATTTACCTTTGAGGTCACCACGACAAAAAACGTCCTCAATGCTTCGGAATCGCTGCAGGCGAGGGTTACTGTGGCCGGAAAAGGGAACCTGAAGCTATTTCAGCTCCCGAGGCTCACCCTGCCGAGTTCCCTCGAAGTCTATGACCCCGAGTTCACCGAATCCGTGCGCACCACCCTCTCCGGGATGCAGGGCAGCGTGACGGAGGAATACACCATTGTCCCCTCGTTCCAGGGAAAATACCCCATCCCTTCCCTTTCCTTTTCTTATTTTAACCCGAAAACCGGGCAATATGAGGTGCTTCGTTCAGGGGAAATCACCCTTAACGTGGAGGAGGGCCCGGTGGCTGCGGCGACCCCTGCCGGGTCCGGGGAGGAGCAGCCCCGCCAGGCGGTACAGGGAGGCAAACAGTTTTATTTCCTGAAACTCAGGCCCGGCTTGCAGGCCCGGCAATGGGCCCCTTTCTTCGGCACCCGCGGCCATCTCGCCTGGTTGTTTGGCCCCTTGCTCTTAATCCCGTTGTTCCTGTTGCTCCGTAAAAAACAAAAGGAACGCGAAGCGGATTTTGAAGGCATGCGCATCAAAAAGGCAAACCGCCTGGCCAGGAGGTACCTCTCCAGGGCCAAAAAGGCCCTGGGCGACAAAGAGGCCTTCTATGTGGCGCTGGAAAAGGCCCTGCACAATTACCTGAAGGCCAAACTGGCCATCGAAACCTCGGAATTCACCAAGGATAAAATCCATACGCTGCTTTCAGAGAAAAAAGTGAAGGAACAGGCTATTTCCGGCTTTGTCAGCCTCCTGGAAAATTGTGAACGGGCCCGGTACAGCCCTTTCTCACAGGTACAAATGGAACAGGATTACCAGAAAGCAGGGGAAGTCATCACCGCCCTGGATAAAGAATTATAACCATGAAGCTGCCTTTGAACCTTCGCATTGCGGTACTGGCCCTCCTGTTTACGACCCTGGGGAGGGCACAGGGGGAAGCCCTTTTCGACCAGGCCACCGAAGCTTACAACCAGGGCGAATACGACAAAGCCATTTCCCTGTACCAGGAAATCCTCAGGGGCGGCCAGCACTCTGCCGCCCTGTACTTCAACCTGGGCAATGCGCATTACAAGAATAATGAAATCGCCCCGAGTATTTACTACTATGAGAAGGCCCTCCTGCTGGAACCGGGAGACCCCGAGATCCTCAACAACCTCGGGTTTGCCCGGAACATGACCCTCGACGCCATCAGCCCTATCCCGAAAACTGACCTGCAGCGCTTCTACGAAAGGGTGGTTTTTGCCCTGACAACCGACCAGTGGGCCTATCTGGGAATTTTCCTGGTGATCCTGTTTGTGGCAGGGTACCTCCTGTTCCTGATTTTCGGAACCCCCAACCGCAAGCGCATCGCCCTGCTCGGAAGCCTTGCAGCCCTGGGGCTGGGCCTGCTTAGCACAGCCCTTTCCTACCTGCAGCTCAGGGCCTACCAGCAGGACCAGCCCGCCATTGTTTTCGCCAGGGAACTCACGGTCCGGTCCGAACCCAACCCGGATAGCCCGGAAGCTTTCCTGCTGCATGAGGGAACCCGGGTACAGGTAGACGATTCCCTGGGCCAGTGGCGGAAAATCCGGCTGGCTGACGGCCAGATCGGTTGGGCCCCTTCCGGATCCGTCCGCCTGCTGAAAGACTTCTAAAGAACTTTGGCGAAACCGGGGCAGTCTCCCATTTCTTTTTATCTTTGAAGGGAAGCCAATTGAAATGATTTCCCGTTTTGTAATCACATGCATGCTTTGTGTGTGGGTGTTTTCTATTGTGGCACCCCCTGCCCTGTTTTGGGCGGGTGATGACCCTTCCCTTACGGTGTCCCTGAACGACAGTGAGGAAGAACCCGGTGAGGGCGAAAAAACGGATGGCCGGGAAGAATTCCCCTCCCCGTCGGTGCCCTGTTTGTTCCAGCCCGGGATGCCGGAAAAGCCCGCCAGGCAGGGGACAACCCTCCCGGCAGGCTTTCCGGAGGTGGTTTGGGAAGTGGTTTCTCCCCCTCCGGAGGCTGGTTCACGCTGCTGAGCCTTTTCCCGTCCCTACCCATGTAACCCGCAGGCCCCTGGCCGCGCAAATTTCTACCTGACATGTTCAAGCACCTGAAGCAGGACCTGCCTGCCAGTATCGTCGTCTTTTTTGTAGCCCTCCCGCTTTGCCTTGGTATTGCGCTGGCCAGCGGGGCCCCGCTATTTTCAGGCCTGATTGCAGGGATTGTTGGGGGCATCGTGGTGGGCGCCCTCAGCGGCTCGGCAGTTGGGGTGAGCGGCCCGGCGGCCGGCCTGGCCGCCATTGTGCTGACTGCCATCGGAACCCTTGGGGGCTACCAGAATTTCCTCCTGGCCGTGGTGTTGGGGGGGGCCATCCAATTGCTGTTCGGAGTTCTGAAAGCGGGCATAATCGGCTATTATTTCCCCTCCTCTGTCATCAAGGGGATGCTTACCGGGATTGGTATCATTATTATCCTGAAGCAAATCCCCCATTTCTTCGGATATGATGCAGACCCGGAAGGTGACTTCGCCTTTTTCCAGGTCGATGGGGAAACCACCTTCTCCGAAATCCTAAGGGCGTTCCAGAACATTTCCCCCGGAGCGACCCTGATTGCCCTTGTAGGCCTTGGGATCCTTATCCTCTGGGATAAGGTCCTCTCCAAAAAACACCGGGTGTTCCAGCTGATCCAGGGGCCCCTGGTCGCCGTGGTCCTGGGGATCCTTTTCCATTCCCTGACCAAAGGAAATGGAACCCTGGGGATCGCTGCCGAGCACCTGGTGAATGTCCCCATCCCCGAAGACGCGTCTTCCTTCCTGGCGCAGTTCAGCTTTCCGAATTTCGGGCTGATCGGGCAGCCTGAAATCTGGATCACGGCCTTCACCATTGCCCTTGTGGCAAGTCTGGAAACCCTGCTTTCTGTGGAAGCTACAGACAAATTAGACCCCATGAAACGGGTTACCCCCACCAACCGGGAACTCCTGGCCCAGGGGGCCGGGAACATGTTGTCGGGCCTGATTGGAGGCCTGCCCGTAACCCAGGTCATCGTCCGCAGTTCGGCAAACATCCAGTCCGGGGGGCGCACCAAGGTCTCGTCCATCATCCACGGCTTCCTCCTGCTGGTCTCCGTGATCCTTATCCCGCGGCTGCTGAATATGATCCCCCTTTCGGTCCTGGCTGCCGTGCTCTTCATCGTCGGTTACAAACTGGCCAAGCCTTCGCTGTTCCGCCACATGTACTCCCTGGGCTGGAAACAATTCGTCCCTTTCGCGGCCACCGTGGCAGGCATCGTATTTACCGACCTGCTGGTGGGCATCGGACTCGGCCTGGGGGTGGGTATTGTGGTCATCCTGGTCAAAAGCTACCAGAACAGCCACTTCCTCCATATCCTGGACAAAAGCAACGGGGTCCACAGGGTGCGGATGACCCTGGCCGAGGAAGTCACCTTCTTTAACAAAGGGGCCATTTTGAATGAACTGGACCGGCTTCCGAAAAACACCGTCCTGGAACTGGATGTGCGCAATACGCGCTACCTGGATTACGACATCGTCGAAATCCTCGACGATTTTTCCTTCAAGGCCCGGGACCGGAATATCGACGTCCTGCTGATTTCCGACCAGGGAACAGTCAAAAACCCCATCAGCTACCTGGATTTTTTCAACCTTAATCAAAAAAATACACGATAAACCCCTCTACTGATGAAAGCACATACCCGAGAAACCCAGGCCACCATGACCCCTGAGAAAGCCCTGCAGTTTTTGAAAGAGGGGAACAAACGGTTCCAGAACAACCTGAAAGCCCACCGGAACCTGCTGGAGCAGGTCAACGAAACGGCTGACGGCCAGTTCCCATTTGCCACCATCCTTAGTTGCATCGATTCCAGGGTTTCGGCCGAACTGGTCTTCGACCAGGGACTGGGAGACATCTTCAGCATCCGGATCGCCGGGAATTTCGTCAACCAGGATATCCTGGGTAGCATGGAGTTCGCCTGCAAGCTTGCGGGAAGCAAGTTGCTGGTGGTCCTGGGGCATACCAGCTGCGGGGCGATCAAGGGCGCCTGCGACCATGCCCGGCTCGGGCACCTGACTTCCCTGATCCATAAAATCGAACCCGCGGTGGCTGCGGTGAAAAAGCCGAAAGAGGAGAAACTCCGGACCTCCCAAAACCTGAAATTTGTGGATGCAGTGGCCGAAATGAACGTAAAAATGGCCATCGACGACATCCGGTCCCAAAGCAAGATCCTGTACGACATGGAAGAGGTGGGCGAAATTGCCATTGTGGGGGCCATGTACGACCTGAGAAACGGGAAGGTGAGCTTCCTCTGACCGGCTTTTGGCCCGCCCATACCCCGGAGAGGCAAAATAACAGGCCGCTGAACCGGATTGTATCTAAATTGCCTTAATTTTGATAAGGAAGGTTAAGGCATGAAACCATTTTTTGCGCATTTCAGGGGGGACCTCTTCGGGGGCATTACGGCGGGAATCGTGGCCCTGCCGCTGGCCCTTGCCTTTGGGGTAAGCTCCGGCCTGGGCCCGAGTGCAGGGCTGTACGGGGCCATTTTCCTCAGTTTTTTTGCCGCGCTTTTCGGGGGCACCCCCACCCAGATTTCAGGGCCCACCGCCCCGATGACCGCCGTGAGCATGGTCCTGATCGCAGAACTTATCGCCCTGAACAACGGGGTGGTCAGCCAGGCCCTTCCGGGCATCCTGATGGTCTTCCTGCTGGCAGGGCTGATGCAGGTGGGCCTGGGGTTCCTAAAAATGGGCAAATACATCCGCTACATTCCCTATCCCGTCGTTTCGGGGTTTATGACGGCCATCGGACTGATCATCATTATTACCCAACTGCTGCCAGCCCTGGGCTATTATCCCGAAGAAGATGCGGAATTCGTCAGCCAGTTCAGGCCTTATGCCCAGGAAGTGCTGCTGGAGAAAATCCTGACGGAGGAAACCGGGGATGACCTCCTGAGGGTGGAACACCTTGAGGAAACCGTCCTCCGGGCCGAAGGCATTACGGATGAAGCCCTCCGGAAAGAATCCAGCACCCAGGCGGGTGCTGCGGCCTCAGGGGTCATCGGGGCCATCAGGGCCCTGCCCCGGGCCCTGTCGCATATCCGCTGGCTGGAATTCCTCCTCTGTGCCATTACCATCGCGATCATCTACGGGTTCAAAAAAATCACCACCAGCCTGCCGAGCACCCTGGTGGCCCTGTTGCTGGTTTCCGGGGGAGCCTTTGCCCTGGGGCTCGAGTACCGGCCCATCGAGCAAATCCCGGAAGGTTTCCCTATTCCCGAGTTCAGCATCTTCACGGGGTTCAGTTCTTCTACGGTCACCCCCTACCTTTTTACCGCCTTCACCCTGGCCCTGCTGGGGGCCATCGATTCCCTCCTGACATCGGTGGTCGCCGACAACATGACCCGCACCAGCCATAACCCGAACAAAGAGCTCATAGGCCAGGGCATCGGCAATAGTGTCGCCGCCCTTTTCGGGGGCCTCCCCGGGGCCGGGGCGACCATCCGCACCGTGGTGAACATCAAAGCCGGGGGGGTGACCCGGCTCTCGGGTATGATTTCCGGGGTCCTGCTCCTGCTTATCCTGCTGGTCCTGGGGCCGGTGGCTTCCCAAATCCCGGCCGCCGTCCTGGCCGGGATCCTGATCACGGTGGGGATCAGCGTTATGGATTACAAAGGGCTCAGGGCCATTGCCACCCTCCCGAAGGACATCCGCCTGGGGCCTGTGAAATTGAGTTCCGAGGTGCTGATCATGTTCGTGGTCATGCTGCTTTCCACCTTCTGGAACCTGGTGTATGCCGTGGGGGTCGGCCTGGTCATCGCCTCCCTGATGTTTATGAAGAAAATCGGGGACCTCACCGCAATACAGTCCGAAGTATTCCCCCTGAAGAAGGAACATTCCTGGCCCGATGAAAAAAACTTCCCCAGCCACCTGGAGGAGGAAGTCTTTATCAAGCACCTCAAAGGCCCCCTGTTCTTCGGCACCACCACGGAATTCCAGCAGTTGGCCAAACAAATCCCGAAAACCGCCACCACGGTGATCATCCGCCTGGGCCGGGTTCCCTACATGGACCAATCGGGGCTCTATACCATGGAAGAGGTGCTCAGGGACCTGGAAACCAAAAAGATTACGGTGCTCCTGGTCAATATCATGCAGCAACCCCGCTACATGATGGAGCGCATCGACATTATCCCCGACCTGGTGCCGGAATCCCACATCTTTGCGAATTTCACTGCGTGCGTCGCCTGGGTGCGGGAACATGTCGCGGACCAGGCGCCATAGGGCCCCTGCCCCCTGCACCGAACCCTTTACCGCAAGATGAACGGGGAGACTGGGAAAAGTTTTACCTTTGCCCGAGCAGAGGGCTGTTCACTCAGCAGATGCCAAACCGGCCAGTACCATGATCGACCAACTCAGAGAACACATTGAAGCCGTCAGGGCTTTCTCGGCAGAGACCCCTGAGGCCATCGAAGCCTTCCGGATTAAATACCTCGGGAAGAAGGGGCTTTTGACTACCTTTTTCCAGGAGTTGAAGAACATCCCGAACGACCAGAAAAAAGATTTCGGGCAGGCGGTGAATGAACTAAAGGTGGCCGCCACGGAAAAAGTGGCCGCCCTCAGGGAAGGCCTGCAGTCCGGGGAGCCGTCGGAAAGCCTTTTCGGGGACCTTACCCGCCCGGGGGAACCCCTCCTTCTGGGGGCGCGCCACCCGGTTTCCATCGTCCGCAACCGGATTATCGATATTTTTTCCCGAATCGGCTTTACCGTGTCCGAAGGGCCGGAGATCGAGGATGACTGGCATAATTTTACCGCCCTGAACCTGCCGGAATACCATCCGGCCCGCGACATGCAGGACACTTTCTTCATCCAGACCGACCCCGATATCCTGCTGCGGACCCATACCTCTTCGGTACAGGTACGCTATATGGAAAACCATACCCCCCCCATCCGGACCATTTCCCCAGGGAGGGTTTACCGGAATGAGGCCATTTCTGCCCGTTCCCATTGCTTTTTCCACCAGGTTGAGGGGCTTTACATCGATAAAGGGGTTTCCTTTGCAGACCTGAAGCAGACCCTGCAGTATTTTACCACCGCCCTATTCGGAAAATCAAAGATCCGGATGCGCCCCTCTTACTTCCCGTTTACGGAACCCAGTGCGGAGGTGGATGTCTACTGGGGCCTGGAAAGCGAAACCGATTACCGGATGACCAAAGGCACGGGCTGGCTGGAGATCATGGGTTGCGGGATGGTGGACCCCAACGTGCTGGACAACTGTGGCATTGATTCCCGGGAATACTCCGGGTTTGCCTTCGGGATGGGCATTGACCGGATCGCCCTGCTGCTCTACCAGGTTTCGGACATCAGGCTGCTGAGCGAAAACGACCTCCGCTTCCTCAAACAATTCAAAAGCATCGTGTAACCCTATCGCAACGGATACCCCTTGGCTGCCCACCAGGGGTGCACCTCAATGGCCAGCCGCCCGGCCTGCACCATGGGGTCGAGGTTTGCAAGGCTATCGGCCATTTCAAGGGTTGGGGTATTATAGATGGTAATCCCCCTGATTTCCCCTTCATCGCCGAAGGGTCCGGAGATATCCGCAAACCCTTCCCGGTACATGCGCGCCAAATGGGCCAGGTGCAACCCCTGCAGGCTATCGGCCTCCTCCTGGCTTTGCGAGCGATTGGGCCCGCGTTTCAGGAAAACCATGAAGTACTGCTGCATCACCAGGGTATCGCCGGTTTCAGGGTCCACATAATCGAATAGTTGATATCCCCTGGCACGCAGGGAATCCCTGGTCTGAGAAAGGGTGGCCGGCAGAGGATCCGCACCGCCGGCTGGTATCGGGTTTTCAGGCCCGCAGGAGGCCAAAAGGGCCAACAGGGCCCACAAGGAAAACAAGTAGACTATTTTTTCCATTTCGAATAGGGGTTAAGGCTGAGCTGGGAATTGTAATATTCCGGTTTTCCGGTCACTTCCTCCCCCAGCCAGGAGGGATGGGGAAAGTCTTCCGCCTCCGCGGAGAGTTCCACCTCGGCGAGGACCAGCCCCAGGTTCTCATTGAGGAACTCATCCACCTCGAACGTGTGCTCCCCAACAGGGACCTGGTAGCGTGTTTTTTCAATGGTCGTGGGAAGGCAGATGGAGAGGAGCTCCCGGGCCTCTTCCACGGGGATGTCGTATTCCCATTCTGCCCGGGACGTCCCGTGCCCAAAGGTCCTTCCCTTAATGGTGATAAAACCCTGTTCCCCGATACAGCGGATGCGCACCGTGCGGTCGGGGTCGGTACTCAGGAAACCCTGGACCAGGTGGATCCGTGACGTTGCCGCCTCGCGGTACCCGGTATCCTTCACCAGGAATTTGCGTTCGATTTCTATCATGAACCTGTTTCTTTTTCAGCCCGGCGCAACCGTTCCCGCTCCGCCAGGGCCGGGATGCGCTGCGAAGGGATGCGCAGGGCCCCATCGGGGTGGTTTGCCAGCCACAGCATGGCATCGGCGATATCGGCGGCGGAAACCATTCGAAACCCCGCCAGGGGGCCCACCATAAGGGGGGCCAAAACCCCCATTAGCGCTTTGGCCACCGTTTCCCCGGGCCGCTTTTCCTTCCGGGCGCCCCCGATAAGGGAAGGTTGTAAAAAAACCGTACGCGGCAGGCCCTGCTGCAGCACCGCTTCCTCCATTTCGCCCTTGATCCGGCTGTAAAAAACCCGGCTGGCGGTATTGGCCCCGAGGGCAGATACCACCAGAAGGGCCGGGATCCCCCGGGCCGCACACAGTTGCGCCGCAGCAACCGGAATCCCCTTATCCACCGCGGCATATGCAGACAGGTCGGGGGTTTTGGCCCGGGTCGTCCCCACGCAGCAATGCACTTCATCTGCCTCAAAAACGGCCTTTTGCCCCGCCAGCGCCAGGAGGTCGACCACGACCACCCTCAGCTTTGGATGGGCCAGCGCCAGGGGGCGCCGGGCAAAAACCAGGACCTCCCCGTATCGCTCGTCCTCCAGGAGCCGCCGTGTGAGTATGTCGCCGACAAGGCCCGTCGCCCCAAGTACGATGGCCTTTTTCTTCCTGCCTTCCATCCCCTAAATATACCGTAAATTTGAATATGGAATCGGCCGGGACCCTGCGCAAGATCATCCATGTAGACATGGATGCCTTCTATGCTTCCGTGGAACAGCGAGACAACCCTTCGCTCCGGGGAAAGCCCGTCGCCGTGGGGGGCGGCGACACCCGGGGGGTGGTGGCTGCCGCCAGTTACGAAGCCCGGAAATACGGGGTGCGGTCGGCCATGAGCGGAGTCGTGGCGGGCAGGAACTGCCCCGGGCTGATTTTTGTAAAGCCACGGTTTGAGCGCTACCGGGAAATTTCGCTCCAAATCCGTGAAATCTTCCTGGACTATACCGACCTGGTGGAGCCCCTCTCCCTCGACGAAGCCTACCTCGACGTCACCGAAAACAAGAAGGGCCTTCCTTCCGCCACCCTGATCGCCCGGGAAATCCGCCAGAGGATCTTTGAAAAAACGGGCCTGACCGCCTCTGCCGGGATTTCCGTCAATAAGTTCCTGGCCAAAATGGCCAGCGAGATCCACAAGCCCAACGGGCAGAAAACCATTCCCCCGGAAGCCGTGGAACCGTTCCTGATGGCTTTGGAAATCCGCAAGTTTCACGGGGTCGGCCGCGTAACGGCCGAAAAAATGCACGCCCTGGGGATCTTCACCGGGGCCGACCTGAAACAGCGGTCGCTGGAAGAACTCATTGCACAGTTTGGCAAGGCCGGGCATCACTACTACCAGGTTGTGCGCGGCATCCACCCGAGCCCGGTGCAACCCAGCAGGGTGCCGAAATCCGTGGGGGCCGAACGTACCTTTACGGAAAACCTCAGCAGTGAAGTCTTCCTGCTGGAACGCCTGCAGGCCATCGCAACGGAATTGGAAGGCCGGCTGAAAGCCCGCAAAAGGGCAGGGAAAACGGTCACCCTGAAAATCAAATACAGCGATTTCAGGTTGCAGACCCGCAGCAAGACCCACCCCTATTACCTCGCTTCGGCAGACCTGATCCTGGAAGCGGCCAGGGAGCTACTCTACCAGGAACCCCTCCAGGAGTCCGTGCGCCTGATCGGCATTGCCCTCTCAAACCTAAATACGGAAAAAGAAAAAACCGGGCCCGGGGAGGGCTCGGTTTCCGTCCAGTTGAGTTTTGACTTTTAAGGCCTTTAAAAGTTGCAACTTTCGATTTCCGTGACCCGGAGGGTATTGACCATCCCCTTGTCGCGGATGGGCATGGCGGCGAGGCTGATCAGCATGTCGCCGGCCTCCAGGAACCCCTTTTCACAGGCGATCCGGTTTACATCTTCAATGGTTTCATCGGTCGATACGAAGCGGTCGTAATAAAAGGCCTTCACCCCCCAGAGCAGGTTCAGCTGGGAAAGGATTTTCCTGTTGGAAGTAAACACCAAAATGTGGGCCTTGGGGCGCCAGGCTGATATCTGGAAGGCCGTGTACCCACTGTTGGTGAGGGTGGAAATCGCCTTCGCCTTGATTTCGTTGGCCATAAGGGCCGCGTGGTAGCAGACCGATTTGGTAATGTAACGCTTGGTCCTGACATGGGGGGGCTCCTGGGGTACCTTGATCAGGTCGGAACCTTCCACACTCTTGAGGATGCTGGTCATTTTCTCGATCACCTGCACCGGGTAATTCCCCACCGAGGTCTCCCCGGACAGCATCACGGCATCGGCCCCGTCCATGACCGAATTCGCCACGTCGTTAACTTCGGCCCGGGTAGGGGTAAGGCTGGTGATCATCGATTCCATCATCTGGGTGGCAATGATTACCGGGATGCGGGCCTTTTTGGCGCGAAGGACCAGTTTTTTCTGGATCAGCGGGACCTCCTGGGCAGGCACCTCCACGCCGAGGTCTCCCCGGGCCACCATCAGGCCGTCGCAATACGCCACAATCTTATCGATGTTCTGCACCGCCTCAGGCTTTTCGATTTTCGCGATGATCGGGATTTTATGGGGGGCATGCTTTTCGATAATTTGCTGAAGGTCAATAAGGTCCTGGCTGAACCGCACAAAGGAGAGGGCGATCCAGTCCACATCCTGTGAAATGGCGAAAATGGCATCCTTCATATCCTTCTCCGTAAGGGCTGGCAGGGAGATATTGGTGTTTGGAAGGTTAACCCCCTTTTTGGATTTAAGGGGCCCGCCCTGGACAACCCTGGCCCGGACGCTGTCTTTGCGGTTGGTCTTCAGGACTTCAAAGATGAGCTTTCCGTCGTCCAGCAGGATGCGCTCCCCGGGATTCACATCCCTGGGAAAATTTTCATAGTTCATATAGACTTCCTCCGCGGTACCCTCAAAAGGCTTTCCGGTGCGGAAGGTGATCTCGTCCCCCGGGTCCACCACAACCTCGCCCGACATAACGCCCACCCGGAGTTTAGGCCCCTGCAGGTCAGCCAGGATGGCGGTGGATACCCCGAGCTCCTCGTTCAGTTCCCGGATCATCCGGATGCGCGCCTCCACATCGGAATAATCGGCATGGGAGAAGTTGATGCGGAACACATCCACCCCGGCAGTAATCATATCGCGCAGCACCTCTTTCCTGCTGGTTGCAGGACCGAGGGTAGCCACGATTTTGGTCTTCTTCTTATTGGGCATAGGCTCTAGTAAATAAGGTTGTATCTGGATTTTAGTTTGGAAGTGTCAAGGCGGTAGGCAGTCATCACGCTGGGGAGCGCCAACAACAGGGAAAGGACTTTCAGTTCCTGTTCCTCCCCTTCGAGTTTGAGGAAGTAATCGACTTCCTTCTTTTCAGGTACCAGGTAGGGCCGCTTCAGGGTGGTTTCCCCGGCAAAAAGTCCCTCTGAGGGGTTTGCCACGGCATCCCTTCCCGGGTTCCGGAATAGCGTCCATTCCCTGAAAGAAACTTCATCCTTCCAGGAGAATACGGTGAACACCCCCTGCTGCACGAGCTCCAGGTCACGGGGGGTCCGTTTCAGCCTCAGGCCACAGGCCTGGTTCAGGACATACGCCATGGCGTGGTCCTCTACCGTGCTGTGGATGGCAAACAGGCTATACGAGGCCTCATCGAGGAGGCTCTCCCAAAATTCATCCAAAGCTCCCATCGCTTTATCACGAAAGGTAAAGATACAGGTTCTGCGGAAAACCACCTAGTTGGCAATGGCGAAAGCAATGTCCATATCGCCCGAAAACGTTGTAGTAGCGAGCGCTATTTTTTCCTTTTGCCCTGAAGGGCGAAAAAAGCCCGCTTGGAAGCCTTTTCCTCCGCTTTCTTTTTGGAGGTGGCCCTGGCCTTGGCCCTGATCTGCCCGTCGATCCAAAGTTTTACAGCAAAATGCTTCAGGGCATCCCTTCCCGTGTCCTCATACACCTCGAAACGGAACTCCTTTTTCTGCTTCTGGCACCATTCGATCACCAGGCTCTTATAACTGATGACCTGGCCTTCCAGTTGTTCGATATCGACGTAGGGCTCAATAACCCGGTTCTGGATAAAGCGTTCACAGTAATCATACCCCCGGTCGAGGTAAATGGCGCCCACCAGCGCCTCGAACACATTCCCATAGATGTTCTCCCCGAAATGTTCCTTCGGGATCCGGCTCTCCAGATACTGGAGCAGGCCAAGGTCCTTCCCCAGCTCATTGAGGTGCTTCCGGCTCACGATCTTTGACCGCATTTTGGTCAGGTATCCCTCGTCGCCCCCGGGCACTTCATTATAGAGGTGTTTGGAAATGATGGTCCCCAGCATGGAATCGCCAAGGAATTCCATCCGCTCATAGTTCATGGGGTGGCCATTCTTATCCTTCTTATTTGCAGAGCGGTGTAAAAAGGCCCTCTTGTAGAGTTCGATTTTTTTTGGCTTAAACCCGAGGATCCTGGTCATCCCCAAAAAAAAATCCCCATCCTCCTTAGGATGGGAATTGAAAATGTTTCCGGGGAATGTCATTGGCGGTTATCCTATTTTCTTGAAAACAATACAGGCATTATGCCCGCCAAACCCGAAGGTGTTGCTCATGGCGACATTCACCTCGCGGGGCTGTGCCTTGTTCAGGGTCAGGTTCAAACTGGGGTCGATCTGATCGTCTACCGTGGAATGGTTGATGGTAGGGGGCACCAGGCTGTGTTCCATGGCCAGGATGGAAGCAATGGCCTCGATGGCTCCCGCCGCACCCAGCAGGTGCCCGGTCATGGACTTGGTGGAGTTGATATTGATCTCGGGGGCGTGGGCGCCGAAAACCTTTGAGATGGCCTTGAGTTCGGCCACGTCACCAAGGGGGGTCGACGTTCCGTGGGTATTGATGGCATCCACCTCCCCGGGGTCCATCCCGGCATCCCTGAGGCAATTTTCCATAACCTTCACCACCCCAATACCTTCAGGGTGCGGGGCCGTCATGTGGTAGGCATCGCTGGAGAGCCCTCCCCCCGCGACTTCGGCATAAATCTTGGCACCCCTGGCTTTGGCGTGTTCGTATTCCTCCAGGATCAGGGCCCCGGCCCCTTCGCCCAGCACAAAGCCGTCGCGGGTCGCGTCAAAGGGACGGGAAGCGGTTTCCGGGCTTTCATTGCGCGTGGAAAGGGCGTGCATGGCGTTAAACCCGCCCATCCCGGCGATGGTCACGGCCGCCTCACTCCCTCCCGCAACAATCACGTCGCAATATCCCAGCCGGATGTAATTCAGGGCGTCGATCAGGGCATTGGCCGAGGAGGCGCAGGCAGAAACGGTGGTGTAGTTCGGCCCCATGAACCCGTGTTTGATGGAGATGTTCCCAGGGGCGATGTCGGCGATCATCTTCGGGATAAAGAAAGGGTTGAAACGCGGGGTACCATCGCCTGCAGCAAAATTGAGGACCTCGGTCTGGAAGGTTTCTAACCCTCCTATCCCGGCCCCCCAGATGACCCCAACGCGGAATTTGTCGAGGGTATCGAGATCCAGGCCTGAATCCGCAATGGCCTCGTCCGAAGAGACTAGGGCATACTGGGCAAAACGGTCGAGTTTCCTCACCTCCTTGCGGTCAAAAAATTGCAGGGGGTCGAACCCCTTCAACTCACAGGCAAATTTCGTCTTGAACTTTTCCGTGTCGAAATACGTGATCGGGGCACATCCGCTTTTACCGTTTTTCAGGCCTTCCCAGTATTCCGCAACCGTATTTCCTATGGGCGTAAGGGCTCCCAGACCGGTAACTACTACTCGTTTTAATTGCATGAACGAATCTGTTTAGTTGCTGCCTAACCCAAGCGTAAATTAAAAAAAATTATCCACGCAGCCCGAGAGCCGCATGGATAATTTCAAATCTTAAAGGTATGATGTCATTAATTCTTGGCCTCCTCAATATAATTGATTGCCTGGCCAACAGTTGCAATATTTTCTGCTTGATCGTCAGGGATTTGGATATCGAATTCCTTCTCAAATTCCATTATCAGCTCCACGGTATCCAATGAATCTGCCCCCAGGTCGTTGGTGAAGCTGGCCTCAGCAACCACCTCATTTTCGTCAACACCCAGCTTATCTACGATGATAGCCTTTACTCTTGATGCAATGTCTGACATATTGTAAGGTTTTAAATTAAAATGATGGCAAAAATAAAAAACTTTGGTGTAAAACCACCTTTTGCCGACAAAATGTCCTCCAATATACACAATTTAGGTGCAACTATACTAAATTTGCCCTGGATTTTCACCTTCCCAACCCCCAAATGGACAGCCCCAAAAAATTAGTGTTATTCGCCTCAGGATCAGGATCTAATGTTGAAAACATCCACACTTTTTTCGAGGATGATCCCAGGGTCCGTATCGCAGGGGTGTTTTGCAACAACCCCGGGGCCGGGGTAGTCGACCGTTGTACCCGTCTGGGGTTGCCCCTGTATTGTTTCAACCGGACCGCATGGAAGGAAGGCGATGGACTTATGGCGCTCCTTCAGGGGCTCTCGCCCGACCTGATCGCGCTTGCGGGATTCCTGTGGAAAATCCCGGCAGCCATGGTAAAGGCCTATCCGGACAAAATCATCAACATCCACCCGGCCCTGCTGCCGAAATTCGGGGGCAGGGGCATGTACGGGATGCACGTGCACCGGGCCGTCCTGGAAGGCGGGGAGTCCAGGTCGGGCATCACGATCCACTACGTAAACGAGGCCTATGACGAGGGTGCCATCCTCCTTCAGAAAACGGTGGGCGTTTCCCGGGAAGACACCCCTGACAGCCTGGCCCAAAAAATCCATGCCCTGGAGTACGAATACTTTCCAAAAACCATCGCTTCCCTCCTATTCCCCTGATCCATGGCCCAAAAAAACCGGTTTTACGTGGTCTGGAACGGGAAAACCCCCGGGATCTACCCCAGTTGGGCGGCCTGCAAAGCCCAGATAGAAGGTTTTCCGGGCGCCCGCTATATGGGTTTCCCCACGCGGGAAGCTGCCGAAAAAGCCTATCAGGCCCCGTATGAAGAGGCACAACGCGAGCGCCCCCCGAAGAAGGGCAGGAACCCGGAAGCCCTGAGAAAGGCCGGGGCACCCAATTTTCACTCCATTGCCGTGGACGCTGCATCGAGCGGCAATCCGGGGGTTATGGAATACCAGGGGGTGGATACCCGTTCCGGGCGGAGGCTCTTCCGGCAGGGGCCGTTCCCCGAGGGGACCAACAATATAGGCGAGTTCCTGGCCATTGTGCACGGGCTTGCCTACCTGAAAAAAGAAGGCAGTGACCGCATCCTCTATTCGGATTCCAAAACAGCGATCGGCTGGGTTAAGCGGAAAAAATGCAATACCCGCCTGCAAGCCTCCGACAGGAACCGGGAACTTTTCGAGATGGTGCGCCGGGCAGAGCTATGGCTTCGCACCCATTCCTACACCACCCCTGTGGTAAAATGGGAAACCAGGGCCTGGGGCGAAATCCCTGCCGACTTTGGCAGGAAATAACCTTGAGGGGCTCCCCGCCCAAAAGGCTAGGTATCGCGATCCAAAAGCGTATATTTGCAGCACATTTAAACAAACGGTTTGGGAAAGCTACTGGTAATCGGGACCGTGGCATTTGATGCCATCGAGACCCCCTTCGGAAAAACCGATAAAATCCTGGGCGGCGCAGCCACCTTTATCGGACTTGCCGCCTCGTATTACAACGTAAGGCCGGCACTGGTTTCTGTGGTGGGCGATGACTTCCCGTCTAAATACCTGGATTTGTTCCGGGAACGAAACATCGATATTTCCGGCCTGGAAGTGGTGGAGGGCGGCAAGACCTTTTTCTGGAGTGGCCGCTATGAGCACGACCTCAACAAACGGGATACCCTGGCGACGGAACTCAACGTGCTTTCGGATTTTAAACCCCGGGTCCCCGAAGCCTACCGAAAGGCCGATGTGGTGATGCTCGGAAACCTGCACCCCGAAATCCAGATACAGGTACTGGACCAACTGGAGGCCAAACCAAAACTCACGGTACTCGATACCATGAATTACTGGATGGAGCATACCTGGGATTCCCTCCTGGAGGTCATCTCCAGGGTCGATGTGATTGCTATCAATGATGAAGAAGCCCGGCAACTCTCGGGCGAATACTCCCTGGTAAGGGCCGCTGCCAAAATAAGCCGCATGGGGCCCGGCTACGTGCTGATCAAAAAAGGCGAAAACGGGGCCCTGCTCTTCCATGAAGACCGCATTTTCTTTGCGCCCGCCCTTCCGCTGGAAGAAGTGTTCGACCCAACCGGGGCCGGGGATACCTTTGCCGGGGGCTTTACCGGTTACCTGGCCGAATCGCAGAATATTTCATTCGAAAACCTTAAAAACGCCGTCATCCACGGGGCCAACCTGGCCTCCTTTTCCGTGGAACGGTTCGGGACGGAACGCCTGCTGGGCCTCAAATCGGCTGAGATCGCCAGCAGACTGGAACAGTTCAGGGAACTGACCCAGTTTGATTTTGAAGTACAATAACCCCAAATACGGGGTTTTTTTAATACACATAGCATGAGTGATGCCATCAAGCACGAATGTGGGATTTCCCTCATCCGCCTGTTAAAACCCCTGGAATATTACCAGGAGAAATATGGCTCTGTTTTTTACGGGGTAAACAAGATGTACCTCATGATGGAGAAGCAGCACAACCGGGGGCAGGATGGGGCAGGACTGGCCAGCATCAAACTCGATATGCAGCCCGGGCAGCGGTACATGAGCCGTATACGGTCCATCGAATCCCAGCCTATCCAGGATATTTTCGACAAGATAAACCTGCGCATCAACACCTCCCTTAAAGACAACCCGGAATCCGTCGCGGACGTCGCCTGGCTGAAACGAAACATCCCCTATGTGGGGGAACTCCTGCTGGGCCACGTGCGCTACGGGACCTTCGGCCAGAACAGTATCGAGAGCGTGCACCCGTTCCTGCGCCAGAACAACTGGATGCACCGCAACCTCATCGTTGCGGGGAATTTCAACATGACCAATGTAAAGGAACTGTTCGAAAACCTGGTGCATTTGGGGCAGCACCCCAAGGAGCTGGCCGACACCATTACGGTCATGGAGAAAATCGGCCACTTTTTGGATGACGCCGTGGCCAAGCTGTACAAGGACATCAAAAAAGAGGGCTACAACAAGATGGAGGCTTCGCCCCTGATCGCCAGCCGGATCAAGATTGGGAAAATCCTCCGTAAATCGTCCAAAAACTGGGACGGCGGATATGCCATGGCAGGGATGCTGGGGCACGGGGATGCCTTCGTGTTGAGGGACCCCTCAGGCATCCGCCCGGCCTATTATTACCAGGATGAGGAAGTGGTGGTGGTCGCTTCGGAGCGCCCGGCCATTCAGACCGTCTTTAATGTTTCCTACGAGGCGGTGCAGGAACTGCCCCCCGGGAATGCCATCATCATTAAAAAAGACGGGAGGGTTAGCATCGAAGAAATACAGGAGCCCCGCGAGCGCAAGGCCTGCTCCTTCGAGCGCATCTACTTCTCCAGGGGGAGCGACCGGGAAATCTACGAGGAACGCAAGGAACTGGGCAAGCTCCTTTTCCCCCAAATCCTCGAAGCCATCGATTACGACCTCGACAAAACCGTATTTTCCTATATCCCCAATACGGCAGAGACCTCCTTCCTGGGGATGATCCGGGAGGCGCAATCGTTCCTGAACAAACAAAAGGAGGAACAAATCCTGGCCCTGGGGCCGGGCCTGGACCGGGAATCGCTCCACCGTATCCTCGACAGCCGGCCCCGCATTGAAAAAGTGGCCATCAAGGATGCAAAACTCCGGACCTTTATCACCCAGGACAGCAGCCGCGACGACCTGGTGGCCCACATCTATGACGTCACTTACGGCTCCGTGAAAAAAGGGGATTACCTGGCGATTATCGATGACAGCATCGTACGGGGGACCACCCTGCGCAAGAGTATCCTGCGCATCCTCGACCGCCTGAACCCCGATAAGATCGTCGTGATTTCCTCGGCCCCGCAAATCCGGTACCCCGATTGTTACGGCATCGACATGGCAAAGCTGGAGGATTTCATCGCCTTCCGGGCGGCCCTGGAACTGCACCGCGACCGCGGGCAGGAAAGCCTTATCGAGGAGATCTACAAAAAATGCAAAGCCGAATCGGAACTGCCCGATGCGGAGGCCGTAAACCACGTTAAAGCCTTCTACGAGCCCTTCAGCCCCGAAGAAATCTCCCGGAAAATTGCGGAGCTCCTCAGCCCCCCCGAGATCCGGGCAGAAGTGGAAATCATTTACCAAACCATCGAAAACCTCCACAAAGCCTGCCCAAAAAACCTCGGGGACTGGTATTTCACGGGCGATTATCCCACCCCAGGCGGAAACCGGGTGGTCAACCGGGCTTTTGTAAACTTCTACGAAGGCAAAAACCAACGCGCCTACTGACCCTTACCGGCCCAAACGCGTTGATTTTTGCATTTTGGCGATATTTTTGTTCGTTTATCGGTGTTATCCAACAACGGGGGGTTCCCGCCCTACCTTAGAAACGCCATAGCATAAGTAGGTTAAGTTCATGGTAAGATTTGGGGAAAAAGGTGGATTCGCTTCCACCTTTTTTATTGGCGCAAACCCATGCTCCCCGCCTGCGGCGCGTGGCTCCATTTTTCCTTTATTGTGCCCAAACCCTGCATTTCAACGGTTTTTAACGGTATTCGCCCAAAAGCTTTCCCCTCGAGGGAAGTTCCCCTTACTTTTGGAGGACCATAGCATAAGTAGGTTAAGTTTATGGTAAGATTTGGGGAAAAAGGCAAGGCAACGTCCTTGCCTTTTTTATTTCCGAAAAGCCGCTTCAAGACCCCCTACTGCACTGTGCCTAAAGTTTTTAACAGGAAAAGCCCGCGGGTTCCCCTTTTATTTTTCTGCACAATTTCTTTGTTATTTTACTTAAACCCAGTAAATTAGTCGTGCCATAGCATAAGTAGGTTAAGTTTATGGTAAGATTTGGGATGAAAAGGGCAGAACTTTCTGCCCTTTTCTATTGCCATAAAAAAAGCCCCGGAACTGCGTTCCGGGGCTTTTTTTTTCAGGCAGTTAATCTTAACGGTGTGCCTGATATTCCGAAGCGACTTTGCCCCAGTTGATCACGCTGAAGAAAGCCTCGATATAGTCGGGGCGCCGGTTTTGGTAATGCAGGTAATAGGCGTGTTCCCAGACATCGATGCCGAGGATCGGATATCCGCCGCAACCCACTCCGGGCATCAGGGTGTTGTCCTGGTTCGGCGTGGAGCAAACCTCCACCTTTCCCCCCGGGTGCACGCAGAGCCAGGCCCATCCTGAACCGAATTGCCCGGCAGCCGCCTTGCTGAAGGCGTCTTTGAACCCTTCAAACGACCCAAAGGCCTGGTCAATGGCGGTGGCCAGATCGCCTGAGGGCATCCCACCCCCGTCCGGGGACATCACCTCCCAGAAAAGGCAGTGGTTGAAATACCCCCCCCCATTGTTCCTGACGGCTTTGTTCGACATGTCCAGGCCTTTGAGGAGGTCTTCGATGCTTTTCCCCTCGAGGGCAGTGCCCGCGATGGCCTCATTCAGCTTGGAGGTATATCCGTTGTGGTGTTTGGTATGGTGGATCTCCATGGTTCGCGCATCGATATGCGGTTCCAGGGCATCATATGCATAGGGCAATTTTGGTAATTGGAAAGACATAGGTAACGGGTTTTTATGTTAACAAAGTGTGTCTACCAAAAGTACGGATTTTAACAAACACTTTGCGCTAATTATTTGTTAAGAACCTGCCGGGAATCCTTATTTTGCAGCTGATGAACCCCGAATCCATACCGTTCCGGATCTATGACGCCTCCGCAGGCTCGGGCAAGACCTTTACCCTGGCCAGGGAGTACCTCAGGCTATTGCTGCATCCCGGGGCCGACCAGGAATTCAGGAGGATCCTCGCCATCACCTTTACCAATAAGGCCGTGGCCGAACTCAAGCAGCGCATCCTCAAAAACCTCATGGAATTCTCCAGCCTGCAGGAAGGACAACAGCCCCCTGACCTGTTCCTGGCCGTACAGGAAGGCCTGGGGGCCGACCGCGATGACCTGGTCAGGCGAAGCCGGAAGGTGCTTGGGGAATTGCTGCACAATTACGCCTTTTTCGACGTCAGCACCATTGACCGGTTTAACCACCGCATACTGCGCACCTTTGCTCAGGACCTGGAACTGCCTTCAAATTTTGAGGTCGTCCTCGATACGGATGCCCTCCTGGCCCGTGCCGTGGATGCCCTGGTGCAGAAAGCCGGGAGCCACCCCGCCCTTACGGCCGTGCTGATCGAGTTTGCCCTGGAGAAGGCAGAAGAGGACCGCAGCTGGGACATCAGCAGGGACCTGCTGGAAATGGGCCAGCTCCTGTTCGACGAGAACCACTATCCGTACCTGGAGGATTTCCGTGGAAAGGCCATGGAAGACTTTCAGAACCTGAGGGAACTCCTGGGGGCCTCACGGCGGAAAACCGAAGCCCTGCTGGTCAGCGCAGCCCGGGAAGCCAAAGAGCTTACCGAAGCCCACGGGTTGGAGCGCCCTGATTTCAGCAGCGGGTATTTTCCAGATTTCCTGGACAAAGTGGCCCAGGGCGATTTCGACCAGAATTTCGAGGCGGGCTGGAAACAAAATTTCGGGCAGCAACCCCTGTACCCGAAAAAGGCCGACCCGGCCAAAAAAGCAGTCCTGGACGACTTGTTGCCCGTACTCACGGGGTATTTTGAAGGCATCCGCGACGGCATCCAGAAAAGGGATTTCCTGGTAAATGCCTATGCGAATTGCGCCCCGTTTACGGTCCTGGGCATGCTGAAAAAGGAACTGGACCTGCTCAGGGACGAAGGGGGCTACCTGCCCATTTCCTCCTTCAACGCCATAATTGCAGGGGAATTGAAGGACCAGCCCGCCCCCTACCTCTATGAACGCCTTGGGGAGCGGTACCGGCATTACTTCATCGACGAATTCCAGGATACTTCAGGGCTGCAGTGGGAAAACCTCATACCCCTGATCGGCAGCGTCCTGCAGGGCGAAGACGAGCAGGGCCGCAGGGGGTCCCTGGTTTTGGTGGGGGATGCCAAACAGGCCATCTACCGCTGGAGGGGGGGCAAGGCCGAACAATTCCTCAGGCTGGCGGAGGGAAATGAAAACCCCTTTTCCGTGCCCGCCCAATTGGAGGCCCTGCCGCAAAACTTCCGCAGCCAAAAACCCCTGGTCGCTTTCAACAATGCCTTTTTCAGCCATATCAGCGCCTATATGGGCGAGGGTTCCTATGCAGACCTTTTCCGCAAGGGCAACCGGCAAGTTTCCCATCGGGACGGGCAGGGGCTCGTGCAAATCGATTTGGTCCCCGCAGATGCCCCCGATGCCGCAAAGGAGTACCTCGACCGGACCCTCGCCCTGGTAAAAGAGCTGAAAGACAAAGGGTATCCGTACCGGGAGCTCTGCATCCTGACCCGCCGCAGGAAAGAAGGGGTGATGCTCTCCGGCCACCTCATGGAAGCGGGAATCCCGGTGATCTCCTCGGAAACCCTGCTGCTGAAGAACCATCCGGAAATCCGGTTCCTGATCGACCTGCTGCACCACCTGGCCGCCCCTGAGGACAGGAACCATGCTTTCGGGCTGCTGATGTTCCTCAGCGAAGGGCAGGCCGACCGCCACCAGTGGATTGCCCGGCACCTTTCCCGGGCAGACCAGCTCCTGGAGCGGGAGTACGGGTTTGCTCCGGGGGCCGCACGGCTGAAACCCGTGTATGACCTTTTGGAAGAAGCCATACGGCAGTTCCGCCTCGGGGGGGAAAACGATGCCTACCTGGTTTTCCTGATGGACCTCGTACTGGAAGTCGGCCGGAGCGAGGATTCATCCATTCAGGCTTTCCTGGACTACTGGGAGGCCCATCAGGACAAGCTGAGCATCCAGGCGCCGGAAGGGTTCAATGCCGTTACCCTGATGACCATCCATAAATCCAAAGGCCTGGAATTCCCCATTGTGATCTACCCTTTTGCAGACACCCCCATTTACCGGGAAAAGAACCCCAGGCTTTGGTTTCCGGTAGCCCCGGAGCATTTCGCCGGATTCCGGCATGTGCTCCTGAGCAGGAAAAAAGAAATGAAGACCTACGCACCCCCGGCGCCGGCCCTTTATGAGGAAGAGCGACACCGGCTGGAACTGGATGCCTACAACCTCCTCTATGTGGCCCACACCAGGGCCATCAGGGCGCTTTTCGTGATCAGCAGGGAAAGCCCGGAAAAAGATGTTGCTTCCGGGCCCCAGTCCTACGGGGAGGTCTACTGCCGGTACCTGAGGGAAAATGGGTTATGGGAAGACGGGCGGTTCACGTATTCTTTTGGCGACCTCCCCAACGGGGGGGAGCCGGCGGCGCCGTCCCCAAGGGAAAACGTCCGTTTCCGGTATACGGCCAGGGACCGGACTTCCCTGCGGATGGTAACCCGTTCTGGGATCCTCTGGGATACCGACCAGGCCAGGGCCATCCGCTACGGAAACATCCTGCACTACGCCCTGGGCCTGATCCATTGCCAGGCCGACATAGGCCCGGCCATGGGCCGGCTCCAAAGCGAAGGGTTGCTGCCCCATGAAGACCGGCAAGCCTTCGGGGAGCTGCTCCTGCAAGTGGTTGGCCACCCCCGGCTGCAACCCTATTTCGCCCCTGGGGCCAAAGGGCTTAACGAATGGGAGCTGTTAACAAAAAATGGCCTAATTTTGAGGCCCGACCGCCTGGTCCTCCTCGAAGGCGGGGTGGCAATCCTGGATTACAAGACGGGAGCCCCCAGGCCGGAGTACCACAGGCAGGTTGGGCAATACGCCGATACCCTCCGGGAAATGGGCCACGCCGTGGAAGCTGCCATCCTGGTCTACATCGACAAGAACCAAATAACCCCTGAATTCATTTAATATTATGTACGGATCCCTGAAAGAACACCTGGAAAAAGAACTGGAAGCCATCCGGGAGGCCGGGCTCTATAAGGAGGAGCGGATCATCACGTCCCCTCAGGGGCCGGTAATCCGGATATCGACCGGGCAGGAAGTGCTTAATTTTTGTGCGAACAATTACCTGGGGTTGTCGGCCCACCCGGAAGTCATCCAGGCGGCCAAGGACACCCTCGACACCCACGGCTTCGGGATGTCGTCGGTCCGTTTTATCTGCGGGACCCAGGACATCCACAAACAGCTCGAAAAAAGGATTGCCGACTTTTACGGCACAGAGGACACCATATTATATGCGGCGGCCTTTGACGCCAACGGCGGGGTCTTCGAGCCGCTCCTGGGGCCGGAGGATGCCATCATCTCCGATGCCCTGAACCACGCCTCCATCATCGACGGGGTGCGCCTGTGCAAAGCCATGAGGTACCGCTACGCCAACGGCGACATGGAGGACCTGGAAAAACAACTGCAGCAGGCTAACGCCGACGGGGCCCGGTTCAAGCTGATTGTTACCGACGGGGTGTTTTCCATGGACGGCCTGGTGGCGCCCCTCGATAAAATATGCGACCTGGCAGACGCCTACGACGCCCTGGTGATGATTGACGAATGCCATGCCACCGGCTTTATCGGCGAACACGGCATAGGCACCCTGGAGGAAAAAGGGGTGATGGGCCGCATCGACATCATTACCGGCACTTTGGGCAAAGCCCTGGGCGGGGCCATGGGGGGGTATACCTCCGGCAAAAAGGAGATTATCGCCATGCTCCGGCAGCGTTCGCGCCCTTACCTCTTTTCGAATAGCCTTGCCCCCGCCATCGTCGGGGCCTCCCTGAAGGTTTTTGAGCTCCTTGAAAAAGACCAGAACCTGAAGCAACGCCTCGATGAAAATACCATCTACTTCAAGAAAGGGATGAAATCCGCCGGCTTTGACATTATTGACGGGGATTCGGCCATTGTTCCCGTAATGCTTTACGACGCCAAGCTGGCGCAGAAGATGGCAGACCAACTGCTGGAAAAAGGCATCTACGTCATAGGTTTCTTTTACCCGGTGGTGCCCCAGGGCAAAGCCCGCATCCGGGTACAGCTATCCGCGGCGCACCAAAAGGAACATCTGGATAAGGCCATCGCCGCCTTTATTGAAGTAGGCCGGGACCTTGGGGTGATTTGATTTCCGTTATGCAGGGCCCCGACAGGATAGAAAAAATGAGGAATTGATTTTGTTAATAATTCTTAACAACTTACATTTGCGTCTGATAAACACTTAAACTTAAAAATTCGAACATGAAACAGCTTAGCAGATTATTGGTTGTTGGCCTGCTTATTTTAGGGTTAAACAATATCCAAGCTCAGGATGAGAATAATCCCTGGCAGTTCAGTCTTGGTGTAAACGCCATTGATGTTTATCCCACCAACGCTGATGCTGCTTCTTTCTTGCCGAACTACGAAACAGGTGCCTTGTTTGATGAGTACTTCAATGCAAACGACCACTGGAACATCATCCCTTCGATTTCCTACCTTTCTGTTTCCCGTTACGTGGGTGACGGATTCTCCGTAGGGGTTCGCGGATCCCTCAACCGGATCGAAAAGCTCGGGGACCTGACGGTTGATGACGTTTCGCACTATGCTGTTGACGGTACCATTAAGTACAATATCCTTTCAGGAAAGAAATTTGACCCCTTCGTGGAATTCGGAGGAGGTTATACCTGGGTAGATGAAATTGGGGCAGGAACCGTAAACGGGGGCCTTGGTTTCAACTACTGGTTTAACGATTTCCTGGGTGTTACCCTCCAGTCTCAGTACAAGCATGCCTTTGAAGACTACGGGGTTACCCACTTCCAGCACCTGGCTGGTGTTTCCATCCGTTTCGGAGGAACCGATACTGACGGGGATGGAATCTACGACAAAGACGATGCCTGCCCGGAAGTTGCCGGACTTGAGGCCTTCAACGGCTGCCCGGATTCAGACGGCGACGGCATTGAAGACGGCAAAGATGCCTGCCCGAACACTCCCGGACCGAAAGAATACAACGGATGTCCTGACAGCGATGGGGACACTGTTATCGACAAAGACGATGCCTGCCCGAACACTCCCGGACTGGTTGCCCTGGCCGGATGCCCCGACGCTGACGGTGACGGTGTTGCCGATAAAGACGATGAGTGCCCGAATGAGGCTGGTCCCGCTGAAAACAACGGATGCCCCTGGCCGGATCGCGACGGTGACGGCGTAGCCGACAAAGACGACCGCTGCCCGGATACTGCAGGAACCGTAGCCAACAACGGTTGCCCCGAGGTTACTGAGGAAGTGAGGACTGCCCTGCGCGAGTATGCCAAGACCATCCTTTTCGATACCGGAAAGTCAACCATCAAAGCGCAATCTCAAGAGGTACTGAATGTTATCGTAGACATCCTTAACCAGTACCCGAATGCCAGCTTTACCATCGAAGGTCACACTGACAGCGTAGGTAGCGCAAAACTGAACCAGAAACTTTCTGAGGAAAGGGCCTATTCTGTAATGAACTACCTGATCGAAAACGGGGTAGCTTCCAACAGGCTGACCGCAGCCGGTTACGGTGAAGACCGCCCCCTGGCTGACAACGGAACTTCCGAAGGCCGGAGGACTAACCGCCGCGTTGAAATCAACCTGGTGAAGCAGTAATCAGGCTTCCATAAAAACAGAAAGCCCTGGCAGATTTGCCAGGGCTTTTTTTATTTTTAGCCCATGCAGACCTTCCTGGAATCGGTACTGGATGAATTTACGTTGTGGAAGACCTCCCCTTTGGATACCGTCTTTGTACTGCCCAGCAAGCGGGCCGGGTTCTTCCTCAAAAGCCTGATGGCCCGCAAGGCCGGGACCCCCATTTTTTCCCCTGAAATTTGGAGCATAGAGGACTTTCTGGAACACCTTTCGGGCCTCCGCTACGCTTCCCCCTCAAAACTCCTCTTTTGCCTGTATGAAGCCTTCCTGGATCAACCCGGGGTCGAAAAGGAATCCTTTTACGAGTTCAGCAAGTGGGGCAGGACCCTCGTGCAGGATTTTAATGAGGTCGACCGGTACCTCGTCCCGGAAAAAGCGTTTTTCCAGCACCTCGGTTCCCTGCAGGAAATCCGGCACTGGACGCCGGACGGTTCCTCCACGCCCATGATCGACAAACGGGTGCGGTTCTGGAAATCCCTTGAGCCCATCTACAACCGTTTCCGGGGCCTGCTGGAAGCCGGGGGATTGGGCTACCAGGGGCAGGTATACCGCAAAGCCGTGGAAAAATTCCAACCCTACCTGCAAACGCAGCTGGGGAAAACCTTTGTTTTTGCCGGGTTTAATGCCCTTACCAGGGCCGAGGAGGAGATCATCAGGGGGTTTTTGGCCTCGGGAAGGGCAGAAATATTCTGGGACGCCGACCCCTACTACCTCGACAACCCCATCCACGATGCAGGCCTGTTTATCCGCAAGCACCGCGAAGCCTGGCCGGAGCTTAAAAACACAACGCTGAAGGGAATCAGCAATTCCTATGGATCGCCTAAACAAATCAGCATCACCGGCCTGCCCAAACAGGTTTCCCAGGCCAAATTCTGCGGGGAATTGCTCCTGAAACTTCAGGGAAGCCTGGAAAATACCGCATTGGTCCTGGGCGATGAAAGCCTGCTCAACCCCGTCCTGCACAGCCTGCCCCCGGAACTCCCGTCCGCAAACGTGACCATGGGGTACCCGGTAAAAGACAGCCCCCTGGCCCACCTTTTTGAAGACCTGTTTGAATTGCATGCCGGGCTCACCACGTCCGGATGGTATGTGCCCCAGTTCCTCCGGATCCTGGCCCACCCCATCCTGCAGCCCTGGTTCCAGGCTTTGGGCTTTGAGGCCCCTGCTTTTTCAAGTTCCCTGGTAAAGGACAACCGGCGGTATCTGGGGCCCGCCGAACTGCCGGAAACAGCCCTTCCAGAAGCGGTGTCGGACCAACTCCTGCAACCTGTCACCTCCTCCCCCGCCGGATTGATCCGGGGGTTCACGGGGCTCCTGGAAGCCCTGAAGCCGCACTACGAAGCCCTGGGAGAACGGGTGGTACTGGAATACCTACAGCATTTCCATGCCCTGTTCAACCAGGTCCTCGAAATGTGCCGGGAATACCCCTTTATCACCGACCTCCGGTCGCTGAAGTTCCTCTACGAACAGCTACTGGAGGAAAACCGGATCGATTTTCAGGGCGAACCCCTTGAGGGCCTGCAAATTATGGGCATGCTGGAAAGCCGAAACCTCGATTTTGACACGGTAATCATCACCTCGGTCAATGAAGGTATCCTCCCGTCGGGGAAGTCCAATAATTCCTTTATCCCCTACGAGGTTAAAAGAGAGTTCAAACTTCCTACCTATAAAGAGAAAGACGCGGTATACACCTACCACTTCTACCGATTGCTGCAGCGGGCCCATTCCGTGTACCTGTGTTATAACACCGAGCCCGACGTGCTGGAAGGGGGAGAGCCCAGCCGGTTTATCCATCAATTGCGCACCGACCCGCTTTTGGCCCCGCACATCACCCATAGCCTCGCAGCGCCGGCAGTCGGCACCCTTCCGGAGCCTTCCTACATCATTGGAAAAAGTGACTCCCTGCTCGCCGTACTGAGGGAAAAGGCTGCGGAAGGGTTTTCCCCGACCTCCCTCAGCGCCTATGTCGCCAATCCCCTTGATTTTTACCGCAAATACCTCCTGGGGATCCGCGATAGCGAGGAATTCGAGGAAACCATTGCTGCAAACACCTTCGGTACCGTCATCCATGAAAGCCTGGAAAACCTGTATCGCCCCCTGACCGGACAACTGCTGACCCGGGGCATGATCTCGCAACTAAAAAAGGAAGCCCCCGCAGCCATTCAGAAGGCTTTTCAGAAACATTACCTTAAAGGGGCAAAGGCCCTTGGAAAAAACCTGATTGCCCGGGAGGTGATGGTGCAGTACCTGCAGCGCTTCCTGGAGCTGGACGGCGATCGCGCCGCGAGGCACCAGATCCGAATCCTGGGGGTCGAGACCCGGCTGACCCGGTGGGTAGATATGCCTTCCCTGCACTCAAGGGTCCTTCTTAAGGGCACTGTGGACCGCATTGAAGAGGTCGACGGGGAACTCCGGATCATTGATTATAAAACGGGAAGGGTAGACGCCCGCGACCTGAGGGTTCCGGATTGGGACCTCCTGAGGACTGACCCCTTAAAATCAAAAGCCTTCCAGGTCCTCTGCTACGCCTGGCTTATGCAGGGCCAGCAACCGGTTCCCGATACCGGGTTCAGGGCCGGGGTGGTTTCCTTCAAAAACCTCAGGGCCGGATGGCAATGGTTTGGCGTCCCCGAAACGGGGAGGAAATACCGCGAACCCATTACCCCTGAGGTCCTCGAAGCCTTTGAAGGGGTTTTAAAGGCCCTGCTGGCAGAACTCTTCGATCAGGCCGTCCCCTTTGCCCTGAAGGAAACCCGGTAACTTATTTGCGGTCGGGGCGCGTGGGCCTCACTTCTATTTTGCTTGGCAACGTCCTGGGGTGCATTTGCAGCAAATCGAGTACCAAAAGGCCGATATCCTCGGGTTGGATTTTCCAGGCATCTTCCGCGGATGGGGTGTGGTTGTTGAAATGGGTGGCTACCGATCCCGGCATGATGGTGCTTACCTTGATGTCATAGGGCCTGAGGTCGAGCATCACGGCCTGGGTAAAGCCGACTACGCCGAATTTGGTCGCATTGTACCCTGCCCCTGCAGCGAAGAAATTCGTCCCGGCCAGGCTGGCAATGGTGATATAGTACCCTTTTGATTCCTTCAGGGCCGGAAGGGCCGCCCTGAGGGTATTGTAGACCCCCGTAAGGTTGGTGTCCAACATCTGCTGCCATTCGTCCTCCGACAGCTGGTCGATGGGGGCGAAATGCCCCACGCCCGCATTGGCCACCACCACATCTACCCGGCCCCAGCGATCGAGGACCTTTGCTATGGCCTGCCTTTCGTCCCCTGCTTTGGAAACATCTGAAACCAGGGGTAGCACTTCCCCTGCTCCCAGCGACCGGACAGCCTCTTCCAGGGCCCTTTCACTGCGGCCGGTGATGGCGACGCGCATCCCCTTTTCGAGCAATACCGCTGCAATCCCCAGGCCGATCCCCTTCGACCCCCCGGTGATATACGCTACTTTTCCTTCCAATTCTTCCATTTTTTTCAACTTTTTTGTGCGCAACGTACAAAATACACAGAAAAATGGGTTGTTTTGCGCTTCCGGCAGAATTTGGGCCCAGTATTTTGATACTTCGCGAAAAAGTCTTTTTTTTGCGGTCTAGTTCAATGGGGGATTAGCTCAGCTGGCTAGAGCGCTTGCATGGCATGCAAGAGGTCACCGG
>CAZIJW010000002.1:0-209864 GCA_964539905.1 uncultured Robiginitalea sp.
ATTTCAGGCTGTTGTTCTGGACCGACCAGTTCGATGAATGGCTCCGCATCCGAAGTGAGGTATTGTTTGCCGTCCATGATGTCCTCTACGCGAACAACATCAGCATCCCTTTCCCACAACGCGACCTGCATTTAAAATCAGTGGATCCCTCCATATTCCGGGAAAGGCCGGATTACAACCCGGGGAAATCCTAGAGAGCACGATAAAAGGAAGAGGCCCGTCACCAGCTGCCCCCGCCGCCGCCGCCCATGCCGCCGCCCGAGGACCCTCCCCCGGAGGAACTACTGGAGGGGGAGCTCACCAGGGTGGTACTGGTCCGCTCCATGGTACTGGAAAAGGACCTGGAAAACTGGTGCATGGACCGGAACCCGCCGGAGGTGTGGTACCAGGTGGGTGGGGCCACATCCAGGTTTTCGAATTTTTGCGCCCATTGCTTCAGGGCGCCAAAGGCCAGGGCATAGGCCATGGTCGTCTCGAAATAATCCGGGCTTTCCTTTAGGAGCATCCGCAGGCGGTTTTCTTCAGCCGTTTTAATAAACGCCCTGAACCCCTTTAACTCAGAATAAATTTTGATGCCCAAAGGGTTCTTCTTCACCATATGCCGGTTCAGGATCAGCAGGGCCACCCCCAGGACAAGGGCGCATAACACGGCCACCACCCCCCAGAAACTGAAAAAGGTGGGGAGCAGGACCAACATGGCCAGGACAATCCCCCCTCCCGTGAACCAGTACACCCGGCGGGCTTTGGGGTCGTAGTATTTTTGGGCGGCCCCGGCCAGTTCCTTCTTCGCCATATTCATCGTAAGGTAAAAGGTGTTTTTCAGGCTGCTGACCCGAACCTCCGATTCCCCTCCGTGAAACAGGCCATCAAAAACGATTTTTTGATATCCCGGGGCCTCTGCCGGGAGGTCGGCCAGCTTTTTAATCAGGATGTCGTCTTTGGCAAACCATCCCTCCCCTTCGACCTCCTCCATTTCCAGCAGCCCCCGGGTGCCCCAGTACGGCAGGAGCGAAACGAGGTCGGAAGTGTCCTCCCTGTCGTTTATCAGGAAACCGACCATGGCCGGGTCCATGTTATCGGGTGGGAAATACGTGACCACCATGGGGGAAGGGTCATCTTTTCCATACTTGAGGAAGACCTTGTAAAAGCCCCCTGCCAAAAGCAAAAGGATCGGCACCCACCCGTACCCCGACCAAAAGAGCCAAAGACGGCCGGGTTGGGCGATGCTACCTTTTGGGAGGTTCACCAGCAGGGTGACGGCCTCTCCGTAATTTGACCCAAACCCTTCCCGGGAGGTACCCGAAATGGTGCCCCCGGCAACACGCATCCCGAATTCCCCCGTGGGAGAAGTACTCCCCACAGGGCCGGCATACAGGAAGACCTGGTCCGGGTCTGCCTCCACCCCTTCGGGCAGGATTACGCGGAAGGTGATTTTTTTGAAGGGGGCAACCCAGTCCGAGGGTTTTAAATTCCAGTAAAACCGCGTGAAGTCCTCCTCAAATAAAAAGGCGTTGTCCACCCGGTACCGGATCTCATAGTGCATGGGGCCCACCACCGTTTTGTCGGGATCCCCGATCTTGATCCGGGCGTTGCCCTCCATCCTTTGGGAAAAGTTCCCTGAGGCCTCGAATTTGTGCCCGGGCACTTCGATGTCACTGATGCGGATCTGCCTTTTGGCTTCTGATCCGTCCGCAGCACGGATCGTATAGGAGGTCAGGATATCGCGGTAAATCCCGTGTTTGGGACTAAAGAATTCCACATCATAGGTTTCCACCACCTCGAAGTACCCTTCGGCATGGAGCTCAATGGTTACCGAAAAGTGGTCCACCCCAAAGTCCTGGGCCTGCGCCAAAACCGGCACAAGCCAAAGCAACAGGAACACGGGGTTGAATCGGGGCGATCTCATGAAACGCGGGTCCTGGAAAAGGTTAAAAAGTCACCTTTACATTTTCCCGTTCCGCTTCGGTGGATTCGAAGAAATCAAAATGGGTGTAGTTGAACATTCCGGCAAACAATACCCCCGGGAAGCTTTCGCCATAGGTATTGTTCTCCCGCACTGTGCCGTTGTAATAGCGCCTGCTGCGCTCAAGGTTCTCTTCAATTTCGTTCAGCTTGTCCTGCAATTGCAGGAAATTGGCATTGGCCTTGAGGTCGGGATAGGCTTCCCCAAGGGCAAACAAGCCCCTGAGGGTTTGCTGCAGCTGGTTTTCCGCCTTGATCTGGTTATTGATATCGCCGGAAGGAACGGCAAGGGCCGCATTCCGCGCCTGGATTACCTGCTCAAAAGTCTCCTTCTCATGGGCGGCATACCCCTTTACGGTTTCCACCAGGTTCGGGATGAGGTCATACCGCCTTTTCAGGGCAACGTCAATATTGCTCCAGGCGTCCTTTACCAAATTGCGGTTCTTCACAAAACGGTTGTAAACAGCGATCAGGAAGACCGATAGGAGTGCCAGGACCCCCAAAAGGATAAGCAAGGTTGTTCCCATAACAGCGCAGTATTGGTTTGGTTTTCAGGAAATGGATCCCTGTTAAGGTACAACCTTTTTTTCAAATTTCCCCACGAGGCGTCACCTCCGGATGCATCAAACATCCGGGCCAAAAAGCGGACCCAAAAGGCCTGCTATTCGCCCTGCCCCTTGATGTAGGGGGCCCCGGCATTTTTGAACTTCTGTTCCAGAGCGGGAACCATCTGCCCGGAAATGCGGCTGACCTCAGGTTTCAATTCGCCGAGCATCGCCTTTGCCGTTTCCAGGCTTTGCCGATGCAATTCCGTCGGTCCGTAGGTCGTAGCGATCCCCCGGGTAGCCGTGCTCAAATGCGATCGGGCAGACGGCGGGTTACGCTCGCCGATTTCGTCCCGGGCAGCGCTGCCTTCTGCCTGGATTCTGACCGCACGCAACGCCTTCTCCAGGGCGTTTACCTCCGAGGCCAGGTCCGCAGGGGAACCCGCTACCCTGGGAAGGGCTTGTTGGAATCCCTTCAGGGCGGTTTCTGCCTGGTCGAACTGGTCCTGGAGTACCTCAAAATCGCGTTGAAGGGCCTCGAGGTCCTGCCGATAGGCGTTGTAGGAAGCATAGTCCATGCCCTTGAGGGTACCTTCCCGAATGGGCTTTACCTCAAACCGCACTTCATTGCCAAGGGGGGTTACCTTCCCCTCCTTCTCCAGGGCGAGGGCGGCCGTATAGGTTCCGGGCGTGGCCAGGGGGCCGCGATTCCACCTTCCGCCGCCGCCACCCGACCTTTCCGGGTCGATAGCCCTTGTACTGGCGTGGCGCAGGTCCCAGGCGAGGCGGTGTGTCCCTTTTTCAGCTTTTTCCTGCAGGTGGCGGATTACATTGCCCTCCGTGTCCCGGATGGTAATCCACACCCTGGCGGGTTGCTCGGCATTCTCCGCGTCTATCGCCTCATATCCCGGGAAGGGGATATCGCCCCCATCCTTGCCGGCTTCCTTTTCGGCCTCCTTCCGCCTTTGTTTGGCGGTGGTAAAGTCCTCCGAAAGGTGGTAGGTGAACACCGCCCCGAATTCGGGGTTCTCAGCCAGGTAAAAATCAGCCCCGGTATTGCCCAGGTTGCTTCTGGGCACATACCATTTGGCCGTGCGCGGGGCAAAGAGCCTGCCCTGCTCCTTAAGGACTTCAGGGGTTATTTCCCTCAGGGGGCTGTAATCGTCCAGCACATAAAACCCGCGGCCGAAAGAGGCAGCCACCAAATCGTTTTCGCGCTTTTGGATGGTGAGGTCCCTAAAGGCTATGTTGGGGGTTCCGGGCAGTTTCTGCCACTTTCCACCCCCGTCCAGGGAGGTATATACGCCATTTTCCGTTGCCAGGAATAAGAGGTTTTTATTCACATGGTCCTGGACGATGCGCCACAGCAGGGTGCGTTCGGGCAGGTTGGAGGAAAGTGAGGTCCAGGTCTTCCCGCGGTCTGTGCTCTTGAAGAGATACGTGCTGAAATCGCCCTCCTTATGGTTGTCCAGGACTACGTAAACGGTATTGACGTCGTGGAGGTCCGCCTTGATGTCATTGACAAAACTTCGGGCGGGCAGTCCCATCCGGGTTACGGGAATGCGGTCCCAGGCCCCTCCTCCGTCGCTGCTCACGGCTATAAAGCCGTCATCGGTGCCCGCGTAAAGCAGGCCCTCCTGCAGGGGCGATTCACTTAAAGAAGTGATGGTGTTGTAATTGGACATGGCCCCTACATCCCAGGCGTTGTCCCACGACTGCTGCCGCCCCATGATCGGGAGTTCCAGCCGCTCTTCATTCCGGGTGAGGTCCCCCGAGATGGGCGTCCAGGCGTCTCCGCGGTTTTCCGATTTCCACACGCGGTAGGAAGCGAAATACAGGCGGGCCGGATTGTGGGGCGACACCAGGATGGGGGCGTCCCAGTTAAAGCGCTCATGGGGGTCGCCCTTCCGGGCCTGGGGTTGGATAAAGACCTGTTCCCCGGTGGCCAAATCCACCCGGTGCAGGCCGCCCTGCTGGGTCTCCGCATAAATGATGTCGTTGTACTCAGGGTCCGTTGCCGACTGATGCCCGTCGGCAAAAAGGGTCTTGTACCAGTGTTTGTTGCTGATTCCCTCCCGCTCATCGGTTGCCGAGGGCCCCCCTGCCGATCCATTGTCCTGGGTCCCCCCGAAAACATGGTAAAAGGGTTCGGCATTGTTTACCGCCACCTTGTAGAACTGGGTCAGGGGGAGGTTCTTGTGGTACCGCCAGTTTTCAGCCAGGTCAAAGCTTTCATAAATGCCCGCGTCCGTCCCGATCATCAGGTAGTCGGGGTCACTGGCTTTGAAAGCCAACGCATGGTTGTCGGAGTGCTTTTCCTCCTCCTTGAGCTCCACAAAGGTCTTTCCGCCGTCATCAGAGGTCAGCACCCGTACGTTCATCAGGTACAACCGGTCAAAGGCATGGGGGCTGGCGTATAGTTCCTGGTAGTAATGCGGGCCTGTACCCCCGGAAACCGTATTCGACATTTTTGTCCAGGAAGCCCCCCGGTCCGCCGAGCGGTATACGGCTCCGCTCTTGCGATCCAGTTCTATGGCGGCATACACTACATCGGGTTGCTGGGGGGAGATGGCTATGCCGATTTTCCCCATATTGGATTTGGGCAGGCCGTTGGTGAGCTCTACCCAGGTTTCCCCCCCGTCGGTGGATTTGTGGATCCCCGAGCCCGGGCCGCCGCCCATAAGGGCTGCCACCGTGCGATGCCGGTCCCAGGTTGCTGCGTAGAGCACCTGCGGGTCGCGCGGGTCTATGAGCAAATCGGTGGCGCCGGTCCACTCTTCGTTGCCCAGGACCCGTTTCCAGCTTTGTCCGCCATCGGTGGTTTTATATACCCCGCGCTCCCCGCCCTTGTTCCAGAGCGGGCCCTGGGCGGCTACCCAAACCACATCGCTGTTGTCCGGGTGCACGACGATGCGCGCAATATGCTGGGAGTCTTTAAGGCCGAGGTTTTCCCAGGTTTTGCCCCCATCTTTGGAGCGGTAAACCCCGTCGCCGTAGGCCACGTGCCTTCCGCCAACATCTTCCCCGGAACCCACCCAGACAATGGACGGGTTCTGCGGATCGAGGGTGATACACCCCGTGGAATAGGAGCTCTGCTGGTCAAACAAAGGGGTCCAGGTAGTGCCTGCGTTTACTGTTTTCCAAACCCCTCCGGAGCCGACGGCCACATACCAGACATTCTCATCTTCCGGGTGGATGGCGATGTCGGCAATACGCCCCGACAGGAAGGCCGGGCCAATGTTGCGGAATTTAAACGCCTGCAGGGGAAGTTCTACTTTCTTTTCAGGGGCATTGCCTTTTTTTCGTTGTGCGCTCAGGGGGCTAACACAAAAAGCAAGCAGCAGGCTCAGGGCAAGGAGGAAATTTCGTTTCATATCGTTCTCGTAATGATAACCCACTAAATGTAAGGAATTATGGTGGGAATTCCCCGGGAATGGCATGCAAAGGTCATGGTTGCCTTAGGTTTATGCAGGCTAAAGTCAGCATAAACAGCGTTTTGCAGCATCCATACAGGTTTGATGCAAATGCGCAAAAATCGCAAACAAAAACCCGGACGTGGATTTGCCTTTACTTTCCCAACCTTTCGCGAAAGACGCGGCCCTGATGATTTAATTTCTAACTTACCTTTAAAACCTCCTATGCAAAAAGAAAACACGGTTCCCTTCTGCACCTATTTCCCCGTGAAGTTTAAGGGGATCCGCGTTTTTCCCGGGAGTATCTTTTTCCTGACGCTCCTACTGACGCTACTACATCGGGTAGACGCCCAATCATTGAACCCGATAAAAACAGAGGACGTGGCCTTCAGCAGTGAAGGGGTGCGTCTGGCGGGGACCCTTTTCAGGCCCGAACATCCTCATGCAGCAGTCGTGATTGTACATGGGTCGGGCCAGGAACGCCGAATGGGCGGGTTTGCAACGCTTTTGGCAGAAACCGGCATTACCGTGTTGACCTATGACAAACGCGGCGTTGGGGAATCAGGCGGAACGTATGCGGGCCCGGAAGTAGGGACAAACAATATTGATTCCGGCAACCTCGCATTATTGGCAAAAGATGCACGTGCTGCGGTGGACTTGCTGCATCAACAGGACCCCAACACCCCTATAGGTCTTTTGGGTTTCAGTCAGGCAGGATGGATCATCCCAATTGCCGCAAAAGATAATCCTTTGGTGGAATTCATGGTTTTGTTTAGTTGCCCTACCATAAACACCCTGGAACAACTTAGGTTCCAGTTTTACACCGATGGGAGGGCTGACTTCTGGGATACGCATACCGAGTCGGATGCCCGCGAACATATCCGGAATGATCCTGACCGGTATCAATTTACGAGTACTGACCCCAAAGATGCGCTAAACACCCTCTCAATCCCAGGCCTCTGGCTCTTCGGCGAAAAAGACATACAGGTTCCCGTGAAGTTGTGCCTTGAGCAAATCAATGCGCTTAAGGTTCAGGGCAAATCTTTCGAATATGCCTTATTTCCAACATTAGGACACAATACCGCCTTTGCCAATGACACAGCCCCGGTAGCGATCTCCATCCATTGGATAAAACAGATAGCACTGAACATAAATAAAAAAAGCCGCAAGAACTGAATCTGCGGCTTTTTGTTCTGCAATCCAAACGGACTCGAAGGAATGGGGGTAAAAAACAGACCGGTGGGCCCTTGGTCATGGGGACTCTGGCACGTCGGCGGGTAAAATAGCCTTTGCCCGTGGAATGACTTCGCACCACTTCTACTTCTCCCTCTACAATCAGGGAATGAAACTCCGATCCATCCCTCCGGGTATAGGAGGCATAATCAACAATAGTTACCATAATACATGAATTAAAAAATGAAACAATCAGTTATGGGGGGGTACCCCAAAACCGGTAACAAGTGGGGGGGTGATTGTAGATTATTGGGCGCTTACGACTAGGGTAAGAATTTTTGGGTACTGGATCTTAACTTTTTCAATGTTCTCACCTAACTCATGGGATTAGAGAGCAACAAAAATTTTCTATGACAAAGTGCCGCATATTCTGAGTATACACTCCAAGGATCAGCGCAAGTGCAGTTTTAAAATGATCTAATGGTAAGAAAGGATAGTATAAAATCCCTACAATTGATGATTTTTTTCGATTATTTTTATTATTAATACATTGTTATTGTGGCATATAACAAAAACCATTGAAAAATTATGGTTTTTATTCTAAGGAATCTTAGAAAATAATTGTATGTTTAGCGTGTATTCTACATTATTGAGAATATATATATAAATCAACCAAAATTTTTAGTTTATGAAGCGCATACTCTTACTAGTGGCTGCAATTACCCTATTCACATTCCAATATGGTTGTCAAAAAGAGGAATTTATTGAAATGAATTCAGATAAGGGGATCGACCAAGACATTCTAATTCGCAAAACAAGCTTAAATGAATTAAGCAATTTTGTAGACATTCAACATGAAATTTCCCTAATCGAAAAAAGCCAAAACAATAGTGAGTCAGAAAAAGGCAGAAGCGATGCCATTTTCATTGACAAAAGCCTAATTACCCAGGTTAGTTTGCCAAATTATGAATCCTACAATTTCCGAATATACCGGTATGAAGATCCTGAATTATTTGAAAACCTAATTATTACAAAATCAAAAGGCAAGTATAAATCTTACCTTATGAGCTATAAATTAACAGATGAGCAGCTCAAATCTTTAAATAATAACGGTCCAATCCTCGGCGACTACCAAGTAAGGCTTGAGGAAATTATTGTAGATATTAAGGACTTAACAGGAAAGACCTGTTACCGCTATGAAGGCGAAGTTTGGCATAAAAATAAGGATGGAATGTACAACTGGGGGAGTTCTGCTTCTTGTCCACATTATGAAAAAGGAGACTATAATTATTGTACCGTTATAATTCGATGGACTGCATATCCTACTCAATGCCCAAACACTTTAGACTCAGGCCCTTCCTCCGGGGGCGGAGGTGATGGATGGGTTTCAATAACAAATGGAGGTTCCTTAACGGGTTCTGGAAGCACAAACGAAACAACACCGCTTGAGGGTACTGGATTTGTAGATCCAAATGGAAATGTTGACGCTTTTGCCGTTGCAAATACAGGAGCACTAGGGACCCCTTCTACTATTGCCACTCAACTAGGATTAAACTTCAACTCTACGGAGTATAAGTATTTGAGCGCCCCAATCAACTTTGGAGCCTTTTTGGCAATCTTCCAGTTCCTTGAAGAGAACAAAAATTCTAATGAGGCGAACAGAGCAGCCAAAAGAGCTCTCCAAGACATTGCCAGAAATACATATCCAACTCAATTAAACACTAGGCTAGAGTATCAATTACATGCTGAGATAGCAAGTCAATTAATTGAAATTAATTCTGGATTCATTCATGTTGAGTCCAGAGAGGTAATAGAAGCGTTAAAAGTTGAAACTAATTTATCTACAAGTGATTGGAAATTCATTTCTGGAAGAAAAAGTTTAGCATTATGGGAGTTTAAATATAGCTCCTGGTCCGGTTTCAACTTTGATAACTCTAACCTGGAAAAAATTACGCAATATGAGACTGAGGTTTCTTTATTGTCCTCAGTCAAGAATATGCTAAATCAATATTGGCCGAAAAACTCTGAAGAATGGGGTGCACTCATGGAAATTATGAGCCCATTGCTCCTTGAGATTGGTATTGAGTTTATTCCAGGTGGAGGAGCATTTAATTCCGGTCGAGATGCTTTGGCTGGTATAGGAAGTGGAAATTATACCGAGGCTTTAATAGGAATAGTTGGGATAGTCATGGAATTCGTCCCATGGACGAAAATCGCCAAAGTTGGGAAAAAGGTTTATACCGTTGGGAAAAAGGCGTTTTCGATATTCAAATACTCTTTTAGGTTCTTAAAACAATTATCAGGAGCAATTAGAAATAATCTAAAGCCCGTGTCTAGGCTAAACTATGTGAGTTTATTAGACAACTCGAATATAGAGAAAGCAAGGATCTTGAGTAATATAATTAGTTACAAATTTGCTGGTTTTGGAGGAGATGTCGTCTCTGATCCCTCTAGGACTACCACGATAATTGGCAAATATCTTGAAGGGCAGCCAAATGGAACCCATGCTTTAATTCAAAGTGGTCTAACAGAAAGTGTAACTGGATCAGTCAAAACAACTTTCAATGTGTTAAATGATCCGTTCTTTGCAGGTTGGGACACAAATCGAGCTTGGCTCGATGATGCAATTTCACGGGATGATGTAATCCGTGTAATCTCTGATCCTCAGAATGCCGATGGTTTTTTCAAGCAAGAAATCGAATATCTCAAGACTAAAGGTTATATTCAATCTGGTGCTTACTTTGTAAAAAAATAATGAGATTATGAGAATAAACATGGAAAACATTGATGATTGGATCCAAAAATTCAAAAATATGGAGCCAAATGAAGCCAATGAATTTTCAGAAGGATTAAGCCAAAATTTGCGATCCCAACTACTCGGGATTGCATTGGATTCCTCGAAACTCGCTTTAACCGAAAATAATGATCAGGCTTATCACTTAATTTATAAAGGTGCAATGTCGATAGTTCTCGAAGGTTGTATACAAGATCCCCGAGATAGTATTGGAATGTTAGCGTTGCTCAATAATTCATCAAAAATCAGAGGGCTCGACTTAAATAAGATATTGAGAGGTCTTCATTTGGAAAAACTACACTGTTCAAAATATATAGATCATTGGATTAAAAGAGACAATAAGGAAATAGATCAATTTGGTTTTTCAGCCATCAAAAATGACAAGGGTGTTGTCACGGATTATAATAGTATATCTTTCAATTCTTCTCTTTAGTTAATGATTTCTAATGAAAGGTGTTATTAAATTTGAAATCCCTCACCCAAAACAGCTGTGAATACAAATAAATTCACTTCGGTATTATATTCATTAATGGTCTTCTCATCAGTAAGTTGGGCCCAATCAGATATTAATGATATTCTTCAAAGTCATTTCGCTAATAATACGGGCCCTATATATTTAGAGTCAGAGTATGTAGGGCCTTTTGAAGGCGTCGTATTTGATACAATTTCTCTTACTAAATTTTTTAATGAAGAATGGGAACCTCTTCCACATGAAAATATTCCAAACAAAGAGCCCTTTATAGCTAAAATGAAAATTTCAGATTTAGTGGCCTATTCTCATAACGAATCATTTGGGAAAATAGACTTTAGATCACTAGGTGAGAAATTTGTCGGCATAGATCCCAGTAATCATTCACTTCAACTGGACCAGATTATTTGTAGAATATCAAAACCCTTCATCAACGATAATGAAGAATGGAGTCTTTTCTTTCTTTCTTTTTACTCCAAAGATGCCGCCAGTGGAGGCTCCTTGTATATTTATCGAAAAGTAGATGGTCAATGGAAAAAATATCACACAATTGCGCTGTCTTTTTATTCATAGATTCAGCAGATCAATCTCCGCACATCGCATTACTAGATATCTTCAGTTTATTAGTCGTCCAATCCTTTTCATTTCTTCACTAATCCTCTTTTGCACAATCTTACCATAGTATTCCTGTGTAATCTTAATACTGGAATGCCCCAGGATCTCACTTACAACCTCCATCGGCACATCATTATTTAATAGCACTGTAGAAGCAAAGGTCTTCCTTGCCGTATGATGGGTAATCCGTTTCTGGATTCCCAGGATTGCTCCCATTTCCTTTAGGTAGGAATTGATCTTCTGGTTGCTGATTTTTGGGAGCATAAGCTCTGATGAATTGGCGTAGTGTTGCAGAACCTCCTTGGCTCGGGGTAATAAGGGCACAGAAACTATTTTACCTGTCTTCTTTCGCTTCATCTGTATCCATTCGTTTCCGTCGAAACCCTTTTGGATATGCGCTCTTTTTAAGCTGGCCATTTCATTGTAGGCAAGGCCGGTGTAACAGCAGAAAACAAACAAGTTTTTTACCATCTCTAGCCGGGGTTGGGTAAAGGTGTGCTGCTCAAATACAGCGAGCTCTTCCCGGGTTAAGAACACAACTTCCTTTTTTACCGCTTTTGCTCTGAATAACATGAAAGGATCCCGCTCCAAATATCCCTCTGCAACAGCGATCCGGATGGGTTTTCGAAAGCGTTGGATGCATTTGTTGATAGTAACCTGCCTCTGGTTTCGCTCAGTCTTCAGGTAGTAGTCAAAGTCCTGTAGAAACTGGGCTTTAAGTTCCTTTAGCGGTAGATCGTGCTTATGGTATTTCCACCAAATGAAGTCCTTAGCCTGACGGCAGGCATAGTCAAATTTCTTCCATGTAGTCTCCTGCAGGTCAATATCGATGAGCTTGCGCTGCTTTTCAAGATACTCCTGAAAGTAGGCAACAACGTGTACTTCCTTCGGTTGTTCAGCGACGTGGAAGTAGGACTGTAAAAGATCTTCAACAGTGAACTCCTTAACCTGTAACTGCAGCTGCAGGAATTCCTTCTTTAGGTTCGTAGCAATCAGGTCCAGCTGCACATTGATCTGCTCATTTTGAAGAGATATAGCGCTTGCTTTTTGCTTTTTGGACATCCATTGCGTTGGGGCAACAAACTCCCCTGTAGCGAATTGTTTACGCTTTTTCAGATAAGTTATCCTGCAATAAATTGGGCAAAGTCCCTTGTTGTTGATTTTGTCCTTTTTCAACAGGAACAGCACGGATAATTTGTTTTGATTCATGACCAATTAGTTTAAATGTTAAACAATTGGCACACAACTCGAAAAATGGGGTACCCAGAATTTAAATGGGGTACCTAATGGGGTACCTAAAATACCCGTAAAAAGTTGACAAGTTGACGAAAACTGGAAAGTGCTGTTAGTGCAATAAGCGCAGTTAACCTACTGAAATACATTGCATTAAAACAAAAATCCAGCCGAGTTGAACTGACTGGATTACTTACTAAGCTCCCCCTCTTGGGCTCGAACCGGACCGAGCGTCAAAAAACAGTCCGGTGGACTGTTTTAGCGAAGGGGCCAGCAGGCGCGCGGGCGGAGAGCCCAGGATCAGAAATAAAAAAGGCCGGATAAATCCGGCCTGTATTGCAGCTCCCCCTCTTGGGCTCGAACCAAGGACCCTCTGATTAACAGTCAGATGCTCTAACCAACTGAGCTAAGGAGGAATGTTCCCTATTTGGAGGTCGCAAATATAAAAGTTTCTTCGCAATACCCCAACAAAAAAATGGGGATAATTATTTGGTCAGGGCCTTGTAAATATCGTTTCCGTTGGCAAATACAATCAAGGCCAGCAGCAGGAAAAAGCCGACCATTTGGGCGTATTCCATGAATTTGTCGCTCGGCTTGCGCCCCGAAACCATTTCATAGAGCAGGAACATCACGTGCCCCCCGTCGAGGGCGGGGATCGGGAGCAGGTTCAGCACGGCCAGCATTATGGACAAAAAGGCCGTGATGCCCCAGAACTGCTGCCAGCTCCAGGTGTCGGGAAATATGTCGAAGATGGCCTTGAACCCCCCCACCCCTTTGTAGGCGCCGGTGCTCGGGGTAAAAATCTTTTTGAGTTGCAGCCAGTACCCTCCCAGCTGGTTGGTGAATTTCTGCGCGCCCACGGAGAAACTTTCCAGGAAGCCGTACTTTTTCTGCACCACCTGAAAGAAGCCCATCTCGGCAAACTGCTGGTAGGTACCCGTGGGGGCAATCCCCAACTTGCCCTCGTCATTTACCTTGAGGTCCAGGGTCACCGGCTGCCCGTTGCGCTCAAAGGTTGCCTGTATGGCCTGCCCCCTGTTCTCGTTGAGCAGGTCGATGGCCTGGTCGAAATAGGTCACTTCCTGCCCGTTGATGCGTTTCAGCAGGTCGCCCGGTTCCATCCCCGCCTGGGCATTGTGAGAAGAATCGGGAACCTGGCCCACAATAAAGGGGATCCGCAGCTCAAAAAAGCTGAGGTCCTCCCCGGTGCTGAGCTTCCCGAGGAAATCTACGGGCAGGTCGATGGTAATGAGTTCCCCGTTGCGTTCCACGGTAAATTCCTCGGCCGTAATCATGTTGCGCCTCAGGTCCGAATAATTTTCATAGCGCTTTCCGTCTATGGCGACCAGGTTATCCCCCGTCTGCACTCCAAGTTCCGTGAACACCGGGTTGGTCACCCAGTAGCCATCCCTGATGCTGGCAGTGGAAATATCGGCATCCCCGTAATGGAAGGAAGCAAAGGTGTATATGATATAGGCGACCAGGAAGTTCACCGTTACGCCCCCGAGCATAATGATCAGTCGCTGCCAGGCAGGCTTGGAGCGGAACTCCCAGGGTTTGGGCGGGGCGGCCATCTGCTCGGTGTCCATGCTCTCGTCGATCATGCCGGCGATCTTCACATAGCCCCCCAGGGGAAGCCAGCCGATCCCGTAAACCGTTTCACCAATCTTCTTTTTAAAGAGGGAAAACTTTACGTCGAAAAAGAGGTAGAATTTCTCCACCCTGGTTTTGAAGGCCTTGGCCGGCAAAAAATGCCCGAGTTCGTGCAACACAATCAACAGGGAAAGGCTGAACAGGAACATCGAGGCCTGGATGACTATCGGCGACATAACTCTGGGGCTTCTGGTTTCAAACGCACAAAAGTACACTTTTGAAAGGGGTTTTGAAAAGAAATTGAAAGGGGCCCGGTTCCTTTAAGAAAGATTTAGCAGCGCGCCATAGGGCAGGGGGTTGAAGGAGACCGCCGGGTTCAGTACCTTTGCGGCAAAGGTTGGGATACATGCGTTCCTTTTTTGCCAAATTCAAACTCTTCGGCCTGGTTTTGCTTGGCGTTTCGGCGGTAATCATCATCCTGTTCTACAATGCCCTGCAGCCTAAAAAGACCCTCCCGGTCTACCAACCCTCCGATTTCAACCCCGAGCTGGTAGCCCCCGAGATCAGCCATGTGAAAAAATACCACACCATTGCCGACTTCGCCCTGGTAAACCAAAACGGCGACACCATTACCCAGGAAGCTTACCGCGGCCACATCTACGTCGCCGATTTCTTTTTTACCACCTGCCCGACCATTTGCCCGATCATGACGGAGAATATGCGGTGGCTGCAGGACCAGCTGGCCGGCGACCCGGAGGTATTGCTCCTGTCGCACTCCGTGACCCCGGAGATCGATTCGGTGCCCCGCCTGAAGGAATACGCCCTGGAAAAAGGGGTGGATGACGCCCGGTGGAACCTGGTTACCGGCGACAAGAAACACATCTACGAGTTAGCGCGCAAATCGTACCTGGCCGTAAAAACGGACGGCGACGGCGGGCCGTTCGACATGATCCATACCGAGAATTTTATCCTGGTAGACCGGGAGCGCCGTATCCGCGGCACTTACGATGGAACTAAAATGGAAGACATGGAGCGTTTGCTCGGCGACCTGGAAATCCTAAAGGCCTCCTATCGCGAATAACCCCCGGTTCTTTTTTCGGTCGTGGGGCCGGTAAATCCACAAATTCCTGTATTTTTGTCTTTACTTATAATCAATCTAAATAAGCATTGAGCTTTACCATCGCACACCTCAGGAGGGGAGAGAAAGGGATCATCAGGGAATTCAATGAGGCGTCGGTGCCGATCAAACTGCTGGAATTGGGCTGCCTCCCCGGCAATGAAGTGGAGTTGGTGCAGGTGGCTCCCCTGAAAGACCCGATTTACATCAACGTAAACGGGACCCATATCGCCATCCGGCGTTCCGTGGCCCTTCAGATTGAATTGGAACCAATCGAGGGCGTATGAGCAAACACATCAAGGTAGCGCTCATCGGGAACCCCAATACCGGGAAAACCTCCGTATTTAACAGCCTCACAGGGCTTAAACAGAAGGTGGGAAACTACCCGGGGATCACCGTGGAAAAAAAACAGGGGGTCTGCAAGCTGTCCAGCGGGGTAAAGGCCCATATCCTCGACCTCCCGGGCACCTATAGCCTCAACACGACCTCCCTCGATGAAAGCGTGGTGGTGGAGCTCCTGCTCAACCGGAATGCGCCCGATTTCCCCGATGTGGCCGTGGTGATCAGCGACGTGGAGAACCTCAAGCGCAACCTGTTGCTCTTTACCCAAATCAAGGACCTGCAGATCCCGGCCATCCTGGTGATCAACATGTCGGACCGGATGGCGCGCAAGGGCATCACCCTCGATATCGGGGTTTTGGAACAGCGGCTCAACACCCGGGTTGCCCTGGTGAGCACCCGCAAGAACACGGGGATCGACCAGCTGAAAACGCTGATCGAAAATTTCCGGGACATCCCGGTTTCGCGCAGCATAGACGTCTCGCTCATCGACCCCCCCTATTTCGAGCGCCTCCAAAAAACCTTCCCCGGCGAAGACCTCTACAAACTTTGGGTGGTCATCACGCAGGATGTGAATTTCACCCCCCTGCAGAAAAAAGCTTTTTTTGGCGATGCGTCCTTCGAAACCAAGTCCAGTGAAGCCCTTAAAAAGCTACAGCACAAGGAGACTATTTTAAGGTACCAATTCATCAATGGCATCCTGAAGGAAACCTATAAGGTCGACTGGAAGGCTGCCAAAGGCCTGCGGGCCAACCTCGACAAAATCCTCACCCACAAGGTGTTCGGCTACCTGATCTTCTTTTTGATCCTGCTGACCATTTTCCAGGCCATCTACGACTGGAGCAGCATCCCCATGGACTTTATCGACGCCAGTTTTGCATCGGCCAGCGAGTGGGTGAAAAATACCCTGCCGCAAGGCGCCTTCACCAACCTGATTGCGGAAGGGATCATTGCCGGGATCGGGGGCATTGTGATCTTTATCCCCCAGATTGCCTTTTTGTTCCTGTTCATTGCCATCCTCGAAGAATCGGGATACATGAGCCGGGTGGTCTTCCTGATGGACCGCATCATGCGCCCCTTCGGGCTGAGCGGGAAAAGCGTGGTCCCGCTCATCTCGGGTACGGCCTGCGCCATCCCCGCCGTAATGGCGACGCGGAATATCGAAAACTGGAAGGAACGGCTCATCACCATTTTGGTGACCCCGTTCACGACCTGTTCGGCCCGGCTCCCGGTGTACCTGATCATCATTGCCCTGGTGATCCCCGAAGGGCGCTTCCTCGGCCTGGGCTACCAGGCCCTGACCCTCATGCTGCTCTACCTGATCGGGTTCGGGGCGGCCATCGCGGCAGCCTGGTTGCTTAACAAAGTACTGAAAATACCGAACCGGAGCTTCTTTGTGGTGGAAATGCCCAATTACAAGTGGCCCTTGTGGAAAAACGTGTTTTTCACCGTAGTGGAAAAAACCCGGAGCTTTGTGTACGGGGCGGGAAAAATCATCCTTGCCATCTCCATCGTGCTCTGGTTCCTGGGGTCCAACGGATTTTCGGAAGAATTCAAAAACGCGGAACAAATCGTTACCGAACGCGTGGAAACCCAGGGGCTTTCAGCCAACAGCCAGGCCTTTATCGCCGAAAAGCTCGAGGAATACCACGCTTCCCTTTCAGCCAGCCCGGGAACTGCCGCCCCCCAGGCGCCGGCCGTGCATTCGCAGGATTCCCTGCAGCAGCTGCAGGCCGACCTCCGGACCCGCGTCATCAACCAGGAGATCGCCAGCCACCGCCTGGAACACTCCTTTATCGGGCAAATGGGCAAACTGATTGAACCCGTGGTCAGGCCCCTGGGGTACGACTGGAAAATCGGCATTGCCGTGCTGACCTCCTTTGCCGCCCGGGAAGTTTTTGTGGGCACCCTGGCCACAATCTACAGCGTGGGGAACGACGAAGAGGAAACCATCAAAAACCGGATGGCTGCTGAGGTTCGCAAAGACGGCACCCCCCTCTTTAACCTGGCCTCGGGCATCTCCCTGTTGCTGTTCTACGCCTTTGCCATGCAATGCATGAGTACCCTGGCGGTGGTGAAACGGGAAACCAATACCTGGAAATGGCCGATGTTCCAGCTGGCCTTCATGAGCGCTTTTGCGTATATTGTGGCGTTTACCGCGTACCAAATCCTGTCGTGAGCATGGAAAACTGGCAACACCTCCTGGTTTACCTGACCGTGGCAATCGCCCTGGGTTACCTGCTGCGCAAATTCGTGTGGCCCGCTTTCGCAAAACCCGACAGGGACGGCGGGGGCAAAGGCTGCGGGAATTCCGATTGCGGTTGTGGGTAGTTAAAACAGGTGGGCCACGAAAGAGTAGCCCAACAGCGCCCAGCCCACGAGCAGCAATAACCCGCCAAGGGGGGTGACCGGCCCCAGGAAACGCCACTTCCTTCCCCAAAGCTCGCTGAGCACCAGCCCGTAGATGCTGAAAGAAAACAGGAAAGTCCCCAAAACAAAGGCATTCCCAATATAGCCCTCCAAAGGGTCTGTAAATGACAGGTTAAAGCTGAGGACCAGCAATACCACCGCATGCAGGAGTTGATACCGGACCCCTGTTTCAAAAGCCTGGGCCTGGGGCCCGGTAAGTTTTCCTTTCAACGCATGCGCCCCGAAGGCCCCGAGCAGGACCCCCAAAAACCCGAAAAGCGCCCCGGCCGACTGGGTCAGTAGTATTTGTTCCATGTTGTGTTATCCTTTGTAGTGGCAGTCCTTTTTCGTTCCCTAAAGATAGTTGTTCCATTTTTTGTTTCCTCCCGGGCGAATGAATATCTTCCCTTAAAAATCGAACCCATGAAACAGGTATTTATCCTTTTGCTGGCCGGACTCTGCCTTGGTTCCTGCGGGAGTTCCAAGCCCGGCGATGGCAGTGCGCAAAACCTCGAACGCACCCTGGACGATAAAAATGCGGCGGTACTCCCTTTGAAGACCCGGATCCAGCGGCTCCCGGGGGTGACCTTGCAGGCCGGGGTACCGGTCTTTATCAAAAATAACAACTCCACCCGGGGCGCCAGGCCCCCTGAGCCGCTTTATGTGGTCGATGGCCAGGTGATTGGCAATTCGTACCGCACCGTGGAAAGCGTCGTACAGCCCGTGGATGTCGACACCATAAAGGCCCTGAGCGGGTCTGAAGCCTCTTTTTACGGGACCCAGGGGGCTAACGGGGTCATCCTGATCACCACCAAAAGGGGGAACTAACCTTTTTTACTCAACTATATTGTAACCTTGGGCCGCAGTTTCCCCATAAACAGGGAACCGGCAGCCCGAACCAGTTCCACTATGAAACATTCCGTGATGATCGCCCTGCTTTCGTGCAGCCTGTTCGGCACTGCCCAGGGCACCCGCCTGCTGCGGCAGCCCACCCTTTCGGGGTCTGAAATCGTCTTTGTTTATGCCAACGACCTCTGGAAATGTCCCCTGGCCGGGGGCCGGGCCATTCGGCTAACCTCCGGTGAGGGGTACGAATCGTATCCGCATTTTTCCCCGGATGGCTCGCAGATCGCCTTCACCGGGCAATACGACGGCAATACCGACGTCTTTGTCATCCCCGCCTCGGGGGGGGAGCCCAAACGGCTTACCTGGCATCCGGGAGACGATATCGTGCAGGGCTGGACCCCTGACGGAAAAGTAGTGTTCCGCTCTTCCAGGGAAGGACATCCGACCCAGTTGAACCACTTTTATGCGGTCGGGCTGGACGGAGGGCTTCCGCAGCGTACCGGGGTGCCCCGGGCCGCCTACGGGGAGATTTCCCCAGACGGCACCCATATGGCCTACCTCCCGATTACTTCCTGGGACCCGGAATGGCGCAACTACCGGGGTGGGCAGGCCCTCCCCATATGGATCGCAAACCTGGAAACCCTATCCCTGGAACGCACGCCCCAGGCCGACGGGGAACGCCACCTCGACCCCGTATGGTACCAGGGCGAGGTCTTCTATATCTCGGAAAGGGATTACGCAGCCAACCTGTGGTCCTATGACCCGGCAACCAAAACCGAAAAGCAACACACCTTCCATAAACAGTTCGACGTGAAAAGCCTCGATGCGGGCCCCACCGGCATCGTTTACGAACAGGGCGGATACCTGCACCTGCTCGACCCCGGAAGCGGCACCCACAAGCAATTGGAGGTTACCGTGGAGGGCGATATGAATTTTGCCCGCCCGCGCTGGGAAGAAGTGGGTGCCGGCGACCTGCAAAACCCGCGGGTAAGCCCGAATGGAAAAAGGGCCCTGTTCGAACACCGGGGCGAGGTTTTCAGCGTCCCCGCGGAGGAAGGGAGCTGGCGAAACCTCAGCAAGACCTCCGGGGTGGCCGACCGCTACCCGGTCTGGTCCCCGGACGGGGACCGGATCGCCTGGTTCCGGGACGCCGGGGGGGAATACCAGCTGGTGGTGGCCGACCAGAAAGGCCAAATCCAAAAAAGCTATCCCCTGCCGGAACCCACCTTTTTCTTCCAGCCCGCCTGGTCGCCCGACGGGAAGTACCTCGCCTTCACCGACACCCACTACGCGATTTGGGTCCTGGACCTGGCCGATGGCAAAACCATTAAGGTCGCTTCGGACCGGTACGCCCACCCCAACCGGCAGATGAACCCGGTCTGGTCTCCCGACAGCCAGTGGATCGCCTATACCCGCCAGCTCGACAGCCATTTCAAAGCGGTCTTTGCCTACCACCTCCCCGGGGGGCAGACGGTACAGCTTACCGATGGCATGGCCGATGCCCTCAGCCCCACCTGGGACGCCTCCGGAAAATACCTCTATTTCCTGGCCAGCACCGATTACGCCCTGCAAACGGGATGGCTCGATATGAGTTCGGTAAACATCCCGGTAAACCGAAGCCTCTACGCCGTGGTGCTCGCTGCAGACGGAAAAGCCCCGACCCTTCCCAAAAGCGATGAGGAAGGGCTGAAGGAAACCAGCACGGAAGACCCCTCGTTAACGAAGGAGAAAGGGAAAAAAACAGCACCCCCCACCGGGGTTGCCCTTGAAGTCACGGGCATACAGGAGCGCATCATCGCCCTGCCCCTCCCCCCAAGGGATTACACGGCCCTGGCGGCCGGGCCGGAAAACGTGCTCTTTATTGCGGAAAACAAGCCCCACGAGAGCGGGCTTACCCTGCATAAATACGATGTGGCCGAATTGGAAGCAAAGCCTTTCGGCTCAGAAATCCGCGATTTTGCCGTTTCGGACTCGCGGGAGCAGATTTTGGTCAGGCAGGGCGCAGCCTGGAAACTTGGGACGACCAAAGGAAAAGACCTGTCCGACGCCAAAACCCTGGACACGAAAATGAAACTGCAGGTGGTCCCCACCGAGGAGTACCACCAGATTTTCAGGGAAGGGTGGCGTTTTATGCGCGATTTCCTGTATGTGGACAACGTTCACGGGGCGCCCTGGGAGGCGGTGTACGAGTGGTATGCCCCCTGGGTGGACCATGTGCGCCACCGCACCGACCTGAATTATGTGGTCGACATTCTCAGCGGGGAAGTCGCCATCGGGCATTCCTATGTGTCCGGGGGGGACCAGCCCGACCTCGACCGCGTTCCGGTAGGGCTCCTGGGCTGCGATTTAAGCGTCGACAAGGGCCGTTACCGGATTTCCCGGATCTATTCCGGCGAGCAGTGGAACCCGGGCCTCTATGCCCCCCTTGCCCTCCCGGGCCTTGGGGTGGAGGAAGGGGACTACCTGCTGGCCATTGACGGCAAGCCCCTCGAGGCGGGAACCAACCCCTATTCCCTGCTCGAGCAGGCCGCAGACCGGGAAATCTACCTCACCATCGGCAAAACCCCGGATGGGGATACTTCCCGCGACGTACTCGTAAAACCCGTGCGAAGCGAGGCAGGGCTCAGGGCCTACCACTGGATCGAGCAGAACCGCCGGAAGGTCGACAGCCTTTCAGGGGGCCGCCTGGCGTACGTCTACGTGCCCAATACCTCCACCCTCGGTTTTGAATATTTTAACCGTTATTACTTTTCCCAACAGGACAAAAAAGGGGTGGTTATTGACGAACGGAACAATGGCGGGGGGTTTGCCGCGGATTATATCATCGACATCATGGACCGCGAACTCTTCGGGTTTTTCAACAGCAAAACCGAAAGCAACCGGCCCTGGACCACCCCCATGGCCGGGATCTGGGGGCCCAAGGTGATGCTGATCAACGAGCGGGCGGGTTCTGGGGGCGACCTTTTGCCCTATATGTTCCGGGCCAAAAACCTGGGGCCCCTGGTGGGTACGCGTACCTGGGGCGGCCTGGTGGGCACCTGGGACACCCCCCGTTTTATTGACGGCGGCCGGATGGTAGCCCCCCGGGGCGGGTTTTTCGACCTGCAGGGCCGGTGGGCCGTGGAAGGGGAAGGCGTAGCCCCCGACATCGAAGTCATACAGGAGCCTGCAGCCCTGTTACAGGGACGGGACCCCCAGTTGGAGCGCGGGGTGGAAGAAGCCCTGCGGTTGCTGGAAAAAGAAGCTTTTGAGCTTCCGGCCGAACCAGCGGCCCCGGTACGGTGGAAGCGCCCGGAAGGCTTCTCCGCAGAAAAAAGCGGGGAAAAGGGATAAGGGGGGTTATTCCAGGGTGATCTCGATGGTGGTATCCCCTTCCACCGACACCAGGCACTCCCGGAACCCGGGGGGGCCAAAGGTTCGCATGGCATTGAGCCACTCCTTGGTGTTGTCTCCTGGGGACCCCTCTCAAATATGGGCAGAGCGAATTGACGTTGCGAATATTTGATAAATTGCCCTACAGCTGGTAAACCAGCCCCAGTCGAAAGGTGTTGGAAAAAAACCGTTCAATCGTATAGATTTCGCCTCCTGCCGAAAGGGTTGTATAATTTCGAATCCTCCATACAAGTTGGCACGTATACCTTTCGAACGAGGGTTCTCCCTGGTTTTCGTAGAAATAGGCTGCTGAAGCAACCAGATAAAACGGATCTTCTTGCTCCCCCAACGTGAAGGACAGACCCGCACCCCCATAAAACCTTTGGTCGGCAGTCCAGTAGGGAAACCCATCCCTGCGGTCCACGGATGAAAGTCCGTAACTTATTTCAGCGAATGGTCCGGAATGCCATGAACTGTTTTTCAAAAGCTTCAAATAATTACCCGTGTTCAGAATGAGATCCGTTTCCCCATCGGTATAATAGCTCGCCGTCATCCCAGAATATAGCTTCCATTTCTTATCCGGAGACCATTCGTAGTAACCCGTTAGATTGCCCTGATATATCCCCGCAATGTAACCGGGGCCGGTCTGCACTGGGGCATACCTGAGGTTGATACTTTTAAAACTTTTATCCCTGGACCATTCGACAGCGGCGCGCAAATGATAAAAAGTCTTCCCCTCTCCATCGTTTTCCAGTTGCAGCCCGAATTGAAATTCGCGCCCCTTTCCTGTATGTGTTTTGTAGTTGTAAGCTATTCCGAGTAAGTCACTTCTGCCATTTAACGTATCTTCCGGAATAAAGTTAATGGGGTAGGCAAAGGACCTAACCCCCCGGAATTGATGTACCGCACCCTTCTTCCCCTGCAGGTCGTACCCAGCATAGAAACGAAGGACCGTTGGATCCAAACGATCATTGACAGAATTACTCTCGAAGTGGAGAGAATTACCCTCCTTAAGTCGTAGCTCCTCTGTCGTCTTCTGAGAGACCGAAGGCTTGAACAACTTGGGATAGGTCGAGATCATCTCTTCCTTCACAGGTAGATCCGATGTGGTAATCGCGGCATTCCAAAGATCAAGCAGGCGACTGTACTCTGGACCCGGCGCCAAGCGTGAAAGGATTTCTGCGGCATCGGCTGTTCTTTCCATGTAGAGGAAATACCGAACCATATTCTGGAGGACTTTTTCGTCCTGGGGATACTTTTGCGCATATGCCGTGAAACGTTCAATCAGTTCAGTATACCTGCCAGACTGATACAACCACTCCACTTGCTTATGCATAGGGACTTCCGTTGCGCAGTCCAACCATTGGGATGCCTTGATATAAAAGCCGTAGTCCGCGAGGTTGTTGGCAATTTCCTCCTTCAGGATTTGCAATGTAGATATACATGCCGGCTCTGAAGATAGTTCCATGGCGGCCCTTTCTGGTTCATTGTGCAGTAGGACTTTGAAATAGCGGTATTCATCATTCTCTTTCGTGAGGTACATTTTTTCCGATTTGAACAACCAATAGTCCAGGGTTTCCTGGTCAAGGTCCGGGGTGCACCTGGCCCATTCCAGCGCGCTGTCGTAGTACCCCTTATTCGCCAGGGCCCAGGCCATAGGATAGGCGAGATCGCGATAAGACCCCTGGCAGGGGGACAATTCACGAATAATTTCCAAAGCGCCATCCATTTCATACTGTAAAAGGTGATTCAGGTAAGCGTATCTCCTTGTTTCTGTGTCATCAAAAGCGAGGAGTTGTTCAAATGCCTTCTTTATGAAATATTTGGCTTCCGGTCTGTTGAAATCTCGAATGAAGGCTTCAAGGATGGATACATCTGCCTGTCCCCACTCGATCTGCCTACCCTGCCATAGCTCCCGGACGGAGTCCGAGGCGTATCCGTGTACTTCCGCCAATTCCTTCGCTATGGCCCCGTAAACTTGTTGTTGCCTTTCGCGGTAAATCTTATCCAGGAAATCCCAGGCTTCCTCCTGCCGGCCATCCCAGGACATGTAATCAAAATATTCCAGCCAATACTGCGATTTAACCAGGCCATTTCTGAATTGGATTTCCATCAGGGATGTGGCTTTAGCATAGTTTTCGCGGTTTACCAGGTTTTGCAAACGATTGACAAAAGGCAGAAGACTTTCCCGGGATGCCAGAAAATCTTTTTCTAATTCCTTCAAATCCGAACCCGTTGAAGCCCGGTTCTGAATTTCAGGCAGGGTGATATATTGTTCCGAACTTTCCAGTGTGTACAAATAACCGTCCAGGAACTCCACATCCTGGTAGGAAATCTGTTGTTCTTCAATGCTTTGTTGAATTACCTGGCGGTTTTCCGGGCGCACGAAAACTGCCCAGAATTGCCGATGAGATGGATCTTGTCGGTAATGTTCCGTTCCCACGGTATAATAGTCGTCAAAGGGAAGGTGTTCATAGATGGCATAGCGCCACCTGGCGGTTACCTCAGACGCCTCAGTGGCGGTCATAAATCGCATCATCGGGTGGCGTGCGCGAAGCTCTGTGAGTATCCTGGAAAACCTGGCATACATGCCTTCTCCACCAGGGGTTTTTCGCCATCCGAGCCCTTCCCAATTCCGAAGGCGGAAATCCCCTGTTGTTTCATCCTTCTCAATCTGGTAAACATCATCCGGATGTATGAAATGTGTCCAGATCCCGGTATATAAGTAATGCGAGGAGATATTGAATTGTTCTTCCGGACCAAACAAAAATCCACTGCTGATTCTGGGAAAATTGAAAAAGCGATTATTCCATGGTTCAGGCCCAAACTCCCGGTCACCCCCTTCAGAGAAAGTCCCCAGGTAAGTAGAGTGGAGATAGCGCATACCAGGTAGCGCTTCCGAGATAGCTTGTACCCCTAAGCTATCAATGTAATTGGAAGGTGGCACATAGGAGATTGGCAGTTCCCCAAACCCTTCAATACGCCACTTTTTCGTCGCCGCTTCGAGGGCAGTCACCATTTCCAATTTACCGGGCCATACACTTTTCAACAGCGATTGGTGGTTATAACCATGCAGGCCAATCTCATGTCCTGCCTCGATTACCTTTCGACCCAAAGCGGCACTTACTTTTATGCTTCTGGCTCCCTCAGCTCCGGTGCTCTCGTCCCATTCACGAAACATATAGGGTGGGGTTACCCGATCGTTATAATCAAAACATACATAGGCCGTATACTTTAGTCTATGGCGCTTTGCCAGCTGTTCCATGTCCGGCCACCACACTGCTTCCACGAAATCCGCCATATTGAGCTGCATCTCGGACCAAACCGGTTCTTTTCGAGTTTTATACAATGGGGATGGGAAGTCATCAAGAAAAATGCTGGCGACATTCAGTTGGGGATACGGAATCCCTTCCAAACCAAGCAAAAGGCCTGCAAAAAACAGCCCCCTTCCTTGTTTTTCGAAAGGGTTGGAGGAATTGTACAGTACCACCCTGCCCCCTCCAATTTGGTGTTCCAGAAGCAAAGGATAATTTTCCTGGGAGACAGAACTCGCGTGAACCTTTATGGTCGGAACAAAATTGTCTGCCCTAAACCCATTGTGAAACGCTTCCCTTTCTATTTTGAGACCTTCCATACCGGGCAGTACCGGAGTTCGAAAATGAATTCCTTTAGCAGTATTGTCGATCTTCATGTCATAATCAGGCCTTAGCCCTAATAGGAAGGCGAAACGCTCATCCAAATTCTTTTCGGTAAAATAGAGCATGCCCCCCCGTCCTACAAAGTCTTTCAGGCTTTCCACCGCCCGGTCTGACAATTCCCATGTTTCCCGCAGGCATACCACACGGACCCCTGGGGATACGATAGGTTTTTCGTTGAAATCCGAAAGTGAATTGCGCATCTGCGGAATCTTGGCATACTCAATAGCCTGCCGGAAATCCTGATATTCTGAATCAGCTTCCATAAGAAGCAACACCAATGGCCCTTCTTCACTGATCGGTGGAATTCCAAAACCCTCTTCCAGGGTAAAACGACTCGTCTGGCATGCTGTGATCAAAACAGCCACCAAAGCGAGGACTATACTTCGTTTTAATATCGTCATAGGTCAAATATCAAATCCTTAAGAGAAGATTTCCCTGCATCGTTTACAACCTCAAAAACCTCCAAATAATCACCACTATGATACAGATTGATACTCCTTCCACGCTTTTCCAATTGACCGATTATTTGGAAAAAGCTTTCACGAAATTCGACCGGTGTGAACAACCTTGAATCTGCAGCACTTTTACCTTCCCTGCTAACAAACACGAAGACACTCTCTGGTAGGATGTATTCGGGATTTTCCTTAAAAAATTCCTCCTGCCCCCGGTACTGGTAATTCAGAGAATCTCTTTTCAGATAGGTCGCCACAAATTCACTATTGTGGATGAAATCATGTTCTCCCTGACTCATTTCAACCGCATAAGGATTGTTGACTACTGCATAAGTGAAAGGCAGTTGATCTGTTGTTAATCGGTTGTATACCTGCAGAATTTCCTTTTTGAGGGGATCGTTTACGGCCTTCCTGGTCGGGGTCCATCCAGTAATTACAGATATAATAAGGATGCCGCCGAACAAGTAGCCCAGGGATACCGGGCGATATTTTATAAAATTATGATCCCGCAGCAGATCGTATAACAGACCAAGTACTGTTCCCACCAGTAGAACCAGGCCAACACTAAGCCCTTGCTTCAGGAGGGCGGTGTCCAACCAGGCAGGGGAGATATAATCAAGGAACAACAGCAGGCCAATTCCCACGATAAGCCCCATTGGAGAACCTATTCTTCTGCCGAAACGCAACTTGAGCAGGATCGACAGAACCGAGCCAAGTAGGACCAAAAACCCATAAATCCCTGACAATATTTCCCAGGATACTTTATGCTGGGGGAAGTATTCATATGTGTTAACGGAAAGAAATAGCCCCTCCAGGCCAATGGAGGTGTTGCGTCCCACCAGATAATTGTAGAGCAAAAATCCTAAGTAGCATCCAAGTAATGTCGCAGCCCAACTGAGTACTATTCGTCCGTTGTAACGCCAGTTGTTTCCACTAAAAAGGAAAAGCGAAACCAGCAAAACCCCAAGCAACAGTACTGCCGTAAAGGGATGCAACAGTGCCGCGGCAAGGGTCAGGACAGCCACCATTGCGCTGCTCTTTTTACCCGGCATTTCCAGTTTTTGCCAGGCCATCCCCAATACGGGTATAATGAAGCACCAGGCCAGGTAGGAAGGGTTGTGTTCCTGTAAAAGTGAAACGGTCATGGGCAGGTAGGTATAGCCCAGTGCAAACCAACATACTGCAAGGGAAGGAATAAGCAAGCGGGACCCACTGATTTTTGCCGTGAAGCGAAAGAGCACAAAGGCAAGGAGTGCATTCTCAATCAAACCGAAGGAATGCAAAGCCACCTCCTCACTGATTCCCGTGAGTTTATGGTACACATTTATCAACAGGAATTCTACAGGAACATAATCAGGGTTGGCTAACCCTAATCCGGTATCAATGCCCCTCACCAGACTTAGGTGGTAAAGCCAAAGCTCAGAGAGCGTGTAGGAATCATAGTGTAGCAAAAGGTAGCGGGAAAAAAAAGTAACCGCTACTACTAAGGAAGGCACCCAAAATGCCATTGAAAATCCTTGGTTTGGGGAGAAAACCTTCAGCTGGTTCCAGAACTTTGTTTTCTTATACTGCTGCGTTTTGCGAACAAGAGAAAAGATTACCCTGGTACGCATCCGACTCAGGTCCAGCAGGCTGGAACGCTTTCTGTAAAAGGGCAGGAGTAGTATGAGGAACAACAGTACAAAAAGCGTAAGGGTATCGTACAAGCCGATTGATTCAAGTAAAACCAGCAAAACAAGGAAGGCCGCTGCAACCACAGCCGGGACCTGAAAGCCATGGAATACATTCCTGCCATTGCCAAATACCCGAAACCAGGAGTAGAAAAGCCCGACCAACAGCAGTAGTTTGAAGGGGCCCAAAAGTGTCGGTTCAATCATGCGGGTATGAATTTTGGGACCCCCTGAAGACTTAGGTTGGCAACTGTACCCGTGCACCCCAGTTCACGCATCCTGGTTTCAAGGGCATGGCGCTGTGGCTCGGTATTGGCGTATTCCAACAGGATAAAATGTTCCCTGTAGCTTTGCAAAGTTTTTAGCAATAGCCCCTGTTCCCTTTCCTCCCGCATCCTCCAGGCACCAGAAGTGAGGTCCATAGCACTAAGCACGGATTCCCTTAAAAGCAAGTTGAAAAAATGGTATGGCAGATGGACTCCGGAATTCTGAATAAAGATTCCTTCCGGCCAAAGTGTCCGCAACTCTTCAAGAAGGTCAATAAGTGCGCTCCTGAAATGCTTCAGGGGCCCGAAGGAGCCCGTGTTATCCAGGGTGTCCAGGAACAATCCATCAAACCCCATGGCCCTGTACCCTTCAACTAAACCGAGGAGCACCCTTCGAACCTCGGAATCACCGGGATTCAGGTATCTGCTGTTCCAATGTGGATTTAGTCCCAAACAGCGGTCTTTGAGCTGGCTGAAATAAGGGGCAAACATGTTGACCTCGGTAGTGCTGAGATATGCCACGCGTACCTGACCGGCATACCTAACCTTTTTCAATTCGGCATGGCCGTAGTGTGCTCCTTCAAGGATCAGCAATTCATAGGATTGAAGTTCCCTGAGGTTAACCTTTCCATAGGCCACGCAAAAGGATCCAATCCCCGTTACCAAAGGATGGTCCAGGCAGGGTGTCTGATCAGTACGCTGCATAATAGTGGTAATCCAGGTTCATAAAATAGCTCCTGCAGGTGCGATAGGTGTAAAAAGCAAAGAAAATGCTGCCGGCAAGCATTCCCAGCGAACTGTACTCATACCCCAGGAAACGACTACACAGAAACCCCAAAGAGAAATTTACCAGACAGGCATACCACAATGCCCTTGGGGGTGTTTTTGAGGCATCCAGGGTAAATAGGTACAAACTGTTCAGCATGCCGAAGGTGAGGAAGAAATATCCAAGCCCGCCGAATATGCAAACCTTCAGGCTGAGCCCCGGCAGCGTTTCGCCAAAGGCAGCCTGATAGCCCCAGGGCTCGGTAATGATAAAATAAATGACCCAGGTGGCCAGAATTCCACAGGTGACAAGCAATAGCAGGTGCCCATGATACATCCGTGTGAAATAGTTGTTGTACTCCATGTACCTCAGCGCATGGGTTTTTCCCTGTAGCATATCCATAAAACGGCTGAAGGCGGCAATGGAATATTCAAGTACGCCTGCAAGCAAAAAGAAAACGAGTATTGCCAGGTCCATCCCAATTTCATAGGATTTCTCGTAAAGCAGGAAAAAATCGTGGTGTAAATTGGTTTCCCCGGACCAGGCGATGATCCGGTCCAAAAAAATGAACATGTAGACCAAAAATCCGTAAACGAAGTACCGGTAATTTTTGGCAAATACGTTGACCATATTTACCCCGGATCTCTTTCGGAAAGGGGTCAAACCCAAATCCCTGAAGAAAAAAAGCAGCCCTGCCCATGCCAAAAGGACCCCCACAACCATTCCTGTCCAGTGGGTCAGGTAGGTATGCCATTCGGTATACACGTCAAGGCCAAGGGCTATTACCGTTGCTAAACTGATTCCAAGAGAGATGAACCAGCGTTTCCGAATGGTATGGAAGGGGGCATAAACCAATAACAGCGAACCAATGCCCAGTGCGTAGGAGAACGCTATCAGCAGAAAGGATAAAGGATAAAGACTGAATAGGATAGAAAGAATCCCAATGATCAGGAAAAAAGCCAGGTAGCCCAAAGCAGCATGCCTGTAGATCCCCAGGATCAAACCCAACGTTTTTTCCCGATCCCCCTGGTTCCAGTAGAACCCGGCTTGCTTTCCCAACAGCTTTACATATCCCCCTGAAATAATCAACCCCAATAAAACCCCCATGACTACGGCTGTGGCTTGTACTATATTGAAGCCAAGGGAAGCCCATAGGGAATATCCGAAAGCGATAATGGTAAAAACCTGGACGATCACAGGAAGGAGATGGAAAATACCCAAAGGAAAATACGTCCCAAGGAGCCTCAATTGTATCCAGAGGTACCCCGATACCTGAAAGAGCTGTCCTGAATTCCCTGGTCCCTCGTATCGCTCAGATTTCATGCGCCGGTAAAGTACCCCTGCCAATTGCTCCAGCGTGGAAACCCCATATTCCTGAGCAAGATCCATCCCTCCAAAACCACTTGATTCCAGGGCGGCGATGACCGAGTTCTCATTAACTGGGTTTCCAATCTGGTCCTGCAATTCGCGTAGCAGGGAATCTATATTTGATTCAGGAACTTGCATCAACCAGGGGGTTACACAATTTTTCTTTCATAAACATTACCCGCCGGGAGCAGGGTGCGGTAAATCTCCTCAAAACTTTCCGAAAATTGTTCTATGGTAAATGCCTCCATTACCCTATTGCGTGCGTTCCGGGAAAGTTTATGCCGTAATTCATCATCCTGGAGCAATTCACAAACTGCCGCACCCAGGGCGACAGGATCACGCGGAGGACAAATACGCCCCGTGGTATCATCCAGGGCTTCAGGTACGCCGCCCACCCGGGTTGCGACTACCGCGATGCCACAGGACATGGATTCCAATACCGTATAGGGGAAGCCTTCAGAAACTGAAGTCAGTATGGAGATATCCCCTTCGATATATATCCGTTCCGGGTTGGGGTGGTGACCTTTGAGGAAAAAATGATTCGTGAGCCCCAGGTTTTGGATCAATTCTTCACATTCCCTGGTGTATTCCGGAACGGCATCCTTATTCCCATAAACCAGGAATTGAACATCAGGAATGGTTTTTCGGACCTCGTTACAGGTCCTGATCATCGTTTTTATATCTTTTAGTGAAAAAATTCTGGCAGCGGCAACTACAGTTGGCCTATTCCCTGAAGTACCCCCAATGGTGCCAGGCAAAAAATGATTGACGTCCACGCCATTATATACCACTTGTATCCTGGACCGATCTGCGCCATAGCGAATTTCCCAGGGGATATTGAACCTGCTTACGGTAGTAATTTTCTCGGCATGCCAATAGGTCAGGCGCGTGATGGCTTCAGAAAAGCGGACCAAAAAGACTTTTAGTGGCTGGTTGAAATTTGCTTCACTGATGGCCAGCAATCGCTCCCGTATATAAACGCCGTGCTCAGTTAGTAATATCGGGGTCCCTTTTTGATATTTCAAACCAAGGGCAGGGAACAGGGCAACCCCCGCAACGGTCAGGTGAACGAGATCTGCTTCGGGTGCAGGTATGGACAATGGCATGAGGAACCGATACATCCAGCGCATCGCTGTGGTGAAATCTTCCAATTTGCCGTCAGGAATCTTTTCGCATAGCACCTCCTTAAATAGTTCCCATGCCGGTCGGCTGCGCAAGGTCGTTTTGAAATCACAAAACTGGAAATAATCCCACATCTGTCGTAGGGAAGTATCGAGAACAGGCAGGTTCGTCCCGGGTTCAAGGAAGGCATTCAGAAAATCCCCGAAGGCCGGACAGAACTGATCGGCAATAACCTGGTCATTTACTGCTTCCCTTCGATACAGGTGATTCAAATAAGCCTCGTCCATTGGCTTCAGATCAGCCGGTTCTTCCGGAGACCACATTGGGAGTTGTAGAATCTCCCTCACCTGCGGGCCTAAAGGATATTTGGAAAGGGTTTCCGGCAGGGCATTGATAGAATACACCATGAAATCCACATCCCGGACGCCCTGGCATAACTGGTGAGCCCAAGTTGAAACTCCACCGTTGACATATGGAAAGGTGCCTTCAGTGATAAGAAGGACGGAGGCTTTGCGGTTCAAGGCTGGTTATTTGTCTGGGCATAAAATTACCAGCAGGAACAGGGATGTTTTAGGAAAATGGATAAATCGCTGAAATACTCTATGAAGTGTATAAAACCTCCTAAAACACCGATATTTATTACGGTTATCCGTAAAATACACAATGTGCTTCACAGGCCTTCGAAGTACTCGAAGGCGTCTACAATGTCCAGGTAAACCCCGTCAAACCCTGCCGATAAAATCCTGTCCAGGTAGGACGATTCCCCTCCGAACAACAACTGCTGCCATTCGGGGTCCCAATACCGTACCTTGTAGTTGCCTGGCCAGTCGGGATTTTCGGAGTGCATCCAGGAAGGAGGAGCGGAATTCCACCCGGCTTGCCAGTAGTAGCGGTAATCCTCTGCTTCCCCAATGGAAAAATAACAGATCAACTTCCGAACTCCACCCTGTGGTTTGCTCCTGATACGATCCAAATCATCCGGTGACAATTCAGCAGGCCCGAAAAAAAGGTCCATGATGATCAGGTCGTAGTCCGTAATTTCCAGGACTCGTATCAGGGCCTCCTTGTCCACAAAATTTCCGTAGTTCAAAAGGTAAAGGAAGTTCGCAGCATCTTCCAAGTCTCGGATTTCCCTGTTATTCTGATCAAATATCGGTTGTGGGTATGAAGGAATAACATCCAATTCTCTGGATACCGCTCCAAAGGACAAATAGTCCAGAGCCCTATTCTGTTCATGTGAATCCAGAATTTTAGCTTCTGATTCCGCATAATCAGTCACCAGTATGCTCTTTCCGGCGGCTTTGGCAACATCGAGGAACTCAATGGTGTACCGGCTGACCCGGGAAGGAGTCGCACGATTATCATTTCGATAGCCATAAAAAAGGCTTTCCTGTCCGCAGCCATCGATCGCTTCCAGGTAAGAAAAGGCTGGAGGCCCACCCGGCTCACCATCCAGCGTTACAAGGCTTATCCCGTTCTGAGGCACTATTAGGAAGTCGGGGTTCTGAGATTTAGCGTATTCTGAGAGGGAAATAATCAGATTCCTCATTTGCTGGCGGTAATCCATGTCCTGTATTAGTTCCTCGGTTGATGGTTGGGAATTACAGGCTCCCAGAGCAAAAAGAAAAACAACGAAAAAATATGGCACCCGCATTTTTTTATCTAAAATTAGGAAAAATTGCCAAAGTAATTATCCGCAGAATTATTTGAAAGTATATGGCCAAAAGAGTACTATTATTGCGGAAAAGAGAAATTTTTACGGATCACCTTTTGAACTGAACCTGGCTTTCAACAGCAAATCAATAGGGACAAACTTAAAAAAAAGCCGTTAGGGAAGCCCTGCGGTTGCTGGAAAAAGAAGCTTTTGAGCTTCCGGCCGAACCAGCGGCCCCGGTACGGTGGAAGCGCCCGGAAGGCTTCTCCGCAGAAAAAAGCGGGGAAAAGGGATAAGGGGGGTTATTCCAGGGTGATCTCGATGGTGGTATCCCCTTCCACCGACACCAGGCACTCCCGGAACCCGGGGGGGCCAAAGGCCTTCATCCGGGCCCTGGAAAAACCCAGGGGTTCTTTGGGGATGCCCAGCCAGTTGGTGTTGAGGACCTCATCGCTGTTTTTGTCGTGGAAAACCGCCAGGGCATATTCCCCTTCCGGGAGGTCCTCAATCACCACGCGGGTTGCCCCCTTCCGGGCCGGGGCCCGTTCGGAACGGTAGACCCGGTCAAATTTCAAAAAGCCATCCTCCTCCGTATACAGGGCCACACAAACGAAGCCTTCGGAAGCACTTACGCCAAGGGTTTCCACCTCCAGGCGCACCTGCGCAGACAGGCCAATGGAAAACAGCAGGAAAAAGGACCACAGGAACTTCATGGAGGGGAAATTTAAACCCGCTTCAAAACTAGTGCGTTCACAGATAGGAACCTCTTATCAATTTGCTAAAATTCAGCGGGAAGGTGCTGCCTGCATCTTTTCCCGGAGCAGGTGGTACACCGACCGGGTTTCTGCGGAGTCCGAAAAATTAAGGAAAAAGGTCAGGGAATCCCGGTAAGCGATGCGGATCTTGGGTTGCCTGAGATCATCCACAAATACGTAAACGGGGCGGGAAGGAAAGAGGGAATCGGTGAAAACCCCCTTTTCGCGGGCCCAGAACGAAAACCCGTGGCGGCGTTCCATCTGTGGGATCTTCTCCTGCCACCGCACACTGTCGAGTTCGGCAAAGGGTACCTCCAGGTAGTATACCCCGCTAAGCACCTGCATCCGCCCCTCCTGCAGGCGCATCCAGTTCCGGGAGTGGATGGCGAAGGCCAGCAGGCAGCCCAGGACGGTAATCCCGATTAGAACATTCAACCCCCGGTGCCGTTTGCGTCCCGTCTTCATTCCGGTTTGTCCTTGCGGTAACGGTCCATCCAGGCCAGGGTATGGGCCACCTTGCTGATCAGGTTGCTGGGCCGGTTGGCGATGCCGTGCCCGGCCTCGGGAATCTCCACCAGCACGGTTTCAACCTTTCGAAGCTTCAGGGCATGGTACAGTTGTTTGGCTTCGCTTGGGGGGGTCCTCAGGTCATCCATACCCACCATCACCATGGTCGGGGTGCTGATATTGCCCACCAGGGAGAGGGGCGAGAATTTCCAGTAGCCCTCGAAATTTTCCCAGGGCTGGCCGGGATACCGGCTGTTGGCATAGGAAAAGTAATTGTCGGCCACCAGGGTTTTGCTGATCCAGTTCATTACCGGCTTGGCCACCACCGCAGCCTCAAAGCGGTCGTTTTTGCCGATAATCCAGGCCGTCATAATGCCGCCGGCGCTGCCGCCGGTCACAAACAGCTGGTCTTCGTGGGCAATGCCTTTGGCGATACAGGCATCCACCCCGTCCATCACATCCTGGTAGTCATCGCCCGGGTAATTGTTGTACAGGAGGTTGGCGAATTCCTCCCCGTAGCTGGTACTGCCCCTGGCATTGGGGTAGAACACGATATAGCCCGCTGCCGCATAGAGCTGGATCTCGGCCGTGAACCGGTCCCCGTAATTGGAGATAGGCCCGCCGTGGTTTTCCACCAAAAAGGGGTATTCCCGGCCGGGCTGGTAGTCCGGGGGGTAGACGATCCACCCCTGCAGGGGGCGGCCATCGACGGAGGAGGTATACCAGATTTCCTCGACCTTCCCCAGGGTGCGCTGGTCGAGCAACCCCTGGTTGAGGCGCGTCAGGCGCGCGGGGGCTTCCCCGGGTTTGCGTACCAGGGCGATGTCGGCGGGAAACTCGGGCCGGGTAAAGGTGTAGGCGATGCGGCCCCCGGCCGATACGCTGAAGGAGCCCCCCCCATAGGGCCTGCCGATGGACGTCCCGCCCAGGTTGTCGGCCAGTTTTTCCACCCCTCCCGCCAGGGAAACATAGCCTATTTTGGAATTCCCCTTGTCGTCGTAGGTAAAATAGACCCCCTTGCTTTTGGCGTCCCACACAATGTCGGACACCCCGCGGTCGAGGGAGCCCGTGAGGGAACGCTTCCCGCCCCCGTCGGCCTGCATCAGGCGTAGCTCCGTGACCTGGTGCGCCTGCATGCGGTCGGTGTACCCCAGGTAGGCGATGTACTTCCCGTCAGGGGAAGCCACGGGTTCCCGGTCGGGCCCGGGGCTGTCCGTGAGGGCTTCCACGGATCCGTTTGCCGGGTCAAGGGCGTATACCTCGCTGTTGCGGAAGTCGTATTCCCAGTCTTCGGCGCGGTTGGTCGAGAAATAAATGCGATTCCCTTCCGGGGACCAGGAAAGGGGCCCACGGTGCTGGAAGTCCCCGGAGGTGACCTGCCGGGCCGCACCCCCTTCGGAAGGCATTACGAAAATATGGCTGAACCCCGGCGGGATGTACCCCCTGCCATCGGCTTCGTGGTAGAGGCGGTCGGTGATCCGCGCCGGGCCGGCCCATTGGGCATCTTTGGGCTTTCGGGGGAGTTTGGCGATCACCGGGGCTTCCGCCGGTACGGTCATGGTAAAGGCCAGCTGCCGGCCATCTGGCGACCAACTCAGGGAAGAGGGGCTCGCCGGGAGCTGGCTGATCCGGGCATATTTACCGCTGTCCAGCCAGTACACATAGATTTCCGAGCCTTCTTCCGTGCTGCTCACAAAAGCCAGGCGGTCGCCCGTGGGGGACCATCGCGGGCTGGACTCGTTAACTTCCCTTGAGGTGAGTTTCTGGTGGCTGCTGCCGTCGGCGCGCAGCATCCATAAATCCCCTTCAGCCCGGTCTTTCAGGACGTCAAAGCCCATCCTCCGGTAGACGATCCATTCCCCTTCGGGATGGATCTGCGGGTCTGAGGCATACTGCAGGTCAAAAACATCCATGTATTCCAGGGGTCGGTCCTGGGAGCGGGCCGGCAGGACAAAAGCCAGCAAAACAAGGATACAAAGCAAACGGGTTACGGGTTTCATGGGCAACAAATCAACGGTTAATGCCTTTAAAGATACGGAATCCCCGGGTGAATTTACGGCTCCGGCCAGGGGCCCGAACGATCAGGGGCGGTAGGTTTACAAAATATTAACCTGCTGGGCAACAAGGATTTCCCGGGGTTTTGTATTTTAGGAGGGCTTTGCTGCCGCCCGGAGGTGGCGGCCCGCGATAACCCAAAAACAACCCTTATGAAAAAAATTGGCGCCCTTTTGCTCCTGTTCCAATCCCTGTCGGCCTTTGCACAGGGCAACCCGGCCCAGGAAAGCATTGCCGGCTTGCTGGAAATGACACAGGGGCAGATCCTGTCCCTTACCCAGGCCTTTAACGAGGACCAACTCAACTGGAGGCCCGCGGAAGGCATCCGCTCAACCGGGGAAACCGTGATGCATGTGGCCTCGGCAAACTATTACCTGGCCATGAAACTGGGTTTCCCGCCCCCGGAAGGGGTCGACATCATGAGCCTGGAATCCGTGAGTGGGAAAGAAGCCATTCTGGAGGCCTACAAAAAGTCAGCGGATTTCGTGCGGGAAAAGGTCCTGGCGGAAGATTCGGGTCGGCTGGGCGACGAAGTAGACCTTGGCTTTGCGAAGATGTCGCGCCTTTCGGCCCTGCTCATGGTACTCGAGCATACGGGGGAACACAAGGGGCAGCTGATTGCCTATGCCCGGTCGAACGGGGTGGCTCCCCCCTGGAGCCGGTGAAGCAGGAAAAGGGGGAAAGCATGCGGTTCCCGGGGCGCAACCCGGCTACCCCAGCCCGACGTCCAGGATCATCATCACGATAAAACCCCCGATAAACCCGAGGGTAGCGATATCCGTATACCGGTCCAGCTGGGTTTCGGGGATCACTTCTTCCACAACCACAAAGATCATAGCCCCGGCGGCAAAGGACAGCGCATAGGGCAAAATCGGCTGGAAGGTAAGGACCGCCCAGGCGCCCAGGACCCCGGCTATGGGCTCCACCAGGGCAGAGGACTGCCCGTACATGAAACTTTTCCGACGGCTGAGGCCAAAACGCCTCAGGGGCATCGCCACCGCGAATCCTTCGGGGAAATTCTGCAACCCGATCCCCAGGGCCAGGGCCACAGCCCCGCCCACCGAGGCCCCTTCAAACCCTGCGGCCACCCCCCCGAAAAGTACCCCCACGGCAAGGCCCTCCGGGATGTTGTGCAGGGTAATGGCCAGGGTCAGGAGGGTCGTCCGCCTCCAGGGGGTTTGGATCCCCTCCTTCTCCGATTCCTTGAAATTGATATGGAGGTGGGGCAGGACCTTGTCGAGCCCGAAGATAAACAGGGCCCCAAGCAGGAACCCCACAGCCGCAGGGATGACCTTCACAAATCCCTCTCCCGGGCTCATTTCGATCCCGGGGGCCAGCAGGCTCCAGAAGCTGGCCGCGACCATAACCCCTCCGGTAAAACCGAGCATGCCATCCAACACGGCCCGGTTCATGGTCTTGAAGAAAAACACCAGGCCTGCCCCGGCCGCGGTAAGCGCCCAGGTGAACAGGGTGGCCAGCAGGGCGGCCAGGATAGGGTCGATACGTTCCAGGTAGGCGATCAGGGCTTCCATGAGTCGGAGGTTGGTTTTACATAAAGGTTGCCGGCAATCTGGTGGGAAATTTGCAGGGTCTGGTCCCCGACCTGTACGCGCATGGAATGGTCAAACGCTTCGCGGTCGAGGATCCGGATTTCCCGGCCAAGTGCGATGTGGTGCCGGTCGAGGAATTTCAGGAAGGCCGGGGAGGAATCCCTGACCCCCACGCAAACCCCCAGGCTGGGCACGGGCATGGCGCTCAGCAGTTTTTTTTCACGGGTCTTGAAAACCCCGTTTTTGTCGGGGATGGGGTCGCCGTGGGGGTCAAAATCGGGGTAGTTGAGCAGGGCGTCGAGGCGGTCGACCAGCTTCTCGCTTTCGATATGTTCCAGCTGTTCGGCTACCTCGTGGACCTCGTCCCAGCTAAAATCGAGTTTTTCCACCAAAAAAGATTCCCAGAGCCGGTGTTTCCGGATCACTTTGAGGGCATGCCTCGTACCGGTTTCGGTGAGGCGTACCCCCTGGTATTTCCGGTAATGGAGCAGGTTTTTTTCGGCCAGCCTTTTGATCATGTCGGTCACCGAAGAAGGTTTTGTTTCCATCTGGGCCGCCAGGGCCGTGGTGGAAATGGCTTTCTTACCCCCCTGGCTCAGGTGGTAGATCCCTTTGATGTAGTTTTCCTCCGAATGGGTCATCCGTTGTTCCACAAAACCAAAGATACATTTTTATTTACACAAACCTTTTTTTAGATTTGCCTAAATATTGTTTTTGATTGATCTATATCATGGGTGTGCGCCTGAATCTCCCCATCCTTTTTGCCATGGCCCTTTCGTGCTATGTATCAGCCCAGGAACCCACAGCATTAATTTCCGGTAAAGTGACTGCTAAAGGCGGACCCGTGGCCTTTGCTTCCATTCTTGTTGAGGCGGGCTCCCGGGGCGCCACTACGGACAAATACGGCTCCTACCGCCTCGAAGTCCCCCCCGGGGAGGTGGTCCTGCTGGTGCGTTCCCAGGGTTACCGGACTGCTTCCAAAACGGTACAGGCCGTTTCCGGGGTGCCGCTTACCCTGAATTTTTCCCTGGTGGAAGACGCCCTGGGCCTGGATGAGGTGGTTATCAGCGCCACGCGCAACCGGGTGGAGCGCAAAAGTGCCCCCGTGGTGGTTTCCACCATCAAACCCCGTTTGCTGACCGCAACCCAGTCGATCAGCCTGGCCGACGGGCTCAGTTTTGCCCCAGGGGTGCGGGTGGAAACCAATTGCCAGAACTGCGGTTTTACGCAGGTTCGCCTCAACGGGCTGGAAGGGGCCTATACCCAGATCCTGTTGAATAGCCGGCCGGTGTTTTCCTCCCTGCTGGGAGTTTACGGCCTGGAGCAAATCCCCACCAATACCATAGAGCGGGTCGAGGTGGTGCGAAGCGGGGGCTCGGCCCTCTATGGCTCCAATGCCATCGCCGGGACCGTAAACGTAATCACCCGCGACCCGGTCCTGAACACCTGGGAGATCGGCTCCAACCTGGCCCTGATCGACGGGCAGCAGCCCGACCGGGTAGTCTCCTTCAACACCTCCGTGGTGGCCGACGACGTCAAAAGCGGATTTACCCTCTTCGGATCTTACCGCAACCGGGATCCCTTCGACGCCAACCAGGACGGGTTTACCGAACTGGTCAAACTGAAAAACCTTACAGTGGGGGCCAAGGCCTTTTTACGACCTACGGAACGAAGCCGTATTTCGCTGAACCTGAATGCGATTAATGAATACCGCCGCGGGGGGGACCGGCTGGACCTTGCCCCACAGTTTACGGACATCACCGAGGAGTTGGATCACGACACCTTTATCGGGGGGGCCGATTATGAAATCAGCAGTGCGGACCGCTCGGCAAGGACCCAGGTCTACACCTCTGCCTCCAACACCAGGCGCAAAAGTTACTACGGGGGCCTGGGCGGCGGCCGCACCCGGCAAGACAGCCTCCTGGCCAACAACGCCTTTGGGAATACCCGCGACCTCGCCTGGGTCAATGGGGTGCAGTACACCAAAAACCTCAGCGCCGGGGACATCCTCACCCTTGGGGCGGAATATACCCTCTCGCAGACAGAGGACCAGATCCCGGGCTACACCCGGTTGATCGACCAGTCGGTTCATTCCCTGGGCAGCTACGGGCAGTACGAATGGAAACCCTCTGAAGCCTTTACGGCCCTACTGGGGACCCGCCTCGACTACGTACAGGTAGACGGGGAGTATACCGTTGGGGGCATCGAACGGGCTTCCGACATCGGGCAGACCGTCCTCTCCCCAAGGCTTACCCTGTCCTACACGCTATCGGAGGCGCTGCGGCTCAGGGCCGGTTATGCAAGGGGGTTCCGGGCGCCACAGGCTTTCAATGAGGATTTGCATATCGCCAATGTAGGGGGGGAACCCCAGTTTGTCATCCTGTCGGAAGACCTCAGGACGGAGTATTCCAATGCCTACACAGCGTCCCTGAATTATTCAAAGTCCTCAGACCTGCTACAGTTTGACCTGCTGCTGGAGGGATTTTACACCACCCTTGAAGACCCCTTTACCCAGGTGAGTACCGGAGCCGTGCTGGAGAATGGTTCTATCCTGGAAGAAGTGCGCAATGGCTCAGGGGCCCGGGTCTACGGCGCCAATTTCGAGGTCGGGCTATCCCCTAACCTGCAATGGCAGTTCCAGCTGGGGGGTACCTGGCAACGGACCGGGTACGACGAGTCACAGCTGCTTTTCGAGTCTGAAGGGGCTGCCGGGGAATCGGATGTGTTCATCGATGAATTTGTGCGGGTGCCCGACCTGTACGGCTACCTGAATGCCGCCTGGATTCCGGGCAAAGCCTTCAACGTGGACCTGACCGGGACCTATACGGGCAGGATGACGGTACCCCGGGTGATCAGCGAAACCGGGTTTTTGGAGCTCAACGAAGTGGACCCGTTTTTCAACCTGAACCTCAAGCTGGAAACGCATGTCGACTTCACGGAGGAATTCATGGCCACCTTTACCCTTGGGGTATCCAATATTTTCAACAGCTACCAGGATGATTTCGAGGTGGGCCCCACCCGGGATTCCAATTACATTTACGGCCCCGCCACCCCCAGGACCTACTTCCTGGGGGTGAAATTTGGCAGATTTCATTAACCGGCCACAGCGAAGGTCAAGGCCCAAAAAAACGCCCATGAGCGACCGCATCAAATACCTGCTGTTATTGGGAAGCCTGCTTTGCGCTGTCGCCGGGCATGGGCAGCAAGATCGCGTTCAGTGGCTCAGTTTTGAGGCCCTGGAAGACTCCCTGCAGGTACGACCCAAAAAAGTACTCATCGATTTTTACGCCTCCTGGTGCGCCTACTGCAAAAAAATGGACCGGGCCGCTTTCAGGGACCCCCGGGTAGTCGCCCTGTTGGACGCGGAATACTACGCCGTGCGCATGGATGTGGAAACCAGCGACACCATCTCCTTCGGGGGCCGGCAGTACACCAACCCGGAATTTGGAAAAAAACGCTACCCTGTCCACGAAATCCCCCGATTGCTGGCTTCCCGGGAAGGAGTGCCCTTTACCCTGCCCGCCATAGTGGTCCTCGACACCTCCTTTAGGGTCCAAAACCGGTATTTCGAGTACATCCCCCCCGGGAAAATGCAGAAAATCCTGCAAACCCGGAACCCGTGATAGCCGGGTTAGCTCCCCAAAGGCCGGCTGCGGCTGAAGTTAACGTCCCAATTCCGAATCCCTTCCCAAACTTTCTGGGGCACTCGGGCTGAATTCGTACTTTTGGAAGGTTGGCGGGAACTATGCGCAATTACGACTATATCATTGTGGGTGGGGGGGCTTCCGGCCTCTTGCTGGCCGATGCCCTCGGGTCAGACCCGTTTTTCGGCGAGAAAAAGATCGCCCTGATTGAAAAATCCCCGGAAAAAGGGAATGACCGCACCTGGTGCTTCTGGGAAGCCGGCCCCGGCCCCTTTGACGCCCTGCTCCACCGCGAATGGACCCACATCCGGTTCACCGGGCCGGAAGGCGATCAAAAGGTATCCATAGATCCCTATCGCTATAAAATGCTCCGCGGAGCAGATTTCTACAGGGAGTTTTACCGCCGGATCGGGGAATACCCCAATATCGAAATACGCTTTGAGGAGGTCACGGAAGTTTCCCAAGCCGATTCGGTTGCCCGGGTGCTAACGCCTCAGGGGGACTACCGCGCCGCCCTGGTCTTCAGCAGTGTTTCCTTTACCCCCAGGGAAACGCTTATGCGCCCTTTTCCGCTGCTACAGCAACATTTCATCGGGTGGTTCGTCCGCTCCGAAAACCCAATATTCGACCCGGAGGCCCCCACGTTCATGGATTTTTCCATCCCCCAGATGGGAAATACGCGCTTTATGTACATCCTCCCCTTTTCGCCTTACGAAGGCCTGGTGGAATACACCCTGTTTTCCGAACAGCTTTTGGAAACGGGGGAATATGAGGCTGCCCTGGCAGCGTATCTCACCCAAAGGCTGGGAAGCCATTCCTACGAAATCCTGGAAAAGGAAAAAGGGAGCATCCCCATGACCGTCAACGACTTCAGCGCGGCAGACGGGCCAAACCTGGTGCATATCGGGATCGCCGGGGGCTGGGCCAAACCCAGTACGGGGTATACCTTCTGGAATACCTGCCAGCAGGTGCCCAAATTGGTGGAAGCCCTGAAAAAAGGACAGGTGCCGCGGGGCTCCGGAAAAGATAAATTCTGGTATTACGACCTGCTGCTCCTCGATGTGCTGGCCCGCGAAAACGGCCGGGGGAGTGAAATTTTTTCGATGCTGTTCAAAAACCTCCGCCCCCAACTGATCTTCAAATTCCTGAATGAAGAGACCAGCCTGCCCGAAGATTTCCGGATTATTTCCTCCAGCCCCAAAGGCATGTTCCTTCGCGCCTTTGTAAGGGCGTTGTTCAGGCTTCCCTCCTGAGGAGCCATTCCCCGAATTCCCTGAGTTGGGATTTTCCGGCATCCGGCACATGAAGGGTTTGTAAAAGCTCGAAGGCCTCCTCCGTATATTCCCGGATTTTTTCCCTGGATTCCCCGTCAACCCCGCAGGCCTGGAAGATCTGCCTGACCCGGGCGATTTTCTGGCCCGGGTCGCCGGGCTTTATGGAATACAGGTCCCTCAGTTCGCGGGCTTCATCGGGGGAAGCCAACTGAAGGGCCCTGAGGAAGAGGTAGGTTTTCTTGTTCTCGATGATGTCGCCGCCCACTTGCTTCCCGAACGTTTCCGGGTCCCCGAAGACATCGAGGTAGTCGTCCTGCAACTGGAAAGCCAGCCCCAGCCGGATCCCAAATGCATAGAGGGCGTCCTGGTCCCCCTCGGGAGCCCCGCCCACCAGGGCGCCCATTTTCAGGGCACAACCCAGCAGGACCGCTGTTTTAAACTCAATCATCCGCAGGTAGTCGGCCACCGCCACCTGCTCCCGGGTTTCAAAGTCCATATCGTACCGCTGGCCTTCACATACCTGCAGGGCCGTGAGGGAGAAAAGCTGCATCAGGGGCTTGAAGGTTTCGGGCGGATAGGCCTCCAACTCCCGGTAGGCCTCAATAAGCATGGCATCCCCGGAAAGGATGGCGGTATTGGTATCCCAGCGCTCGTGCACAGTGGTTTTCCCCCTCCGCAGGGGGGCATCGTCCATGATGTCGTCGTGCAGGAGGGTGAAATTATGGAACGTTTCCACAGCCATGGCCGCAGGGAGGGCCTTTTCCGGCCCGGCCCCGTAAAGGTCGGCACTGAGCAGGACCAGGGCAGGGCGTATCCGCTTTCCGCCGAGGTCCAGGATGTACTGTATGGGTTCGTAAAGGTCGCGGGGCGATCCCGGCCAGGTTTTCCCGCCAAGGTGGTCCAGGAAATGCTTCCGGTAGCGTAAAATGGAGTCCATCATGGCCCAAAATTACAGCAAATGAAGCCCGAAATACAACAAAGCCCCGGCAAAATATCACTTGCGGGTAACCGATTCGTTAAATTAATGTAAAACTCAGGAAACTTTTTTTGTTTTAATAGTTTCCACCGTACTTTTGGCCCCATGAAAGACCAAATCCTGGAAAAGGCGACCGACCTGTTCCTCAACCTGGGGTTCAAAAGCGTCACCATGGATGACCTCGCAGAGCAAATGGGGATCTCCAAGAAAACGATTTACACCCATTTCGGGAACAAAACCGAACTGGTGGAACAGTGCACCCTGTCGCTTTTTGAAAAGATCGCCCATGGGATCGGCTGTATCTGCGACCAGGGCAAGAACCCGATTGAAGAGCTCTACGAGATTAAGCGGTTTGCCCTGCTGAACCTGAAAAACGAAAAGTCTTCCCCCCAGCACCAGCTGAAAAAATACTACCCCCAAATCTACGCCACCCTGCACCAGAAACAATACGAGATGATGCAGGAATGCGTGCGCGAAAACCTACTGCGCGGCATAGAGCAGGGCATCTACCGCCAAAACCTCAACGTCGACTTTGTCTCCCGCATTTATTTTGCAGGGATTACCAGCCTGAAGGACGATGCCCTTTTTCCGCGGCATGCCTTCCCCATGGTTACCCTGATGGAAGACTACCTGGAATACCACTTGCGGGGCATTGTAACGCCGAAGGGTAGGGCTATACTAAATACTATCATCAATTCAAATTTCGAATAAATGCGCATTTTCACCATTTGCGGGATCCTGCTGTCGGTACTTTTCAAGGGAAGCGCCCAGGAACTGCCCACGCAATTCACGCTCCGGGAGGCCATTCAGTTCGCCCTGGAACACAATTACAGCGCCATAAACGCCGACCGTGACGTGGAAGATGCCCAGAAACAGAAGTGGGAAACCATTGCCGAGGGGTTGCCCCAAATCAATGGGGCGGTAAGCTACCAGGACCAGTTGAAACAACCGGTTTCCCTCGTCCCCGGGGAGTTTTTCCCGGGAGGGGAGCCCGGCACCTTTGTCCCCCTCGTGTTTGGCCCTCCCCGCTCCCTCGCAGCGACGGCTACCCTCAGGCAACAGATCTTCGATGGCTCGTACCTGGTAGGCGTACAGGCGACCAAAGCCTTTTTGAGCTACAGCGCGAACAACAAGGAAAAAACGGAACAGGAAGTCCGCAAGGCCGTGGTAGAAGCCTATGGGAATGCGCTGCTGGCGCGGGAGAGCGTGGCCATCCTCAAAAAGAACATTGCGGCAGTGGAAAAGAACCTTTACGAAACCCGGCAGCTTTACGAAAACGGGCTGGGGGAGGAAGAAAGCGTGGAGCAGTTGCAAATCACCCTTTCCAACCTGCAGAATATCCTCCGCAGCAATGAACGCCTTGAAACGCTCACCCTGCAGATGCTCAATGTGGTGATGGGGCTCCCCCTGGACCACCCCACCGCGCTCACCCAGGACCTCGACGACCTGGTGGCTCAGGAAACCCGGCCAGAGCTGCTGGAAACCCCTTTTGAGCTGGAGAACAACACCGATTACAAACTCACCCAGAACCTCAATGAGCAGCGGTATTTTGAATGGAAACTGGCCAGGAGCCGGGCGCTGCCCACCCTGAATGCCTTCCTGAATTACGGATGGACCGGTTTCGGCGACCCCATAACGGTCTTTGGGACCGATGCCCAGAGTTTTGAATCCTCCATCCTGGGCTTTGACCTGAACATCCCGATTTTCAGTTCCCTGAAGCGGAGCGCCAGCACCCAACGGGCCAAAATTGCCCTTGAAAAGGCGAAAACCCAGTTAAAGGAAACCGAAGAAAAACTCCAGCTCCAGCTGGAACAGGCCAAAAGCGATTACATCCTGGCCATTGAATCGTACCAGACCAGCAAGGAAAACCTCGCCCTGGCCGAGCGAATCGAAACCAAAAACGAGATCAAGTATTCCGAAGGGCTGGCCTCCAGCTTCGACCTGCGGCAGGCACAAACCCAGCTATACTCGGCCCAGCAGGAATTCCTGCAGGCCATGGTCGATGTGGTCAACCGGAAAACTGCCCTGGAAACCATCCTGAATCCCTATTAAGACCCCGAACGTTGAAAAAGAACCTAGTGAACCCGTCAATACTGCATCACCCCATGAAAAACGCCTTTATCCGGTTACCCCTGTTGCTCCTGTTGCTTGCCGCCTGCGGGGAGGGCGGAAATACATCGCTGGAAGAGCTGCTTGCCACGGGCAGCCTGGAGCAGATCAAGGAGAAAAAGAAAGCCCTGGCCGAAGAACAGCGGGCCCTGGCCACCTCCCTGCGCAAAGTGGATTCCGCGATCCAGAGCAAGGAACTTAAAAAGAACGTACCCCTGGTCAGCACCGTGGCACTGAGCCGCAGGCCATTTGTGCACTACCTGGAACTCCAGGGCGATGTGCAGACCCGGCAGAATGTGCTGCTCTATCCGGAAATGGCAGGGACGCTCGTGCGGGTGCTCGTGAAGGATGGCGACCCGGTGGCCAAAGGCCAGGTCCTGGCCCGGATCGACGACGGCGGCATGGCATCCGCCCTGGAACAGCTTCGCACCCAGGCCGCCCTGGCGGAAACCACCTTCGAGCGCCAGAAACGCCTTTGGGAACAAAACATCGGGTCCGAGATCCAATACCTCCAGGCCAAAGCCTCCTACGAGGCGGCGGTGAACCAGGTGAACCAGGCCGAGTCTCAATTGGCAAAGTCCATCGTCCGGGCCCCGTTCAGCGGCATTGTGGACGAGGTGATGCTGGAAGAGGGGAGCACGGTCAACCCGGCGGCAGGGATGCCGGTCTTCCGGCTGATCAACCTCTCGGAGATGTACGTACAGGTCGATGTGCCGGAAAGCCACCTCGACGGGGTCACCCAGGGAAAGAAAGTGGAAATCTTCATCCCGGTTTTGGGCGATAGCATCACCACGGAAGTGCGGCAGACCGGGAACTACATCAACCCGGCGAACCGAACCTTCAGGGTCGAAATCCCGGTGCCCAACAAAGGGGGCGACATCAAGCCCAACCTCACGGCCAGGGTGCGCATCAACGACTATACCAACCCTGAGGCGCTGCTCATTCCGCCGGGGGCCATTTCCGAAAACTCCCAGGGGGAACAATTCGTTTATGTGGCTGAAGGGGTTGGCGAGGACCAGGTGGGCAAAGCCGTCCGCCGGGTCGTTCGCACAGGCCTTGCCCAGGGGGACGTAATTGAAATCCTGAGCGGGGTCAGCGAGGGGGAGTTTATCATTATTGAAGGCGCCCGGAGGGTCCGGGAAGGGCAGACCATTGAAATCATCACCAGGGCATGAGCAGGCAACGCAAGAACGCAGACAAGGAATTCCGGCTCGCTTCCTGGGCCATTGACAACCCTTCGGTGGTGTATGTCATGATCGGCATCTTTTTCCTGATCGGGCTATCCTCCTATTTTTCGATGCCCCGGGAGGATTTCCCCGAAGTAAAGGACACCAAAATCTACATCAGCACCCCTTATCCGGGAAATACGGCAGAGGATGTGGAAAGGCTCCTGACCGACCCGCTGGAAGACCGCCTTAAAAACCTCAGCAACGTGGTGGAGATCACCTCCACCTCCCAGGAAGACTACTCCATGATCGTCGTGGAATTCGACGAAGAAATTTCCGTGGAATTCGCCAAGCAACGGGTCAAGGACGAGGTCGACAGCGAAAAAGCCGGGGAAGACTGGCCCGTGTTCAACGGGGCCAAGGTGGAACCCAATGTTTTTGACCTGAACCTCTCGGAATCGTTCCCCATCATGAACGTAAACATCACCGGCGACTACCCGGTGGACAAGCTCAAGGAATACGCCGAAGAACTCGAGGACGCCATAGAAGACCTGCCGGAAATCAAGGAGGTGGACCTCCGCGGGGTACAGGAAAAAGAGGTGGAGGTAGCCGTGGATAGCTACAAGATGATGGCGGCCAAGGTCAGTTTCCAGGACGTGCTGGGCGCCATTGCCAACGGGAACGTGACCCTGTCGGCAGGTAACCTCAAAACCGACGGGCAACGGCGCACCATCCGGGTCCTGGGCGAGATCGAACGCCCGTCTGACCTCGAAAACTTTGTGGTAAAATCGGAGAAGGGCAATGCAATCTACCTGAAGGACATCGCCACAGTCACGTTCAAAGAGGAGGAAAAAACCACCTTTGCGCGGGAGCGCGGGGAAAGCGTGGTGATGCTCGACATCAAAAAACGCTCGGGAAAAAACGCGATTGACGCCTCCGTAAAAATCCGCGAGATCCTGGAAGAAGCCAGGCAAACCTACCTCCCCCCGGACCTTGACGTGAGCATAGCTAACGATTCCTCCAGCCGTACCCTCAACCAGGTGGACGACCTGGTGAACAACATTATTTTCGGGATCATCCTGGTGGTGACCGTACTGATGTTCTTCCTGGGCTTCCGCAACGCCCTCTTTGTGGGCTTTGCCATCCCCATGTCGATGTTTATGTCGTTTATGATCCTCTCCGCCATGGGGTACACCCTGAATACCATGATCCTTTTCGGGCTCATCATGGGCCTGGGGATGCTGGTGGACAACGGCGTGGTTGTGGTCGAAAACGTCTATCGCCTCATGGATGAGGAGGGGATGGACCGCATTTCCGCGGCGAAAAAAGGCATTGGCGAAATTGCGATCCCGATCATTATTTCCACCGCCACCACGGTGGCCGCCTTTGTCCCCCTGGGGATGTGGCCGGGCATCATGGGCGAATTCATGATCTTCTTCCCCATCACCCTTTCCGTAGTGTTGGGATCTTCCCTGTTTGTGGCCATCTTCATGAACTCCATGCTGGTGTCGACCTTCATGGAAACCGGGGAAAAAGAACTGACCCGTAAGCAATTGCTCCGCCTGACGGCGATTTTGGGGGGCATCGGGCTGTTCATCCTGGTACTGGGGGGTTCCATGCGTGGGCTGGGTTCCCTGATGATCGTGACCGCCGGGTTGTTCTGGATCTATAAATACGTCCTCAAAAAATCAGCGAATCGCTTCCAGGAGAATACGCTCAGGAAAATGGAGGACTTGTATGAAAACCAGTTAAAAAAAGCCCTTAAAGGCAGGAATGTCTACTGGTATTCTGGGACCATGTTCGCCTTGCTCCTCGCGGCCTTTATCGGCTTTGGGGCCTCCCTGGGCAGCGGGCGGACCAAAGTGGAATTCTTCCCCGACAACACCCCCAACGAGATCTTCGTGTATATCGAATACCCCCAGGGGACGGCCATTGAGAAAACCAACGAAATCACCCGGGCCATTGAAAAACGCGTTTACGCCATTGTGGATAGCGATGCCTATATGAAGGGGGACCAAAACCTGCTGGTGGAATCTTCCGTATCGCAGGTGGGGCGCGGGGCCGAAAACCCGTTTACCGAAGGGGGGTCCGCCGCGGAAATGCCCCACAGGGGCAAGATCACCCTTTCCATGAAGGAGTTCAAATTCCGGCAGGGACGCGACACGGAGGAACTCCGCAAGAAGATACAGGACGGCCTGAAGGGGATCTACCCCGGGGTAACCATCAGCGTTGAAAAAGACGCCGTGGGGCCCCCGGCCGGATACCCCATCAACATTGAACTGGAAGGGTCCGATTACGATACGCTCATCAATGTAGCCGAACGGGTGCGTACCTTTATCAACGGCAGGAATATTGCCGGCATCGAGGAACTGAAGCTCGATGTAAACAAGGGGAAGCCTTCCATGGAAGTCGTGGTGGACCGCGAAAAAGCGGGGGAACTCGGCGTTTCCGTGGGGCAGGTCGGGCAGCAGCTGCGACAGGCGCTTTTTGGGGACAAGGCCGGCATATACAAAAAGGATGGGGAAGATTACAACATCAATGTCCGTTTCGGGGAAGGCCAGCGGTACAATACCAGTACCCTGTTCAACCAGAACATCACCTTCCGCGACCCGGCCTCGGGTCAGCTCAGGGAAATCCCCGTCTCTGCCGTTGCCCGCCAACGAAATACCTCTTCCTTCAGCGCCATCAAGCACCGCGATGCCAAACGGGTGGTGACGATCTATTCTGCCCTGGAGCCGGGATATACCGATGCCGGGGCCATAGTGGCGGAAATCCAGGAAGCCATGAAGGGCTTTGAAGGCATGCCGGGCGGGGTAAAGGTCGATTACACCGGGCAGATCGAGGAACAGAACAAACAGATGAACTTCCTGATGGGGGCCTTTTTCTCGGGCCTGGGGCTGATCATGCTGATCCTGGTTTTCCAGTTCGGGGGCATTTCCAAGCCCACCATCATTATGACTGCGATTTTCCTCAGCTTTATCGGGGTATTCGGGGGCCTGATCCTCACGGGGTGGCCGTTCGTGATCATGATGACCATGATGGGCATCATCGCCCTGGCCGGGATCGTGGTGAACAATGGGGTGGTCCTGCTCGATTATACCCAGATCCTGATCGACCGCAAAAAAGTGGCCCTGGGCCTGGATGACAAAGACCTGCTGTCAATGCCCGAGGTCACGGAAGCCATCATCCGGGGCGGGAAGGCCCGCCTGCGGCCGGTACTGCTGACAGCCATTACCACGGTCCTGGGGCTGATCCCTTTGGCCATCGGGCTCAACATCAACTTTTTCTCCTTATTCTCATCCTTTGACCCGCAGGTATACATCGGGGGCGACAATGTGATTTTCTGGGGGCCCCTGGCCTGGACCGTGATTTTCGGCCTGCTGGTGGCCACCTTCCTCACGCTGATCATCGTCCCGGTGCTTTTCAACATCAGCTACCGGCTCAAGATTGCGCTTAAAGGGAAAAAACCCAGGGTGGTGGCCGCGCCACAGGCCCTGGAGCAGGCGGCCTAAGGCAAGGGTACGCCCCGGGAGGAAAAAGGCGGGGGAAGTTTGGGGGAACCCTTGTACGCTTCCCCCTTTCCATCGTACCTTTGCTGGCATAATCCGAGGGAATATGTACAGATCTCATACCTGCGGGGAACTCCGCGAATCGCATATCGGCCAAAGCGTTACCCTGGCCGGGTGGGTGCAGAAGGTCCGGGACAAAGGCTTTGTGGTCTGGATTGACCTGCGCGACCGTTACGGCATCACCCAACTGGTGTTCGACCAGGAGCGCACTTCCGTGGAACTTTTGCAACAGGCCCGGGAAGCCGGGCGCGAATTCGTGCTGCAGGTGACCGGGGAAGTCATCGAACGGGCTTCCAAAAACCCGAAGATCCCCACCGGGGGCATTGAAGTGCTGGCCACCGGGCTGCAGGTGCTCAACCCCTCCCTCACCCCCCCTTTTACCCTTGAGGACCAGACCGACGGGGGGGAAGAACTCCGCATGAAGTACCGGTACCTCGATATCCGGAGGAACCCCGTAAAGGAGAAACTGATTTTCCGCTCCCGGGTCGCCATGGAAGTGCGCAAGTACCTTTCCGGGCAGGGGTTTATTGAAATCGAAACCCCCTACCTGATTAAATCGACCCCGGAAGGGGCCCGCGACTTTGTGGTGCCCAGCCGGATGAACGAAGGGCAGTTCTACGCCCTGCCCCAGTCGCCCCAAACGTTTAAACAACTCCTGATGGTGGGGGGCATGGACAAATACTTCCAGATCGTAAAGTGTTTCCGGGATGAAGACCTGAGGGCCGACCGCCAGCCGGAATTCACCCAGATCGATTGCGAAATGGCTTTCGTGGAACAGGAGGACATCCTGAATGCCTTTGGGGGGCTTACGCTCCACCTGCTGGAAACCATCTGTGGGGTGCACCTGGAATCCATCCCAAGGATGACGTACGACGAGGCCCTCAGGCGGTATGGGTCCGACAAGCCCGACATCCGCTTTGGTATGGAGTTCGGGGAGCTCAATGAGGTGGCCCAACACCGCGACTTCTCCATCTTTAACCAGGCGGAACTGGTCGTGGGCCTGGCCGTGCCCGGGGGGAACCGATTTACGCGGAAGGAGATCGACAGCCTTACCGAATGGGTCAAAAGGCCGCAGGTCGGGGCCAAGGGGCTGGTGTATGTCCGTTGCAATGAGGACGGCACCTACAAATCGTCCGTAGACAAATTTTACGACCAGGAAGACCTGGCCCGCTGGGCCGGTCGCACCGGTGCCCAAAAAGGGGACCTCATCCTGGTGCTGTCAGGGGAGGTCGATTCCACCCGCGCCCAACTCAGCATGCTGCGCATGAAACTGGCAGAGGATCTGGGGCTTCGCAACCCGCAGGAATTCGCACCCCTTTGGGTGGTCGACTTCCCCTTGTTGGAGTTCGACCCCGAATCGGGCCGCTACCACGCCATGCACCACCCCTTCACGGCCCCCAAGCCCGGGCAACTGGCGTTGCTGGATACCGACCCGGCAGCCGTTCGCGCCAACGCCTACGACCTGGTGCTGAACGGAAACGAGATTGGAGGCGGCTCCATCCGGATCCACGACCGCCCTACCCAGGAAACCATGTTCCGGCACCTGGGCTTTACCCCGGAGGAAGCCCGGCAACAATTTGGCTTCCTGATGGATGCCTTCCAGTACGGGGCGCCCCCCCATGGCGGGATCGCCTTTGGGCTCGACCGCCTGGTGGCCATCCTTGGCGGGCAGGAATCCATCCGCGACTTCATCGCCTTCCCCAAAAACAACAGCGGGCGCGATGTAATGATCGATGCCCCGGCCCCCATCGGGCAGGAGCAACTGGACGAGCTGCACCTGCGGCTTAAGGAGTAACGGTTCCCCATCCCCCCGGGGGGGAGCCGTAAAGAATGTAATGGTAACCCATCGCCTGCGGATATGGCCCAGCTACCCCGACATACCCTGCTCACCAGGTTCCTGAAGTGGCGCTACCGGCACATTTCGCACAAAACCTTTACCCATTTGATGAGCGTGGTGGTCGGTTTTCTCGCAGGCCTGGCCTCGGTAACCCTGAAGAACACCACCTACTTCATCGAATCGACCCTGGGCCGCGGGGCGTTGTCCGTGAGCACTGAACTGTACTTTGTCCTCCCGATCTTTGGCCTGACCCTGGTTTTCCTGTATGTGAAATACGTCCACCGGGAAAAACTGGAACATGCCATTTCCTCCATCCTCTTTGCCCTCTCCCGGAAAAAAGGGGTCATTGAGGCTAAAAAAATCCTCACCCCCCTGGTTACGGCCCCGCTCACCGTAGGCTTCGGGGGTTCTGTGGGGTTGCTGGGGCCGGCCGTGGCCACCGGGGCCGCCCTGAGCTCTAATGTCTCCCGCGCGTTGCACATCAATTCAAAAGACCGGTCTTTGCTGATCGCCTGCGCCTCGGCCGGGGCCATTGCCTCCATCTTCCAGGCCCCCATCGCCGCCATAATTTTTGCCGTGGAGGTCTTCAGCCTCGACCTGACCATGCTCTCCATGCTGCCCCTGTTGCTGGCTTCGATCTCCGGGGTGCTCACCTCGTATTTTTTCCTGGGGGACGAAACCCTGTTCACCTTTGCCCTGGAGGACACCTTCCAGGTGGGGGATTCCCTGTATTACGTCATCCTGGGCATGGGAACCGCCTTCGCCTCCATCTATTTCACGAAAATGTATTTCCGCATCATGGCGCTTTTCCAGCGCTTCCGCAGCCCGAAATACAAGTTGCTGGCCGGCGGGCTGGCCATAGGGGCCATGCTTTATTTTATCCCGCCCCTGTACGGGGAAGGATTTGGGTTTATCAACAACCTGCTGGAAGGGGATCACCTCAGCGCACTCGGCAGGACCCCTTTCGACGCCTATACCGACCAGATCTGGGTGGTGATCGGGTTGCTTTTCGGGATTACCCTTTTCAAGGCCGTGGCCATGACCACCACGTTTGCTGCCGGGGGTGCCGGGGGGATCTTTATCCCGACCATGGTAATGGGGAGCGCCCTGGGGAACGTGGTCGCCAAGGTCCTGAACAACCTGGGGCTCGGGATTTCGGTCAGCGAGGCGAATTTCACCCTGGTGGGGATGGCCGGGCTCATCGCCGGGGTACTCCATGCCCCGTTAACGGCCATCTTCCTGATCGCTGAGATCACCGGGGGGTATGAACTCTTTGTCCCCCTGATGATTTCTGCGGCCATGTCGTACCTGATCACCAAAAACACCATGGACCATACCATTTATACCCGGGAACTGGCCGCCATCGGCGCCCTGATCTCGCACGACAGGGACCAGACGGTGCTTAGCATGATGGACCTCGACGAGGTAATCGAAAGGGACTTCAAAAGCGTCCACAGCGACATGACCCTCGGGGAAATGCTCCACCAGTCGGTTGCCAAATCGGGGCGGAACATCTTCCCCGTAACCGATGAGGAGGGCCGGCTGGAGGGCATCGTTTTGCTCGATGATATCCGCGAATTCATGTTTGACGTGGCCCTGTACGACAAGATCCGGGTAGGCTCCTTCATGCAGGTCCCCCCGGAGCAGCTCTTTTACGGGACCGATACCATGCAGCAGGTGATGAAAAAATTCCAGGACAGCGGGGCCTGGAACCTGCCGGTGGTCCGGGGCGGGAAGTACGAGGGGTTCGTCTCCAAATCGAAGTTGCTGACCGCCTATAGGCGAAAGTTGATTAATTTTACTTCCTGAGATGCGGAAAAAAATGCGATACGTGGTCCTGCTGATCGTCGTGGCTTCCCTGGCGGGGATTGCCCTGGGGTTCAGCATGATGGAGGAAGACCCCGTTACGGGCAACAAATACATCGGCTTCGGGGTGGTAGGCCTTTTCCTACTGGCCATGCCCCTGTTCCTGGTATTTGAAAGCCGCGGCAAAAAGATGAAAGACTACATGCTTACCGACGAAAACGTCCGCAAAATGAGGGAAAACCGGGAAAAAAACAGATGACAGTCCCCTTCCTCCTCAAATTCCGGGATTGGGATCGACGGAACTCCCAAAAAAGAATTACCTTCGCAATGCATTATTTTTAATTTTTACTTTAATGACTGGTACCGTTAAATTTTTCAACGAATCAAAAGGTTATGGATTCATCACGAACGATGACACCGGAAGGGACATCTTCGTGCACGCCACAGCTCTGGACGGGCTGCAACTCAATCAGGGAGACAAAGTAGAATATCAGGAAACCGAGGGCCGCAAGGGCCTGGTTGCCTCCGATGTTCGCGTTATCGGATAGCATTATTTTATTTTGAACGTACCGGACACCGCGCCCCCTAAAGGCGCGGTGTTTTTTTTTAATTCAGGTTGCGCTTCTGTATAAAGAACTGTTTCAGGAGGCTTGATGCCTCATGCTCCAGGATCCCCCCAACCAACTCGGTCCGGGGATGGAGCTTCCCGCCAGCCGCGGTGAACCCCCGCTGCGGGTCGTAGGCGGCAAAAACCACTTTGGGGATCTGGCTCCAGAACAGGGCGCCGGCGCACATCTGGCAGGGCTCCAGGGTTACGTACAGTGTACAGTGGTGCAGGTACTTCCCCCCCAAAAAATTAGCGGCCGCAGTAATGGCCTGCATTTCGGCATGGGCCGTAACGTCGTGTAGTTGCTCGGTAAGGTTGTGGGCGCGCGCAATAATGCGGTCGTTTACGGTAATTACCGCCCCAATGGGCACTTCCCCTTTTTCGAAGGCCAATTCCGCCTCCCGCAGGGCCATTTTCATGAAATACGTATCGTCGAGGCGGAATTCCATGTCCCAAAAATACAATTTATGCCTTCCCCTTCAAGGGGGTCCCGGAAATTGAAATTGCGTTACCTTTACGGGCGGTTATGAAGTTGCTGGACCACATAGACGCTGCCGAGGACCTTCGGAAACTCCCCCTGGAGCAACTCCCCCGGCTGGCGAAGGAACTGCGGGATTTCATCATTGAGGTGGTTTCCGTAAAGGAAGGGCATCTGGGGGCCTCCCTGGGCGTCGTGGAACTGACCATTGCCCTGCATTATGTTTTCAATACCCCGGCAGACCGGCTGGTGTGGGATGTTGGCCACCAGGCGTACGGCCACAAAATCCTGACCGGGCGGCGGGAGCTCTTCCACACCATCCGCCAAAAAGGGGGGCTGAGCGGCTTCCCGAAAAGGGATGAAAGCCTCTACGACGCCTTTGGCACCGGCCACTCCTCCACCTCCCTCTCGGCCCTGTTGGGCATGGCCCTTGCCGCCAGGCAAAAAGGCAACCCCGACAGGCAACATATCGCCGTCATCGGCGATGCCTCCATCGCCAGCGGCATGGCCTTCGAGGCCCTGAACCACGCCGGGGAAACCGATGCCAACCTGTTGATCATCCTCAACGACAACGCCATTGGCATTGACCCCAGCGTTGGGGCCCTGAAACATTACTTCACAGAAGTCAAAAAAGGGGAACCCTCCAGGGAAAACCTTTTTGAAAGCCTGAACATCCGCTATTCGGGGCCTGTGGACGGGCACGACCTGCCCCTGCTGGTCGGGGAGCTCGAAAAACTGAAAGGGGAGTCGGGTCCCCGCCTGCTCCACCTGGTTACGACCAAGGGCAAAGGCCTCCGGCAGGCCGAGGAAGACCAGGTGGTCTACCACGCCCCGGGCAGGTTCGACCGGCATACCGGCGAATTGGTCCGGCGGGAAGCGGTACCGGGACTGGGGCCCAAATACCAGGATGTCTTCGGGCATACCCTGGTGGAACTGGCCGGGCAGAACCCTGATATTGTCGGGATTACCGCCGCCATGCCGACCGGAAGCTCCATGAAGTACCTTATGGAGGCCTTCCCGGACCGGGCTTTCGACGTGGGGATTGCCGAACAACACGCCGTGACCCTGGCCGCCGGGATGGCCGCCGAGGGGCTCCTGCCGTTTTGCGCTATTTATTCCACCTTCCTGCAGCGGGCCTATGACCAGGTCATCCACGATGTGGCCCTGCAAAACCTCCCGGTGGTTTTCTGTATCGACCGGGCCGGGCTGGTGGGGCAGGACGGCCCCACGCACCATGGGGTCTTCGATATCGCCTACCTGCGATGCATCCCCAACATGGCCCTGATCGCCCCTATGGACAACCTGGAACTCCGCAATGCCCTCTATACGGTGCAACTAGGGATCGGGGGTCCGGTGGCCATCCGCTACCCGAGGGGCAACAGCCGCGAACCCGACTGGCAGCGCCCTTTTGAGCCCATCCCATGGGGGGAAGCGCGCACGCTTAAGGCCGGGGGGCGCATTGCCGTCCTCAGCCTGGGGCCCCTTGGCCAAACCATTGCCGGGGCGATCCCAAAAACCAAAAACCCGCAGGCCTTCGGGCACTACGACCTGCGGTTTGCCAAACCCCTGGATGAAGCCCTCCTGGCCCGACTGGGCACCACCTGCGAGCGGTTGGTTACCGTGGAAGACAGCGCGCTGGCCGGGGGGGTGGGCAGTGCCGTCCTGGAGTGCCTCAGCCGCCTGGGGATCGCTGTTCCGGTGACCTGCCTGGGGATAACGGACGATTTCATCCCCCACGGAACCCCGGAGGAATTGTACCGCGACCAGGGCCTGGACGGGGAAAGCCTGCTGAAACAACTAAACGCATTGCTGGATGAAAAGTAGCTTCGGCCATTGGCTTCTCTTCCTTTTGTCGGGGATTGTTTTTGGAAATATCGGATACGGGCAGGATTCCATTCCCCCGCCCGAACTCCCCGATACCACCCGGGTGGACACCATCGTAATCCGGAGCCCGCAGGAGCCTATCCGGATTATTCCCCGGGGGGTTTCCCTGACCAACCCGGTGATCTCCTTCAAGCAAACCCGACCCCTGGACAAAAGGAAAAAACGGTTCCGGATGCCTTCCTTCTGGGAACGCGTGAATGCCCTGGACCTGCAGGTGAGCGAGATGGCCTTCGTCAACTGGAATGCGGGGGGCGACAATGCGGTATCGGCCCTGGCCAAGCTCCTTTTCGAACGGAACTACAAGTTTCGCTATTTCCAGTGGGACAACAGCATGGAACTGCGCTTCGGGTGGAACGCCCAGGAAGGGCGGCAATGGCGCAAAACGGACGACGCCATCCGGCTGAGCAGTACCCTGGGCTACCGGCGCGACACCATCACCGACTGGTATTATTCGGCCAAAGCCAATTTCAACACCCAGTTTGCGAACGGATTCAAGTACCCCGACAGGACCTCCCCCATTTCGACCTTCATGGCGCCGGGGTACCTCTTCCTGGGGGGGGGTATTTCGTATATCCCCGAAGGGAAAAAATTCAACCTGTACCTTTCCCCCCTCACGTTCAAGGGGACCTTTGTCCTGGACCAGGCCCTGGCGGACCAGGGGGCGTTCGGGGTTCAAAAAGCGGTGCTCGATGCGGAGGGGAATGTCATCACCCCGGGAAAAAACCTCTACCGGGAGCTCGGGATCCTGATTACGCACCGTTGGGAACTCCCCCTTGCGGAAAATATCCTGCTCGACCACAACCTGAGCCTGTATACCGACTACCTCAATAACTTCGGGAACATCGACATCGACTGGCAGACAAAATTCAACTTCCGGGTGAATGAGTTCATCAACGCCACCCTCATCGCCCATATCATTTACGATGACGACATCCTGTTTGACCGGGAGGAAACACCGGAAGGAATAGTCCTCGACCCGGGGGTCCCGCGGATTCAATTCCGCCAGCAACTGGGCATCGGGGTCAACTACAGGTTCTGATCCTGCAGGTGTTTCCCGCTGATCTTGTTGTGGATGTGCACAGCCGCCCGGTCTGAGAGGGAGGCCACAAACCCGCAGGCCTGCAAAAGGGCCTCGTAAACCGACCCGGCTGCGGGCTGCCGCCCTTCGATGGGCAGCATTTGCAGGATGAGGTTATCATAGGAAGAGGCCCTGCCTTCCTGCTTTGCGACCAGGGCACCGGTGGTCACTTCCAAAATGTCGGAGAGGATACGGTAGCCCGCCACCTCTTTTTCCACGACTTCCGGTGCCCGGTAGATCCGCTCCACGCTCAGGTTGATGATGTCTTCCACCTGGGCCCGGTACCGGCTTTTCTCGAGCAGGGCGACCGGCAATTCCCCCCGCAGCAGGGCTTCTTCCTCCTCCATGAAGACCCTTACGGCATCCTGCACCAGGGTGTTGATCGCGATGGCCCTCAGGTAGCCGATGCGGTCGGGCATGGAGGCGATGCCCCGGTATTTTTCGGTATTGATGCGGTCCTGCACCAGTTTGATCAGGTATTCCAGGGCATAATCTTCCGGTACCAGCCCCAGGTTGATCCCGTCTTCGAAATCAATAATCGTGTAACAGATGTCGTCGGCCGCCTCCACGAGGTACGTCAGCGGGTGCCGGCAATACCCCCCGGGGTCGGCCGCTCCCGCGGGGAGCAACCCCAGTTCCGAGGCGATTTCGCGAAAGGTCCCCACCTCCGTCTGGAACACCCCGAATTTTTTGGCGGCGATCGGCCCCCCTTTTTTCCAGGGCAGGGACTCTTTAGGGTATTTCATAAAGGCGCCCAGGGTGGCATAACTCAGCCGGAGCCCCCCGGGCACCCCTGTGCGGGAAGCGGTCAGCAACCGCAGCCCATAGGCATTCCCCTCAAAGCGGACCAGGTCTTCGTACTGTTTTTCGGTCAGGGCCGCCTGGTACTGCTGCCCGGCGCCCCGGGTAAAGAAAGTCCCGATGGCCTTTTCCCCGCTGTGGCCAAAAGGAGGGTTCCCGATGTCGTGGGCCAGGGCGGCGGCAGCCACAATGGCCCCGAAATCGTTGGCCTGGTAGCCGTGCACTTCCTCCAGGTAGGGGTGCTTCTCAAGCAAGCGTGACCCGGCCAACCGGCCCAGGCTGCGGCCTACCACGGATACCTCGAGGCTGTGGGTGAGCCGGGTATGCACGAAGTCGGTTTTCGAAAGCGGGATCACCTGCGTTTTGTCCTGCAAACTGCGGAAGTAGGGGGAGAAGATAATGCGGTCGTAGTCGACCTCAAACCCCAGGCGGGTGGGGTCCTGTTCTTTGCGCAACCGTTTAAGCCGGTCTCCCTGCCGCCGGAGGGACAGGAGTTGTTCCCAATGCATCATAGTGTCGTGAATCAGGCCCTAAAATAGCCTTTTTGTAGTTCTGTAGCCCTTTTCATCAGTCCTTAACACAGAGTTAACCTCTTAACTATTCTCTAACCTTATTGCAAAAAAGGTTTAACCTGAGGCTAACATGACTTTTACAGCCTAAGGGTTTCTTTGCAGTGTCTTGAAAGACTGTAAAATTCAAACCAAGAATTCAAATCAAAATTAATCCAAATGAAAAAATTAGCTTATTCGTTCCTGTTTCTGTCGGCCCTGGTCTTCATCGGGTGTAGCGACGATGACGATGCCCCCATTATTCCGCCGGTTGCCGAAACCTGCAACGATGGAATCCTCAACAATGGCGAAACCCAGGTAGACTGTGGTGGCCCCAACTGCCAGGCCTGTCCCGATCCGGAAGCTACCTGTAATGACGGAATCCAGAACGGAGACGAAACCGATGTGGATTTTGGAGGTTCCTGCGCCCAGACCATTACCGTAACGGGTGAAATCACTGAAAACACCACATGGACTCGCAACAACATCTATCTCCTTGGAGGTAAAGTAGTTGTAGGCGTGGGGGTAACCCTGACCATCGATCCGGGTACCATCATCAAAGGGAAAGCCGGACAAGGCTCCCTGGCTTCTGCCCTGATCGTACAACGTGGTGCAAAAATCAACGCTGTGGGTACCCCAGAGCGCCCGATCATCTTCACTACAGAAGAAGATAACATTAAAGTAGGCGAGACCGCCGGTACCAACCTGGACGAAACCGTAAATGGTCGTTGGGGAGGTGTCCTGGTTTTGGGTAATGCGCCCGCTTCTCTCTCAGGAGATGTAACCGAAACCCAAATCGAAGGGATTCCCGCCAGCGATGCTTTCGGACTCTACGGAGGCAACGACCCTGCCGACGATTCCGGTGACCTGGCCTACATTTCCATCCGCCACGGCGGCGCCCTGATCGGCGAAGGGAATGAAATCAATGGCCTTACCCTCGGCGGTGTAGGTACCGGGACCAGCATTTCCAACATCGAAATTGTGGGTAACGAAGATGACGGCCTTGAAATTTTCGGGGGTACCGTAGACGTGGAGAACGTCTTCATCTGGGCCGTTGCCGATGACGGGATCGACCTCGACCAGTCCTGGTCCGGAACTCTGACCAACGGTATGGTGGTTCAGGGCCTGCGTTCAGATAGCGCCCTTGAGCTCGATGGCCCTGAAGGTAGCGCCATTGCAGCCTACACCCTTAACAATATCACCCTGTTCGGGAACACCGATGCCGGTGAAGGAGGAAGCCGCCGGATCGCCGACTACCGCGATGGGCTGCAGGCCAGCATCAACAACGTATTTGTAAAAGGCTTTTCAGCTGAACAAATCGTCCGTCTGAATGGCGATAAAACTGCTACCGCTTACAACGACGGAAACCTGACCTTCAGCAACTGGGAGTTTGTACTGCCCACCGGGGTAGCCACCGTTGAGGAAATGCACGCCCTTTCCTCCAGCGTGACCATTGCCACCGATTTTGTGGCCGATTCTGCTACCTGGGCCAGTGCCGTGGCTGATGGTTCCGAAACTACCGGAGCCGACACCTCAGCTTTTGCCTGGACGTATGCCAACCAAAAAGCCAACCTTGGATTCTAATCCAGCGAGAAGCATTTAAGAAAAAGTGCCCGCCCATTTCAGGGCGGGCACTTCTCTATTCAAAATAAAACTGATGAAATCAACACTTTTTACGGTTCTCCTACTGCTTTGCGCTCTTTCCGGTTATTCCCAGAACGGGGTAAGCGGTACGGTTTTCGATGGGGAAACGAACGATGTGCTGCCCTTTGCCAACGTCCTGGTAAAAGGCACCACCAAAGGGACTACCTCTGATTTTGACGGGAAATACGAGATTGAACTCGAACCCGGCACTTATGTGATACAATTTTCCTTTTTGGGTTACGAAACCAAGGAGATCACCGAGGTAACCATAGAGCCCAACAAATTCCTGGTACTGGATGTGGTCCTCAACGCCGCCGCCAACGCTTTGGATGAAGTGGTCATCACTACCACGGTGAGCAAGAACACGGAACAGGCCGTGTTGCAGCTGCAAAAGAATTCCGTTAAACTGTTGGATGGGCTTTCCCTTCAAAGCATCAAAAACACAGGCGCCAATGACATTGCCTCAGCCGTAAAAGCCGTCCCCGGGGTTTCTGTCCAGGGAGGGAAGTATGTATATGTTCGCGGCTTGGGAGACCGGTATACCAAAACTACCCTCAACGGCATGGACGTGCCCGGCCTGGACCCCGACCGCAACACCCTGCAATTGGACCTCTTCCCTACGGCCATCCTCGACAACATCCAGGTGGTGAAGTCCTTTACCACCGATTCCGGAGCTGATTTTACCGGGGGATACGTCGATATCGTGACCAAGGACATCCCTACAAAACTGGAATACAACATCAGTGCCGGCCTTGGATATAACTCCAGCATGCACTTCAAAGACAATTACCTGACGTCCCAATCGAGTGGAACCGACTTCCTGGGTTTTGACGACGGCCAGAGGGACCTGCAAATTGCGCGGGGCCAGGTGATCCCACCCCCCTCGGCAGGCAGCCCTGTGCTTACCCAGCTCACCCAGCGCCTTGAGCCTGAAATGGCGGTTAAAACCGACCAGAGCCCCATGAATTTCAACCTGGGCTTTTCCGCGGGGAACCAGTACGAAATCGGTAGTGCCCGCCTCGGGGTGCTCGCAGCCATAAACTACAGGAATGAAACGCAGTTTTTTGAAAACGCCCAGAACAACTTCTGGTTCAAAAACCGTTCCAGCAGCAGCATCTTCGAACTGGAACCGGACCGCCTCCAGAGTGGCGACATCGGGATCAATACCGTCCTCTTGAGCGGCCTTGCCGGTCTCAGCCTGAAAACCGAAAAATCCAAATACAAGTTCAACGTACTGCACATCCAGAACGGGGAATCGCGCAATGGCTTCTTTAACGTGGCCTCTCTCTTGTTCGATGAAGTCCGCGGGGTACGCGACAACATTGAATACACCCAAAGCTCCATCACCAACGGGTTTTTAGGCGGCGTACATTCCCTGGCCGACGGCGCCTGGGAGATCGACTGGAGGTTCTCCCCCACCCTCTCCCTGATCGAGGACAAGGACGTGCGCTTCAGCTCCTTTGAGATCAGCGACACAGGCGACCTGATTATCCGCCCCAGCAGCTTTGGCCCCCCCACGCGTATCTGGAGGGACCTGCAGGAAATCAACCTTGCCGGGAAGCTTGGGATCACCAAAAACCACCAATTGTTTTCCCGGAACGCCAAACTGCAATTCGGCGGGGCATACACCTACAAGGAAAGGGAATTTGGCATTGACCAGTATTTCCTGACCGTCATACAGCCCTCTACCGTTCCCATCAACGGAAATTCAGACAACCTGCTGCTCCCGGAAAATATTTGGACCCCCCAAACCCGTACGGGGACCTTTATCAATGGAAACTTTGAACCCACAAACTCCTTTGATTCCTATTCCACCCTTTCCGCAGCCTTCGTCTCTGAAGAATTCCAGATCAGTGAACGCCTGAAAAGCATCCTGGGCTTGCGGTTCGAAAAGTTTGACCTGTTTTATACGGGCCAGAACAACTTCGGAGACATCGTGTTAAATGAGGAAAAGATCATCGATGTTGCGGATTTCTTCCCCTCTGTAAATTTTATTTACGACCTGGGGGAAAACCAGAATACCAAAGTTAGGGCTTCCTATTCCCGAACCACCGCCCGGCCTTCCTTTAAGGAAGCTTCGATCGCAGAGATTTTCGACCCCCTGACGGGCCGGATTTTTATCGGGAATATCGATATCAACCCTACGTACATCAACAACTTTGACCTGCGGTTTGAGCACTATGGGGAAAACGGGCAATTCTTTTCGGTCAGCGGCTTCTATAAGGACTTTACGGACCCAATAGAGTTGGTTGCCTTTGAGCAGGCCCCCAACAATTTCCAACCCCAGAATGTTTCCTCTGCCACGGTAATCGGAGCAGAAGTGGAAGTTCGCCAGGACCTGGGTATTTTCTCGCCTTCCTTTGAAGACTTCAGTGTGAACGCCAACGTGTCGCTGATCGATTCCAAGGTGGATATGAGCGAAACTGAATTCAACTCCCGCGTGCTGGCCGCCCGGGATGGGGAAACCATTTCCCCAGAACGGGTACTGCAAGGGCAATCGCCTTTCCTGATCAATTTTGGGTTGAATTACAACGGCTCGCGCAACGGCTGGCAGGCCAGCCTGTACTATAACGTACAAGGCAAAACCCTGGAGGTCGTTGGGATACGCGGGGTCCCCGATGTGTATACCCTGCCGTTCCACAACGCCGTGCTTTCGGTAAGCAAGGAATTTGGGAAAGAACGCAACTCCAAAATCAGCCTGAGGTTCAACAACCTCCTGAACGACCAGATTGAAAGCGTCTACCAGTCTTTCCGGGCCACCGACCAGATCTATTCGTTCCGCGACCCCGGACAGGCCATTTCCCTCGGGTATAGCTATTCCTTCTAAAAGGAGGAACCGTTTTGCGCCCGGATACGGGGGCAATTCAGGCAAAAACCCACTGTCCAACGGCAGTGGGTTTTTTTAAAGGAACACTAACCGTTCTGGGGAAAAGATCCCCGGCAGGCATATGGTTTATTGATAACTTTATGTTAACATTGGTGCCGGCTTATAATTGGATTTTTGTCATATTCTGAACGCTATGGGAGATAACCTTTACCTGTTTATGATCGTTGCCCTGGGCGTACTCGCCATATCCGACCTGGTGGTCGGGGTCAGCAACGACGCTGTTAACTTCCTCAATTCAGCCCTGGGCTCCAAAGCCATCCCCTTCAGGACCATCCTGGTGGTTGCCAGTATCGGTATTGCCCTTGGGGCGATCTCCTCCAGCGGGATGATGGAAGTGGCCCGGAAAGGGATTTTCAACCCGGGGGAATTTTACTTCTCAGAGATCATGATCATCTTTATGGCGGTGATGATCACCGACGTGCTGATCCTCGACTTTTTCAATACCCTCGGGATGCCGACCTCCACCACGGTATCCATTGTTTTCGAGCTCCTCGGTGCGGCCGTGGCCATTACCCTGGTCAAGATTTCCAAAACCGGTGAAAGCCTGGTGGATTTGGCCACCTATATCAACACGGAAAAGGCCACCGAAATCATCGTGGGAATCCTACTCTCCGTGGCCATCGCCTTTACGATAGGGTCAATTGTACAGTTCCTGGCCCGGTTGTTCCTCACCTTCGATTTCCATAAAAAACCCTCCTGGAAGGCCTCCCTTTTCGGCGGGTTGGCCATTACCGCCATCATTTACTTTATCCTGATCAAAGGCCTGCAGAGTGCGGCCCTGTTCAACGGGTCGCTGTTGGGGTTTGTCAACGAGCAACCCTTTGTTTTCCTTTTGGCGAACGTTGTGTTGTGGACCGCCCTTTCGAGCCTTTTCCAAAAGGTATTCAAGCTGAATGTCTATAAGCTCGTCATCATTTTCGGCACCTTTGCCCTGGCCATGGCTTTTGCCGGGAACGACCTGGTAAATTTCATAGGGGTCCCCATCGCCGCCTTGCAGTCGTACCAGGACTGGCAGGTTTCCGGGGTGGATGCGGCGGGATATTCCATGGAAGGCCTGGCGGCCGCTGTACAGACCCCCACCTTGCTGTTGTTGTTTTCCGGGGTGGTGATGATCCTGACCCTGTGGCTTTCGACCAAAGCCCTTTTTGTCACCGAAACGGAAATAAACCTGGCCCGGGAAGGGGAAGGGGAAGAGCGCTTCCAACCCAACTTCCTCTCGCGCCAGATTGTACGGCTCAGCGTGCTGGCTATCGAAAACCTCTCCGTTATCCCGCCAAAGCATATTCAGGAGGCCATCGGGCGGCGGTTTGAACGGACCAGCACCTACACGTCCCGAATCACCTCTAAGGACCGGCCGGCCTTCGACATGGTAAGGGCCTCCGTAAACTTGATGGTGGCCAGCGTCCTGATTTCCATCGCTACCTCCATGAAGCTGCCCCTCTCCACCACGTACGTTACGTTTATGGTGGCCATGGGGACTTCCCTGGCCGACCGGGCCTGGGGTTCCGACAGTGCGGTTTACCGGGTAGCCGGGGTGCTCAATGTTATCGGGGGGTGGTTCTTTACGGCTATCAGCGCCTTTATTGGGGCTGCCCTGGTGGCGTATATCATCCACCTGGGGGGCATTTGGGCCATCGGGTTGCTCTTCGTTTTCTCGGTCTTTATCCTGATCAGGAACTATATCAACCACAAGAAGCGCAGCAAAAACCTGATCGAGGAATTCAAGTTGCGTAAGGCTGAGAGCCGGAACATCAAGGGGGTGATCTCCGAAAGCTCCAAGAATATCGCGCATGCCATAAGCCGCGTCAACAAAATCTATTCTTCCAGTACTGAAGGGCTGGTAAAACACGACCTGATTCTCCTTAAAAAAAGCAACAAGGGCATCCAGAAGCTCGATAAGGAGGTCGAAAGTCTAAGAGAAAATATTTTTTATTTTATCAAGAACCTGGAGGAGGGCAATGAAGGCACTACCGATTTTTACCTCCAGGTGCTGCGGTATCTGCAGGACATCACCCAATCCCTGGAACACATTTCCAACGCCGCCTTCAAACACGTAAACAACAACCACCGAAAGCTGCGGTTCAGCCAGCTGAAAGACCTGAAGGAAACCGATAAATTCGTTACCTCCTTCTTTGAAGGGGTGGAAAAGCTCTTTGAAAAAGGTCGTTTCTCCGACCTGAATACTACCCTGGTTAAACAGGAGGCCCTGCTGAAACTGGTCGATGACAAAATCCGGCGGCAGATCCAGCGTACGCGCGAAACCGAAAACAGCCCGAAAAACACAGCCCTGTATTTCAACCTCCTCCAGGAAACCAGGGATTTGCTGGAAGCGACCTTCCGCTTGCTGGAACTCTACGATCTCCACGCAAACAAGGTGAAAGTAGACTTTTAAATAAAAAATGCCCGCGATTTGCGGGCATTTACTTCTAAGAAAGTGGCGGTTTACCTGTTGATGGCGACCGAGCGACCGTTATTCCATCGAACCACGCTGACAATTTGGTTGTCATTGTAGTCCACCTCCTGCAAGTCTTCCTCATTCCAGAAAAACCATTTACCGGTTTTTACGCCAAACTGGTACTGGCCTGCTGCTACTTTTTTTCCGGAGACATCATACATAACCCAGTCACCATGGAGTTTATCATTTAAAAAATACCCCTGCTGGGCAATGGCCCCATTTTCGTGATAAAAGGTGGCCTTCACCATTTCCCCGTCTTTCTCGTATACCGGGGTGGCCCCCTGTGCCTGCATATAAAGTGCACCACATAAGCCCATCACTATGCTCAAAATCGTTTTCATATCTCTGTGGTTTAAATGTTTTTACTTAACCTTAACGTAACAAATATACATATATTTTACATTGAATACACATTTATGTTACTTTTTATTTACATTAAATTTACATTAACCCCACAATTAACTGTTATATAGTTATTTACAATATTAAATCTTGGTAACTTTTAAAGGGTGGAATTTAATTTTCCCGGCCAACAGGCTCTGGATTTTGCCCGTGGCCCCCGGGCCCGGGTACCGGTTCCGGCCTTCCCGGGGTACCCGCAAGGCTGCCGTTTACATAGAGCAACCTGGCCACCATTATGAGGTTCTGCACCATATCGCCGAGGTGGTCGTGGTCGTTGACCAGGGAGGAGGCCATATCCGGGGTAATCTCGTTTGACCGTATCAAGCGGTCAATTTCCCGGTTCCCCACTTCGATGTCTCCCGCAGCCTCCCGGGAGAGGGCTTCCAGGGTTGAGGCATAGGCCTTTTCTTCCCCTTTCACCGGATAGTCTGCAATGGCCCTCAGTACTTTCACCATTTTTTTGCGAAACTGGTCATACTGGCGGAGCATTTCTGGGTGCGGATTCTTTATATAATGGGTAACATTCCGGTGCAGTTCGTTCGATTCCTTGATCACTTCCACCATTTTCCGGTTGGCCAGCTTTAACTCCGATACCCTCCCGTGCTGCGCCTCCGACAGGGGCAGGTCGCTCTGGGCGTGCACGGCATAGGCGATGATCTCGCTGTAGATCCGCTTCACCTTGGAGAGGTACAGTTCCCTCACGTCTGCCCCCAGGTCTTCCCTGGATCCTTTCACCACCTTTTTGACTTCCAAAGGCGAAAAAATATCCTTCCGGTGCATGTTCAGGGCATGGGCCACAATCTCTACCACGGCATGTTCAAAAAGGTGGCGCGACTCCTGCTCCAGGGCCGCCAGGGCGGTCTCCGGATACTTCAGGGCCTCTTCCCTCAGGAACTTGGGTTCCTCTATCGGCCGCTCAGGGAGGGCCTTCTCTGGGAACATCCACGACACCAGGCGGGCCATCGGCCTGACGAACCACACCATTATGAGGGTATTGGCCAGGTTGAAGGCCGTGTGAAAAAGGGAAATGCCCACGGGGGCCGCTGCAGCAACGGCATACGGGGAAGGGGACCCCAGTTTTCCTTCCAGCCAGGCAATGCCCTGCAGGAACGGATAAAAAGCGACCAGCATCCAGACCACCCCAAACAGGTTAAAGATCAGGTGGGCCATCGCAGTGCGCCTGGCCCTGAAATTCCCCACAAAAGCTGCCAGGTTTGCGGTGATCGTGGTCCCGATATTCTCCCCGAGAACCATGGCTGCGGCCATCTCAAAGGGGATCCACCCCTTGGCTGTCATCAGCAGGGTTACGGCCATGGTGGCGCTGGATGACTGCATGAGCACAGTGAGCAGGGTCCCCACCAGCAAAAAAAGCAGGACCGAGGCAAATCCATGCGAGGTATATTCCGTGAGGAAGGCCAGGGCCTGCGGGTTTTGCTCCATGTCCGGCAGGCCCTCCTTAAGGAATTCAATCCCCAGGAAGAGCAGGCCAAAGCCGATGACGAACCCTCCCCATTGTTTCCAGGATTTCTTTTTTGAAAACATGAGGATGGCACCCAGGCCCACAACGGGCAGGGCCACAGCGCTCATGCTCACCTTGAAACCCAGCATGGCAATAAGCCATGCGGTGACCGTGGTGCCGATATTGGCCCCCATGATTACGCTGATAGCCCCGGTGAGGGTAAGCAGGGAGGCATTTGAAAAGCTCACCACCATGAGGGTTGTGGCTGATGACGACTGGATCACAGAGGTAATCAGGAACCCGGTGAGGATGCCCCTCGGACGGCTGGAAGTCATCGTGGCCAGGATTGCCCGCATCCGGTCGCCGGCCAGGTCCATCAGGGCATCGCTCATGACCTTCATCCCAAAAAGGAAAAGGCCCAAAGCCCCGATCAGTTGCAGGATATCCCCTATTCCGTATTCCATAAGCACGCCCCGCGAAGGGTTTTAATTACAACTCAGTCTCTATTAAGATACCGTAAATATTTGTATTTTTTCCGAAAAGACCCCCATGGCCCTCCCCAAATCCCTGCTAATCGCATTCCTCCTGAGTTTGGTTTCCGCCGCCTGCCCGGCGCAGTCGCAGCCGGCAGGGGAAATCCTCGACAAAAGCATACGCCACCACGATCCCCAGGGAGTGTGGGGAGCGTACCGGGGTGGCTTTACAGTGCTTTTGGAAACCCCCGGGGAAGCCCCCCGAACCAGCAAGATCCGGATAGACCAGCCCGCTTCCCGGTTTCACCTCGAAATGACCCGGGGGGAGGTCACGAAGGTTTATGAACTGGTAGGGGACAGCTGTTCCCTGCAGTATAACGGAACGCCGCAGTTTTCAGAAGAAATCGCCAATAAGCACCGGCTCACCTGCGACGCGGCACGGATGTACAAAAATTACTATTCTTTTCTTTACGGCCTGCCCATGAAACTTCGCGACCCGGGGACCCACCTCAGCCCCGAAGCGCAGCGGGTGACCTTCCATGGAAAAAGCTACTGGGTGGTGGAAGTGCGATATGATCCGGAGGTGGGGAAAGACCTCTGGTACTTCTACTTTAACCCCGACACCTTTGCCCTGGAAGCCTACCAGTTTTACCACGACAAGGCCCTGAACGACGGGGAATACATCCTGCTGGAAGGGGAACACCCGGTGGGCGGCATGCAACTTCCCAAAAACAGGTCCTGGTACACCAACCTTGAGGACAAATTCCTCGGAACGGACATCCTGCAGGATTTTTGATGCATTTCATCGATAATATCCCGTGAACAGGAGGCGCCCAGTGTTTTATCTTTTACTTTTCAATTATGGTAAACAACGGGGGCATTACCGTACAGGGCTTCGAACAATCCTTCCTGAAGACCCTAGAAATGGAAACAGGCACCTTCCATTTCTACGAGCAGGTGCTCATCGGGCAGGTGCGCGAAGGCATGCAGGTCACCCTCGACAACACCCTCCCCCTGCTGTCCCATGCCTGGGAATTATACCGCGACAAAAAGATCGTCTATATTTCCGACCGGAAAAACTCCTATTCCCTCGACCCGACTATGCACATGGAACTGCTGAAACTGGTCCCTTTCCTGGCCGGGTATGCCTGGGTGGTCTACAATGACCTCACCGAGCGCGTGGCCCACCTCGAAGCGCGTTTCCTGCAGTGCCCCACAGCCATCTACCGTTCCATGGACCCGGCCCTGCTATGGGCCCGGGGCCTTTTACAGCATCCGGAACAGGGCTGACCTTCGATTTTTAATTTCCCGACGGTTCGGTTAGTTCATATCCCTGCCGGATCCCCTTTTCCACAGCCGGCACCCCCCTTTGCATCCAGACCGGCATTGGGGCCCCCTTCAGGTAATGGTCGAAGAACTGCGCCATCCGGATATTGAAGTCCTCCCGGTTCTGCCGCTTCAGGGGCCAGTGGGGCTCCCCGTTGTAATTCAGCAGCCAGGCAGGTTTCCCCAACCGGCGCAGGCTCATGAACATCTCGATCCCCTGGTACCAGGGCACATGTCCGTCGGCATCGTTGTGCATAATCAGCAAAGGGGTTTCCACCTTGTCCATGGTGAAAATAGGCGAATTCTCGAGGTAGCGCATCGGGTATTCCCAGGGGGTACCCCCGATCCGGCTTTGGGTGTGCTCGTACTGGAACTGCCGGCTCAGGCCGGTCTGCCAGCGGATGCCCCCATAGGCGCTGATCATATTGGGCACCGGGGCCCCGGCCTCCGCGGCCCTGAACAGGTTGGAGCGGGTCACCAGGTAGGCGATCTGGTAGCCGCCCCAGCTGTGGCCCTGCAGGCCGATCCGTTCCGGGTCCACGAACCCCTTCTCGATGAGGGAAGTGACCCCGGGGATCACACAATTATAGGCACTCTCGCCGGGGTAGCCGGTGCGGTAGTGGATGTCGGGGTTGAAAATGAGGTATCCCCGGCTGGCATAAAAGGAGTAATTGATGGTAGACCGCCCCGGGGCGGGGGCCCGGTGGCGGTACAGGCCATCGGAGCTTTTCTCGTAAAAGTTCACGATCATGGGGTACTTGCGCGAAGGGTCAAATCCCTCTGGCTTTACCAATAGGCCGGTAAGTTCCTCCCCGTCCAGGGAAGTCCATTTCACCTGCTCGATGCTGCCCCATGCATAGGCCTCCTGCTGCGGGTTCGCCTCGCTGATGCGGGTGGGTTCCTGAAAATCCGGGCCGCTTGCCCAAAGGTCCGGGAACTCGCGGAACGATTCCCGGGTCCACAGCAGCACCGGGGCCTGTTCGGCCTTTAATGGGGTACCATAATGGTATGGGCCGCCCAGGAGCTGGGCCACGGTACTTCGCCCGGGGTTCAAAGAAGCAAAACCGCCGGCCTTGTCGTCCTCCCCAAAGGTCCGCAGCAACCATTCCTGCTTCGGGTCGAGGGCCCGCGCTTCCGGGTCCTGTTTGATATACCGGTATTGGGTAAGGGTTTCCCTCCCACGGGTCAGGCGCTTCCCCTGTCCGGTTTTCGGGTCGAATTCCCAGAGGTCGTAACGGTCGTAAAGGACCAGGCCGCGGTCCCCTTTGGTCCATCCGGCCAATCCATAGGGCCAGGGATGGCTGGGGGAATCGTGGAGCTCATCGTAAAACACCCTGCCCCGGGTAAGCTCCGTATACCGGTCATCCGCGATGTGGTAGGCGAACCAGGTGCTGTCTGCCAGGTGGTATCCATAGACATAGCTGCCTTCGGGGCTGAGCTCCACCTGCCCGGCCACCCCTTCGAGGATTTTTTTACGCGACCCGTCCCTGAGGTCCACCAGGGCGTAATCGCGGGCGCGAAGGCCTGTCCACTGGCTTTGCAACGCATAGGGCTCCTGGGTGCTTAAAAGGGCGTAAGGCGCGTTCCCCTCAGCTCCCAGTTCCGCCTCGGGGTACTCAGGGTCGGCCAGTTGCCGGATTTTCCCGTCAGGCACCTGGAAGACGGAAGTGTAGGCCCTGGTCGTGTCGGCCTTTACCTGCATTTCCTGTACGGTATACAGGCGGGGCTCATCGTAGGTCCACACCTCTACATTCACGATTTCCTCTTCTGCCAGGGCCGTGTCTTTCAGCACCGGGGGCGGGGCCAGCCCAAAATACATACGGGATTCGTCTTTGGAAAAATGCAGGTCGGCGTAACGGGAGGGGAGCAGGCCACTGGGGTCGGCCTTCGGGCCGGCCAGGATTTCCGCCCGGTCCATTTTTTCGTTCCAGTAATAGAGCCGGGTGGGCCGTAACTGCACTTTTGTGGTGTCCTCATCGGTAACGAACCCAAGGTGCTCCCCGGAATCGCTCCAGCCTACCTGGTAATACCTGGCTTTGCGGCCCTGGTGTACCTGGAGCAGCCGGTCTTTTTCCAGGTCCAGCACAAACAAGGCAGCATCGGGCTCCTGCGCATCCCCCGAGGTGGAAAAGGCCAGCCGTTTCCCCTTTTTGGCAAAGGTATACCCGGTAACAAAATGGAAGGTATCCTGCCTGCCGGTGGCCAGTTCGCGCACCACAAGCGGGTATCCGGTTTCCTTGCCGGGCTTGCGGGTCTTTTTCGGTTTGTTCCCGGAGGTGGTATCCTTCTCCGACCCCGGTTTTTCGTTTTCGGGTTCGTATTGCCAGGCGATGAACCCCGACCATTTATCGGGCACTTTGAACGACTTAATGCTTCCAATCCGTTCCAACCGCCCGTCAGCTAAATCAAAAATACCCAAACTGTCCAGGGGGAGGTCCTTTTTCTTAACCTTCCTGCGCTTCATGGCAAGCACGCTGTCTTTCCAGGCGCTGATGGCAAATACGGCATACCTCGAATCGTGGGTAAACCGTCCGTCCTGTGCCCGGTCATACTGCAGCACGGGGGTGGCATCGGTTTTTTTAATGAACAAAAAGCGGTCCGCTTCGCCCCGCTCCAGGCTGTACATCACATGGGTGCCGTCAGGCGACAGGGTCTCCTGTTCGATGGTGTTCCAAAGGTCGAAGTCGGCAGGGTCAAGGGTTTTTTTCTGCCCAGGCAACTGGGCGCAGGCCAGCAGTAAAAACGCAGGAATAAAAAATTTCATCGGATAGGGAAATAGGGTTCGGATAAAGATAGGATTAATGGCGGATCCCTGAAAACCGGGATAGGGCTAGCGATAAAAGTTCATTTCATCCATATACCGCCATACCCCTTCGGGCAGGAGGGGACGGATATTTTTGCCGGCCTTGTGCTGCTGGCGGATAAAGGTGGCGGAGATTTCCATCACCGGGGCATCCACCCAGTGGATCCCGGGGTGTTCCCGCAAGGCCGGGGATACCGTCCCTTGCGAAAGGCGCGGATACACGTACAGCGGGTAGTATTCCAAAATGGCTTCGTAGTTCTTCCACTTATGAAACCCCTTGAGGTTGTCCTCCCCCATGATCAGGGCAAAGCGGTGCTCCCTTCCGTGCTGTTCCTGCAGCCGGGTAAGGGTGTCGATCGTATAATTTGGCTCGGGAAGGTGGAACTCGATGTCGCTAAGGTTCATTTTCGGGTAGTCCCTGATCGCTTCATAGACCATCTGGTAGCGGTGGTGGTTCGCCAGGAGGGTTTGTTTGGCCTTAAAGGGGCTTTTGGGGGTGACCACGAACCAAACCTGGTCCAGGTCGGTGAATTCCGCCATATGGTTGGCCAGGATCAGGTGCCCGATGTGGATGGGGTTGAAGGTTCCGAAAAACAGGCCTGTCTTTTTCATGGGTCCTGGCATGCCGGGGGCTATTCGCCCGGGGGTTCGTCGGTATGGCCCTTGCTGAGGAAATCGGCCACAAGCTGGTGGGCTTCCTTCAGGGCGGTGTCCAGGTCGTAATTCTTGATAATACGGTCAAACTGGGGGGCGGTGGCGAGTTCCACAGAGGCTTTGGCGATGCGCATGTTGATCTTCTCGTCGCTCTCCGTACTCCGCTTTTTCAGCCGGATCTTCAACTCATCCACGCTGGGGGGTTTGACAAAAACCGCCAGGGTCTGATCGGGGTATTTCTTCTTGATCCGCAGGCCGCCCACCACGTCGATGTCGAAGATGACGTTCTTCCCCTCGGCCCAAAGCCGCTCCACCTCCGATTTCAGGGTCCCGTAAAAATTGTCGCGGTACACTTCTTCCCACTCCAGGAAATCCTCGTTCCTGATGTGTTTCTTGAATTCGGAAATGGTCATGAAGTAATAGTGCTCCCCGTGCTTTTCCCTGGGCCGCCGGGGCCGGGAAGTCGCAGACACCGAAAACGCCAGGTTCAGGTCGGGCTGGTCGAGCAGGTACCGCACAATGGTGGTTTTCCCGCTGCCGGAGGGGGCTGAGAAGACGATAAGTTTTCCGCCATCCATCAGAGTACGTTCAATAATTGTTCCTTTACTTTCTCAAGTTCGTCCTTCATCTGTACCACCACCCGCTGCATGGGGGCATCGTTGGCCTTGGAGCCGATGGTGTTGATTTCCCGGCCGATCTCCTGGCAGATGAACCCCAGTTTCTTGCCGTTGGAATCTTCAGAGGCCAGGGACTGCAGGAAGTATTCCAAATGCTTGGCCAGGCGTACCTTTTCCTCTGTAATATCGTACTTTTCCAAATAATAGATCAGCTCCTGTTCGAAGCGGTTGGGATCCACCGTCTCGCGCAATTCGGCCACGGCTTTCTCCAGCCGTTGGCGGACGGCCGACAGGCGGTCGAGGTCGAGGTCCTCCACTTGCTGCAGGTAGGCCTGGATGGTTTGGATGCGCGCGGTAAAATCCCCTTCCAGGGTCCGGCCCTCCTCGGACCGGAAACGGTTCACCTCCTCGAGCCCCAGGCGGAGCGCTTCCAGGATAGCCTTGAGCTCCTCCGGGTCCATTTCCTCCCGCTCAGTGCGAAGGGTGTCGGGCAGCCTCAGGGCCATTTCAAGTAAACGAAGGTCATCGCCCCCGGCAATGTTCCCCAACTGCCCCATGTAGTCGCGTACCACGGCCTCGTTGATCCGACTCGAAGCCGCTTCCCCGTTGGCTTCCACATACAGGCCAAAGTCGATCTTGCCCCGCTCCAGGGCCTGGGCAATGGCATTGCGGAAGGCCAGTTCCTTTTCGCGATACGCCTGGGGGATGCGCGTGTTGATGTCCAGGCTCTTGCTGTTGAGGGATTTGAGCTCCACCGTAATTTTCTTCCCGGGTAGCTGTACCACGTGCTTTCCGAAGCCGGTCATCGATTGGATCATACCTGAAAGGGCTATTGGGCCAAAGGTAGTAAAATTTAAAAAGGACAGAAGCAGCCTGTTGGGCTGCTTCTGCTTCGGTTGGCTATTCAAGTGGAGGGTGGGTCAGTGCCTCCCAAAAGGACCCAAAAGCTTTATTCCGGCAGGAAAATGAATTGGACATCGGCCGGCATTTCTCCCAGGACGGAGTACTTTTCCTTCATGGGGTAGCTATTCCCTTCCCGATCGGTAAACACTTCCATGATTTCGTATTTGACGATGTTCCAGCCTTTTTTGAAATCCAGGTCGTACTCCATGGTTGCCGTATAGAGTTCTTCCACGTTCATGGCGTAGGCCTCAGAACTGCAGGTGCCTTTGACACTGGCAGGCTCCTCCACGAAATGCCATTCCAGAAAGTATCCCGGCTTGAATTTATAGGGTTCCATCCCCTCTGCGAATTCCCGGGAACTGGCGGCCATCAGGTAACCAAATCGTTCTTCTCGCTCCATGCTGACCAGATCGAAGCCCCCCATGGCGGGAAAGCCGGAAATGGCCTGGGCGCCCCCGGTGACCTCAAGGTCACCTCCAGTACAGGAATATCGATCCCCCAGGGTGGGCAGGGAGGCTTTCCACCCGCCAGAAGCCGAGGCGTTGGCTTCTTCGACCTCTTGTCTGGCCTGGGCCAGGAAGTCCGGGGGAAGGGGAATCTCCAGGCGGCCCTGGTCGTCGAAAGTCCCAAGGACTTTTGGAGGGCCCATCATGACAAGGGCAACTTCGCCGGAACCGTTCGACCAGTTGGGGATCGTCCCCGTAATGGCCCCCTGGGCAGAGAGCGCATTTCCAATAAGGGTTGCTGCCATCAGGGTAAGGATGTTTTTCATGTGCTGCTGAGTTTTAGGTTTCGTTAAAAATACGTTAACGACTCCAGCGCCCGGGACATAATTGTGGTATCCGGCAGCTTCCCTGTACAGGGTGTATCCTTAGGTGTATCTATGGCAGAAAAGGCCTATGTCCCGTCCCGGCGGGCGGGGGTTTAGGGCCCGGGGTAGGATCCCATTTCCCAGGGAGATTACAACTCCCGCACCCAGATGTTGCGGTAGCTGACCCGGCTGTTGTCGCCATGGTCCTGCAACCGGATGGGGCCCTTCCCATGGGGCGGGTTTTTGGGCCACCCGATGTAGGGGGTGGTCCCTTTGATCTCGGCGTGGTCCTGCACCAGCACCCCGTTGTGGAGGACCGTCAGGGTTCCCGACCGGATTTTTTCGCCCTGCTCGTTAAAGGTGGGGGCATGGTAAATAATGTCGTAGGCATTCCACTCCCCGCTGGGCACCGAAGCCATGGCCAGGGGGACGTGCTGTTTGTAGATGGAGGCCACCTGCCCGTTTACATAGGTGGTATTGTCGTTGTTGTCCAGCACCTGTACTTCGTAAAGGTCGTTCAGGAAAACCCCGCTGTTCCCGCGGCTCTGGCCTTCTCCCTGCACTTCTGCCGGCGAGCGCCACTCGATATGGAGCTGGACGTCTCCGAAATTCCTTTTGGTCTGGATGTCGCCCGTCCTGTCCTTTACCGTCATACTCCCGTCTTCATTCAGGTGCCATACCACCTCACTGCTGTCGCGGGTCATGACCCACTCCCCGAAACCGCTGCCATCAAAGAGCACGATGGCATCGCTCGGGGCCCCTGATTGGCCGAAAGGGGCCACTTTGGGGGGCACCGGTTCATAGGCTTCGGTTTGTTCCGGCCGGGTAGGTTCCTCCCCCTGGTATTCCGGATACACAATGGCCTGCGGGTCCTGGGGAGTGGCAGCCACCGGCGCCTTTTCCTCCCGGGCGCATCCGGCCAGCATCATTCCCCCAACGAGGGCATATATCGTATACTTCATGCTATAGCGGTTTAATTTTAATATTGCGGAAGGCCACCGGGTCGCCGTGGTCCTGCAGCCCGATCTTTCCGGTATGGAATTCCCCAAAGCCCTTCCATCCGTTGAACTTGGAGTTGGCGACCATGGCCTCCCAGGCTTCATTGGCCAGGGGGAAGGTGACGATTTCGGTCCCGTTCAGGCGCACGCTTCCCCGGTTATTGCCGTAATCCACCGTGATCTCACAATGGTTCCACTCCCCGGCCGGGCGGGTTACATCCTTTGAAGGGGCGACCATGTCGTACAGGGCGCCCGCCTGGTGGGTGGTCCCGTTTTTGGCGTCGGGGTGCCTCTCATTGTCCAGCACCTGGATTTCAGGCCCGGTCTGGTAGGGTTCTTTGTACCAGGGGTCTTCCTGTACCCCCCAGAAAATCCCCGAATTCCCGCCCTCGGAGATCTTCCATTCCAAAGACAGGACAAAATTCCTGAAATCCTGTTTTGTGACCAGGTTATGGTTATCCACCAAAGGTTTCTCCGGGGGATTAAAGACCAGGGCCCCATCGGCTATTTTCCAGGAAGGGGGAAGGTCTTCCCTCCCATATCCCCTCCAGGCCTCCAGGGAGGTGCCGTCAAACAATACGATCCATTCCTGCTGCGCCCCGGTGTCTTCCATGTTGTGTTCCGCCATTTGCGCGGTAACCTCTGCGGGGCGTTCCTTACAGGCCGTCATGGCCAGCAGGGCCAATACCCCAATGATGTGTTTTCCTTTCATATCTTATGCGTCCTGTCCAAGGATTTTGCGAAGGACCTCCCGGTCGATATCGCCCCCCGCAAAATCATCGAAGGTTTTTTGAGTAGCTTCAATAATGTGGTCCTGAATGAATTTGGCCCCTTCCCGGGCCCCCTGTTCGGGCGACTTGATGCAGCATTCCCATTCCATGACGGCCCATACATCGCAACCGTACCGGGTCAGTTTGGAGAAAATGGTCTTAAAATCGATCTGGCCATCGCCCAGGGAGCGATACCGGCCCGCCCGGTCCACCCAGTCGTTATAGCCCCCGAAGGCGCCCTTTTTACCCGTGGGGTTGAATTCGGAATCCTTCACATGGAAGGCCTTGATGAACTCGTGGTAGTGGTCGATGTAGGTGATATAATCCAGTTGCTGGAGCACGAAGTGGCTGGGGTCGTAGAGGATGTTCACCCTGGGGTGGTTCCCCGTGGCCTCCAGGAATCGCTCAAAGGTGTCCCCGTCGTGCAGGTCTTCCCCCGGGTGGATCTCATAGCACACATCCACCCCTTCCCGGTCAAAATGGTCCAGGATGGGTTTCCACCGCCTGGCCAGCTCCTCAAAACCCATTTCCACCAGGCCGGCGGGCCGTTGTGGCCAGGGGTGCCAGGTGTGCCAGAGCAGGGCCCCGGAAAAGGTGGCATGCGCCTTTATCCCCAGGCGCCGGCTCGCTGTGGCCGCCTTCTTAACCACCTCCACGGCCCACTCGGTGCGGGCCTTCGGGTTGTTCTTTACGGCCTTGGGCGCAAAGTTGTCGAACATCAGGTCATAGGCGGGGTGCACGGCCACCAGTTGCCCCTGCAGGTGGGTGGAAAGTTCCGTGATTTCCAGACCATAGCCGTTGATTTTTCCTTTTAACTCATCGCAGTAGTCCTGGCTTTCCGCCGCCTGGTCGAGATCGATCAGGAAATGCTCCCAGGTGGGGATCTGGATACCCTTGTATCCCAGGTCGGCCGCCCAACGGCACATCCCGTCGAGGGAATTGAACGGTGGCTTGCTGTCTACGAATTGCGCCAGGAAGACGGCGGGTCCTTTGATTGTTTTCATGGATTGCGTGCTGGGTTAATCAGTTCATTCCCCCTGCCGGGATTGTGAAATATACCCTATATTTAGCAGGGATTTCATTGATGGATACGCCTCGAAGTGGCGTTATAAATATAGGAAAACCCGGAGAAATATCGCCCCCGGGGGGCCAAACCTTCCTGTAAATAATGAGGGGGGGCGGGCCGGGAAACCCGGCAAAGGACCAAAAGGTGCGGGCGGCCGTGGACAATACCGTTGAAACTGATGAAAAATAAATCTGCCAGGACCCTTTGGGGGGACTTCCTGGACCAGCACCTCGAATACGCTTTTGCCCCGGAACCGCGGGTAACGCAGCTCCGGGATACCCAACCGGAGGCAAATTCCGCCCTTCAGCTGATCCTGGAAGGAAAGAAACGGGCCCGGTCTCATTCCCTGCTGGGGCTACAATTCCGCAACGAACCGCTGCCCCGCATCGGCGACTTTACCATCTTCACGGATTGGGAGGGAACGGCCCGGTGCATCGTCCGCACGGTAGGGGTTACCCTCCGACCCCTTTTTGGGGTCCCGCCTTCCCATGCCAAACTGGAAGGGGAGGGCGACGGTTCCCTGGAGGCGTGGAAAGAATCCCACTGGGAGTATTTCACCCGCGAACTGGCCCCTTTCGGGAAAGCCCCAACAGAGAGCATGATCGTGGTGTGCGAGGTTTTCGAAAAAGTCTACGGGAAGGGTTAACCCCCCCTGTCAATCCAGGTCGACCCAGATATTGCCCCCTTTATGGGACGCCACGGTTGCCTCTATAAAATCGAGCCCGCGCACCCCATCGGTAATGGTCGGGAATTCCCCATCGTTGTATGCTTCCCCACGGATGGCCCTGGCCACGCCCCGGTAGATATTCCCCATGGCGTCAAAAATCCCCTCCGGGTGGCCCGGGGGCAGCTTGGTGCCGTCGAGGGAGAGGGGAGCGTTATAGGCATGTCCGGGCTTGTATACCTGCAGGGGGCCTGAATCCCCCAGCCGGTAGAGGAAGTTGGGCCGTTCCTGTTCCCAGCGCAACCCGCCCTTTTCCCCGTAAATACTGATGGCCAGGCCGTTTTCTTCTCCGGTGGCCACCTGGCTTGCCCTGATCACCCCCTTCACATGTTTGCCTAGCCTGACCAGCACGGTGCCATCCACATCCATCTGGTTGTCGTCGTAGAGGTAATTAAAATCACAAAGCAACGACTTGATTTTCAAACCAGTGGTGTATTCCACCATATTAAAGGCGTGCACCCCGATGTCGCCCATGCACGAACTGATCCCCGCCTTTTTGGGGTCGAGCCTCCAGACGGAGGAGCGCTTTTCCTTATCGTGGATGATGGGGTTAATCCACCCCTGGTAGTACCGCGCATCCACCTTGTGGATTTTTCCGAGCTCCCCGGCCCGGATCATTTCCCGCATTTGCCGGACCATGGGATACCCCGTATAGGTATGGGTAACCGCAAAAACGGTGCCCGCGCTGCGATGCGTTTCCGCAAGGATTTTCGCCTCCTCGTAGGTGGTGGTCATCGGTTTTTCGCAGATGACGTGGAACCCGTGTTCCAACAGCTTTTTGGCCATGGGGAAGTGGAGGAAATTGGGGGTGAGCACTGCACAGACCTCCATTCGCTCCGATTCCGGAAGCTTCATCTCCGATGCCACCAGGGTGTCGAAATCGGGGTAAATCCGATCGGTGGGCAGGTCTATTTGCCGGGCAAAGGCGAGGCTTTCTTCATGTACCGGGCTGAATACCGCCCCCACAATTTCATAACTGTCAAACATGTGGGCGGCCACGCGGTGCAGGACCCCGATCAGGGAGTCACCCCCGCCGCCCAGGATGCCCAAACGTATTTTCCTTGGCATAAGTTTTCGCTTTAATGGTTACGCTTTGTATTCTATGGTTTCATTCCTGAAGAAAATGGCAAAAACAACGGAGACCCCAAGGGCAAAAATAGCCGGGAAGGTCCAGATGGTGTTCCAGTCATGCATATTTTCCGACAGGAGATTCATGTCGTAGATCTTGCCGGCCACCCAGAACCCGATCAGCATCCCAAATCCGTAGGTCGCCAGGGTAATCAGGCCCTGGGCGGCACTTTTGTATTTCGGGCCCGCCTTGGAATCGGTGTATATCTGACCGGAGACGAAGAAGAAGTCATAACAGATCCCGTGCAGGGCAATCCCCAGGATCAGCATAAAGGCCAGGTCGCCTGCATTGCCATAGGCGAACAGGGCGTAGCGGAGCGTCCAGGCGAGCATCCCCGCCATTATGGTTTTCTTGAACCCGAATTTCTTGAAGAAAAAGGGCAGCAGCAGCATGAACAATACTTCGGAGGCCTGGCCAATGGTCATTTTCCCGGTAGGGTTCTCCACCCCGATTTCGGCCAGGAACGGGTTCGCATTCTGGTAGTAAAACGCCAGCGGGATACAGATCAGGATGGACGAGATAAAGAAGATCAGGAAGTTCCGGTCCTTCAACAGGCCCAGGGCCTCGAGCCCGAGCAATTCAGACAGGGTTGCTTTCCCTTCCCGGTTGGCTTTGGGGGGGGTTTTGGGGAGGAAAAAACTGAAGAGCCCCAGGAAGGCCGAAGCGACGGCCACCATCAGGAAGGTGTTTTTCAGCATGCCTTCCCCCCTGGCTTCGGGAGAATCCCAGAGGAACACATAACTGATCAGGAGCCCGGCGACAATCCAGCCGATGGTGCCAAAAACCCGGACAAAGGAAAATTCTTTGGCAGGGTCCTTCATCTGGTTGAAGGATATGGAATTCACCAGGGCCAGGGTTGGCATATAAATAATCATGTAGCCCAGGACATAGGGGTAAAACCCTGCGAAATCAGCTGCGGTGTACATCTGGTACATCAGCAAGGCCCCGGCCAGGTGCAGGATCGCCAGGATGCGCTCGGCATTGAAATAGCGGTCTGCAATGAGGCCTATGATAAACGGTGCGATGATGGCCCCCCAGGACTGGGTGGAGAAGGCCATGGCAATTTCGCCCCCATTGGCCTTAAGGTTGTCGCCCAGAAAGGTACCCAGGGTGACGAACCACCCCCCCCAGATAAAGAACTCCAGGAACATCATCAGGGAAAGTTGGAACTTGACAGCGGTTTTCATGTGTTTGGCTGGTTTAGCGTTTGTAGACAATATAATCCAGGGACGGCGGCTCCAGGCCCTCCGCCCGCAAAGCTGCTGAGATTTGAGCGCGGTGGTGGGTCGAATGGTTGATGATATGGAACAGGATGTCCTGGAGCGTATTGGAAAAAACCCGGCCTTCCGAATTCTCATAGTTCACCCGCCTGCCCAGGGGGTCGGCATTGGTAATGATCTCGAAAGAATTGCGCTGGTTGTCGTAATGCAGGTCCGCCCAGGCAGGCACCTCGTGCAACTGCCAGGGCCCGAACTGGGGTTCCACCTCCATGATCCTCGCGTTCCAGTTATGGTGGGCGTTCAGGACATGGCTGAAAAGGCGTTGAATCCCCTCTGGTACGACTTCCAGCCCGGAACAGGCCTCGATGAGCTTTTTATTGCAATAAAAGTTGTAATCGTAGAGCTCGTTCAGAAATGCTTTCATAGACCTCCTGGTGGCTTAGGATACCGACTTTGCCGCTTTCAGCAGCAGGTCCCGGGTGGCGAGGATGCCTGCTTCCTCCCCCAGTACAGAACCCTCATATTCCACCCCGATGAACCCGGTATACCCGGCATCCTTTACAATCTGCAGCATCTTTGCATAATCGGTGTGGGTTTCGTTGCCCGAAGCGTCAAAATCGTGCGATTTGGCACTGACGGCCTTCGCAAAGGGCATAAGTTCCCTGACCCCCTGGTAGCGGTCGTACTCCTCGGCACAGCCCGATGCCCAGTCGGCAGGGTCGTTCCTCCGGATACAGAAATTGCCGAAATCGGGCAGGGTACCGCAATTGGGCATCCCCACCTGCTCCATGACCCTTGCCAGCAAGGCCGCATTGGACGAAAGCCCCCCGTGGTTCTCCACCAGTACGTTGATGTTTTTTTCCGCCGCATAGGTCGCCAGGCGGGTAAGGCCATCGACAGAATTTGGGACCCAGGCTTCGGGATCGCTGCTGCCGGCCAGGTTGACGCGAATGGAATGGCACCCCATAGCCGAAGCGGCATCGACCCATTTGTAATGGTTTTCCACTGCCGCTATCCTTGCGGGTTCCTCCGAGGTGGCCAGGTCACCCTGTCCGTCGATCATGATCAGGACGTTTTGCAGGCCGTGCTTCGCGGCCTCTTCGTTGCAACGGTCCACAAAGCGCTGCATGGCTTCCGGGGAATAGGAGGCGTTTTCAAGTTCTTTGTTATACAACTGGCTCACGTACTCAAGCCCGCTGAACCCCCAGGCTTTTGCCTTTTCCGCAAACTGGTAGGGGTCGACCTCTCCTTCCCAAATCATGCGGTGGAGTGACCACTGTGCCAGGGATAATGTAAAGAATGGCCCGGTCTCCGCCACTGGGGTGGTATCCGTTTCCTCCCCGGCACGGGGCCCTTTACCCTGGTCCTTGCAGGCCGCCAGGCCCACCAGGGAAATCGCTACGCCCGCCTGGGCGCTGCGCGACACAAAATCTCTTCGTTTCATGGATGCATCTGGTTATTTAACGCGTTGGCGCGGGCTTTCCCGATGGGGGATCCAAAAGGGGAAAAATATTCCCCAACCATCGCAAACCCTTGTTTTTTGGGCCTTTCGAATGGTATGCCCTTTGATTTAACAGATTTTAAATGTAGAAAATTAATTTAATATTTAATACTTTTAGAAGCTAAACAAACCTTTTTCATGAGCAAGTTCTATTACAACGAAGAACAGGAATCCTACGATGCGATTGTAGTGGGCACAGGGGTCAGCGGTGGCTGGGCGGCCAAGGAATTGTGCGAAGGCGGCCTGAAAACCCTGGTCCTGGAACGCGGCCGGATGGTGGAGCACATCAAGGATTACCCCACCGCCCATATGGATAACTGGGATTTCCCGAACGGGGGAGCGTTGCCCAGAGAGGCGCAGGCCCGACAGGAAAAACAGGCGCGGACGGGATACACGGTAAGGGCTCCCCACAATTTCTGGTTCGTGGATGATATTGAACACCCGTACAACGAGGTCAAACGCTTCGACTGGATGCGGGGGTACCACGTAGGGGGGCGCTCCATCATGTGGGGGCGCCACAGTTATCGCTGGAGCGCCATGGACTTCGAGGCTAACCTGAGGGACGGGATCGCCGTGGACTGGCCGGTGCGTTATAAAGATATTGCCCCCTGGTACGACAAGGTGGAAGCCTATATCGGGGTCTCCGGGGAAAACCTTGGGCTTTCCCAACTTCCTGACGGCATCTTCGAGCCGATGATGGAGCTCAACTGCGTGGAGCAACACGTGCGCGAAAAGGTGGCGGAGCATTTTGACGGGCGGGTGATCACTGCCGGGCGGGTGGCCCATATCACCAGCGACAAGGAATTCGGGGGAAAGAACCGGCAGCGCTGCCAGTTCCGCAACCGTTGTATACGCGGGTGTCCTTTCGGGGCGTACTTCAGCAGCAACTCCTCCACACTGCCGGCAGCCGAAGCCACCGGGAACATGACCCTGCGCCCGGACTCCATCGTCTATGAAGTAATGTACGACCCGGATACCCAAAAAGCTACCGGGGTTAAAGTGATCGACCGCGTCACAAAGGAGAAATATGAATTCCGGGCGAAAGTGATCTTCCTTTGCGCCTCTTCCATTGCCTCCACCGCCATCCTGATGCAGTCCAAATCGGACCGGTTCCCGAACGGGATGGGGAACGATTCCGACCAGCTGGGCCGCAACATCATGGACCACCACCTCGGGGTGGGCGCCGGCGGTAAATTCGACGGCTTTGACGACAAATATTACAAGGGCCGCAAGCCCAACGGGGTCTATATCCCCCGGTTCCGCAACCTGGGCGGGAACTCGGATACCGACAAATTCATCCGCGGGTATGGCTACCAGGGCGGCGCCAGCCGCGACAACTGGCAAGACATGGTGAAGGAACTTTCCCACGGCAAGGAGCTGAAGGAAAGTATCCTGAAACCCGGGGGATGGACTTTTGGAATCGGCGGGTTTGGCGAAGTACTGCCCTATGAAGACAACCGCATGTACCTCGATTACGACAACCTCGACCAGTGGGGGATGCCCACAGTGACCTTCGATGCCGAATTCAGGGACAATGAATGGAAAATGCGGGAAGACATGAAAGAACAGGCAGTGGCCATGCTCGAGAAAGCGGGCCTCCGCGATGTGGAGCCCTTCGACGACCCCGGGGCCCTGGGCCTTGGGATCCACGAAATGGGGACGGCCCGGATGGGGCGCGACCCCAAAACCTCCGTCCTGAACGGATGGAACCAAATCCATGCCGTTAAAAACGTGTACGTGACCGACGGGGCCTTCATGACCTCCGCCTCCTGCGTGAACCCCTCCCTGAGCTATATGGCCTTTACGGCCCGGGCGGCCAACCACGCCATTCAAGAACTCAAAAAAGGAACGATATAATGGACAGAAGAGTAGCACTTAAAAATATGGGGCTTGCCCTGGGGTATACCGTAGCGACCCCGACGCTCATCAGCCTGATGCAAAGTTGTAAGCAGGAAACCACCCCGGAATGGATCCCCGTTTTTTTCAGCCCTGAGGAAGGGATGGTCCTCTCCGGCCTGGCCGACCTGATCCTGCCCAAAACCGATACCCCCTCAGCCTCGGAAGTAGGGGTACCCCAATTTATCGACCAGTATATGAACGAGGTTTCCGAACCTCGGGAACAGGAATTTATGAAAATGGGGCTCAACCGGTTCATAGAGAAAGCCCTGGCCGATTCCGGAAAGGCCGCAGCCGCCGACCTGACGCCGGAAGACCTCGAGCCTGTTTTGGCCGCCAGCCTGAAAAAACGGGAAAAAGAAGAGGAACAACAGCTCTTTGAAACGCTCATGACCTACAACCAGGCCGTTGCAGAAGGGAGGCCTGCCGAACTGGACGCGGAAGTGTCCCGCGCGGCCTTTGCCTCCCAGTACCGCGATGCTGTGATTTGGGCCTACAAAACCTCCGAACAGGTGGGGGAACAGGTCCTGGCCTACCTCTCCATTCCCGGAGAATACATCGGGTGTGGCGACCTGGATGAACTGACGGGCGGGAAAGCCTGGTCCCTCTAGGGAATCGCGCTTTGAAACGCAGGAGCTTCATGAAAAATTCAGGGCTTGCCGCCGGGTTCGTTTCGGCGGGAGGCCCTTTTGTTTTTGGGAACCCTCCAAAGGGCCTCCCGGATCCCTTCCGGCTGCAATTCGCCCCGCATCCGGGCATGTTCCGTGCCCATGCCGGGGATAACCTCCTGGATCAGTTGCACTTCATCGCAGACCAGGGGTTCACGGCTTTTGAAGATAACGACCTGCGGTTGCGGCCCGTGGCCGAACAGGAGCAGATGGGGAAGGTTATGGCCGGGCGGGGCATCCGCATGGGGGTCTTCGTGGCCCATACCATCGCATGGAGCCAACCCAACCTCGCTTCTGGCGACCCCTCCCATCGGGCATCCTTCCTGAAAGAAATCGAGGCCTCGGTGGAAGTGGCCAAACGCGTGGGGGCAACCTGGATGACCGTGGTCCCCGGGCACATGGACCTGAGCCAGTCGATGGGCTACCAGACTGCCCACGTCATCGAAAGCCTTAAGAGGGCCGCGGAAATCCTGGAGCCGCATGGCCTGGTTATGGTCCTGGAGCCCCTGAATTTCAGGGACCACCCCGGCCTTTTCCTTTCAGATTCCCCCCAGGCCTATGAAATTTGCCGGGCCGTGGCATCCCCTTCCTGCAAAATCCTCTTCGACATCTACCACCAGCAGGTACAGGAAGGGAACCTCCTTCCAAACATCAGCGCCTGCTGGGATGAAATCGCCTATTTCCAAATTGGGGATAACCCGGGACGCAAGGAACCGGGCACCGGCGAAATCCATTACGCCAATGTGTTCCGTTACCTCCATGAGAAAGGCTATGCCGGCATCCTGGGCATGGAGCACGGAAATTCCATTGCCGGCAGGGAAGGGGAAATGGCAGTGATCGATGCCTACAGGGCCGTAGACCCCTGAGCAGTTTATCGAAAAAATCGGCATCGCATCGGATTTTGTGCTACTTTGCCCCTGGTAACCCGCCCCGCCGAGGGGTCTTGGGGAGCCGATAGAACCCAAATCTATCCTGCTTATGGACCCTATGAACACCTACCTGCTGGTACTCGCCAGCTACGCCATCCTCTACCTGATCGTCAGTTTTGTGTATCGTTCCTATTTCCAGGAAACTTCCGCCCCCGGCCCGGTAAGGGAGTCCTCCGCCCACCGGCACGGGGGCCCGGAGTGATAAACGTGGAGCGTTAGTGATCCAAAACGGGGTTTTTTTCGTACTTATTTTAAACCCCTTTAGGTACTGCTGATATGGACCACTACCTCATCCTTCTGATGGTCTACCTGTTTATCTTCATGGCCGGGCGGAACTTGCTGAAACCCCTGCTGAAGAAATAAGGCCCGGCCTCCTGCCGGGCCAAAAAAAATGCCCCAGAAAGCCGATCCGGCCTTGCTGAGGCATCCTCACTTGAAATAAACACTAAACGTTCTCCCCCACCAGGTTCCCGGCGGGGGGCTTTTTATGATCCGCACATCAGGCAGTCGTCGTCTCCCTGGGCTGCCCGGGCCTGGGCGATCAGCGCTTTCATTTCGTCTTCGCTCATCGGCTCTGCGTCCCCTTGTGCTCCCTGAACAGGGGTCGCCTCTACGGGGAGGTTCCCGGCCGCCGCAGGGTCGGCCCCGGCCTGCTGTTCCTGTACCACAGCCACGGGTTCGCTTTTCTTTGTATTATCGAGGGTGAATTTGATGGCGTCCACGGCCGCCTTGGTCCTCAGATAGTACATCCCGGTTTTCAGGCCGCTCTTCCAGGCATAGAAATGCATGGAGGTCAGCTTGCTGTAGTTGGCATTTTCCATAAACAGGTTAAGGGATTGGCTCTGGTCTATAAAATATCCCCGCTGCCGGCTCATGTCGATGATGTCTTTCATGCTGAGCTCCCAAACCGTTTTGTAAAGCTCCTTGATCTCCATGGGGATCCCGTCGATGTCCTGTACGGAACCGTTTGCCCGCATCAGCTCCTGCTTCAGTTCCTCGTTCCACAGGCCGAGATTAACCAGGTCTTCCAACAGGTGTTTGTTCACTACAATGAACTCACCGGAAAGCACCCTGCGGGTATAGATGTTGGAGGTATACGGCTCAAAACACTCGTTATTCCCAAGGATCTGGGAGGTGGAAGCCGTGGGCATGGGGGCCACCAAAAGGGAATTGCGCACGCCGTGCTTTTTGATGCTCTTGCGCAATTTATCCCAGTCCCAGCGCCCGGAAAGCTCCTCATCCTTAATCCCCCACATGTTGTGCTGGAAGAGGCCCTGGGAAATCGGGGACCCTTCGTAGCTCGAATACGGACCCTCTTCTTTGGCCAGTTCCATGGAGGCCGTTGCCGCCGCAAAATACAGGGTCTCGAAGATTTCCTGGTTCAGTTTTTTGGCTTCATCGGAGGTAAACGGAAGGCGAAGCATGATAAAGGTATCCGCCAGTCCCTGTACCCCAAGGCCCACCGGGCGGTGCCTCATATTGGAGTTCTCCGCTTCTTTGATCGGATAATAATTCCTGTCGATAACCCGGTTGAGGTTGCGGGTCACCCGCTTGGTCACCTTAAAGAGCTCCTTGTGGTCAAAACTGCCGTTTTTGACAAACATTGGCAGGGCTATGGAAGCCAGGTTGCAGACAGCTACCTCATCGGGGGCCGTGTATTCGATGATTTCCGTACAGAGGTTGGAGGATCGGATGGTCCCCAGGTTTTTCTGGTTGCTTTTCCGGTTGGCCGCATCCTTGTAAAGCATGTACGGGGTCCCTGTCTCGATCTGCGATTCCAGGATTTTTTCCCACAGGTCCCTGGCCCGGATGGTCTTGCGCCCTTTGCCCTCCTCTTCGTACCGGGTGTAGAGGGTCTCAAATTCTTCGCTGTGGGTGGTAAACAGCCCGGGGCATTCGTTCGGGCACATCAGGGTCCACTGCCCGTCAGCTTCCACCCGCTTCATGAAAAGGTCGGGGATCCAGAGGGCATAGAAGAGGTCCCTGGCGCGCATCTCCTCCTTCCCGTGGTTTTTCTTCAATTCCAGGAAGTCGTAAATATCGGCATGCCAGGGTTCCAGGTAGATGGCAAAACTCCCCTTGCGTTTTCCTCCGCCCTGGTCTACATACCGGGCGGTATCATTGAAAACCCGGAGCATCGGGACCAAGCCGTTGGACGTGCCGTTGGTGCCGCCGATGTAAGACCCCGTAGCCCTGATGTTGTGGACGGACAACCCAATGCCCCCTGCAGACTGGGAAATCTTGGCCGTTTGCTTCAGGGTGTCGTAAATCCCGTCAATGCTGTCTTCTTTCATGGCCAGCAGGAAACAGGACGACATCTGGGGCTTGGGCGTCCCCGAATTGAACAGGGTCGGGGTGGCGTGGGTAAAATACTTTTTGCTCATCAACTCGTAGGTCTCCTTTACCGCCTCCAGGTCATCGAGGTGGATGCCCACGGCCACCCGCATCAGCATGTGCTGGGGACGTTCAGCGATCTTTCCGTTGATCTTGAGCAGGTAGGAGCGCTCCAGGGTCTTAAACCCGAAGTAATCGTAACCAAAATCGCGGTTGTAGATGATGGTGGAATCGAGCTCGTCGGCGTAGCGGCTCACCACTTCGAACACCTCGTCGGAAAGCAGGGGGGCCTTTTTTCCCGTGCGCGGGTTCACGTACTCGTAAAGGTCCTTCATGGCCTCCGAGAAGGACTTCTTGGTATTCTTGTGCAGGTTTGACACCGAGATGCGCGCCGCCAGTTTGGCGTAGTCGGGATGCGTGGTGGTCATGGTCGCCGCGATTTCCGCTGCCAGGTTGTCCAGTTCGGAAGTCGTGACCCCGTCGTAGAGGCCCTCGATAACCCTCATGGCCACCTTTACGGGGTCGACCAGGTCGTTCAGGCCGTAACACAATTTGCGAATACGCGCAGTGATCTTATCGAACATCACTGGTTCTTTCCGTCCATCTCTCTTTACTACATACATGTTGCTGCTATTGGTTTAGTCGTTGCTCAGTTGCTATTTGTTCGTTCGAAAAGCCCTGGGGGCCGGGATTCAAAAGGGGTCAGAAATCCGCGTCAAAACTGATTTTCTGGGCATCCTGATCCTTTTCCTTATTAAGCACCCCTGCCTTCTGGTACTCCGAAACCCGTTTCTCAAAGAAATTGGTTTTGCCCTGGAGGGAAATCATGTCCATGAAATCGAAGGGGTTGGTGGCGTTATAGACCTTCTCGCACCCCAATTCCACCAGCAAGCGGTCGGTTACAAATTCAAGGTACTGGGTCATGAGCCTGGCATTCATCCCGATAAGGCTTACCGGAAGGGATTCCGTAATGAATTCCCGCTCGATGTTCAGGGCATCCACTATAATTTCTGTGATACGCTCTTTGGGCACCTTGTTCACCAGGTGGTGGTTGTGCAGGTGTACCGCATAATCGCAGTGCATCCCTTCGTCCCTTGAGATCAATTCGTTTGAAAAGGTCAGGCCGGGCATCAGTCCCCGTTTTTTCAGCCAGAAGATAGAGCAAAAGGCCCCGGAAAAGAAAATCCCCTCCACGGCGGCAAAGGCGATCAGCCGCTCGGCAAAACTGGGGGATTCAATCCACTTCAGGGCCCAGTCTGCCTTCTTTTTAATGGCCGGGAAGTTTTCAATGGCCTTGAACAGGATATTTTTCTCCTTTTCATCCTTCACGTACGTGTCGATCAGCAGGGAATAGGTTTCGGAATGGATATTCTCCATCATGATCTGAAAGCCGTAGAAAAACTTCGCCTCGGAATACTGCACCTCGTTCACAAAATTCTCTGCCAGGTTTTCGTTTACAATCCCGTCAGAGGCTGCGAAGAACGCCAGGATATGTTTGATAAAGTAACGCTCATCGTCGTTGAGCTTGTTGTTCCAGTCGCTCAGGTCCTGGTGGAGGTCGATTTCCTCAGCCGTCCAGAAACAGGCCTCGCATTTTTTATACCACTCCCACAGGTCGTGGTGCTGGATGGGAAAAATCACAAAACGATCCGCGTTCTCTTGCAGGATGGGTTCGACGGCTGCTGACATAGTGGTTTCTTTAGGGTTTAAGGTGCCAAAAAATAAGGGGTGAAAAGGTCTCCCGTAGGGACTAACAAATATTTAAAAATGAAGTGGGAAAGTAAAGGTTGTTTGCCCAAATCCACTTCAAAGTTTTTAACACAACCTGTTGAAATCTAGGTTCAAGAGCCGCCGGGTCGATGATTGGCGCAGGTGAAAAAAAATACCCCAAAAAAAACAGGCTTGAACAAAAAAATAAACCGAACAGTAGTTTGTTTAAACATACTCTTCGGTTTATTAATGCGTCAAACGGTACGGCTCCAGGGTGCATCCCTAAGGAAGCAGACCGGGAAGCCGATCCAGGTAGTTCCCCCGAAACCTGAATTCAAACCCGCCGGGAGCCTTATTACAGCCCGGGCGTTTCCATGGTCCGACAACACCCTTCGCTTCAAAACACAGGGAGCCGTACCCGATTGTTTGACCGCATTTCAAAATTCAACGACCCTTGCCTCCGAAGCCAGGGGCAGGGCCCTGAAGCCTCCGGTAAGGTGTATAAGCCGCCCCCCGGAATCCTGTAAAACAACATCGAGGTTTCCCGATACCGCATCCGGGCCGGCTTCGGTGATCACTATTTTTCCGGATTCTGTAAAATAAAGGCTCGGGGCCCCGTCGTGCAGGTCTGCATAACCGAAAACCGTGCTGAATCCGTTCATCGACCCCTTGTTCTTGCGGCTGGTAAGATATTCCTCAGGGCGGATCCCCTCCCCCGTCCCCGAAAGGGGGATCAGAAAACCAAAGCCGGTGCCCTCTTCATTGGCCGGGTTAACAAAACGAAGCTTAAAAACGCGGGAATCCCCAAGGCCGTTGCGGCCGGCATATTCAAAATAGGCCGGCCCCCGGAAAAATTCATTATTGCCCTCCTGCAGTGCTTTCAGCGCGTACTTTCCCGGAGCCAGGCCGGCCTCGTCGAACGTATTGTCAGGGGCCATATAGGAAAGGGTCCCTATGAGCGCTACCCCGGCAAGAATGGGGAGTGCCCAGCGCCAAAGCGGACTTGCCAGCAGGTTCATGGTTTCGGTTTTTTCGAATGGAATTGCATCCCTTTCCCGGGCGTGACCCCGGGCTTCATTTTTGGGTTGGTCTGGTGGGCGGTTGCCACGGGCCTTCCGGTTACCTCCTGCCGACTGTCGGTATCACTGACCGCCGCCAGGACCAGGCTCGCCAGAAAAGCCATAAAAAAGAAACAACAACGTTTCATGGGTTGTCCTGATTTCTCCTTTTCCAAATGGAAAGGGCGCAGATTAACGGTCCGAAACTACAGGCTTTACCCCTCAGACTACAGGGTAAATGTACAGACCGTGTTAAATAATGTATAAAACGCAGCCCCCGGCCAAATGCCTCCACGTGCCGTCAGGGCCGGTATAGCAAGGGGGAAACCTCCCGGGAAACCATTGGGCCCGGCAACATCCCCTGCCCGATTCCACAGGAATTACGCCCCATGATAAGGTATTTAAAGCCGGGTGCACAACTTCCCCGGGCGTATTGGAAGTTTGATGTACCTTTGTTTAACAGCACTTTTACCCTTTTTGGCGATGATTGAGGCCGTACTTGTAGATGATGAGGAAAAAGCACTGCAGAGCCTGCAATGGGAACTCACCCATTTTTCGAATGAGATCTCTGTAGTTGCTTCATTTACGGACCCCATTCAGGCCCTGGACTACCTCCATGAAAACACCCCCGATTGCCTGTTCCTGGATATTGAAATGCCGACCATGGACGGTTTTCAGTTCATACAGAAATTGCAGAACAGGGATGTGGCGGTGGTCATTACCACAGCCTATAACCAATATGCCATCAAAGCGCTGAAAAACGAGGCGATCGACTATCTGCTCAAGCCCATCGATGCCGATGACCTGCAGGAAACGATTGCCAAAATCCAGAAGCACAACTCCAGGCACCTTACGGCGGAACGCCTGGAAAAATTCCTGACATCGCAACATAGCGGGTCCCAGCACAGGAAAATCACCCTCAATACAGACGGAAAGCTCGTGTTTCTGGAGAACAAGGACATCCTGTTTGCGGAATCCGACGGGAACTACAGCACCCTCTTCCTGACCGATGGCCGCAAGATCGTGCTGACGAAAAAATTAAAGGAAATCGACCAGATCCTTCCCAAAGACACTTTTTTCAGGGTGCATAATTCTTATGTGATCAACCTGAATAAGGTAAAGGAGTTCCTGAAAACAGACGGGTATGTCGTCCTTGAATCGAATCACAAAATCCCGGTTTCCCGCCAGAAAAAATCCGATTTTCTGGACCTGATTTAAGCCTCGCTGAACATGCCGCCACGCTTTTTTCGAGTTTGCCTTTTGTTTGTGTCCCTTGCCCTGTGGCAGCCGGGGCCCGCCCAGGAAATTCCGGAAGCCTTCAGCCGACTGGCAGACAGCGTCATCGACCAGTGCCCAAAAACCTACCAGGACCTTGATGCCGCCCTGAGGCCCTTCCGCAGGGATACCGTGTTAATGGGGTACTTCTCCCGACGTTGCCAGGAGGAAGGTTTCCTCGACGGCCTGGCCTACAGCTACAACCAAACCGGCATCCTGTACCGGAACACCTCCGATTACTCAAGGGCCATCGAATTGCACGAGCGGGCCCTGGACGCCGCTAAACAGGCCAATAACCTCGAATTCAGGATTTTCAGCCTGAACATGCTGGGGGTGGTGTACCGGCGGTTGGATGCCATAAAAACCGCCCTGGATTACAGCCAGGAAGCCCTTAGCCTTGCCGATAATGTGGCAGAGCCCTCAGAGGGGATCCGGCGCAGCCGCAACGTATCCCTGAACAGCATCGGCAATATCTACCAGGCCCTGGAACAGTATGGCCAGGCCATTGAACACTTTCAGAGGTCGTTCGAGTTGGAAGAGGAACTGGACAACAAGTACGGGATGGCCGTTAACCTCCAAAACATCGGGGAATGCCTGGAGGCCCAGGGCAAGATGGATGAGGCCCTGGAACGTTTTCGCCTGGCCGTGACCTACGACCGTGAAATCGGGTCAGACCGGGGAGTCGCCATATGCCAGAACAGCATTGGGAGGATCTACATCAAACAAAACCGTTTCGGGGAGGCCCTGGAACTTTTGGAGCAGGCCCTGGAAGAGGCCCTGAAGACCCGGGACCAGCACATCATTGTACCCATCTACAATAACCTGGGGTGGGCCCACCTGAAATCGAAAAACTATAAGGAGGCAGAGGCATTCCTGCAAAAGGCTATCGAGAAAGGACAGGAACTGGGGCTCGTCCGCGACGTATCCCAGGGCTATTCCCTCCTTTCGGACCTGTCTGCAGACCAGGGCGACTATCAAAAGGCCCTGGAGTTCTACCGGCAGTCGGAGGAATTCCAGCACCAGATCACCAATGAGGTCAACAACAAGTACGTCAATGACATTATCCTCCGATACGGGTCTGAAAAGCAAAAAAACCAACTCGCCATCCTGGCGCAGGAAAATGAAATCATCAACCTGAAATTACGGCGCAACCGGACCACCTTGCTGATCGGGGCCCTGCTGCTGGTGCTCTTTACCCTCATCCTTTACATCATCTACCGCCAGTACCAGCTCACCAGTGAGAAGAAGGTAATGACCCTGGAGCAAACCATGCTGCGCAGCCAGATGAACCCCCATTTCCTTTTCAACTCCCTGAATTCCATCAAGCATTACATCATCAACAACGAACAAAAAAATGCGGTCCATTACCTGAACAAGTTCTCGAAGCTGGTGCGCAAAATTTTGGAAACCTCTTCCATGAAGGAAATTTCACTGGAGGAAGAGCTGGAAACCATTACGCTGTATATGAACATTGAGAACATCCGTTTCAATGAAGAAATCGACTTTGGGGTGGAGATCGACCCCAGGGTAAATCCGGCCTCAGTGAAAATCCCATCCCTGATCCTGCAGCCATTCCTGGAAAATGCCCTTTGGCACGGGCTTTCTTCCAAGGAAGGGAATAAGAGGATCCGGATCACCGTTTCCCAGGACCATCCCGGGTTGATCCGCATTGCCATCCGCGATAATGGAATCGGCCGGGAAGCCGCCGAAAAATTAAAGGAGTCCAAAGTGCTCAAGCGCAAATCGGTGGGGATCTCCATTACCCGGGAGCGCCTTGCCAATTTTTCCAGGATCTTCCAGAATTCCTTTGACCTGAGCATCAGGGACCTTTATGCTGCCGATGGCACTGTAGAGGGCACTGAGGTAGTGCTTACCATCCCTACGATCTGAGGTGTTCGGCGGCAACCGCCTCCAGCTCGTCATACCAGTTTTGGCCGAATTTGCGGATTAGGGCTTCCCTGACAAACTTGTAGATGGGAACTTTGAGGGAGGCTCCCAGGGAGCAGGCCGGGTCGCAGATATGCCACTGGTGGTAGTTTACGGCGGTCACCCGGGTATATTCCCTGACGCGCACCGGATACAGGTGGCAGGAAACCGGTTTTCGCCAGGGCACGGCCCCTGCATTATAGGCCTTTTCGATGCCGCAGTGGGCCACCCCGCCCTCAAAAACGACATAGGCGCACTCTTCCCCGTCAACCAGGGGGGTCTCCCACTCGCCGTCCTCCCCTTTGACGAAGGTGCCCTGGGCCTCAATTGCCCTGATGCCTTCCGGCCTTAAAAAGGGCCTGATCCCCGGGTAAAGTTCGTTGAGGATTTGGGTTTCCGGCTCCTCCAGCGGGGCGCCCGAGGTGCCCGCAACACAACAGGCCCCTTTGCAGGCCTGCAGGTCGCATACGAAGGATTCTTCAAGGATTTCTTCAGAAACCAGGGTTTCCCCGAGCTGGAACATGGCGCGTAACTAAGGGGTTCAGGGGTAAAGATATTGAATCTGCCCCATTGCCCATGCAATTCCGCGGGAAGGTGTTTTCCGGTTTGCGGGATCAGCGTACCTTTGCCCCGAATTTTATGCAGCGTCTATGAACCTGGATGTAAGGGAAATCATTTCGGCAACCATGATCCTCTTTGCCGTGATCGACATTGTCGGGAGCATCCCCATCGTAATCGACTTAAGGCGGAAGGCCGGGCACATCCAGTCCGAAAAGGCCTCCGTGGTGGCCGCGATCATTATGGTGGCCTTCCTGTTTATCGGGGAAGAAATCCTGAACCTCATCGGGATCGATGTGAATTCCTTTGCCGTGGCAGGATCCTTTGTGCTCTTTTTCCTCGCTATCGAGATGATCCTGGGGGTGACCCTGTACAAAGACGACGCCCCCCAAACCGCCTCCATAGTGCCCCTGGCATTTCCGCTCATTGCGGGGGCCGGCACCCTGACGACCCTGCTGTCCATCCGGGCGGAATACCATGTTGAAAACATTATCATCGCCATTGTCCTGAACATTATTTTCGTCTATCTGGTGCTGAAATCGTCTGCACGTATCGCCCGTGTGATGGGCCAAAGCGGGCTGAGCGTAATCCGCAAGGTCTTTGGGGTAATCCTGTTGGCCATCGCGGTAAAACTTTTTGCCACCAACATCAATGGCCTTTTTTAAGGCGCAGAACCCTATCCCTATGAAAAAGCCCGTACTCCTCACCATCATTGTCCTGTCCCTGGCCCTGGTGGGCTACAACGTTACCCTGGTGGATTTTGAAAACCCGCTGGAGGGGGACAGCCTCATTGCCCTGATTGGGGTACTGGCCGCCCTGTGCGCCCTGGTCCTGATCCTGATCTATCATACCTCCAGAAAAATCCAGAAAAAGCTGGACGATGAGTAAGCCGGGGCTCAGGATTTTTTTTGCCCGTCCCTGAGGGTAGGCATATCCAGTTCCAGGACCTTCTGCAGCATAGGGTCTGCAGGGGCAAGGATTTCGGCTTTTACGTCAGGGGAAAATAGCTGTTCGGCAATCGCGGCCTTCACATAGCGCTTCAGCAGGTCTTGGTAGGCGTAGAAATCGAGCCTGAAGTTATAGCGGGTCAGGAAATCAATCGCCCGTTCAAAGAGGATATCATCAGTATTGAAATCGCGTATGAAGTCTTCCGCCTGGTACCCCTCGTACCGGGTGCGGTCTTCCTCGAGGTGTTCAAAGGCAAAGGAAGAGAAGTACCCCCGGGCATCCAGGGCCGCCAGGGCTTCCTCTTCATTGCTGCCGATGGGGACAAAGACATCGGGGATGATCCCGCCTCCCCCGTACACCACCTTGCCCCCCGGGGTAGTGAATTTAAGGGAGTCCGACACCCTGATGCTGTCGACAGATTCCAGTTCCCCATTGTGGTACCGCTCCACAAAATCGTGGTAGTAATCTGCGGTTCCATTCTGATAGTCGCGCTGTATGGAGCGTCCTGTGGGCGTATAGTACCGGGAAACCGTAAGCCTTACCGCAGAGCCGTCCCCCAGGGCCATTTCGCGCTGCACGAGGCCCTTCCCGAAGGAACGCCTCCCTATGATGGTCCCGGCATCATTATCCTGCAGGGCCCCGGCGATGATTTCGGAAGCTGACGCCGAACGTTCGTTGATCAGCACAAAAACCGGCTTCCCTTCAAAGTCGCCCCGGGAGGTGGCAAAGGTATTTTCGACCTGGCCTTTCTTGTTCTTTGTAAACAGGATCAGCCGGCCCCCGGGCAGGAAGGCATCGGCGATTTGCTCGGCTACGTTCAGGTAGCCCCCAGGGTTGTCCCTGAGGTCCAGCACCAGTTTTTCGGCCCCGCGGGCCTTAAGGGAGGCCAGGGCTTCTTTAAACTCCTCGAAGGTAGATTCCGCAAAGCGGTTCATCCGGATGTACCCCAGGCCCGGCCGCAACATATAGGAGGCATCGATACTCCTGATGGGGACCCGGTCGCGCTGCAACCGGAGGCTGAAGGTGCGGCCTTCCGATTTGCGGTAGACGGTCAGGACGACCTCGCTGCCCTGCTGCCCCTTAAGCCGGCTTACGATATCCTCGTTCATGAGGTCCCTGCCGTAAAGGGTGTCGCCATCGGCCAGAAGGATCCTGTCCCCGGGGCGCAAGCCCCTTCGTTCACTGGGTCCTCCCCGGATCAGCCGCGTGACGGTGATGGTATCGCGGTACATGGAAAAATTGATGCCGATGCCCACGAAATCGCCTTTCATGTTTTCCGATACCCGCTGCATCTCCTCCCTGGGGATATACACCGAATGCGGGTCAAGCTTTTCCAGGATGTTGTTGACCGTCACATCCACGATACTGTCGGTGTCGACCTGGTCGACATATTCGTAATCGATGTAATCGATCAGCCGGTTGAGTTTGTCTTTTTTGGAGTTGGTGCTGAACAACTTCTCGGGGGTGTCTCCGAAATGGAGCTTACCCCCCACAAAAATCCCGAGTGCGAGCGAAGCTGCCACCACTACAGGCGCCAGGTAATATTTCCTTTTCATGTTATTCCCCATTCTCTTAAACCAGGTCTTCGATATCCGGCAGGTGGAGCAGTTCCACCCCGGCGCGCTCCAAAAACTCAAGGCCGGAACCATCCTTGTAGGCGTGTTGGTATACCACCCGGCGGATTCCGGACTGATGGATCAGTTTACTGCATTCCCGGCAGGGTGAGAGCGTAATGTACAGGGTGGCTCCCTCACAGGACTGGGTAGAGGCCGCCACCTTGGAAATGGCATTGGCCTCGGCATGAAGCACATACCACTTGGTATATCCGCTTTCATCTTCGCAGATATTCTCGAACCCCGTTGGGGTGCCGTTATACCCGTCTGAAATGATCATGCGGTCCCTTACGATGATCGCCCCGACTTTCTTGCGCGTGCAATAGGAAAGTTTTCCCCATTCATGGGCCATCCTCAGGTATGCGCGGTCGTATTTCTCCTGCTTTTTCTTTTTCACTTCTATGCTTAAAACGCCACTCCCGGGCCGTTTCTTGCGCTAATGGACTAAGATACCGGCTTTCAGGAAGTCCGGCAACCTTTGCCGGGTTAATTTTTAGTGAAAAAGGGGGCTCAGGAAAAAATAAGCATCAGGGAAATGGCGGCAATCAGCAGGCTCACCCCCCACACATAATAGCTGCGCTTCACCTTAAGCCATTCGGTTACGGCGTAGGTAAGCCCCATCACCACCACCAGGACCAGGATTTGGGCGAGCTCTATCCCCGCCGCAAACCCCAGGAGGGGGCCTGTTTTTTCATCTTCCCCCGCCATCAGCATCCTGAAATAATTTGAAAACCCAAACCCGTGGATCAATCCGAAAAACCCCGTGGCCCATAAATCGAGGTGGAAGGCCCGGGACAGGGTGTCGCCCCTGCCCTCAATATACAGGTTGAAAAGGGCCGTGATTAATATCGTGATCGGGATCAGCAGCTCCACCAGGCCGGAATCGACTTCCACGACCCCGTAGGCCGACAGGGCCAGGGAAAAACAATGGGTGAGGGTAAAGAGGGTGGCCAGCCAGAAGACTTTCTTCCACTGCCCGAAGGAAAACGGCAGGGCCAGGGCGGTCAGGAACAATACATGGTCATACCCGGCAGGGTCCAGTACGTGGAAAAAACCGAGGTCCGTGTAGAACAAAAAATCACTCATGGCAACACTGTTTTGCGGGTGTGCTAAAGGCCCCTGTCGCGCTGTATTTGCTCATAGGCCCTTTGCACCTGTTTGAATTTTTCCTCAGCCCCCTTGCGGATGGCCTCGTCCTGGGTATTTACCCGGTCGGGGTGGTATTTTTTAGCCATGTTCCTGTAGGCCTTTTTAACCTCTTCATCCGTGGCCGTACGTTCGATTTCCAGGATGGTATACGCGGTATCCGCAGACTCGAAAAACATGGCTTTGATGCTTTCAAAATCGCGCAACCCAATCCGGAGGTACCGGGCTATTTCCTGTAATTTTTCAACCTCGGCAGGGCTGACCCGCCCGTCGGCCCCGGCAATGCCAAACAGGAAATGCACCAGCTGCAGGCGGACCTCATAGCGGGTACGCTGGTTGAGGTGGTTGCAGATGTTCTCAGCCGAAACCTCCCTTTTCTTCACGACTTCGTTAAACGTCCTGAAGATGGCATTGGCCTTCTCCCGGCCATAGGTCGACAAAAAATACTGCCTCACGTAGTCCAGTTCCTGCTGGGTCACCGTTCCATCGGCCTTGATCACAATGGAACAAAGGGAAATCAGGTGGAGTTCAAAGTCCTGGGGCGATACCCGGGTGCGGCCGAAATCCTGGAAGACGGAACCTTTCCCGCCGCCCATGCCATCGACCAGGGAACCCAGAAAAAAACCCAGCAGGGCCCCGGGGAGCCGGAACAATAAGTATCCCAACAGGGCGCCAACCCATCTGGCCATTTTTGAAAATTTGGGCAAAGATAGGGGATTCCCCATGAATATTGCCCGCAGGGGGTCTGCCCCGGGGAGTGGTTATCTTACCTTCTTTTTGTACCTTTGGCGCACTTACTAAAAAAAAAATTTATGTACCCAGCTGAGTTAGTTAAACCCATGAGAGAAGACCTGGCCGTGGCCGGGTTCGAAGAATTATATAGTGCAGAAGCCGTTGAAAATGCCATCAAGGCAAAGGGAACCGTTTTGGTAGTGGTCAATTCCGTTTGCGGATGCGCTGCCGCCAATGCCCGGCCTGCTGCCAAAATGAGCCTGCAAAACGCCAAAACCCCTGAGCGGTTGGTCACCGTTTTTGCCGGCGTGGACCGGGAGGCCGTGGATGCCGCGCGCAACCTGATGGTTCCCTTCCCTCCCTCATCGCCGAGTATGGCGCTTTTCAAAGACGGGGAACTGGTGCACATGATCGAAAGGCACCACATCGAGGGCCGGCCGGCAGAAATTATCGCAGACAACCTCATCCAGGCCTTTGACGAATTCTGTTGATCCCCCGGGGGGTCCCTGAACAAAAAAGCCGCTACCCGTAGCGGTTTTTTTATTTTTGTGGTCCATGCACAAACTATTGTCATATCCGGTTTCCGCGGTCTACCTGTTCTTTTTCGGGCTTACCCTGGTCATTTTCCACCCCGTGCAGTGGCTGTGCCTGAACCTCTTCGGCTATGAGGCCCACAAGCGTAGCGTGAGCCTCCTGAATTTGTGCCTTATCCGTTGCACCCATATCCTCGGGACCCGGTACCGGGTCAAAGCCCTTGCCCCAATGCCCGATAAAGGGCCGCTGATCATTGTGGCAAACCACCAGAGCATGTACGACATCCCCCCGATCATCTGGCACCTGAGGAAATACCATCCGAAATTTGTGAGCAAAAAGGAACTGGGCCGCGGGATCCCCAGTGTTTCCTTTAACTTAAGGCATGGCGGGTCTGTGCTTATCGACAGGAAGGACCGCAGGCAATCGCTGCAGGCCATCCGGTCGCTGGGGGAATACATTGAAAAAACCGGTCGCAGTGCCGTGATTTTCCCGGAAGGCACCCGGAGCCGAACCGGCCAGCCCAAACCCTTCCGGACCGTCGGGCTGGAAGCCCTGATAAAGGCCGCCCCCTCGGCGCGGATCCTCCCGGTAACCATCAACAATTCCTGGAAGATGCTTCGGTTCGGGAAGTTCCCCCTGGGGCTGGGCAACTGCATCACCTTTACCCTGCACGAAGCCCTGCCTGTGGAGCCCTCCCGGGTAAAGGAAACCCTGGATGCCGTCGAACAGACCATTACCGCACACATTCACTGGAAGCCATGAACGATGCGCAGCTTATCGAGAAGACCATTGGCTATGTCAGGGAGACCCTGGAAGCCGCAGAAGGAGGGCACGACTGGTTCCACATCGAGCGGGTTTTCCGCAACACGCTCCGGATCGCGCGGGAAGAGTCGGTGGATGTGCTGGTGGTCAGCCTCGCAGCCCTGCTGCACGACATTGCGGATGCCAAATTCCACGGGGGGGATGAGGAACTGGGTCCGCGGAAGGCTGATGCCTTCCTCCGTACCCTGGAGGTGCCCAAAGCCACCCGGAAGCACGTGGTCAATATTATCCGCAACATGTCCTTCAGGAATAGCCTCGGAGCCGAGAAAAAGGGCTTCCATTCCCGGGAACTGGAAGTAGTGCAGGATGCCGACCGGCTCGATGCCATGGGGGCCGTGGGGATTGCCCGGGCGTTTAGCTACGGCGGACATGCCGGCAGGAAACTCTATGACCCCGAAATCAGCCCTAACCTGGCCATGGACAAAGCGGCTTACAAAAACTCCAAAGGACCCACCATCAACCATTTTTACGAGAAACTCCTGCTGCTGAAAGACCGGATGCATACCCCCACCGGGAAAAAACTGGCAGCACGGCGGCACCAGTTTATGCTGGATTTCCTGGAAGAATTCTACAGCGAATGGAATGGCGCTTCTTAGGATTCCTGACGGCCTGCCCGGGCATTAGGAAGTAGCGCCAGACTTTTTGTATCTTCCAACCGCCAACTCAAAAATTGTCCTGATGCAAAGAAGATCCTTCCTGAAGAATGCTGCGGCCAGTACGGCAGCCTTTACCATCGTCCCCAGCTATGTCCTCGGAAAGGGGCACGTCCCCCCCAGCGACACCCTTTATGTAGCCGCTTTTGGGGTGGGCGGGCGCGGCGCCGGCGTTATGAACGGGCTGGATGAGACCGGAAAAGTAAAATACGTGGCCCTCTGCGATGTCGACGCGCGAAGGGCGGCAGGGAGTTTTAAAAAATATCCGAAGGTGCCCCGGTACACCGATTTCAGGAAGGTTTTCGAGGAGCGCCTGAAAGACATCGACGCCATTATGGTGGCCACCCCCGACCATACCCATGCGGCCATCGCGCTCCCCTTTATGCGCGAAAAAAAGCACGCCTACGTGGAAAAGCCCCTTACCCACAACATCAGGGAGGCACGCCTGATGACGGAAGTGGCACGGGAAATGGGGATTGTATCCCAGATGGGGAACCAGGGGGCCTCCAGCGATGACAGCCGCAAGGCCAAAGAATGGGTGGAAGCAGGGGTCATCGGCACGGTTCAGCGCATCGACTGCTGGACCAACCGGCCCGTTTGGCCCCAGGGCATCCCCCTCCCTTCCGAAAAGCACCCAATCCCGGAAGGGCTCGACTGGGACCTGTGGCTGGGCCCGGCAGCCATGAGGGATTACAACGACGCCTACCTGCCCTTTAAATGGAGGGGGTGGTGGGATTTCGGCACCGGAGCCCTGGGCGATATGGGCTGCCATATCATGGAAACCCCGTTTACCGTGCTGGACCTCATGTATCCAAAAGAGGCAGAAGCCAGCTGCACCACCAACTGGGTGGGTGATTTCGTGGAGGCCGACTACAGCGCCTCCTGCCCCTCTTCCTCTATTGTCCGGTTGAAGTTTGATACCCCGGCCCACGGGGAGGTAGCGCTGAACTGGTACGATGGCGGCATCCTGCCCGACCTGCCGGACGAACTCAAAGACGGGGAAACCATCGGGGATACCGGAGGCGGGACCATTTTTTACGGGACCAAGGGCATCCTGGTCTGCGACGTCTACTCGAGGAATGCCCGCCTGCTCCCTTCTGAGATGATGGGCCTGATCAACCCCCCTGAGCCCAAATACCCGCGGATTGCAGGGGATGTTTCCGGGCACCAGCGGAACTGGGTGGAGGGCTGCCTGAACGGGGCTGCCACCTCTTCGGACTTCAGCCGTTCCGGTCCCCTGACGGAAGCGGTCCTTATGGGCAACCTCGCCATCCGCGCCTTTCAGCACAAAACCCTGAAACCTGGTAAAAAACTGGGTGACTGGGACCCGTTTATGTATCCCGGCAGGCGAAAAATCCAGTGGGATGGGGCGAACATGCGCGTAACCAACTACGAGAAAGCAAACGACTGGGTAAACGGGGCATACCGCAAGGGCTGGGAGCTGAGTTGACCCGCCGCGACACCCCCCGGAAACCACACAGGGCCCTGTTTCAGGTCGGGCAACTGTGCCCGGGAAAGGGCAGGAACACTTGTTTACCCCTTAGTTTTCCGCGGGAAGGCCCACGGAAAGCAGTTGTTTTTTACCCCCCCTTCGGGCATAGAAGAACAGGTGCCCCTGGCCCTCATCGATAAGGGGCCTGGAGACCATCAGGGGAAGGCGGGCTTCCCTGGCATCAATGAGTTTGCGGTAGGTCATGGTTCCTGAGGGGTCGAGGCCGATGGCGAAAAGGTGCCGGTTCCTGCTGGCCCCCTGTTTAAAAATGAGGCGGTCATTTCCGGTTTTCTGCGGCTCCTCCATGGAAGAACAAAGGAAATAATAGGTTTGCCCGCCGAGGAGGCAGGAGCTATAGGATACATAAGCCCCGTCTCCCTGGGTCACCTCCGTTTTGTTGATATTCCTCGCCCATGCCAACTTACCGGAAGCATCCAGCCTGACGCTGACGATGTCGTTGTGGTGGAACCGTTCCACGCGCATCCGGCCCCCACTTGGGCTGGCCTGCATCCCCTCGGTCATAAAATATTCTTCGGCATTGAAGAGCAGGGAGCCGTCCCCGTCGGCATGCATTCCTTTAAAAACCAAATTCTTTACGCCCTTTTCCGTTTCCTGCCCGAATTTGTCGCGCATGAATTGCTCCGAAAACGGATTGTAGACGGTCTTCTCAATTTCAAGGGTTTCCGGGTGTAGTTCTACATACTGGACGCCGTTATAACGATCATCTTTCCGGTCTGCATAAAAGCCCGCGCAGACCAGCTTCCCATTATGCCAGAGCGGCCTGAGCGCTTCCGAATAGGCCCCTTCCCGGTCAAAGGCCCGGGTCCTGACCCCCTGGGGGTGCAGCCGGAGCAATTCGTACCGGAACTTTCGTTCCTCAGGCTTGAACCTGCGCTTCCTGAAATAGGCCTTGCCGACGAGATAGGCCGCAGAGAGGTCAGGGGCCACCTCCATTTCTTCAAAAGCATAGTTTTTCTCCGCTCCTGATTCCGAAAAGTCGAGGTCCATGAGCGGTTTAAGTCCGGTGTCAAAAACCAGGATCCGGTGCTGGTGGACTTCCCCCTCCCTTCGAAGGACGCTTATGGCAAAGGCCCTGTTTTGCGGGTCTGAAAGCACTGTGGTCGTAAAACCGCTTTCGAAATTCCGGTTGTAATAATTCCGGTCCAGGGGGTTTTCCACCGGGGTTCCCGGAAGCCTCAGCAATTCCCTTTGGGTGAATTGATCGCCTCCGAGCGGGGCCTGGTGAACGGTATACACATAAGCCCCTCCTTCCTGGTCATAGGCCAAAAAGAGGAGGTAGAGCTGGCCGTTTGCCACAAATCCCCTTACGAAATCCCCTTCGGTAAAGGCGTACTCAAAGTCATCTATCAGTTCAAGCCCTGCATTATAGCGCTCGATAAGGTAGCCTTTGGGTTTCAGCACGAGGCCTGAAAAATAGGATCGCACCACGACTTTTTCGCCCCCCGGGCCCGCTTCGGCGAAGAGCAGGAGGTTGGAATACGGGTGCCGGTCGTTATAGGCCTTGCCCATGCGGTATTCAAGGGGGATTTCCTGGGCTGCGGAAAGCCCGCAAACCAGGAATGCCCCGACGGCAAAGAGGAAGCGCAACATAGGGTCCGATTTGGGTTCAGTACCCGGGGAACTCAGGCGGCCGTTTTTCCAGGAAAGCCGTAGTGCCTTCCCTGAAATCAGCCGTTGCAAAACAATTTCCAAAGGCTTCGATTTCCGCCTGAAAACCGGGTAGGTTACTACTAAAACCGGCATTTACGGCATTTATTGCAGAGGCGATGGCCGCAGGGGAATTTTTGGCGATATCGCGGGCAAGGTTCCTGCAGAACGCTTCCAGCTCCTCCGGTTCCGTAACGTGGTTCACCAGGCCGTACTCCCTGGCGCGTTCAGCCCCGATCATCCCGCCCGTAAGGATCATTTCAAGGGCCCTTCCCTTTCCGACCAGCCGGGGGAGGCGTTGGGTCCCCCCATAGCCGGGGATGACGCCGAGGGAAACCTCAGGCAGCCCCATTCGGGCATTCTTGCTGGCCACCCTTATGTGGCAGGCCATGGCGAGTTCAAGCCCACCTCCCAGGGCAAAGCCGTTGACCGCGGCAATTACCGGGGTTTTCAGGCCTTCCACCCGGTCAAATAGCGTCTGTTGCCCCTTTCGGGCCAGGTCGCGTCCTTCCGCGGCATCGAAACCGGCGAATTCGGCAATATCGGCCCCGGCCACAAAGGCTTTCGGGCCGGCACCCGTAAGGATGATCACGCGTACCTGCGGGTCTGCCTCCAATTGGGCAAAGGCCTTGCCAAGTTCTTCTATCGTCTGACGGTTTAGGGCATTGAGCTTCTCGGGGCGGTCAATCCGCACCAGGGCAATTTTTTCATCGGCTTCAATGGCGACATTCTGGAATTTCATGTGGAATGGATTATAGTTGATTTCGTTTTGGGGATCCGTACGGTAAACACCGTCCCCTTTCCGGGTTGGGAGGTAAAGTCAATGCTTCCCCTGTAGGTCTCCACGATGGTCTTGACCATACCCAGGCCGAGCCCCATGCCGCTGGTCTTGGTGGTAAACCTCGGCTCAAAGACTTTCTCCTTAAGTTCCTCCCCTATGCCTTTCCCGTTATCGGCGACGGAAATCTTTACCATGTCCCCCTCTGAAGCCACCGACACCAGGATCTTCGGGTCTTCCACTTCGGGCACGGCCTGTATGGCGTTTTTGACCAGGTTGGTGATAACCCGGATCAGCTGGGTGCGATCCATCCGGGCAATCACTTTTTCTTCCCCGGCCATAAAATGGATAAAGGGTTCGTTGAAGATGTCGAGGGCGAGCTTGACCACCTGAACCACGTTGAGGTTTTCATTCTGCTGGGCAGGCATTTTTGCAAAATTGGAAAACGCGGAGGAAATGCTGCTGAGGGTATCGATCTGCTGGATGAGGGTCTTGCAAAATTCCTCCACCTTCTGGCCAACCTCAGGGTCCGACGGGTCGAATTTCCGTTCAAAGCTCTGGACGCTGAGGCGCATGGGGGTCAGGGGATTCTTGATTTCGTGGGCCACCTGTTTGGCCATTTCCCTCCAGGCCTGCTCGCGTTCGCTGCGGGCCAGTTTTGTGGCGCTGAGTTCCAGTTCGTCGATCATCCCGTTGTACGACTCCACCAACTGGGCAATTTCAGGGCTCGGGTCGTCGATGAGTATTTTTTCGTTGGTCCTGGCCAATCGGGTTTCCCGCAGTTTATCGGAAATGGTTTGAAGGGAACGGGTGATATACTTGGAAATGAAATAGGCCAGCAAAATGGCGAGCAGCAGCATGAGCAGGTAAACCCCGCCCAGCCGCATCAGGAATTGCCTGAGTTCCTTATCGTAAAAACTGTTTTCTTCAAAATAGGGGAGGTTCAGGATCCCAATGGGTTTGAAATGGCTGTCGGTGATGTAGGAATAGGAAGCCTGGTATTTGAAGCCTGCCGCTGCACTGGCCTCTACATACCGCTTGTCGATGCGGTGCTTCAGGGAATCGAGCACATAGGGTTCGAGGCGACGGGAAACCGAATCGTTGTCGAATTTGGGGCGGGAGCTTTTGATCAGCCTCCCTTCCAGGTCATAAATATTGAAGTTGGCATCTTCCGTGATGGCGATGCGATAGATTTCATCCCTGAAAATCAGGGCGAGGTTTTTGGTGTTTATCGGGTAGGTGGTCCGCTGCAACGCGAAGGTGATGGACTGCCTGATCTGCTCTTCCTTCCTGCCCAGGCGGTCTTCGTGGTAGTCCTTTGACTGTTCCTTGTACTGGAACACCGTTACCCCGGCAATGAGGACCGAAGCGATCAGGACCAGAAGGATCATGGAAACAAAGATCCTCGACCGCAATGATACCTTCCTGAACAAGTTCTTTGATTTACCCGTAAAGATAGCAATAATCGCACCAAAGTTCGGAGGTCACCGACGTAAGGCCCTCCCTGGCCATATGTGGGTCGCAGGCTCCGTATCCCGTTCAGCCTTTGCGCTCCCGGGCTTTTTTATAAGCCCTTATCCCCAGCATGAGCAGCACCCCGAGCCCAATCAGGCCGGCCAGCCCGTAGAGCCACTGCAAACTGTTTTTCAACACCGCGAGGAAGACCACGGCGAACAGGACCAGCGTGGCCCCTTCGTTCCAGATCCGCATGAAGTCGGAGGTGTATCGGATGTCGTCCCTCTGGAAGCGGAGGAACATCTGGTGGGTTTTTCCATGGTAGGCAAACAACAGCGCGATAAATCCCAGCTTCAGGTGCATCCAGCCCTGCTGGAGCAGGGCCGGGTTGATCCAGAGCAACCACAGGGCAAAGAGGGTGCAAAGCACGGCCGCCGGCCAGGTGATGATGTACCACAGGCGGCTTTCCATGATGCGGAACTGGTCGGAAAGCACAGTCCGTTCCGCCTGGGGCTTCGCCCCGGCCTCGATATGGTAGATAAACAACCTGGGCATATAGAACAGGCCTGCAAACCAGGCGACCATGAAAATAAGGTGGAGGGCCTTGATGTAGCCGTAATAAGCAATCATAGCGGATCGGTTGTTTCAGGTAAACTTAATCCATAAACGCCAAACCCAAAAATCGGCCTTTTGGCCTCCGGGGGATCCCTGCGCAGGCAGCCCCCTCTTAGCGCTTCCCTCCGGCAAGGAGGTGGCCTGCCACAAAGGCCAGCACCCCCGGGAGTACCCAGCCCATTTGATACTGCTGAAGGGGTAACCACCCGGAACCCCAGTCGCCGGCCGCTTCCCATCCGATGCTTTCCAGAAAGGGCGGAATGCTGAAGGCCAGGACGGTAAAGACCACGCCTTTGAAAACCCCCCGGGGGGACCATTTTTCAGGCAGGGCATTCAGTACGATCAGGGCAATGGTCAGGGGGTAGATGAACATCAGGGCCGGCAGGGCCACCGCAATGATGTAGTCTACGGGGAGCTGTCCCATCAGTACCCCCAGGGCGCAGCCGGACAGGGCGGTAAGCCGGTACACCCTTGCCGACTGCCCGAAACGCGATTGCATAAAGTCGGCTGTGCCGGTAATGATGCCCACCGCGGTGGTGAAACACGCCAGGCTGATCAGGACGCTCAGGAAAACATTGCCGGAATAGCCCAGGGCCCAGGTGCTCATGCCCCGAAGGATTTCGGTTCGGCTCCCGGTTCCGTCCACCACCCCATGGATCAGGGCGCCTGAAAACAGGAGCCCGGCGTACAACAGGAACAACCCCAACCCGGCCAGCCCCCCCGCCCTGGAAAGGTGGACGAACCGCTCCCTGGCTTCAAGGCCGGGGCGCTCCAGGTTCAGGGAGATCAAAATCACGCCCCCCACCACCACCGCCCCAATGGCGTCAAAAGTCTGGTACCCTTCCAGCAGCCCGTCCGTAAGGGGATGCGCTACGGTGACGGGGCCTGTGCCTCCCGGGGCCAGTAAGACCACGCTGCCGATGAGCAGCAACAGCACCAGGAGGATGGCCGGGGTAAGGAGTTTTCCGATAAGGGGTGCAATCCGGGACCTTTTGATGACCAACAGGTAAACCAGGGCAAAATAGACCAGGCTGGTCAGCAGGGAGGGGGTGCCGAAAAACGGGGCTATAGCCATCTCATGGGTAACGGAGGCCGTCCGGGGGGAAGGGAGGGCGATGGAAATGCCGTACACCAGGAAGCAATAGCCGAGGCTGAAGGCCGGGGAAACTTTCCTGCCAAAATCAAACATGCTTCCCTGCAACCGGGCATGGGCAAGGATCCCCAGCATGGGGATCAAAACAGCGGAAAGGCAGAACCCAATGCCGGTAAGCCACCACATGGCCCCCGACCGGTAACCGAGCTGCGGGGGGAGTATCAGGTTGCCCGCCCCGAAAAAAAGGGAAAACAGGGCCATCGCCAGAATCCAGTCTGCGCTTCGTTTCATGTTTGGAATTACGCCAATCTTTTTTAACTTCACGCCCCCTTTGTCGAAAAAATATGGAAAACCGTCAGGGCCGTCCAATAATTCCGCGGTTTCGGACGTTGAATGTTAGTTTAACGGAAACTCGTGCCCAACTGTGATGTGAATCCCCATCTCCTCTGAAGGTTGAAACCCCCGGAGGACCTTTGAACCCAAACACCTACGCCATGAAGAAATTCTTCTGCTCCCTTTTCGGCCACCACTTCAGGATCGCCAAAAATGTGACTTCCCACATCAAGGAATACTCCTGTGTCCATTGCGGGAAACAGGTGACCACAGATGCCAGCGGCAACCTTTCCCTACTGACCCCGGAACTCAGGGAAATCAACAGAACCCTGGAAAACATCTATCAAAAAAGGCACAGCCACAGGCCGCAGCAGGTGGCCTGATTACCCCTCCCCCTTAAAAGCGTTCCAGCCCTGGGCGGTGAGCGGGATACTGGAACCGCCCCTGGAAACCAGGTTCGCCCCTTCCCCCTGTTCCGTCATATGCCCGATTACCGTAAGGTTCGGGTTGCCCTTGATCCTGGGAAAATCCTTCTGGTCAATCGTAAAGAGCAATTCGTAATCCTCCCCCCCGCTTAGGGCGACCAGGGTGGCGTCGAGCCCGAATTCCTCACTGGTGCTGATCACCATCGGGTCGAGTGGGATTTTGTCCTCGTACAACCGGCAACCCGCCCCGCTTGCCTTGCAGAGGTGCAGGATTTCCGAGGAAAGGCCATCGCTGATGTCGATCATGGAAGTGGGCACAACCCCCAACCCCTCCAACAGGGCGATGATATCTTTCCGGGCCTCGGGTTTCAGCTGCCTTTCCACAAGGTAATGGTACGGGCTGAGGTCCGGCTGGTGCCCCGGGTTGACCTTTGCGACTTCGTGTTCCCGTTTGAGCACTTGCAGGCCGAGATAGGCCCCGCCCAGGTCTCCGCTGACCACCAGGAGGTCATTGGGTTTTGCCCCGCTTCGGTAAACCACCTGTTCGGGCACCCCCTGCCCCAGGGCGGTAACGGAAAGGATCATCCCCTTGTTGGATGACGTGGTGTCGCCGCCCACCACATCGACCCCATAGATGCCTGAAGCGAGGGCAATGCCGGAATAAAGCTCCTCCAGCGCCTCAAGGGGGAAGCGGTTGGAGACCGCCAGGGACACGGTAACCTGGGTGGGTTGCATGTTCATGGCGTACACATCGCTCAGGTTTACTACCACCGCCTTGTACCCAAGGTGTTTAAGGGGGGTGTACCCAAGGTCGAAATGTACCCCTTCCACCAGCATGTCGGTGGTGATCACCAGGTATTTGCCGCCGATTTCCACTACGGCGGCATCGTCCCCAACCCCTTTGATGGTTGAGGGTTGGGATTTTGGAAGCCCCTGGGTCAGGTGGTCGATCAGCCCGAATTCTCCAAGCTCCCGGAGGTCGGTGCGGTTAGGGTCTTTGTTTTCCAGCATGGGGCAAAAATAATACCCCCGGGCCGGATAATGGGCATGCAGGGTTCAAAATCAAAGGGCGCTTTCCGCCAGCCCCGGCGAAAGCCTAAGGGTAAGGGCGTACATACGGATACTCCGCAAAAATCCGGGGAATCAACTCCCGGAAGGGCCTTATAACGTTTTCCAATAACTGAATACGTTATATTAATGTTAGGGATTGTGTAGAATGGGGGGTTCTTGCTATATTTGTGGACTATTTAGATTAAATCCAATTAAGAATGATCAAGGTTTCCGATACCGCCAGGAAAAAAGTCGTTTCCCTCATGCAGGAGGAAGGCTTTGACATCGGCACCGATTACGTGCGGGTAGGGGTGAAAAGCGGCGGATGCAGTGGCTTGTCCTATGAACTGAGGTTCGACCGGGAGCTCAGTGAAACGGATAAGGTTTTTGAGGACAACGACGTCAGGATCATTGTAGACAAGAAAAGCTTCCTCTACCTGGTGGGCACGATCCTGGAGTATTCCGGCGGGCTCAACGGCAAGGGCTTCGTGTTCAACAACCCCAACGCACAACGGACCTGCGGGTGCGGGGAGAGTTTCTCCCTCTGACCGGCAGGCATACAATAACCCATGGGCAGGCCTCCCTGTGAAGAAGGCCCGCTAGCAACCCTGAGAATATGGCATATACCGAAGAAGAACTGAAGAAGGAACTGGAAACCAAGGAATACGAATACGGTTTCTACACAGACATTGAGTCGGATACCTTCCCCAAGGGACTGAATGAAGACATCGTTATCGCCATCTCCAAAAAGAAAGAGGAGCCCGAGTGGATGACCCTTTGGCGCCTGGAGGCTTTCAAGGCCTGGAAGGAAATGGAGGAACCGGAGTGGGCCAACATCCGATATAAAAAACCCGACTTCCAAAACATCTCCTATTATTCGGCCCCCAACAAAAAGCCAAAATACGACAGCCTGGACGAGGTGGACCCCGAATTGCTGGAAACCTTCAAAAAACTGGGGATCCCCATGGAGGAGCAAAAGAAACTGGCCGGGGTTGCCGTGGATGTGGTAATGGATTCGGTATCCGTGGCCACTACCTTCAAAAAGACCCTGGCGGAAAAGGGGATTATCTTTTGTTCCATTTCCGAGGCCATCAGGGAGCACCCTGAACTGGTGCAAAAATACATCGGTAGTGTGGTGCCGCAGAAAGACAATTTTTACGCGGCCCTGAATTCCGCCGTTTTTTCCGATGGCTCTTTCTGCTATATCCCCAAAGGGGTCCGCTGCCCCATGGAGCTGTCTACCTATTTCCGGATCAACCAGGCAGGTACCGGGCAATTCGAACGCACCCTGGTCATCGCCGATGAGGGCAGTTACGTGAGCTACCTCGAGGGCTGCACGGCCCCGTCCCGGGATGAAAACCAGCTCCACGCAGCCGTGGTGGAACTCATCGCCCTGGACAATGCGGAAATCAAATACTCCACCGTACAAAACTGGTTTCCCGGGGACCGGGAAGGCCGTGGGGGCGTTTATAATTTCGTCACCAAGCGGGGACTTTGCGAAACCAATGCGAAAATTTCCTGGACCCAGGTCGAAACCGGGTCTGCCATTACCTGGAAGTACCCCTCCTGCGTCCTGAAAGGCGATAATTCCATAGGGGAATTCTATTCCATCGCCGTTACCAATAACCACCAGCAGGCCGACACCGGGACCAAAATGATCCACCTGGGGAAAAATACCCGCAGCACGATCATTTCAAAGGGGATCTCGGCCGGCCAGTCGCAAAACAGCTACCGGGGCCTGGTGCAGATCAACCCCAGGGCAACCAACGCGAGGAACTTCTCCCAGTGCGATTCCCTTCTGATGGGCGATCGTTGCGGGGCACATACCTTCCCGTACATTGAGGTAAAGAACAAGACCGCCCAAATTGAGCACGAGGCGACCACGAGCAAAATCGGGGAAGACCAGATCTTTTACTGCAACCAAAGGGGGATCGACACCGAAAAAGCCATTGCCCTGATCGTGAATGGCTTCAGCAAGGAAGTCCTGAACAAACTGCCGATGGAATTTGCGGTGGAAGCACAAAAATTATTGGAAATCAGCCTGGAAGGATCTGTAGGATAACCATGACTATGAAGCTGAACCTGAACATCGTTTTTGGGGGGATCGCCCTCCTGGCAACCCTGGCCTCCTGCAAACAGGGGGGGTCAAAGGACCTCTCCATGGCTGACCCCAGCGCCGGTCAGCGCCCGGAAATCAGGCTGTATACCTTTGACGGGGGAACGGTGCGGGTAAACAACCTGGAACTTTTTGCCCAGGATTCCACCTACCGGGGACAGACCAGTGAATTCGCCGATGCCTTCTATGTAGTACAGCACCCCAAAGGGACCCTGATGTGGGATGCGGGCCTGGCCGAGGCCCTGGTGGCCATGAAGGAACCCGTCACCTCCCCCGACGGGAGCTTTACCGTATCGCGATCCGACTCCGTGGGCAAGCAGTTGGCCAGGATTGGGATGTCGCCTGAAGATATTGACTTCCTTGCGCTTTCCCATACCCATTTTGACCACAGCGGGCATGCGGAATCCCTGCCCGATGCCACCTGGCTGGTTCAAAAGCAGGAATACGACTGGGTGATGAGCAAAGAAGTGCGGGAACAACAACCCGACATGTACAATGCGGTAAACGACCTGAAAAAGATCCGCAAGTTTACCGGGGATTACGATGTTTTCGGGGATGGGTCGGTAGTGATTAAGTTCCTGCCCGGCCATACGCCCGGCCATTGCGCCCTCTTCCTGGACCTCCCGGAAGCCGGCCCGGTGCTGCTGAGCGGCGACCTGTACCACCTCTCGCTGAACAGGCTCCACAAGCGGGTCCCCATCTTCAATACGGATGTAAAACAAACCCTGGCCAGTATGGAAGTCTTTGAGGCCTTTGCCGATTCGACGGGGGCGAGGGTAATCCTGCAACACAGCAGGGACGATTTTGAACAAATGCCGAAGGCGCCAAACTATTTAAAGTAATCGCTATGTTGAAAATAAAAAACCTGCACGCCAGTGTAGAGGACAAAAAAATCCTGAAAGGGATCAACCTGGAAGTAAACCCCGGAGAAATCCATGCCATCATGGGCCCCAACGGTTCGGGTAAAAGCACCCTTGCTTCCGTGATCGCCGGGAGGGAAGACTTTGAAGTTACCCGCGGGAAGATCGTATTTGAAGGCGAAGACCTGGACGATATGGCCCCTGAAGAGCGGGCCCATAAAGGGATATTCCTTTCCTTTCAATACCCCGTGGAAATCCCGGGGGTAACCGTTACCAATTTTATCCGTACGGCGATTAATGAAACCCGTAAGGCCCGTGGCCTTGAGGAAATGCCCGCCAACCAGATGCTCAAGATGATCCGGGAGAAAGCCGAACTGCTCGATATCGACCGCAAGTTCCTCTCGCGCTCCCTCAACGAAGGGTTCTCGGGTGGTGAGAAAAAACGGAACGAAATCTTCCAGATGGCCATGCTGGAACCCAAACTGGCCATCCTCGATGAAACCGATTCGGGCCTCGACATCGACGCCCTGCGGATCGTGGCCAACGGGGTCAACAAACTGCGTACCCCGGAGAATGCAGTAATTGTAATCACCCACTACCAAAGGCTCCTGGAATACATCGTGCCCGATTTCGTGCACGTCCTGCACAACGGCAAGATCGCCAAGTCCGGCACCAAGGAACTGGCCCTGGAACTCGAGGAGAAGGGCTATGACTGGATCAAGCAGGAAGCCGTCCTGTAGTTGCCTGATTTACGGAACCCCAATGGGATAATCGTCCAAGACATGAATTTGAAAGAAAAGCTGATCGCTTCCTTTATCGCCTTTGAAAACCAGGTAGACCTGGACAACCCGGTACATGAAATACGGTCAGAAGCCATCCGGAACTTTGAACAACGGGGCTTTCCCCACCGGAAGATGGAAGCCTGGAAATACACCTCCCTGGAACGCCTCCAGAAGGTGGACTTCAGCCTGTTCCCCACAAAGGACAACGACCTGGAATACCGGGATGTAAAAAAGTATTTCCTCCACGAGGTAGACACGTACAAAATCGTTTTCATCGACGGCATTTACAGTTCCTACCTTTCCGAGACCACCCACGACGGGGTGGATATCTGCCTGATGAGTTCTGCCCTGAGCAAGCCCGTCTATAAACCCATCATCGACGTATACTTCAACAAGGTGGCTTCCCGGGAAGAAACCCTGACCAGCCTCAATACGGCCTTTACCCGGGAGGGGGCTTATATCTATATCCCCAAACACAAGGCCCCCAGAAAACCGATCGAGATCGTCCATTTTTCCACGGGAAATGAAGCAGCGCTCATGCTGCAACCCCGGAACCTGATTATCGTGGAGGAAAATGCGGAACTCCAGGTCATTGAGCGGCACCAAAGCCTTACGGAGAACGAAACCCTTACCAATTCGGTTACGGAGGTTTTCGCTGCTAAAAATGCCATTGTGGATTACTACAAGGTGCAAAACGACCGGGAATCGGCCAGCCTGATCGACAACACCTACATCCAGCAGAAAGACAACAGCCAGGTAAGCGTGCATACCTTTTCCTTCGGGGGGAACCTTACGCGGAACAACCTGAATTTCTACCAGGACGGGGAACACATCCAATCGACCCTGAAAGGGGTGACCATCCTGGGGGACAAACAGCATGTGGACCACCATACCCTGGTACACCACCAGCAACCCCATTGCGAAAGCCACCAGGATTACAAGGGCATATTCGGGGATCGCTCCACCGGGGTCTTCAACGGAAAAATCATTGTAGATCGCCTCGCCCAGAAAACCAACGCATTCCAGCAAAACAACAACCTGCTGATCAGCGATAAGGCCAGTGTGAACACCAAACCCCAACTGGAAATTTTTGCCGACGACGTGCGGTGTTCCCACGGCTGTACCATCGGCCAACTGGACCAGGATGCGTTGTTCTACCTGCAGGCGAGGGGTATCCCCAAAAAGGAAGCAGCGGCCCTGCTGATGTACGCTTTTGCCAACAACGTCCTGGAAAGCGTGCGGCTGCCCGAACTAAAGCTGCGCATCAATAAACTGATCGCCCAAAAGCTTGGGGTGCGCCTGGGGTTTGAATTATAACCCCCTGCCCGGCCTAACTGACCACAGCCTCCTGACGCCTGTCGGCAAGGGTTATTTTTGTTGCGCCTGCCGTATATCCACCCCGCAACCCGCATACCATGTTCGATGTAGCTGAAATACGAAAAGACTTTCCCATCCTGGCCCGAAAGGTCAATGGACACCCCCTGGTCTACCTGGACAACGCGGCAACGTCCCAGACCCCGCGGCAGGTCATCGACGTGATCGTCGATTACTATTCCCGATATAACGCCAACATCCACCGGGGGGTGCATACCCTGTCTCAGGAAGCCACGGACGCCTATGAACAGGCCCGGACCAAGATCCGCGACCACTTCAATGCCGCGCATACCCATGAAATTATTATGACCTCGGGGACCACCCACGGGATCAACCTGGTGGCCAGCGGATTTTCCGCCTTCCTGGATAAAGGGGATGAAATCTGGGTGTCGGCCATGGAACACCACTCCAACATCGTGCCCTGGCAGATGCTCTGCGAGCGCACCGGGGCCATCCTGCGTATCATCCCGATGGACGAAAACGGGGAACTGGTCCTGCAGCCCTTCCGGGAAGGGCTTTCCGGGAAGACCAAACTGGTGTTCTGCAACCATGTTTCCAACGCCCTGGGCACCATAAACCCCATAGAGGAGCTCATCGCGCTGGCACACAGCGCAGGGGCCGCGGTGCTGATCGATGGGGCACAGGCCGCCCCGCATATCAAGGCCGATTTACAGGCCCTGGATGTGGATTTTTACACCGTTTCTGCCCACAAGCTCTGCGGGCCTACGGGGGTAGGGGCCCTGTACGGCAAGGAAGCCTGGCTGAACCGCCTTCCCCCCTATCAGGGCGGGGGTGAAATGATTGCCGAGGTAACTTTCGAAAAAACAACCTATGCCGCCCTGCCCCATAAATTTGAGGCAGGCACCCCGGATATCTGCGGTGGCATCGCCTTCGGGGCTGCCCTGGATTACCTGAACGGGATCGGAATGGACCGTATTGCGGCCTACGAGGCGGAATTGCTCGACTATGCCACAGCGCAACTGCTGCAAATCGACGGGCTCAAAATCTTTGGGGAGGCCCCCGGGAAAACCCCGGTGATTTCCTTCAACCTGGAAGGGATCCATCCGTACGACGTGGGATCCATCCTGGACAAACTCGGTATTGCGGTGCGCACGGGCCACCACTGCGCCCAACCCATCATGGATTTTTACCGCATCCCCGGGACGGTACGGGCCAGTTTCAGTTTTTATAACACCCGGGAAGAAGTGGACCGCCTGGTGGCCGGGGTGGAAAAAGCCCGCCAAATGCTGTCATAAGCAGGCAGATTTGGGAAGGGCAGTTGACTATGCGTACGACTTATTGTAAGTTTGGTAAAAATTGAGGCCATGCAGATTGAGGAAATACAGGAGGAGATCATCGCCGAATTTTCGATGTTCGAGGATTGGATGCAGCGCTATGAGTATATGATCGAGCTCGGGAAATCCCTTCCCCGCATCGAAGCGCAATACAAAACCGACGACCACCTGATCAAGGGCTGCCAAAGCAAGGTCTGGGTACATGCCGACCTGGAGGGCGACAAGGTGATCTTCACCGCCGACAGCGATGCCATCATTACCAAAGGCATCATCGCCATCCTGATCCGCGCTTTCAGCAACCAGAAACCGGCCGATATCCTTGCGGCCAAAACTGATTTTATAGACGAGATCGGGCTAAAGGAACACCTTTCCCCCACCCGGGCCAATGGGTTGGTCAGCATGGTCAAACAATTGAAACTTTACGCCCTGGCCTTTGAAACACAAAGGCAGCCCGAAAAGAAGGGATAACCGCCTAAACAAAAACCTATGGACCCGAACACGGCAATAGATACCCAGGAGCTCGGCGAAAAAATCGTCAGGGTTTTAAAGACCATATACGATCCGGAAATCCCCGTGGATATTTATGAACTGGGGCTGATTTACGACGTTTTTGTAAATGAAGACCAGGAAGTGAAGATTTTGATGACCCTCACTTCCCCCAATTGCCCCGTGGCCGAATCCCTTCCGGTGGAGGTGGAAGAAAAGGTGAAGTCCCTGGACGTAGTAAAGGATGCCGAGGTGGAGATTACCTTCGACCCGCCCTGGACCCAGGAACTCATGAGTGAAGAAGCAAAACTGGAATTGGGACTGCTCTGAAGCATTTGCGGAATGAAAGAGGAAATCGTCAACCGGGTGGCCAGCAGCAAGCTCCTTACCCTGGACCTGGAAGAACTATACCCCCGGGGTGAACGCTTCCGGGTTGACCTGAGCCAATGGCTGGAAGAAGGCCTGATCTTACGCGAAAAAGAATTCCGAGATGCCCTTAAATCCCATGACTGGGAAACCTACCGCGACGGGTTTGTAGCGCTTTCGTGCAGTTCAGATGCTATTGTACCCGCCTGGGCCTATATGCTTATCGGCTCCTACCTCAAGCCGGTGGCCAGGAAAGTGGTCGTGGGTTCTTCCGAGGTATTGGAAACCCTGTTGTTCAACGAATGCCTCGAAAAGCTCGACCTGGAATCCTACCGCGACCGCCCGGTGGTCATCAAGGGCTGCAGTAAGCTCCCCGTGCCCCTTTCAGCGTACCTCTGGGCCCTGCAACGCCTTCAGGATGTAGCCAGAAGCGTGATGTTCGGTGAAGCCTGCTCCGCGGTCCCCCTCTTCAAAAAAAGTTGAGCCTCATTTTACCTGTTCGGGTTTTTCCGTACTTTTGCCGCTCCTAAATACAACTTAAAAACCGATGAAAAATCTAGCGTTAACCCTGATCGTGCTTTTGACGGGGGCGGCTTCCTTCGGCCAGACCCTTGAGGAACTTAAGGACCTCAGAAAACAAAAAGAAGATTCCGTAAGTGCCATCCAGGGTCGTATCAGTGACCTGAACAAGCAAATCGATGCTTTCCCGGGTTGGAAAATCGGTGCGTTCGGCACCATCGGCGGAAGTATTTCCGAATTCAACAACTGGTATGCCCAGGGGATCCCCAACAACGCCTCAGGGCGGATCGGCATTACCATAAACCCCTACGCCCGCCTCGACCGCGAGAAGTTTTTCTGGTATAACAACGCCCAGATCAACCTGGCCTGGACCCAATTCGACGACAAGGACGACCCCACTGACGAAGAAGGGTTCCGGCAGTCGAATGACGTGTTCAACCTGTCGTCCCTGTATGGGTATAAACTTTCCGAGAAACTGGCCGCTTCCGCCCTGATGGAATACCGGACCACCCTGTTGAACAACTTCAACGACCCCGGATATCTGGACCTTGGGGTCGGGGTTACCTGGAAGCCGATTACCAACCTGGTGGTGGTGATCCATCCCCTGAACTACAACTTCGTATTCAGCAACGACGGGAACGATGTGTTTGAATCTTCCTTCGGGGCCAAGATCCTGGCCACCTACGAAAAATCCTTTAGCGGCTTTGACTGGAAATCGACCTTTTCCGGCTTCCAGAGCTATAAAAGGAGTGACCTGTCAAACTGGACCTGGACCAACAGCCTGGCCTACAAGGTCTGGAACGATATCGGCCTGGGGTTTGAATTCGGACTCAGGGACAACAAACAGGAAGCCCTCAATTTTGCCATACAAAATACCCCGGACACCGATCCGACGCCCACTTTTGACAATGTGGACAACAAGCTGCAAACCTACTGGCTTTTGGGGCTGACCTATGATTTCTGATCCGGGATCGCCCGGTACCAAAAGACCCCCGAAGCGTACTTCGGGGGTCTTTTTTTAAGAAAAAACGTTTCGCCCCGAAGGGAACGAAAGATAAAATTCAGATCTGGGGGATAAACACGATCACTTAAACACTGGTAAAGATACGCACCCGGGACCAAAATTCCCGAATTTTTGTCCGCAAATCCGCCTTTGTCTCCCGGGGCCCCATTTTTCCTGACACCGTGGAACCCTTTAACCCTCCCCGGCGTACTCGTCGAGGTTTTCGGGATACAGGAAGTTATTGTAGGGAAACCTGCCAATATGGATTTTGCGCACCTCCCGGTAAACCATCTTCCGAAATTCATCGAGGTTTTCCTTGTTGAGTGCAGAAATAAAGACCACATTGCCCGACATTCGTTGCATCCAGGTGTCTTTCCACTCCCCTATGGAATAGTGCCTTGACGTCCGCTGCGTGACCAGGTCGTCGGCATCCAGGACCTCCGCCCGGTACTGGTCAATTTTGTTGAACACCATGAGGGTATCTTTATCAGCGCAATCGATTTCCGATAGGATTTGGTTGACCGATTCTATATGGTCTTCAAAACTCGGGTGGGAAATATCCACCACATGGAGCAGCAAGTCGGCTTCCCGGACCTCGTCGAGGGTGCTTTTAAAACTTTCGACCAACTGGGTGGGAAGTTTGCGGATAAACCCCACGGTGTCGCTCAACAGGAACGGAAGGTTTCCCAGGACGACCTTGCGCACCGTGGTGTCGAGGGTGGCAAAAAGCTTGTTCTCGGCAAAAACCTCGCTTTTGCTGATCACGTTCATCAGGGTGGACTTGCCCACATTGGTATACCCGACCAGGGCCACGCGGACCAGGGCGCCACGGTTGCCCCTCTGGGTTTCCATCTGTCGGTCAATTTTTTCCAGTTTCTTTTTCAACAGGGCAATCCGGTCGCGGACGATACGACGGTCGGTTTCGATTTCCGTTTCCCCTGGGCCCCGCATCCCGATCCCCCCCCGCTGGCGTTCCAGGTGGGTCCAAAGGCCGGTAAGCCTTGGCAGGAGGTATTCATACTGGGCCAGCTCCACCTGGGTCCGGGCGTAACTCGTGGTGGCCCGCTGGGCGAAAATATCGAGGATAAGCCCGGTGCGATCGAGGATTTTACACCGGAGCTGCCGTTCAATATTGCGTTGTTGTACAGGGCTCAGTTCATCGTCGAAGATGACCGCGCCAATTTCATGCTCCTTTACGTAGTCTTCAATTTCCTGCAATTTCCCGCTGCCGATGAAGGTTTTCGGGTTGGGGATTTCCACCCGTTGCACAAAACGCTTCATCACCTCGCCCCCGGCCGTATAGGTCAGGAACTCCAGCTCATCCATGTATTCCTGAACCTTTTCTTCAGGTTGTTCCCGGGTGATGATGCCGACCAGGATCGCGCGTTCATAGGAAATGTCTTTTTTCTCGAGCATATAGAATTGGTATGGTGCAAAACTACGCAAACAAAGCCAGGTTTCGATGTGCCCCGGGCCGTGGCGATGGGCGGGCCAGGGTTTCCCCCCGAAGGCTATTCCACCCTGATGATCTGCGATTCCTCCAGCAGGGGTTCCTGCCGGAAACGCCGGAAGACCTGGGCGGTGGTAATGACGTCGAGCTCGCAATACTGAACAATCCGGTCCAGGTCGCCTTCTTCGTAATACACCTGCCGGATCATGCTGCCATCCAGGTCCTGCTTCGGGGAGGGGATCCCCAGAACATACGCCAGGAGCCTGAGGGAGGTATAATGCTTGAAGTCACCGAATTTCCAGAGCTCCATCGTGTCCAGGTGGGGCACTTCCCAGGGTTTTTTGCCAAAAAGCGAGAGTTTGGAGGGCAGGGCGATCCCGTGGATGACCATGCGCCTGGCAAGGTAGGGAAAATCGAACTCCTTTCCGTTGTGCGCGCAAAGCAGGTGTTGGGGCCGGTTGAAATACGTGTCCAGCAGGTCCCTGAAGGCCAGCAGCAACTGCTTTTCTTCACCGCTGAAACTGCGCACCCTGAAGGTTTTGGCCGTACCGCTCCCCTGGAAATACCCGACGGAAATGCATATCACCTTCCCGAATTCCGCCCAAATCCCTGCCCGCTCATAAAATTCCTCTGCACTGACCTCCTCCTTGCGCTGGTACTGCGTTTTGAGCGCAAACAACTCCCGGGCCTCCCCGGGCAACTGCTCATAGGCCACGGCCTGGGGCACCGTTTCGATGTCCAGGAAAAGGATATTGCCCAAGGGGACTTTGGCAATCATGCGAGTGGTTTATAACAAAATAAGGTTTTCTTCTGAAATTCGCCCTCAGGGGACGTGTTTTACGCCCGGATGGCTGTTCAGACAGTCCCGGGAAAGCCGGACGGGCTGAATAGCGAGGTCTGTATCGGGGGGCTTTCATGCTCCAGCAGCCACTTCTTTCGTCCGATCCCACCGGCATAGCCGGTAAGGGAACCGTCTGCCCCCACTACCCTGTGGCAGGGCACTACAATCCAAACCGGGTTGCGGGCATTGGCGGCAGCCACCGCCCGCACTGCCCCGGGATCGCCCAGCCTCGTGGCGAGTTCCCCGTAAGACCAGGTGGCCCCAAAGGGGATTTCCAGGAGGGCTTCCCATACCTTTTTCTGGAAGGCGGTGCCCCGAAGGTCCAGGGGCAGGTCAAACCTTTTCCTGCCTCCTTCGAAATATTCATGCACCTGCGCACAAGCCCGGGCCAGGGAAGGAGGGATCAGGCCCCTTTCCAAAGGCTCCTCGCAGCACCGGAGCGAGGAAAGCCCGCCAGTGCTTCCTTTAAGGGTGATCCAACCCAGGGGGGTCTGCAGGTGCGCCTGTTCCATGGGTATCAGATGATGCCCGACCGCTTGGCCCGGTCTTCCCATTTTTTACGCGCCAGCAACTGCAGGTCTTCCACGTTGTCGCTTTCATCCATGATCTCCAGCCCAAGGAGGGTTTCAATGACGTCTTCCATGGTCACCAGGCCGCTAACCGACCCGTATTCATCCACCACCAGGGCCACGTGCTCCCGGTTGCGGATCAGGGTATCGAACAACTGCGGGATAGGCGTCTCCCTCCGGGTTACCAGCAGGTCGCGGCGGATTTCAGCCAGGGTCATGTTCCCATTGTCATTGATCAATTCCTCCAGCACGTTGTCCTTAAGCACAAAACCCGTTATCGTATCCTGCGATTCCCCATACACGGGGATCCGCGAAAAACGAAGCCTGGGGTTTTCCTTAAAAAAAGCTTCTATGGTCTGGGTTTCGGGCGCAATCTTCATCACGGTACGCGGGGTCATCACGTCCTTTACCCGGATCTCCTCGAATTGGAGCAGGTTTTTGATCACCTTGGATTCAGATTCTTCAAATACCCCCTCTTCATGGGCGATGTCGGCCATGGCCGTAAAATCTTCCCGGCTCAGCACGCTGCCGTGGTGGCTTTTTCCGATCAATCGGGTAAACAGCTGCAACATCCACATTAGGCCGGTTACCCGCATAATCCATACCATGGCCTTCAGGGCAAGGGCAGCAAAACCCGCCAGTTGCTTCCAGTACGTAGCCCCTATGGTTTTCGGGATGATCTCCGAAGCTACCAGGATCAGCAGGGTCATCAGGGTCGAAACCACCGCGACCATGAGGTCTTCCGTAAAACGGAACCCCAAAAGGGTGTGGCTTTGCTGCCCATAATAATCGGTGTAGACCGCCTTGGCCTGTACCCCCACCAAAATGGCCCCAACGGTATGCGCGATGGTGTTCAGGGTAAGGATGGCGATCAGCGGCTGGTCCACATCTTTTTTAAGCTCCTCCAGGGTAACGGCAAAGGCTTTCCCCTCTTTTTTCCTAAGGTTGAGGAAAGTAGGGGTAATGCTGAGCAAAACCGCTTCCAGAATGGAGCACAGGAAAGAAAAAAAGATGGACAGAAAGGCGTAGAAAAACAAAAGGCCCATAAAGCTATTTTGGTTGATCCAAGATACAACAAATTTCATCGGGTGGGGCCAGGTCCAGGAAAGGGGTTTTCCGTGAAATCGGGGGTCAAGCCCCTTTTGCGCGGTCGGTTATTCCAAAGAAAATTGGCCCCGGGGTAAGGCATCCCGGCCACCCCATTCGTCCATTACGATTTCTTCCTACCCCAGCAGGCGTGTCGCCTCCCTGGCAAAATACGTGGCAATGAGGTCCGCCCCTGCCCGCTTGATAGACAGCAGTTGTTCCATCATTACCGCATCGTGGTCCAGCCAGCCCTTTTCAGCAGCCGCCTTCAGCATGGCGTATTCCCCGGAAACCTGGTAGACGGCCAGGGGTACATCGAAAGCTTCGCGCAGGTCCCTGACGATGTCGAGGTAGCACAACCCGGGCTTAACCATCACAATGTCGGCCCCTTCTGCGATATCCGCCTCCGTTTCCTTAAGGGCCTCCCTGCGGTTGCCCGGGTCCATCTGGTAGGTCTTCTTGTCTGCAGGGGCCTCCTCCCCGGCCACAGGGGCAGAATCCAGGGCTTCACGGAACGGCCCGTAAAAGGCGCTGGCATACTTGGCGCTGTAACTCATGATCCCTGTATCGGAAAACCCCGCCTCATCCAGGGCTGTGCGGATGCCGAGGATGCGCCCGTCCATCATGTCGCTGGGGGCAAGCATGTCGGCCCCGGCGCGGGCATGGGAAACGCCCATGGCTCCCAGCACCTCCACCGTCGGGTCATTCAAAATACGGCCGGCTTCCACAATGCCGTCGTGCCCAAACCGGGAGTAGGGGTCCAGGGCCACATCGGTCATGACCCACATTTCCGGACAGGCCTCCTTTATAGTTTTGATGGCCCGCTGCATCAGCCCCCCCGGGTTCAGGGCTTCCTTTCCGGTATTATCCTTCAGGCTGTTGGGTACCTTTACAAATAGCAGGACCGCTTTGAGCCCCATTGCCCATAGCTCTTTTACCTCGGTTTTCAAATGGTCCAGGCTGAGGCGGTAATACCCGGGCATGGAGGCAATTTCTTCCCGTACTCCCTGCCCTTCGACAACAAAAAGGGGTACCAGGAAGTCATCCGGGCTCAGGGAAGTTTCCCGGACCAGGTTCCGGAGGGCCGGGCTGGTCCTGAGGCGTCGGTTTCTTTGAAGTGGGTACATCTGTTTTGGATATTAAGGATTAATCCCAGCCAAATTTACGATTAATGGCGTCAGCCCGGGCGATCCAATTTTTAGGGGCGCGGATGCGGTATCCCAAATAGGCTTCGATAAAATACAGGCGGTCGTCGAGGCGAATATTCCTTTCGGCCCTGTGCTCCAGGAAGGTATACCCGAGGTCCAGGCCAAAAAAAAGGCGGTCTGAATTATAGCCAAACCCTCCCCGAAAAACACTCTCCCATAACAGGGAAGTAGTAGACGCCCCATCCTCTTCCAGGATATTGACACCAAGCCCGGTGGTATTCCCCAGGGAGACCAGCACATTCCTTCCAATGACCCAGTTGTAATGGTACCCGGGGCCGAGGCCAAAATCGTAGGAGTGCGCCCGGGCCGCATTGCCTTCCCCCAGGTCGAGCCGATATCGGGTGTAATAGGCCACAAACCGGGGGACAAAACTGCCGGCACTGCGGTGTTGCCATTCGTTCTGGGAAATTAGGGCTCGGAAGGAAAAATTCGGGTTGAACACATAGGCCGTGGTACCCCCAAATTTACGCGACTCAAAATTGGGGAGGTAGACCTCCAGGTCCTCAAATTTCCCGAAATATCCCCGCTGGTCGTAATAATCGAAGGTTTGCATCCACCTGCCTGCAAATAACCGGAGGTTCATATTGAACAACCGGGCCCCTTCCTCATCCCGCTCGGGATTCAGAAAAGCAGGGGCAAAACCAAAGCTGACATCCAGGGCGCGAAACTGGGCAGAAACCTTCAGTTGGTTTCTGCTTATAGGCCTGTAACGGAAGGCATCCCCTGCCTCATCCCTGAGCAAAAACCGGTTTTCGGTCTGCTGCCATCCGGTCCTGAAGGTGATCTGGTTTGGAAAAGTGGTGATATAGGGCAAGGTATCCCTTGCAGGCAGGGGCTCCTGCCCCTGCACAAAAGCAGGGCCTCCAAGAAGGAAAACCAGAACCCACCGCTTCAAACCCATTCCACGGGAGTTTCAAGGACTTTGATCAGGGCTGCCTCCTCGCTTCCCGGTTCCGGGTGGTGGTCGTACCGCCACTGCACGGCTGGCGGCAGGCTCATCAGGATGCTTTCGATACGCCCGTTGGTTTTCAGCCCGAAAAGCGTCCCCTTGTCGTGGACCAGGTTAAACTCCACATAGCGCCCCCTTCGGATCTCCTGCCAATCGCGGTGCCGGGCTTCATAAGGGAGTCCTTTCCGCCGTTGGACAATGGGCAGGTAGGCCCGGAGGAAGGAATCCCCCACTTCAGTCACAAACCCGTACCAGTCGCCTGTGCTGCGGCCCTCCCCTGGCCTGAGGTAGTCGAAGAAAAGGCCCCCGACCCCCCTGGCCTCTCCGCGGTGGTGGTTCCGGAAGTAGGCATCGCACTTTTGTTTGTACTCCGGGTAGAACCCCGGGTCATGGGCATCACAGGCCGCCTTGCAGACGGCGTGGAAATGGCGGGCATCTTCCTCAAAAAGGTAGTAAGGGGTAAGGTCCTGCCCGCCCCCAAACCACTGGTCCACGACCTTGCCCCCTTTATCATACATCTCAAAATACCGCCAGTTGGCATGCACGGTAGGGACCATGGGGCTCTTTGGATGGAGGACCAGGCTCAGCCCGCAGGCAAAAAAATCAACCTCCCCCACCCCGAAATACTGTTGCATGCTTTTCGGGAGGGGGCCGTGCACTGCAGAAATGTTGACCCCCCCTTTTTCAAATACCGACCCGTTTTCGATCACCCGGGTACGGCCGCCCCCGCCCTCGGGACGCTGCCAGAGGTCTTCCCGGAAGCGGGCCCCGCCGTCCTCGGCTTCGAGGGCCCCGGTTATCCGGTCCTGCAATTCCTCGATATAGGCGTAAAATTTATCCTTCATGGTAGTCTTTTACGGCCTGAATAAATGCCCCTGCGTGGGATACGGGTACATTGGGCAGGATGCCATGGCCCAGGTTGACGATGTAGCGGTCGACGCCAAATTCCCGGATCATATCATGGACCATTTTGCGGATGGTTTCGGGGGGCGAAAGCAGGCGGGCCGGATCAAAATTCCCCTGGAGGGTAATCTTTCCGCCACTCAGGCGGCGGGCGGTTTTTGGGGCACAGGTCCAGTCTACCCCAAGGGCGGAAGCCCCGCTTTCCGCCATGGTCTCCAGGGCAAACCAACATCCCTTCCCAAAGACGATAACGGGCGTGAGGGGCTTTAAGGCTGTAACGATCTGCTGCAGGTATTGCCAGGAGAATTCCTGGTAGTCGGCCGGGGAAAGCATCCCCCCCCAGGAATCAAAAAGTTGTACCGCATGCACCCCGGCTTCCACTTTGGCCTTCAGGTAGGCGATGGTGGTATCGGTGATTTTTTGCAGCAGGGCATGGGCAGCCGTGGGTTCGGTAAAGCAAAAGGATTTGGCCAGGTCGAAATTCTTGCTGCCCTGACCCTGTACGCAATAGCAAAAGATCGTCCAGGGCGATCCCGCAAAGCCGATCAGGGGCACCACTCCTTCGAGTTTTTCGTTGGTCATCCGTATGGCGTCCATCACATACCCCAGTGACTCCTGTACGTCCGGGATCTGAACCTTATCGACATCCTGAGCAGAGCGGACCGGGTTGGGGAGCCAGGGGCCCACCCCGGGTTTCATCTCCACTTCGATGTCCATGGCCTGGGGCACCACAAGGATATCGCTGAACAAAATGGCGGCATCCATCCCAAAACGGCGAATGGGTTGTACCGTGATTTCAGAGGCCAGCTCGGGCGTCTGGCATCGGGTGAAAAAATCGTATTTATCGCGTATCTCCCGAAATTCTGGAAGATAGCGGCCTGCCTGCCGCATCATCCAGACCGGTGGCCTGGAAACCGGTTCGCCTTTGAGGGCTTTGAGAAAAAGGTCGTTCTTAACCGATGGCGCCATATGCAATTTATTTTACGGGGTCCTTCTGACTCAGGGCCAATGCAATCACGGCCCCGATATCCGGGGTTTCTGAAATTAAAATACGTTCGGTATATTTTCTTGCCGCCGCAGCTGTGGTGGGGCCGATACAAAAGGCCGTTGCCTTGCCGAAAGGGTTCATGCGGGCATAACTCTCCACCCCGCTGGGGCTGAAAAACAGGAGGCCGTCAAACGCCTGGTCGAAAGCCCTATGGACAGTCCCGGTATGATAAACCACTATCTCTTCCCAGGAAACACCCAGGGAATCCAGGGCTTGCGGCAGGGTATCGAGCCTTCGGTTGCCGCAATAGTAGGTAAACGACCAGTCGCGATAACCCTTTTCGATCCGGGCTGCAAGATCCCTGGCTGAGGGGGCTGTTTCCAGTACGGGAAGCCCCTTTTCGCGCAACAGCGCTGCCGTGGTCTCCCCCACGCAGAGGCAGGGCTTGTCCGACGGGGCTTCCGGCATGTCCTCCGGGAAACACGCCCGCACGGCGTGCTTGCTGCTGAAAATAGCCGCATCCCCTTTAGGTTCGTAAGGGGTGGGATGTAGGGTTATGGCTATGGCGTCGTAATCCGTTACGGCCCAGCCCGAGGCCTGCAGGAGTTCCCGGTGGGACGTAGCCAGCCTTCTGGTGGAGAGCAGGGTTTTCATCGCGAGAGGGTTTTTCTGACCTCCTCCAGGATAGCCCCTCCGCCGGAGTCGAGGATTTCCCGGGCACATCGGCGCCCGAACCCGGAAATAGCCTCTGCATTTGTTTCCTTTTCCACCAGGACTTTGCGGGCGCCATCGAGGGAGAACAGGCCTCCCCGAAACCGGATGCGCCCCTGTTCCTCCACGGCGAGGGCGCCGATGGGTGCGGTACAACCCCCTTCCAGTTCCCTCAAAAATTCGCGCTCCACGGCAGTACACCGCTCCGTTTCCGGATCGTTCAGCCCGGAAAGGGCTTCGAGGGCATGGGTATCCCCCTCCCTGGCCACTACCATCATGGCGCCCTGGGCAGGGGCCGGCAACATCCATTGCAGGGTGGAAAACCGGTCCGGGAGTAATCCGATCCGCTCCAGGCCCGCCGCCGCGAAAATAGCGGCATCCCAGCCGTGGTCGGCGAGTTTCTGCAGCCGTGTATTGACATTTCCCCTCAGGTCGACGATCTCATGCAGGGGGTACCGGTGCAGCCACTGGGCCTTGCGCCTCAAACTTCCCGTGGCCACCACCCCTTCCGCATTCAGGAAGTCGAGGCCTTTGTGGACCAGGATGTCGAGGGGATTGGCCCGCTTCAGGACCGCTGCCTGTACAATGCCCCTGGGAAGTCCTGTGGGTACGTCTTTCATGGAATGCACCGCAAGGTCGATATCCTTCCGTAGCAGGGCCACATCGAGGGTCTTGGTAAAAATCCCGGTAATCCCCAGTTCATAAAGGGGTTTGTCGAGGATCAGGTCGCCCGTGGATTTGACCGGCATCAATTCCGTGTCCTGCCCTCCCGCCTGAAGCAGGGACTGGACCTTGCGGGCCTGCCATAACGCCAATTCACTGTCACGGGTTCCGATCCGGAGCCGTTTGCTCATGGAGTTTCTATTTCTAACTGGAAAACTTTACGAATCAGTTCCAGGCTTTCTTCGGGATCAATCTCCGAATCTTTCAGGTGATTCGCAAACTGCCGGGTGATTTTGTGGATGATACGGTCAGAAACCTGCCCGGCCTGGTAGGCATCGAAGCCCTCGATTTTGCGGGACTGAAAATCCAGCTCCTCTTCCTGTATGGTTTTCAGTTTCTGCTTCAGCGCCCTGATCACAGGGGCGTATCGCCGGGTTTCCAACCACTGGTTGAATTCCGAATGCACCGCTTCAATGATGGATTCCGCCAGCGGGATATATTTTTTCCTCGCTTCCAGGGTGCCATCGGTAATCCGCGACAGCTCGTCGAGGTTTACCAGGGTAACCCCGGCCTTTTTCCCGATTTCAGGGTCCACATTCATGGGGATGGACAAATCCATTATCCATTTGGCGGCCCCTGCCGGGATCATTTCCGGGCGGACCGTCGGTTGGGCGGCCCCTGTGGCCACTATCAGGATGTCCGCTTTTGCAATAGCTTCTTCCAGATCTTCATAGGGCCTGACGTTCACGTCAAATTTGCCCGCAACTTCCTCTGCCCTGTCGCGGGTGCGGTTGATCAGGGTAATCTGGGGGTTGCGGGTATGCTTCACCAGGTTTTCACAGGTGTTGCGCCCGATCTTTCCCGTACCCAGGAGGAGGATGTTGCGTTGGCTGATTTCCGGTACCCGGGCAAGAAGGTACTGCACGGCGGCAAAGGCCACGGAAGTGGCCCCTGAGGAAATCCCCGTTTCATTCTTAATGCGCTTGCTGGCCTGGATGACGGAGTTGCACAGGCGTTCGAGAAACGCATTGGCCAGGTGTTTCTCCCGCGATTTGAGGAATGCTTTTTTGAGCTGGCTGATGATTTCAAAGTCCCCCAGGATCTGGCTGTCCAGCCCGGAACCTACCCGGAAAAGGTGGGAAATCGCTTCCTGGTCCTGATATACATAGCCGACCTGCTCAAAATCTTCCGGGGTCCCGTTGCTGTGGTGGCACAACAGCCGGATCAGGTGCTGGGGGGCCGAGGCAAACCCATAAAGTTCAGTCCGGTTGCAGGTACTGGTGACCAGCAACCCGTCGATGCCCTCTTCCCGGGCCTGTTCCATCAACCTGTCGACCGCGGCCTCATCCAGGGCGAATTTACCCCTCATGGCGGCATCGGCCTTTTGGAAGCTCAGGCCCACGACCAGGAAGCGGTGGTGTCTCGAAATGTGATACTTTTTCATGAACCTCGTTGCGGCACCGGCAAAAATAACAGGAATCCCCGGGCAAAAATAACGCTACAGGTCCAAATTATATCGGTTTGGGTCAAATGGGCAAAAGAGGGCCAAATTCCGTAACTTTGTCCAAAAGGCAAGCATTTGCTGTCAAACAGTTTAGAAGTATTCTAAATAAAAAACCCGGATGACCCATGGGAGACGCTGAAAAAAATGTCGCTGGCAGTCCACTTCGTGAATTCGAACTGGAACCGGAGTTCTTTATGTTACAGGCCGCCAACCCAGGGACCCAGCCGATACGGGTGGAGCGCATGGCAGACCGGCAGTTCCTGCAGCTGCATTTCTGCCTGAAAGGACAGGCCCGGTTCCTGTATAACCAGGGCCGCTATACCATGGAAATCCAGGGAGACCAATCCATGGTGCTGTACAACCCCAGGACCCCCCTCGATATCCAGTGCGACCTCAGCCCCGATACCTGGCTGGTTTCCATTTTGATGACCATCCGTAAATTTCACTCCCTGTTTACCTCAGAAGCGTCGTACATCCCGTTCCTCAGCCCTGAAAACCGGGATAAAAAATATTACCAGCACTATCCGACCAGCCCCGGGATTTCGGTGGTCCTGAGCCAGCTTTGGAACGAACACACCCATCCGTCTGCCCGCTTGCTGTATTCACGGGCCAAAGTCTACGAGCTGCTCTCCCTGTATTTCAACCGCAACCCGGAATCGGATTCGGAGCAATGCCCTTTCCTGGTCGACGAAGAGAACATCCGGAGGATCCGCCTGGCCAAGGAAATCATTATCCAGCGCATGGCCGAACCCCCCGGCCTGCAGGAACTGGCCGATGAAATAGGCCTGAGCCTCAAAAAACTCAAGGAAGGTTTCCGGCAGATCTACGGCGATTCGGTATACAGTTTCCTTTTCGATTACAAGATGGAAACGGCCCGTAAAATGCTGGAAACAGGCAAATTCAATGTGAACGAGGTGGGGTTAAAAGTAGGCTACAGCACGGCAAGCCACTTCATCGCCGCATTTCGGAAGAAATACAACACCACCCCTAAAAAATATACGTTGTCCCTGGCCCGACAACGGTCCTGAACGCAGAAAACACCTTACCTTAACAAGAGATTCCAACGCACCTATATGCCATGAAGCTACTCCCAGCCCATTTTTCCGCCACCCTTCTACTGTTCTTCAGCCTGTCTGCAGCCTGCTCCCAGACAGGCGGCAACGGGGACCCTGTTGCAGGGTCTGACAAGCGGATCCTTGTATTTACGCAAACCAACGGGTACCGCCACCAGTCCATCGAAAAGGGGGTAGCCACCCTTAGGGTATTGGCCGAATCTGCGGGCCTTTCCCTCGACCAGACCGAAGATTCCCTGCAATTCAATCCGAAGAACCTTTCCCGCTACGGGCTGGTCATCTTCCTGAGTACCACAGGAGACGTCCTGGGGCCTGAGCAGGAAGAAGCTTTTCGCGGGTTCATCCGGGGAGGGGGGGCCTTTATGGGCATTCATGCGGCCACGGATACGGAATACGACTGGCCCTGGTACGGCGGGTTGGTGGGGGCCTGGTTCGACAGCCACCCGGAACAACAACGGGCGCGTTTGGAAGTGGTTTCCCCAACCCACCCTTCCACGGCCCACCTCGGGGCAACCTGGGACCACTTTGACGAATGGTACAACTTCAGGGACCTCCAACCGGGGTTAAAAGTGGTCCTGCGGCTCGATGAATCCACGTACCAGGGAGGGAAACACGGGGAAGACCACCCGATTGCCTGGTATCGCGAATACGATGGGGGGAGGTCCTTCTACACGGGTTTGGGCCACACCGAGGCTGCATACGACGACCCGAATTTCCGGAAGCACTTGCTGGGGGGCCTGCGGTATTGCCTAAAATTGCCCTGACCGGGCCTAACCCAGGAGTTCCCCCAGGGCCGCATAGCAGATCATCAGGCCGGAAAGTACCATAAAGAGGAGGAGGAGCAACCGAAACCCCTGGGACGAAATCCGGCCCAGAAAATGCTTGCCCAGGAGGTTTCCCACAACAGCCCCAAGGCCCAGGGCGATGCCATAGGTCCAGTATGGGCCCGAGAGGACCCCGAAAAAGGTATACCCGCCAAGCTGTGCCAGGCCGGTAAAAAAGGAGTTCGCCGTTTTAGTGGCAATCAGGGACTCTTTCTGCAGGCCCGCATTCAGGTAGAACGGGTTCAGTACCGGCCCTGTGGCCCCGACCAGCGTGCCCAGGATGGCCGTAACAAAGCCCAGCGGGGCAAACCAGGGGGCGGGCATATCAAAGGACCGTTCCCTTTGTCCAAATCGGAACTGAAAAAGGGTGCTGACCAGAAAAAGGCCTATCAGCAATTGCAGCCAGGGGAGCTGCATACTGCCGAAGACCCACGATCCGATCCAGGCCCCGGCCATAGCCGGGAGGGCGTAATACCCGCATAATTTCCAGTGGATCTCCTTCCAGAACAGGAACAACCGGGCAGGGCGGCCGATGAAATTCCCCAGGTTCGCCACCGGGGCCGTCGCTCCGGCGCCCAGAAAAGCATTCAGGACCGGGAGCATCAACAGGGCCCCACCCCCTCCGGCCAGGGTCGAAAACAAAAAAGCAACCCCCCCAAGGAAAAATAGCCCTGCCAGGTGCCAGGGGTTTACCCCCGCAAATAACTCCGCAAAAAAAGTGGTTTCCTCCATACCGGTTGCGGTTTAAGGGAATGGTTGGAGCGGGCGGGCGACCATGATCCCCGTATTGCGGCTAACCTTTTCGAGGTAATCGGCAAGGGGTTCCTCCGTGATCATCACCTGCCCCTGGGTGGAGGCATGCAGCAGGTGGATCCGACCGTCCGCAAGGCGCAGGGCGATTCCGGTATGGGTCACATCCAGGCCCGGGATGTCGGTGGCCAGGGCAATGATGTCTCCATCCCTTAATTTTGTTTCCCTCGCGGCTACTTCATCCCGCGGCAACACATAAAGCGGGACGCCCCGGAGTCCCCTTTCCATTTGGAGGATCTCGCCGTAGATGTCCTCCTGTGCGAGCAAGGGGTAACGCTCCCGGTGGGTGCCCATAAAATCAATCGCCTTCGAAACCAGCACGCCCCCCAGTTCCGGCGTGATGTCGGAAACGAGGCCCTTTCGTGCATTGTCGTGGATCCATTCACTGAAATAATGAAGGCGGGAGGGATAGCCCGCCCTTTCCCCGCCCCGGTACCGGACTTCTTCGAGGGCCCGAAGGTAGGCCTCCCAATCGGCCTGCCCAAGGACCATCATCCGCCCCAAAACGAGGGCATTCTCCACAAAGGTGGTGCAGTCGAGCCCGCTGAAATTGACCACCAGGGGTTCCTCCCCCGACACTTCCAGGGTATTGGCCCTGTACGGGGTCCCCAGCAACGCCTTCCCGGCCAGTACCGTGGCCTCTCCAACGGGAAGGCCCTTATGTGCCGGCAGGTCGCGCATCAGGCGTTCGAAAACCCGACGGTCTTCCGGGCTGCAGGAGACGGGCTGGGCCTGTCCATAAAGGACCTCCCCAAGGAGGAAAACGGTAAGGAGCAACAGGCGTATCATACCATTCTGCGGTTTGGACAAAAATAACGGAAACCGGGGACTAAGGGGCGCCCTTCGCATCCCCATTGATCAGGATCCTTTGATGCGCTATGCTTCCCGGATACTTTTCCTGGAGGAAGGCAATGAGTTTCTCGCGAACAAGTACACGGAGTTCCCAGGCCTTTGCGGAGTCCCGGGCGCTTACCGTAGCCCTGATCTCGACGTATTCGGCCCTCGAATCGGTGACCTGGATATTGGCAACCTCCCCATCCCACTGGTCGGCAGCGGCAACAATGCGGTGGAGTTCGTCCCTCAGGGCATCAAAAGGCACCGTGTAATCGGTATAGATAAATACCGTACCGAGCAGGTCCGTGGAAGCCCTGGTCCAGTTCTGGAATGGCTTCTCAATAAAATAGGTGGTCGGCAACACCAGCCTGCGTTTGTCCCAAATACGGACGACCACGAAGGTCAGGGTAATCTCCTCCACCCGACCCCATTCCCCCTCCACCACCACCACGTCATCTAGGCGTATGGGCTGGGTAAGGGCCACCTGAATCCCGGCCAGGATGGTGGCAATGAGCTTCTGCGCCGAGAATCCGACGATAATCCCGGCCACCCCTGCAGAGGCGAAGATACTCACCCCCACCTCCCGGATGCTATCAAAACTCATCAGGGCAGCTCCGATTGCCAGGACCACGACAATAAAGACGATGATTCGCTCCAGGATATTGAACTGGGTGAAGACGATTCGGGCCCTGAGGTTGTCGTCGCCATCGATATCATACCGGGCGATCAACAACTTTTTGACAATCCCCAGCGCCCTGATGATCAACCAGGTGAACCCGGCAATAAAAAGCAGGGTACTCGCCCTTCGGAAATACACGCCAAAGGATTCCATCCCGAGCAGTTCGCGAAGCGATTCCATCCTGAGGAAAAGCGAAAAAAGCACCAGCACCAGGGGCCGGGCCACTTTTCGGATGGAGTCTGAGGGCAATAAATACTTCGGGTGTTTTCCAAAATGCCGCAAAAGGGCCCCAATGGCGATATACGCCCCAATCATCAGGAGCAGGGTCAGGCTGAGGTAAAAAATCGAACGCTGGGTCGGATCAGGGAAAAGCTGGTCTGCCATAGGGGAGATTTTTACCCCTTTAAGGTAATAAATTCTGAAGAAGGGGCCCGATACCCGCGGAAATTGGTTTTTCTTATGGCCCTATAATGGAATCTGTGAGGTTCCCGATGGCTTTCTTGCCCCTGAACGTGTATTTTTGCCATACCTTCAAACAACCTGATCCTTAAAACACAACCCCTGCCATGAAAGGTGTATTACTGGTTAACCTGGGCTCCCCTGACAGCCCCACCCCGAAAGACGTGAAACCCTACCTCGATGAATTCCTGATGGATGAAAGGGTCATCGACGCCCCTAAGTGGCTGAGGAATATCCTGGTCAGGGGGATCATTTTACAGACCCGCCCAAAACGCTCCGCCAAAGCATACCAGAAAATCTGGTGGGAGGAGGGTTCCCCCCTCATTGTCATCTCCAACCGGTTTCTGGAAAAGGTACGGGAACAAACCGACCTCCCGGTTGCCCTGGGCATGCGTTACGGGTCCGGGTCCATCGAAGAAGGGTTGCGCGAGTTACATGAAAAAGGGGTGGATGAAGTGCTGCTGGTACCCCTATACCCGCACTACGCCATGAGTTCCTACGAAACCGTGGTGGTCAGGGCCCTGGAGGTACAGGCGGCGAAATTTCCGCACATACACGTGACCACCATGCCTGCCTTTTACAGCAACAAGGACTACATCGGGGTACTTGCGGGTTCTATTGCCGAGGGCCTTAAAGATTTTGAGTACGACCATGTGCTGTTCTCGTATCACGGCATCCCCGAGCGGCATATCCGCAAATCGGACCCGACCCACTTCCACTGCAAAATTGACGGCCAATGCTGCCAGACCAACTCCGTGGCCCATTATACCTGCTATCGCCATCAGTGCTACGACACGACGGAACTGGTGAAAAAGGCCCTCGATTTGCCGGAAGAAAAGGTCAGTTCTTCCTTCCAGAGCCGACTGGCCGGGGATCCGTGGCTAAAGCCGTATACCGACTATGAATTCGAACGCCTGGCCAAAGAAGGCAAGGCCCGGTTGGCGGTAATTACCCCGGCTTTTGTGAGCGATTGCCTGGAAACCCTGGAGGAAATCGCCATGGAAGGCGAAGAAGAGTTCCTGGAAGCCGGCGGGAAAGAATACCGCCATATCCCCTGCCTGAACGACCGGGACGAATGGGTGGCCCTTATGGGGAAATGGATTGGGGAGTGGGCTGCCACCGGGGCGTTGCCAGCTTAAGGCCTAAACCCCAGGAAACCCGATGCCTTTCCTTTTTGTACCTTATAGGGGTCTTGTTTGCCGGCCGGGGGGTTCAAAGTCTTTACATTTTGGAAGGCCTGAAAGGCTTTTGCAGCCTTTTGGGGTATCTTGGTTTTAGGGGGAGGGGGCTCCCCCGTTTTCTATATGCGCTCTGAATAATCATCAATAGCCCCCTCCTCCCCGGAGTTCCCGTCAACCCGCCGCCACATTTCAGTGTTCTGGCCTGAATTCTTTACCTTTAAACGGTTCACCATATCTTATTTCCATGAAGCGCTTTTCACTACTATGTTTCTTTTTTATGGCCGGGTTTTCCCTGCTTTCCGCCCAGGATCGAATTACCGGGGACCTCAGGGCCACCCGTTCTCCCGTGCTTGCCCAAAACGGCATGGTCGCGACCAGCCACCCCCTGGCTACCCAGGTCGGACTGGACATCCTCAAAAAAGGGGGCACGGCCATAGATGCCGCCATTGCTGCCAACGCTGCCCTGGGGTTGATGGAGCCCACGGGCTCCGGCATTGGGGGCGATTTGTTCGCTATCGTGTGGGATGCAAAAACCCAAAAGCTTTATGGCCTGAATGCCAGTGGCCGGTCGCCCGAAGCCCTGTCGCTCGATTATTTCAGGAAAGAAGGCCTGGAGAAAATCCCGTCGCACGGGCCCCTGCCGGTAAGCGTCCCCGGGGCCGTAAGCGGCTGGTTTGCCCTGCACGATAAATTCGGGACCCTTCCCATGGAAGACCTTTTGGAGCCGGCCATCGCCTATGCGGAAAACGGGTTTCCACTCACACAACTCATTGCCTGGTACATGGGGAACTCCGTTCCTTTTTTCGAGCGACAGGGCTTTCCGAACATCCGGGAAACGTATATCGCCCAAAATGGGGGCAGGCTCCCGGGGGAAGGGGAAATCTACCGAAACCCGTTCCTGGCCAACACCTATCGCGCCATTGCACGGGGCGGGCGCGATGCCTTCTACAAAGGCGCGATTGCCAAAACCATGGCAGATTTCATCCAATCCCAGGGGGGCTTTCTTTCAGTGGAAGACCTTGCGGCCCACACTGCAGAATGGGTGACCCCGGTTTCAGTGAATTACCGGGGGTACGACGTTTGGGAATTGCCTCCCAACGGGCAGGGCATTGCCGCCCTGCAGATGCTGCAAATCCTCGAGGGCTTTGATTTTTCCGGAATTCGTTTCGGGAGTCCCGAGCACCTTCACCTGTTTACGGAAGCCAAAAAACTGGCCTTCGAAGACCGGGCCAAATACTACGCGGACCCCGATTTTGCAGAGGTGCCGGTGGAAACCCTCCTGTCCGACGCCTATGCCGAAAGCCGCCGGTCCCTGATCTCAGGCAGGGCCGGGCAGTATGAGGCCGGGGAAATCAGTGCCGGGGAAACCATTTACATGACTACCGCCGACCAATTTGGCAACATGGTCTCCCTGATCCAGAGCAATTATCGCGGGATGGGGTCCGGAATGGTCCCCCCTGGCCTTGGGTTCATGCTGCAGGACCGGGGCGAGCTGTTCAGCCTCAAAGAAGGGCAGGCCAACACCTTTGCCCCCGGGAAGCGCCCGTTCCACACCATTATCCCGGCCTTTATCACCCGCGACGGGAAGCCCTGGGTGAGTTTTGGGGTAATGGGAGGAGATTTCCAACCGCAGGGGCATACCCAGATCGTGATGAACCTGATCGATTTTGGGATGAACCTGCAGGAAGCCGGCGACGCCCCCCGTTGGGACCATACCGGGGGATCGAGCCCGACCGGGCAAGACGGGGGCAGCGGGGCAATCCGCATTGAATCCGGGATCCCTTATGAAACCGTTAGGGGCCTGATGGACCGCGGACACCAGGTCCGATTTGCCCGGGGGGTCTACGGGGGGTACCAGGCCATCCTGTGGGATGCAGTCCAAAAGGTCTACCAGGGGGCCTCCGAAAGCCGGAAAGACGGACAGGCCGCCGGATACTAACCGGGAATAATTTAATCCCCCGGGTTATTTTGCCACGTCTGCGGATACGCTAGCTTTGTAACCCGTCCCCGTCCTAAAATGTCCAGAGTCCGCTCAGAACAACTCGGTACCCAACCCATAGGCAAGCTCCTGGTCCAGCAGGCCGTCCCGGCCTCCATAGGGATCCTGGTGATGAGCCTGAACATCCTGGTGGATACCATCTTTGTCGGCAACTGGATCGGCTCCATCGCCATTGCCGCCATCAATGTAGTGCTTCCGGTATCGTTTTTTATCGCTGCCCTGGGGATGGCCATTGGAATCGGGGGAAGCAGCATTATCTCGAGGGCCCTGGGGGCAGAAAACAGGGAAAAAGCCCTGAAAACCTTTGGGAACCAAATCACCCTTACGGTGCTGGTGACCTGTTCCATGGTGGTGCTGGGGCTCTATTTTGTGGACGACCTCATCCCCGCCTTTGGGGGAAGGGGGGCCATTTTCGAGCCTGCCCGGGTGTATTACACCATCGTGCTCTACGGGGTCCCCTTCCTGGCCCTTTGCATGATGGGGAATACCGTCATCAGGGCGGAAGGCAAACCCCGGTTTGCCATGATTGCCATGATCATCCCCTCGGTGGGCAACCTGGTGATGGATTATTTCTTTATCTACGTCCTGGATTGGGGGATGCACGGGGCTGCCTGGGCCACTACAGGGGGGTACCTGCTTTGTTTCGGCTACATCGCCTGGTTTTTCCTTTCGCGGAATTCCGAATTGAAGATCACCTGGCACCATTTCGGGTTAAGCGCCTACCTGTTAAAGGAAATCGGCGGCCTGGGCTTTGTGACCCTGGCAAGGCAAGCCGTAACCTCGGTGACCTACCTGCTGATGAACAACATCCTCTTTGACCTGGGCGGGGAACCTATGGTGGCCGTGTACGCCATTATCGGGCGGATGCTGATGTTCGCCCTGTTTCCGGTTTTCGGGGTTACCCAGGGCTTCCTGCCCATTGCAGGATACAATTATGGGGCACGTCTGTACGGACGGGTAAAGGAATCGATTTACACCGCCATAAAATACGCGGCCCTGGTCGCCACCCTTGTGTTTGTGGTCCTGATGGTGTTCCCGGGGGAAATCGCCGGATTGTTCCTGAGCAGCCGGCCCGACCTCCCACCCGGGGAGCTCGCCACCAATGCCTATGTACTCGAACATACCCCTACGGCGATGCGATGGGTTTTTGCAGCCACCCCGATTATTGCCCTGCAGCTGATTGGCGCCGCCTATTTCCAGTCCATTGGAAAAGCCGTACCCGCCCTGCTGCTTACCCTGACCCGGCAGGGGTTCTTCTTTATCCCCCTCATCCTGATCCTTCCAATTATTTGGGGGGAACTGGGGGTTTGGGTCAGTTTTGCCATCGCCGACGTGCTGGCTACCCTGGTTACCGGATACTACCTGAGGAAGGAAATTAAAAGGGACCTGGACCCTGCCCTTGGGGTTACTCCCTGACTATTTTCAATACCGTTTCCACCGGGAGGGCCTCCACCCGGGCTCCCCCATTCCCCTCCATGGATTCTGCCGCGAACAGGGCATTCCAGATAGCCTCTTCCGTGGCTTCCGCCGCAGCGAGGAACAATGGGGACATGAAATCGTTATGGAGCGTGCGGGCCTCCAGAACCAGGGAATCGGGCGTATGGGCTACCCTGTTTTCCGGCGCGGTGGAAACCGCGACCACATAGTCGCCGCTGCCGTTGGAAGCAATGCCCCCGGTACGCGCCAGGCCCAGCATACACCGTTTGGCCAGTCGTTTGAGGTTCCGGGCGTCTAACGGGGCATCGGTCAGGACTACAATCATGCAGGAACCGTCCGTGTCTTCCCGGTAACTGTTGGGGACCCTGTCCAGGGCCCTGGCCAGGTTTATCCCGTTCAGGGTCAGGATGCCCCCGAAATTGGCCTGTACCAGCACCCCTACCGTATAACCCCCGGCCCTCGCGGGGACCCTTCGGGACGAGGTCCCAATCCCCCCCTTATACCCAAAGGCCACCGTCCCGGTGCCCGCACCCACATTGCCCTCGGCCACCGGGCCCTGAGCGGCCTTGCGGATGGCTTCCAAAACGTGCTGCGGGGTCACATGCCTCCCCCGGATATCGTTCAGCCTCCCGTCATTGGTCTCCCCGACCAGGGCATTTACGGAGCCCACGGTTTCATTCCCGGGTTGGTCCAGGGTATAGCGGATCAGGCCTTCCATGGCTGCGGATACGCTCAGGGTATTGGTGAGGATGATGGGGGTTTCCACAGTGCCCAGTTCTTCCACCTGGCTATACCCGGCGAGTTTTCCAAAACCGTTGCCGATATAGATCGCCGCCGGAACCTTTTCCTGGAACAGGTTCCCGGGATGGGGCACGATAGCGGTGACCCCGGTGCGGATGGAATCGCCCAAAATCAGGGTCGTATGGCCCACTTTAACCCCGGGCACGTCGGTAATGGCATTCAGGGGTCCGGGGGGCAATACCCCCAGGTCGATCCCGTATGTACGGATTCTGTTGCTTTGGCTATGGGCTTCGGACATGAAAATAAGGCTGGCTAAAACAAGAAAGTAACTGACACGCATGGATTCGGGCATCTTCCCCCAAGATAGGAAAAATTTGGGGTGGAATCTGAAGGGGGTTTGCAGGGATGCCCGTTAACTTGTATACGGGGAGGGGGGGATACCCCCAAAAAATCTTTATTTTTTTTGAACAAAAAGCCGCAGGTAGAACAAAACCATCAAAATCAGCCACCCAACCGGGTAGGGGATGATCCATGCTGCCCACCCGTAGCCCAGGTCGCCCCCCTCCCCAATACCGCCGTAGGCGGAAAGGATCCAGAGCGCCAACACCCCGAAAAAAATCAAGACGGCCGCCAACCGGTACCACTTGTGCTGCGGATCCCGGAACCCGTAAGTCACCACAGCCAGCAGGATACTCCCCAACAGCACCAGAACGCTGCCTTCCAACGGGTCCAGGGTCCCTAAAAGGATCAACACAACCCCCAGGATAAACCCGGCCTGAAGCCCCCGCTCCCTTTTTGTTCGGTTTTTCAAGGAGGTTCCTTTTTTCGCAAGGGATTATTCGGCTGACGGGACCACTGCAACCGCTTCGATCTCGATCAACCATTCCGGCAGGGCCAGGGCCGCAACGCCGACCAGGGTACTGGCCGGCATATCGGCCTCCCCCATCAGCTCCTTCCTGACTCCCCGGAAGACTTCCAGGGATTCGGGTCCGTAATCGACGATATAGGTGTTCATTTTTACCACATCGTCCATAGAGGACCCCTGGTCGGCCAAAAGGTTCATGAGCTTGCCCAGGGCAGAGCGCATCTGGGCTTCCAGGTCGGCTCCTTCACCCACCTGCCCCGAAATGTAGATCGTTTTAATCCCTGCCGACTGCACCACTACGGCCTCTGAATACCCATTGTGGGTGTCGATGTAGGTTTTTTCGATAGCGGGTGCGCTAAGGGGGGCTTCCAATGGTTGGGGCGGGGCCGGCTGGCACCCGGCCAGCACCAACAGGAACAGGGGTATAAAGGGCAGGGCTTTCATGGTATAAGTGGTTTTCTGATTTTTGGATCTTGGAACAGAAGATACCATAAATTTTTGGATCCTGCCCGTACGCAAGCCCGCAAAAGGGTTGGGGCGGGGTGCCGGGGAAAAGCCTTTTACGCAATGGAAGCGGTTTAGTTCCGGTTCACCCGGTAGGTAATCCGTCGGTTGGTGATGACCTGGGTTGGGATCGACAGCGCAACGGTACCGGAATCGCAGAGTTTGCTGGCATCGGTCAGTTCCATGCTGCATAGGGAAGGTTGTCCTGCTCCGGAATTGTCCATAAACCGCCCCAAAATCAAGTCACTGGCCAGGGCGGTATTCAAGGGAGAAAACGGGGGTGCCAGATTAAAGGTGGTCGTGGTTCCCCCGGCGGTATAAATAATGTCTCCGGTCAGCTCATCGTACTCAATCGTATACGGGTTGTTTCCCGGGAGGAATGCCCCGAGGTTCTGGGAAAAGGTGGCTGGCAGGCCCGTGGTTCCGTTAATCACCTGCACCTGAACCCCAAGGTTGTTCCCGCTGATGTGCCAGATCCTGAAATTCCCTGCGGTGACCAGGTCGGCCACGCTCTCCTGGTCGCGATACTCAAAGGAGGCCACAAAACTGGTAAAGTTGAATATCCCCCCTGTGTTGGGCACCACCACGTCTATCCCCGTGCTGCCCCCGGAGCCGCTCCCGATGCGGATGCCGCAGCCGGTCTGGACGGCCAGTGGGTTCACAGAGGTGGCATTTGGTCCAATCGTGGCCAGCCCGAGGGCTGCGGTATCAAAATCAAACCTGGAAACCGGCACGTAAGGCGTGCCGTCATCGCAGACCCGGTAAGTAAAGGCATCTGTGCCGCTGTACCCCGGGTTGGGGGTATAGATAAAGCTCCCATCTGCGCTGAGGCTGAGGGTCCCGTTGGAAGGACCGGAAAGCGGGGTGGTATCCACAAGAAGTCCGGGGCCGTTAGGATCAGTGTCATTGGCGAGAAGCCCTGAAGCCGCGTCAACTGTCAGCACGGAATTCAGCCCTGCGGCATAGGAGTCGTCCGCCGCCACCGGGGGTGATTTCTGGCTGAATGCCTGCAGGCCCCCTGCCAGCAAGAGCAGGGGAAGCAACCTACGGCAAAGAATGGTCCGGTACCTTCTTACTGCGATCATACCCCAAAATTACCCCTCATAGGCCCCTATGCCAATTTTTGTTGCAAAACTCGCTGATCTGGTGGTGTATGGCCGGCGAGCATTGCCAGAAGGGTCCCCGGGATGGCCCCTGAGATCGTCAATTTCCCATAATCTCCCCCCGCCAAAAAGGAAAATCCTAAAAAGATTTAGTATTTTCAACGGCTGACTAATTCATTCGTTAACACCATGAAAAATTCGTTCCTAAGGGCAGGGCTGATCCTGCTGGCCCTCTCCTTCCTTCCCCTTGCGGCAATCGCCCAGAAAAGGAAAAAATCTTCCAGTGACAACTCCTTTCCGGAAGGCCTGTATTCCTCTATGGAATACCGCCTGATCGGGCCCTTCCGGGGCGGCCGTTCAGCAGCGGTCACCGGGGTGCCCGGAAAGCCCAACCTCTTCTATTTCGGAGCTACCGGAGGCGGGGTATGGCGGACCATGGACGGGGGCCGCACCTGGGAAAACATTTCCGACGGGTATTTCGGCGGAAGCATCGGGGCCGTGGAGGTCTCCCAGAGCGACCCCAACGTGATCTATGTGGGGGGCGGGGAAAAAACCGTCCGGGGGAATGTTTCCTCCGGGTATGGGGCCTGGAAAAGCGTGGACGCCGGCAAGACCTGGACCGAAGCGGGCCTTGGGAAAAGCCGGCACATCCCCAGGCTGCGGGTGCATCCCGACAACCCGGATGTGGTCTTTGCCGCCGTGCTGGGCGATATCTACAAACCCACCCCTGACCGGGGCATCTACAAAACCACCGACGGGGGAAAAACCTGGCGGCAGGTCCTGTTCGTCAACGAGCAGGCCGGGGCCGTGGACCTGACCTTTGACCCCACCAACCCGCGCATCCTTTATGCCAGTACCTGGAGGGTGCAGCGCACCCCCCACTCCCTGAGCAGCGGGGGGGAAGGTTCCGCGCTCTGGAAATCGACCGACAGCGGGGAAACCTGGACTGAAATTTCCAAAAACGAAGGCTTCCCAACCGATACCCTGGGCATTATCGGGGTAACGGTATCGCCAATAAACCCCCAGCGGGTATGGGCGATTGTCGAAAACAAAGAAAAAGGCGGGCTCTACCGCTCCGAAGACGGGGGCCGGAAATGGACCCAGGTAAACAGCGAACGCAAACTCCGCCAGCGGGCCTGGTACTACACCCGGGTCTACGCCGATACCCACGATGAAAACACCGTGTATGTGCTTAATGTGCAATACCACCGGTCCACGGATGGCGGGAAGACCTTCAACACCTTCAACGCCCCCCACGGAGACCACCATGACCTCTGGATCGCCCCGGAAGACCCGAACCGCATGATCATCGGCGACGATGGGGGCGCCCAGGTCTCCTATGACGCCGGGACCACCTGGAGCACCTACTACAACCAGCCCACGGCCCAGTTCTACCGGGTGACCACCGACAATTCCTTCCCCTACCGGATTTACGTCGCCCAGCAGGATAACTCCACCATCCGCATCCGCCACCGCTCCGACGGGTACAGTATTGGCGAGGACGACTGGGAAGAAACCGCCGGGGGCGAGAGCGCCCATATCGCCGTGGACCCTGAGAACGACGACATCGTATACGGGGGCAGCTACGGGGGTTTCCTCACCCGGGTAAACCACGATGCCAGAACGGTGCGGGCCGTGAATGTCTGGCCCGACAACCCCATGGGATACGGGGCCGAGGGGATGAAATACCGCTTCCAGTGGAACTTCCCCATTATTTTCAGCCGCCACGACCCGAAGAAACTTTATACCTTCTCCAACCACGTGCACCTGAGCACTGATGAAGGCCAGAGCTGGGAACTGCTCAGCCCCGACCTCACCCGCAACGACCCCGACAAACTGGTTTCGAGCGGGGGGCCGATTACCCAGGACAACACCGGGGTGGAATACTACTGTACCATTTTCGCGGCTAACGAAAGCCCCCTCAAAGAAGGCCTGATGTGGGTGGGGTCCGACGATGGGCTCATCCACCTGACCCGGGATGGGGGGCAGAACTGGGAAAACGTTACCCCTGCGGGCATGCCGGAGTGGAGCATGGTCAACAGCGTAGAACCCTCCGCCTTTGACGAGGGCACCTGCTATGTGGCCGCCACCCGCTACAAACTGGGGGATTTCCAGCCTTACCTGTACAAGACCACCGACTACGGGAAAACCTGGACCAAAATCACCAATGGCATCGATGGGGAACACTTTACCCGCGTGGTACGGGAAGACCCGAAACGCAAGGGGTTGCTCTATGCCGGCACGGAAACCGGGATGTACATTTCCTTCGACGACGGGCAAAACTGGAAGCCCTTCCAGATGAATCTCCCCATTGTGCCCATCACCGACCTGGCCGTAAAGGACAACAACCTGATCGTGGCCACCCAGGGCCGGAGCCTCTGGATCCTCGACGACCTGACCGTACTGCACCAACTCGAGTCGGGGAACCGGGAAGCCGCCGCCATCCTCTTCAAACCGAAGGATGCCTACCGCACCAAAGGCGGTGCCGCCCGCACCCCCTCCAAAACCGAGGGGCAGAACCACCCGGCCGGGGTGGTCACGCACTTCTACCTGAAAGACTTCTCGGAGAAGGACAGCGTGGCGCTGACCTATACCACCATGGCCGGGGATACCCTGGCCACGTTCAGCACCTACGCAAAGGACCGCGATAAAAAGCTGGAGGTGAAGAAGGGCGGGAATACCCACGTGTGGGATACACGGGGCAAAGGGGCCGAGCGCCTGGAGGGCATGATCCTCTGGTGGGCCAACCTCAGCGGGGCCAAAGCCGTTCCGGGGACTTATAAAGTGCACCTGAGCGCCGCAGGCACCACCCGGAGCCAGCCCTTTACCATCGTTCCGGACCCGCGGGCGGAAGCCTCCGTGGCGGAAATGCAGCAGCAGTACGATTTCATCACGGACGTGAATTCCACCGTGGACCGCGCGCACCAGTCGATCAAGAAAATCCGCAAGATCAACGGACAACTGGATGCCTTTATGGCGCAATACAAGGGCAATGAAGCCACCAAAGCCCTGGTGGAGCGGGCCAAAACGATGAAGGAAGGGTTCGGGGACATCGAAAAGGCCCTGTACCAGACCCAGAACCGCAGCGGACAGGACCCGCTGAACTTCCCCATCCGCCTGACCAACAAGCTGGCCCACCTGAACAGCCTGGTAAACCTGGATGATTTCCCGCCCACAGCCCAGGACATCGCCGTTAAAAATGAACTCAGCGCGGAAATCAGGACGCAGCTGCAGGCCTTCGACAAAATGGTGGATGAGGAGATCACCGCCTTCAACAAGGCCTTCAACGACCTCAACCTGAATTACCTGTTTGTGGAGGAATAATCCCTGTTGGGATCACGAGAAAAACCCCGGGAAAACCGGGGTTTTTTTATGTTCATCCCGAACCCTGCCGCAGGCACGGGTGAAGGACCTGTCCTGGCGGGGGACAGGGCTTGTAAATCCTTCCTCCCACAGGCAATTTTGAACGTTGATCCCTTGCGGTAAACTGCGACTACCTGCTGCCCACTATGGCCTACCCCCCATTCATGAGCGCCTCGATCTCCCCGGGCAGGATGGGGATGTTTCCCATTAAATTGACCGGCGCCCCGCTTTCCTGTATGACCACATCGTCTTCCAGGCGGATGCCCATCCCCTCCTGGGGGATATAAATGCCGGGTTCCACGGTAAAGACCATATTGGGCTTCATGGGGGTCTTGAGCTGCCCGTAGTCGTGGGTGTCCAGGCCGATATGGTGGCTGGTGCCGTGCATGAAGTACTTCTTGTAGGCCGGCCAGTCGGGGTTCTCGTTTTGCACATCCGCCTTGTCCAACAGGCCCAGGCCAAGCAGTTCGGAAGTCATGACCTTGCCTACTTCCTTATGGTATTCCGCCCAAAGGGTACCGGGCACCAGCATTTTGGTGGCCTCATCCTTAACTCGCAATACCGATTGGTATACTTGCTTTTGCCGTTTGGTGAAGCGGCCGTTTACGGGGATGGTCCGGGTCATGTCGCTGGAGTAGTTGGCGTATTCAGCGCCCACGTCCATCAGGATGAGGTCCCCGTCGCGGCACTGCTGGTTGTTCTCGATGTAGTGCAGCACATTGGCATTGTTCCCGGAGGCGATAATGGGGGTATAGGCAAACCCCCGGGAGCGGTTCCGGATGAACTCGTGGAGGAACTCCGCCTCGATCTCAAATTCCCATACCCCGGGCTTGACAAACCCCAGCACCCTTCGGAACCCCTTTTCGGTGATCCCGCAAGCCGTCTGCATCAGGGCCAGTTCTTCGGGTTCCTTAACCCCCCGGATTTCCTGTAGGATGGGGTTGCTCCTGGCCACCTGGTGGGCGGGGAACTTTTCCTTGCAGGCCTTGATGAAGCGGGCCTCGCGCGTCTCGGTTTCCACGGCCTGCCGGTAATGCTCATTGGTGTTGAAATAGATGGTGGACGCCTCGGTCATCAGGTCAAAAAAGACCTTGTCAAATTCCTTCAGCCAGTACACCGTGCGGATGCCGGATACGGCAAAAGCCCGTTCCTTGTTTAGTTTTTCACCTTCCCAGACGGCGATATGGTCGTTGGTTTCCCGTACGAAAAGGACTTCCCGGTGTTTTACGTCCAGGGCATCGGGGAACAGCAGCAGGATGGTCTCTTCCTGGTCCACCCCGGTGAGGTAGAACAGGTCCCGCTGCTGCTGGAAGGGCATGGTGCTGTCGGCACTGATGGGATAAATGTCGTTGGAATTAAAGACCGCCAGGCTCCCCGCCTGCATGTGCGACATGAATTTTTGCCGGTTACGGACAAAAAGCCGGGAATCAATAGGGTGGTATTTCATGCTGGGTTTTTTTCAAAGGTACGGTTCCGCAGGGGAAGAAAACAAGTCCCCTCCCGGCCCTTTTTCCCGGTTTCAACCCCGGGTTTCACCTCACAAAGGCCTTTTTCAGGGCGCCGAACACAGCCATGATCAGGGCGCCGCCCACGCCGCCCCCCGCCACGCTCCCCAGGATGGAGGCAACATCCATGGAAGCCATAGGTTCCCCCAGGCCAAAAGCCCCGAGTACCAGCCCCCCAAGGCCGCCCCCCAGGATCCCGGCCAGGGAATTCCCCAGGAACCCCAGGGAAAGGTTCCCGAACAATTTTCCGGCGAGGTTTCCGCCTAAGGCCCCGGAAATTAATTGGATGATCAGGGGCAGATACTCTTGCATAATTTGTAGTTTTATTCGGTTAATCTTCCCTAAAGTACCAAAAAAAGACCGTGGGAAGACCGTATGCCAGCACATGAACCCATAAATCAACCCCTATCCTTCCTGTTTCCTATGAAAGTCCTGTCTTTTTTCCTGAGCGTTTGCGGCGTTGCTTTCGTCGCTGCCCAAACCCAGCCGACCCCGGCCTCCTCCGTGGTGGAGGCCCTGCAGCAACAGGCCTCCATGAAGGCCGCTTCCCTGGTGAAAAACCTGGTCCTGGAAAACATCGGCCCCACCGTGATGAGCGGCCGGGTCGTGGACCTGGCCGTAAACCCGGGCAAACCCTCGGAGTTCTACGTGGCCTATGCCTCGGGCGGGCTGTGGTATACCAACAATAACGGTACCTCCTTTGAGCCGGTAATGGATAACACCCCCACCCAGAATATAGGGGCCGTGGCCGTCCACTGGCCAAGCCGGACCCTTTATGTGGGGACGGGGGAAAGCAATGCTTCCCGCTCCTCCTACGCCGGGGTGGGCATCTACCGGTCCGGGGACGGGGGCCAAACGTGGACATTTACCGGCCTGCCCGATTCGCACCACATCGGGCGCATCGTGATTGCCCCGGATAACCCGATGGAGGCCACCGTTGCCGTGGCGGGCCACCTGTATTCCCCAAATGCGGAACGCGGCATCTACAAGACCATGGATGGGGGGGAGACCTGGAAAAAGACCCTGTTCGTGGATGAGGGCACCGGCTTTATCGACCTGGTCGCCGCCCCGGACAACCCTCAGGTGCTCTATGCCGCTGCCTGGGAAAAAGACCGGAAAGCCTGGAACTTCACGGGGAACGGACCGGGTTCAGGGATTTACAAGAGTGCGGATGGCGGCAATACCTGGCAACTGATTACGCGGGAAGGCTCAGGCTTCCCCACCGGCGAAGGGGTCGGCCGCATCGGCCTGGCCGCATTTGACGCCAATACCGTCTACGCCATCCTCGACAACCAGTTCCGGCGCGAGGAGAAAGCCGGGGAAGAAGCTGATCCGGACAAACTCACCAAGGAAACGTTCAAGGGCATGTCGGGAAAGGCCTTCCTGGAACTGGACAACGGAAAATTAGGCGCCTTCCTGAAAGAAAACGGGTTTCCGGAGAAGTATAAGGCCGATAGCGTCAAAGACATGGTCCGAAACGGGACCGTTAAACCTGAAGACCTCGCTGCCTACCTCGAAGACGCCAATTCCCTGCTTTTTGACACCCCCGTGATCGGGGCCGAGGTGTACCTCAGCGAGGACGGCGGGAATACCTGGAAAAAGACCCACGAAGGGTTCCTCGACGACCTGTATTACAGCTATGGGTATTACTTCGGGTTGATCCGGGTGGCCCCTTACGACAAAAACCAGGTGTATATCGCCGGGGTCCCCATCCTTCGCTCCGATGACGGGGGAAAGACCTTCACCTCCGTCAACGGCGACAACGTGCACGCCGACCACCACGCCCTGTGGATCAACCCGTCCCTGGAAGGGCACGTGATCAACGGGAATGACGGGGGGGTGAACATTTCCTATGACGCCGGGGCGCACTGGATCAAAAACAACACCCCTTCGGTCGGGCAATTCTACGCCATCAATATAGACCACCAGACGCCCTATAACGTCTATGGCGGTTTGCAGGACAACGGGGTCTGGAAAGGCCCGCACAACGCCAAAGAATCGGTGGAGTGGCACCAGTCGGGCCAGTACCCCTGGAAGGAAATCCTGGGGGGCGACGGCATGCAGGTACAAATCGATTCCCGCAACCCGAACATCGTTTACACCGGCTTCCAGTTCGGGAATTATTACCGCCTCGATTTGTCCTCCGGGGAACGAACCCCCATCCAGCCGAAGCATTCCCTGGGGGAATCCCCCTACCGTTTCAACTGGCAGTCCCCCATTTTGCTTTCGCCCCACAACCCTGACATCGTCTATTTCGGCAGTAACCTCCTCCACCGGTCCATGGACCAGGGCCGGGAATGGACTGCGATTTCGGGGGACCTTACCCAGGGCGGGAAAAAAGGCAATGTGTCCTACGGGACCCTGACCACCCTTTCCGAATCTCCCTTCCGGTTTGGACTGGTGTATACGGGCAGCGATGATGGCCTGGTGCACCTGAGCCCCGATGGCGGCGTTACCTGGAAGCGGGTCTCCGACAGCTTCCCCAAAGGGCTTTGGGTAAGCCGCGTCGCTGCCTCCGCCCATAAAGAAGGCCGGGTATATGTATCCCTGAACGGCTACCGGTGGGATGACTTTACCCCTTATGTATACGTAAGCGAAGACTTCGGGCAAACCTGGAAAACCCTGGCCGGGGGCCTCCCGGCCTCGCCCGTAAATGTGGTCCTGGAAGACCCCGCAAACGAAAACCTCCTTTTTTTGGGCACCGATAACGGGCTGTACGTTTCCCTCGACCGTGGGGCCACCTGGAACCTGATGCAAAACGGGATGCCGCACGTGGCCGTACACGACCTGGTGGTGCAACCCGAAGCGAAGCACCTGCTGGTCGGCACCCACGGCCGGAGCATCTACAAGGCCGATATCGCCGCCCTCCAAGCCCTGAAAAGCAGCCAGATGGCGGAGGAACTCGTAGCCTTCGACCTGGAAGGCCTGCGGCATTCCCCCCGATGGGGGAATTCATGGTCGGCCTGGGGCACCCCCAATACCCCTGGCCTGGAAATCCCTTTTTACAGCGGCAAGGGAGGAACCGTAAGGGCACGGGTACTCACTACAGACGGCATTGTGGTGAGCGAAACGGAAATGGAGGCTGACCGTGGGTTCAATACCATCTCTTACGACGTGGCCTTTTCCAAAGCCGGCAAGAAAGACTACCTGTCGAAGTATAAAACCCCGCTGAAAGAGGCGGGTAACGGGAAAACCTACCTCCCGAAAGGAACTTATGAAGTAGTGCTCGAGCTCGGCAACAGCACGGAAAAAAGGAAATTTGAGGTCAAATAGCGGCCAAAGGAAACCGGCCGTGGAAACCGCTTTAACCCTGTGCAAGAGAAACACGGGCAAAGTTTGTTATTGAGTGGGTTGTAGCCTATTTTTGTGTTCGCTGAAAAAAACGGAATACTTATGAGCGGATTCGCCAAATCATCCATTGCCAGGAAGGTCGTTATGGCCCTTTCCGGCCTTTTCCTGGTGCTTTTCCTGGCCCTGCACGTCACCATCAACCTGAGTTCGGTGATCAGCCCGGAGACCTTCAATACCTGGTCCCATTTCATGGGGTATAACCCCGTGGTGCAATTCCTTATGCAACCCATCCTGATCGCCGGGGTCGTGGTGCACTTTGTCATGGGGATTGTTCTGGAACTTCAGAACCGGAAGGCCCGCCCGGTCCGGTACAACCAGTACAGGGGAAGTGCCAATGCCCCATGGGTTTCCAGGAACATGATCTTGAGCGGCCTGGTGGTCCTGGCCTTCCTGGGCCTGCACATGTACGACTTCTGGCTGCACGAGATCAATTATAAGTTCGTTGAGGCCAACCCCGAAGACCCGACCCGGTACTTTGAGGAAACCGTTGAAAAATTTGCCCCCCTCTGGAGGACGGTCCTCTATGTGGTTTCTTTCGTTTTGCTGGCCCTGCACCTGTGGCACGGCTTCGCCTCTTCCTTCCAGAGCATGGGCCTCAATAACAAGTACTCCCCGGCGATCCGCAGTTTCACCCGCCTCTATGCCATTGTGGTGCCCCTGCTGTTCATCTTCATCGCCCTCTTTCATCATTTAAACCCGATAACGCATTAAGTATGGGAATTCTGGATTCAAAAGTGCCTTCCGGCCCCCTGGCCGATAAGTGGACCAGGCATAAGAACGAGATCAACCTGGTAAACCCCGCCAATAAGCGGAACATCGATGTCATTATTGTCGGGACCGGGCTGGCCGGGGCCTCTGCGGCGGCCACCCTGGCGGAATTGGGATACAACGTCAAGACGTTTTGTTACCAGGATTCCCCCAGGCGGGCGCACAGCATTGCCGCCCAGGGGGGGATTAATGCCGCAAAGAACTACCAGGGCGACGGGGACAGCCCCTACCGCCTGTTCTACGACACCATCAAGGGGGGTGACTACCGCTCCCGCGAGGCCAATGTGTACCGCCTGGCCGAGGAATCGGTGAACATCATCGACCAGTGCGTGGCACAGGGCGTACCGTTTGCCCGGGAATACGGGGGGCTGCTCGACAACCGCTCCTTCGGGGGGGTGCTGGTTTCCCGTACCTTCTATGCCAAGGGGCAAACCGGGCAGCAGCTGTTGCTGGGGGCCTATGCGGCCATGAACCGGCAAATCCACCGGGGGAAGATCAAATCCTACACCCGGCACGAAATGCTCGACCTGGTCCTGGTCGACGGGAAGGCCCGGGGGATCATCGCCCGAGACCTGGTCACCGGGAAACTCGAGCGCCATTCGGCCCATGCCGTGGTCCTCGCTTCCGGGGGCTACGGAAACGTATTCTTCCTTTCCACCAACGCCATGGGCAGCAATGTCACGGCCGCCTGGAGGGCACACCGCAGGGGGGCCTTTTTTGCCAACCCGTGCTTTACGCAAATCCACCCGACCTGCATCCCGGTTTCCGGCGACCACCAGTCGAAGCTTACCCTGATGTCTGAATCGCTCCGGAACGACGGGCGCATCTGGGTGCCCAAAAACCTGGAAGATGCCAAAGCCATCCGGGAAGGGAAGCTCAAGCCCACCCAAATCGCGGAAGAAGACCGCGACTATTACCTCGAGCGCCGTTACCCCGCTTTCGGGAACCTCGTCCCCAGGGATGTCGCCTCCCGTGCGGCCAAGGAGCGTTGCGATGCCGGGTTTGGGGTCAACAAGACCGGGGAAGCGGTTTACCTCGATTTTTCTGCGGCCATTGCCCGGTACGGGAGGGAAAAAGCCCTGACCATGGGCCTCCAGGACCCGGACAGGGATACGGTAACCGCCCTTGGGGAAGAAGTCATTGCTGCCAAGTACGGGAACCTGTTCCAGATGTATGAGAAAATCGTGGATGAAAACCCGTATAAAACGCCCATGATGATCTATCCCGCAGTCCACTATACCATGGGGGGGCTATGGGTCGATTACAACCTGCAGACCACCATCCCGGGCTGCTATTGCACCGGGGAGGCGAACTTCAGCGACCACGGGGCCAATCGCCTTGGGGCCTCCGCCCTCATGCAGGGGTTGGCTGACGGATACTTCGTACTTCCCTATACCATCGGGGACTACCTGTCCAAAGATATCCGCACCGGGCCCATCCCCACCGATAGCGAGGCGTTTGACCGGGCCGAGGCAGAGGTGAGGGAACGGCTGGGGCGGTTCTTCCAAACCACCGGCAAGCACACCGTGGATTACTACCACAAAAAGCTGGGCAAGATCATGTGGAACAAGTGCGGGATGTCGAGGAATGAAGCCGGGCTGAAGGAGGCCATGGAAGAAATTGCCGAACTGCGGAAGGACTTCCTGGAAAACGTGAAGGTGCCCGGAAGTATGGACGGCATGAATACCGAACTCGAAAAAGCCGGCCGCGTGGCGGATTTCCTGGAATTGGGGGAACTTTTTGCCAAAGACGCCCTGGACCGGAATGAATCGTGCGGGGGCCATTTCCGCGAGGAATACCAGACCCCTGACGGGGAAGCCCTCCGGGATGACAAGAAGTACAATTATGTTTCGGCCTGGGAATATACCGGCAACCCTGCCGACGCCAAACTCCACAAGGAAACGCTGGTATTCGAAAACGTCGAAGTCAAAACAAGAAGCTATAAATAAGATCTCCTGTGCCGCGTTTGGGCGCTCCCTGCGCCAGGACCGGCAGGCCAAAAAAGAACAGCTATGAAACTACTCTTGAAAATATGGCGGCAGAACAACAGCGCTTCCCGGGGCTCCCTGGTGGACTATCCCATCAGCGGCATCGAGGGAGACATGTCGTTCCTGGAAATGCTGGACGTGTTGAACGAACAATTGATCGCCAAAGGGGAAGACCCCGTGGTTTTTGACCACGATTGCCGGGAGGGCATCTGCGGTTCCTGCTCCCTTATGATCAACGGGGAACCCCACGGGCCGGACCGGTTGATCACTACCTGCCAGTTGCACATGCGCAAATTCAAAGACGGGGACACGATTGTCATCGAGCCCTTCCGGGCCAGCGCCTTCCCGGTAATCAAAGACCTGATGGTCGACCGGAGTGCCTTTGACCGCATCCAGCAGGCCGGAGGGTATATTTCCGTAAACACCTCGGGACATACGGTGGATGCCAATGCCATCCCCATCGAAAAGGAAAAAGCAGACGATTCTTTTGCCGCGGCCACTTGTATCGGCTGCGGGGCCTGCGTGGCCGCTTGCAAGAATGCCAGCGCCATGCTGTTTACCGCTGCCAAGGTTTCCCAGTTTGCCCTGCTGCCGCAGGGGCAGGTTGAAGCGACCGACCGGGTACTGAACATGGTAAAGCAAATGGACCTGGAAGGCTTTGGAAACTGCACCAATACCGGGGCCTGCGAAGTGGAATGCCCCAAAGGCATCTCCCTGGAGAACATCGCCCGGATGAACCGGGAATACCTGATGGCATCCGCCAAAGGGTAATTCCTGCCGGCCTGAAAGAACATCCCGGTGCCCATACGCCCGGGATTTTTTATTTTTAAAAAAACCCTGTTGCCGTGACCCCACACCCCCCCTCCAAATTGCCTGGCCAGGAGGCCTCCATTTTCAGTAAAATGAGCCAGATGGCTTCTGAGGCCGGGGCGATCAACCTGTCGCAGGGGTTCCCGGATTTTGGCGTGGCCCCGGAACTGATCCGCCTGATGCAGGAGGCCCTGGAACAAAACCACAACCAGTATGCCCCGATGGCGGGCATCCCCGCTTTGCGGGAAGCCGTTGCAAAGATGACCGCCTCCCTTTACGGGGCGGAGTACGACCCCGATACGGAAATAACGATTACGGCCGGGGCTACGGAAGCCCTTTACGCGGCCATTGCGTGCACGGTTTTTCCGGGCGATGAGGTCATTATCTTCAAACCAGCCTACGACAGCTACGAACCCGCCGTCAGGGCCCAGGGGGGTGTGCCGGTATTGCTGCAACTGCAAGGGCCCGATTTCCGGATCGACTGGGGGGCCTTTGCCGCCGCCCTTTCTCCTAAAACCCGGATGGTCATCCTGAACAGCCCCCACAACCCCACCGGGACGGTCCTGACCTGGGACGACCTGCAGGCCCTCGACACCCTGCTCCGGCACACCGATGTTTTCGTGCTGAGCGACGAAGTATACCAGCACCTGGTCTTTGACGGGGACACGCACCAGAGTGTTTGCCGCTTCCCCGGCCTAAGGGAACGGGCCTTTGTCTGCGCCTCTTTCGGCAAGACCTTCCATATTACCGGTTGGAAAATGGGATATTGCCTGGCCCCGGCAGCCCTGATGCAGGAATTCCGGAAGCTTCACGAGCTGCTCATCTTCTCCGTAAACCACCCCTCCCAACACGCCCTGGCGGCCTATATGGAGAATGCCTCCCACTATGAAACCCTGGGGGGGTTCTTCCAGGAAAAGCGCGACCTGTTCCTGTCGGCCCTCGAAGGGTCGCGCTTCCGGTTCACCCCGGCCAAAGGCACCTACTTCCAGCTGCTTGACTATTCCGCCATCAGTACAGATGGGGACCTGGCCTTTTCAGAGTACCTGACAAGGGAAATAGGGGTGGCCAGTATCCCGATTTCGGTTTTCAACCTGAACCGGGAAGACCACCGCCAATTGCGATTTTGTTTTGCAAAAACCAGGGAGACCCTGCTCAGGGCTGCCGAAATCCTGAGGCGCCTTTAAGGCAGTGCCGCAAAGACCTTCCTTACAAACTCCCCGATTTGGGAGGGCTCCAGCCACCGGAGGACCATAACGACCTCTTCTTCCGGGGCCACCACGATGAAATTGCCCCCGAACCCGGCGGCGTAATACACCGTTTCAGGAACCTCAGCCCATTCGCGTTCCCCCCCGCGGTTCAGCCACCACATGTAGCCGTAATTGGGGTTGGGCGCGGAAGGGGTAGTCGCTTCCCGGATCCATTCCGGGCTAAGGAGTTGCTTCCCGTTCCAGGTTCCCTGGTTCAGGAACAACAGGCCAAAACGGGCCATGTCTTCGGTATTGATGAAGATTCCGCCTCCGGAGTGCCCCCCGCCCGTGACCGATTGCATCCGGTAACCGTCGATGACGGTCCAGGCGTGGTCGTATCCGAACCAGCGCCAGGTGGTGGAAGCCCCTATCGGGTCCATGAGTTCCCGCTTCAGTACGGTTGGCAGGGGCTGGCGCCACAGGTGGGTCAGGGCGTATGCCAGTACATTTACGCGAACGTCGTTATACTCCATGACCGTGCCCGGTTCCCTCAGGGGGCGATACTTCCAGTCATCGATGCCGCCTTCCGCCGGGGGACGGTCGGCCCAGTCGTGTCCTCCCCAAAGGGTGCCGGACCAATCGGAATTTTGCTGCAAAAGGTGGGCCCAGGTGATCTTCCCGTTGTGTTCCCCTTCAAAGGTGCCGTCCCAGAGGTAGGTGGCTACCCGGTCTGTGGGAGACCGGAGCAAGCCCCTGTCGCGGGCCAGCCCGGCCACCGTGGAAAGGAAACTCTTGGTGACGCTGAAGGTCATATCCACCCGGCGGGTATCGCCCCAGGAAGCGATTACGTAGCCTTTTTTAAGGATCATCCCGGCGGGGCCTCCCCGCTCCTTTACCGGGCCGAGGATTTCGTGGTAGGGCTCCCGTTCGAAGCCTTTCAGGATGGCCAGTCGCAGGTCCCGGGGGCCTGAGTATTCATGCTCCCCGGCAAACTTCACGGCTTCCTGCAGGGCATCGGGGTCCACCCCGAATGCCTCCGGGTCCCTTTGTTCCCATGTACCCCCTGCCGGGGGGAAATACGCCTCCTGGGCAAAACTGCCAAGGAAAAAAGGCAGCAAGGCCCACAGTACAATTACCTTTTTTGTCATCTGATTTTATTTGAGGGTGCGCTACGGGGAAGCGGCCGGCCTACAGGTCCAGTCGCATCATCCAGTCCATCTGCCGGTCTGTCCCAACGTAGTACGGGTGTTTATCAAAAATAGCAAATCCATGGCGTTCGTAGAACCGGATCGCCGCAAGATTCTCTTCCCATACCCCCAGCCAGAGGTATCGCTTTCCTTCCTTACGGGCCAAATCCCCTGCCTGCTGCAGCATCCAGGCGCCCAGGCCCCTCCCCTGGAAGCCTGCAATTACGTAAAGGCGTTCGACTTCCATGCCTTCCGGTTCCCGGAGTTCCGTCTGGGCCTGCCCCACATTGACTTTCATATACCCGGCGAGCTGCGACCCGGAGTACAGGAAATAAAACCGGGTTTCCGGGTTTCCGAGTTCGACTCGCAGCCTTTCCAGGTTGAAGGCCTCCTCCAAATGCTGCTGAAAATCCAATGGGTTGTTTAGGGCGGCAAAGGCATGGGAAAAGGTCTCCCTTGAAAGGGACGCCAGCGCCTGCAGGTCCCCGGCGCCACACCGTCTGAGGGTCGCATTTTCCACACGCCTAAGGTAAGGAAACGCTTTTGTTGGCCATAAAAAAAGCCCCCCGGAATATACCAGGGGGCTTTTAAAAATTTTGTTTCGGACCGTTACAGCATGAAAAGTTTCCGTGCCAGAAGGAGGATGCCGCTGATGAAATCATTGCGATACACCTGGATCTCCTGCGGGTCGTTCATTTGGTGGGATTCGGATTCCATGGCTTTCGGGGTTTAAGGACATCTGGCTCCATGCCCTGATTTGGTTACGCCCGAAAGTAGGAAACGCCTCCCAAAAAGCCGAAAGATTGTTGTAAACCCCAGCCAAAGTGTTGCAAAAGGGGTCCGGAATGATTTCTAGGGAACCCGGAAGGCGCTCAGAGGGCCATCTCGGGCACATCGGCGGGCACGACCAACCTGCCCTCGGTGGCGTTCCTGATCGCTTCCACGGAGACCCCGGGGGCCCTTTCGAGCAGGAGGAATCCTTCAGGGGTGATTTCCATCACCGCGAGATTGGTAACGATTTTTTTCACACACTGCACCCCGGTCAGGGGGAGGGTGCACCGTTTGAGCAATTTCGATTCCCCGGCCTTGTTGGTATGCATCATGGCCACGATGATGTTTTCGGCGGAAGCGACCAGGTCCATGGCCCCTCCCATCCCCTTGACCATTTTCCCCGGTATCTTCCAATTGGCGATATCCCCGTTTTCAGCCACTTCCATCGCCCCCAGGATCGTGAGGTCCACATGCTGCCCCCTGATCATGGAAAAACTCATGGCGGAATCGAAGAAAGAGGCCCCGGGCAGGGTCGTAATGGTCTGCTTTCCGGCATTGATAAGGTCCGGGTCCTCCTCCCCCTCGTATGGAAAAGGGCCCATGCCCAGCACCCCGTTTTCGCTTTGGAATTCCACCTGAATGTCGTCGCGCACAAAATTGGCTACCAGGGTTGGGATTCCGATCCCCAGATTCACATAGTACCCGTCCCTGACTTCCCGGGCAATCCGTTTGGCTATTCCGTTTTTATCGAGCATCTTCTCTGTTTCGCACCGTTCGCTGTTCAATTCGCTTCTCATAATCCCGTCCCTGGAAAATCCGCTGCACAAAAATCCCGGGGATGTGGATTTGGTTCGGGTCCAGGGTCCCGGCCGGGACCAGTTCCTCGACTTCCGCCACCGTAATGCGGGCTGCACCGCACATACAGGGGTTGAAATTGCGGGCTGTCCCACGGAAAACCAGGTTCCCTGCCTCGTCGCCCTTCCAGGCCTTCACAAAGGAAAAATCAGCCTGGTAAGCTTCTTCCATCACGTACATTTTGCCATGGAATTCCCGGGTTTCCTTCCCTTCGGCCACCTCGGTGCCATACCCTGCCGGGGTGAAAAACGCCGGGATCCCCGCCTGGGCGGCCCGGCATTTTTCCGCCAGCGTCCCCTGGGGGGTGAGTTCCACGTCCAGTTCCCCGCTGAGCATCTGGCGTTCAAATTCATCGTTCTCCCCCACATAGGAGGAAACCATTTTCCTGATTTGCTTTTTCTGAAGCAACAGGCCCAGCCCAAAGTCGTCTACCCCGGCATTGTTGCTGATGCAGGTCAGGTCCCTCACCCCCCTGCGCACCAGTTCGGAAATGGCATTCTCCGGGATCCCGCACAAGCCAAAGCCGCCGAGCATCAGGGTCATCCCATCCTCAACCCCCTGGAGGGCTTCCCGGACATCCTGCACCGTCTTTCGTATCATATCAATTCCAGCTTTATTCGTGTTTCCCCTGCCCGAAACGGGCCAGGGCCCTTAAAAATCGAGGTCTTCCAGGTCGTCTTCCAACTCCTGGTTCTCCTCTTCTTCCAGGGTGGGCGTACTGCAATCAACCCGGATGGAGAGTTCTTCAGGCTGCTCAAAATCCTCAGTGGAAACCTCCAGTTCGGGGTTTGCATAATTCTGTTTCATATACAGCCCCCAGATGGGAAGCGCCATCGAGGCGCCCTGCCCATACACGATGTTCTTGAAATGCGTCGCCCGGTCCTCCCCGCCGACCCAGACCCCGGTGACCAGGTTGGGCACCATCCCGATAAACCATCCATCGCTCTGGTTTTGGGTGGTACCGGTTTTCCCGGCAATCGGGTTGGTGAATTCATAAGGATATCCCGTGATGATCTCTTTATAGACCTGGGTGTTTTTGTTGTAATTATGGCGCAGGCGGGTCCCGGAACCCCCTTCCGTAACCCCCTTCAGGAGGTCCACCATGGCATAGGCCACATCCCTGCTGAGCACGTCTTTGGTTTCAGGGGTATATTCGTAAAGCACCGCCCCATTCCTGTCCTCGATGCGGGTAACCATCACCGGCTTCACATACACCCCCTGGTTGGCAAAAGCCCCGTAGGCCCCTACCATTTCATAGACGTTGAAGTCGGGCGTGCCCAGGGCGATAGAGGGGACCTCGGGGATTTCACCGGTAAGCCCGAGGTTTTTCACGATGGTAACCACAGGTTTTGGCCCCACCTCATCGATCAGCTGGGCGGTTACCGTATTGACCGAGTTGGCCAGGGCGGCTTTAAGGGTATAGCTCTTGCCGGAATACTTCCCGTCTGAGTTTTTCGGGCACCAGGGTTCCGGGTTTCCGTGCTTTCCGGCTTCAATACAGTACTGGGTGTCGGGCAGTTCATCGCAGGGCGATCGCCTCAACTGGTCAATGGCCGCGGCATAGATAAACGGCTTGAAGGTAGAGCCTGCCTGCCTGGCCCCCTGGATGACGTTGTCGTACTGGAAATGGCGGTAGTTGATCCCACCCACCCAGGCCTTCACATGCCCGGTCTGCGGCTCCATCGACATCATCGCGGCCCGCAGGAAGGTTTTGTAATAGCGGATGGAGTCCAGGGGGGTCATCACGGTGTCCTTCTCGCGCGTGGGGGCATTCCAGTCGAAAACGGTCATTTCGGCCGGTTCCCGGAAAGAAGCCCGTATTTCCTTTTCCGACTTGCCGTCGCGGGCCATCGCCCTCCAGCGCTCGGAGTTCTTCATGGCCCGCTCCAGGATCCCCTGTATTTCTTCTGGGGTAAGGTCGAGGAAGGGCGTGGTCGGGTTCCGCTCCCGGGTTTGCTGGACGAAGAACTCCTTCTGCAGGTTCTTCATGTGTTCCTGTACGGCCTGCTCGGCGTGCGCCTGCATGCGTGAGTCAATGGTGGTGTAGACCTTTAAGCCGTCGAGGTAGATGTTCCAGGTGTCGCGCTCCCCTTCCCGGGCGGGTTTGGGGTTTTTGGAAATCCAGTCCTTGAGCCAGCCCTGCAGGTACATCCGGAAGTAGGTCGCCAGGCCCTCCCGGTGGTTTTCCGGGTTGAAGTTGATGTCCATTTTAAGGGCGGAAAGGGAATCGCGCTCGGCCTCTGTGAGGTAGTCGTACTTGGCCATCTGGGCCAGGACGGTATTCCGCCGGTCGAGCACCAGTTGTTCCCTGCGGATCGGGTTGTACAGGGAGGAATTCTTCAGCATGCCCACCAGAACGGCCGACTCTTCCGTTTTAAGGTCCCTGGGCTCCTTTCCAAAATAAATGCGCGCAGCAGAGCGAATCCCATCGGCGTTGTAATTGAAGTCATAGATGTTCAGGTACATGGCGATGATCTCCTCCTTGGTGTAACTCCGCTCCAGGCGGGTGGCAATGACCCATTCCTTGACTTTTTGGAGCACTGCCTCCACCACGTTTTTGGACCGCACCCCAACGAAAAGCTGGCGCGCCAATTGCTGGGAAATCGTGCTGGCCCCCCCTTTCTGGCCCAGGAAGATCAGGGCCCGCAAGGTTCCCCTGACATCGATTCCCGAGTGCTCAAAAAACCGGGCGTCTTCCGTGGCGATCAGGGCATCTACGAGGTTGGTGGGGATTTCGGAATAGGGGATATCGGTCCGGTTGTCGTCCAGGAAAAATTTCCCAAGGGTTTTCCCGTCGGAAGAAATTATTTCGGTAGCCAGGTTGGTTTGGGGGTTTTCCAGGCGTTCAAAAGTGGGCATCTCCCCGAAGACCCCCCAGGAAGCCAACAGGAAAACCAGGGCCACCGAGAGGGTGCCGAAAATAAAAAAGATCCAGAAGCCCCTGATAAAAGGCCGGAAAGACGGTGTGGATGATTTCCTTTGCTTTTTTGCCATCGGTCTCTACTGTTTCTTCTCGATCTGAAGGCCCACATCCAGCACCCCGGGGAGGGTCTCCATGCCTTCCACACTCCCGTTTTTTCGCATGGCGTGCGAGATGGTAACCGTATATACGCCGGAATCGGGGAAAACGATGTTTTCGCGATACCATAATTTGTTTTTCCTTACGCTTCCCAGGCCCGAACCCAGCCAGTTCCCCCCGGCATCAGCCATTTCGTACTCCAGGGTATCGCGCTGGGAGGTCCCGTCGGGGGCGCTCAGTTCCACGATCAGGAAAAGGTTGTTGAAGGGGTATTGTTCGTCATTGCGGAGGGTGATAAACATCTGGTGGGCACGGGTGCTGTCAAGGCCTGAAAAAGCGAATTCCATGGCCTGGTCCTTCCCCCACTTCCCGTTCCCAATATCGCGGACCTCCGCAAAGGCGAGTTTTTCCGTACAGGAAACGCCCAAAATCAAGGCGAGCAACGCTGTGAGAACTCTATGCATTTCGGCCCATTCTTTTTTTATTGCCCCCTTTGTTGTTCCGCTTTTTCCTGTTCCGCCTTCCCTTGGGCCGGTCAAAGCGGGTAAGGCTGTCCTGCCCGACGGGGTTTTCAAACGCCACTTCTTCGGCCTGGTAATTCTCGGAGGCATATTCTTCGAGGCTCCCGGCTTTTTTCTTCTGGCGGTTCAGCTCCAGGATTTCATGGACCTGTTCCTTGCTGAGGGAATGCCAGGTTGCCGGGTCCTCCCGGTAAGAAAACCAAAGGGTGCCTTTAAAAATATCCGTTTTCTGGCAAAAGGCCACCCCTTTCTCCGTTTGCAGTTTGGTGTCCAGTGGCGGGAAATCCTTCAGGGCATCCAGGTAGGTGTCCAGCTCGTAATTCAGGCAGCATTTCAGTTTGCCGCACTGCCCGGCCAGCTTCTGGGGGTTCAGGGAGAGCTGCTGGTACCGGGCGGCGCCCGTGGTGACCGACCTGAAGTCTGTCAGCCAGGTGGAACAGCACAATTCCCTCCCGCAGGAACCGATCCCGCCGAGGCGCTGGGCTTCCTGCCGGTACCCGATTTGCCGCATCTCCACGCGGATGCCGAAGGCTTTGGCCATGTCTTTGATCAACTGGCGGAAATCCACCCGGTCGTCGGAGGTATAGTAGAACGTGGCCTTGGATCCGTCGCCCTGGAATTCCACGTCGGAAATCTTCATTTGCAGGCCCAGGATGATGGCCATTTCACGGGCCCTCTTTTTGATCTCCTCTTCCTTCCCCCTGACCTTTTGCCACTTGTCGATATCCCGTTGGGTGGCCTTGCGGTACACTTTGGGCAGGTCGGCGCTCAGGGGTATGTTTTTCTTTTTGAGCTGCACCCGCACCAGTTCCCCGGTAAGGGTCACAAGGCCCACATCATGCCCCGATTTCGCCTGGGTGGCCACGACATCGCCAATGGACAGGGGAAGGCCTTCCGAATTCCTGAAGTATTCCTTCCTGCTGTTTTTAAACCGCACTTCAACCACGTCAAATGCCTCCTGGCCGGCAGGAAGCGACATGTTGGAAAGCCAGTCAAACACCGTGAGTTTGTTACAGCCGTCCGTTGCGCAGGTCCCATTGTTCCTGCATCCGCGCGGCTGTCCCCCATCTGCGGTTGAACAACTGCTACATCCCATATTTTTTATCTCAAATCCGCAACTCCCTGTCAGGTGGCTGCAGATACGGGTTCATAATCGATTAACTCGTGTAAAGATAGAATAATTTTAGGCGCAAAAGAAAATGGGAACCGCCTGCGGCCAGCCCGGTTTATAGGGATGGCCCGTTATGCCGGAGGATGGCGCCGTAGGCCGGAACGGGGAGAAAAAAAGCCCCGGCCCGCTGGCGGGCCGGGGCAAAAATCCGGGAGGTATTCCGGGTGGGAGCCCGTTATTCGAACGCCACCGGGGTTTCCGGCGACTTTTTGAACTTCAGCGCCTCAGAGCGTCCTTTCTTGAAAATCAGGTTGCTCTTGACCCTTCCCCTGCGAAGCTTTTTCTGTTCTTCGTAAGGCAGGGCAACGATTTCCATACAGGCATCGGAGCAACAGTGGTTCATTTTTTCGGCACATTCCGCGCACTGTATAAACAGCAGGTGGCACCCTTCGTTGGCGCAATTCGTGTGGGAGTCACAGGGTTTGCCGCACTGGTGGCAATTGGCGATGACATCATCGGAAATGCGCTCTGCGCGCCGTTGGTCAAAAACGAAATTCTTGCCCAGGAACTTGTTCTCCAACTGCTTTTCCCGCACCTGCCGGGTGTATTCTATGATGCCGCCTTCCAGTTGGTAGACCTGTTTGAAACCCTTGTGGCGGTAATACGCACTGGCCTTTTCACAGCGGATCCCCCCGGTGCAGTACATGACCAGCTTTTTGTCTTCCTTGTGGTCCTTCAGCTGGGCTTCGATCAGGTCCAGGGAATCCCGGAACGTATCCACGTCAGGGGTTATGGCCGTCCTGAAATGCCCGATTTCGCTTTCGTAGTGGTTCCTCATATCGACCACAATGGCATCGGGGTCTTCCAATAGCTGGTTGAATTGTTCGGCATCTACGTGGATACCCTTGTTTGTGACATCGAAACTGCCGTCATCCAGGCCGTCGGCCACGATTTTCCTGCGGACCTTCACCTTGAGCTTCAGGAAGGATTTATTGTCCTGTTCGATGGCGATATTCAACCGGACACCCGCCAGGAAACTGATGCTGTCGAGGTGTGCCTTGAACCGGTTGAAATTTTCTGCGGGAACGGAAAGCTGGGCGTTGACCCCTTCATGGGCCACATAAATACGGCCCAGGACATCCAGTTCATCCCAGTGGATGAAAAGGTGGTTCCTCAGCAAGCCCGGGTTGCCGATGTGTGCGTACTTGTAGAAAGAGATGGTGAGCCGGTCTTTCCCAGCCTGCTCAATCAGGGCTTCTCTTTCCTTTGCACTTAGCGTATTGTACAGTTGCATGCTATACCAATATTTAAGTTAAAAGAAATCGAAAGGCCAAAAATAGGCAATCCCCTGAAAAAGAAGGCAAAAAAAAGAGCCCTGTTTTCAGTACAGGGCTCTGGTGGGACCGCATTTTCCTTCTTCTCCACAGCAATTTGATGAAATTGGGATGCAGTTCCCGAAGTTATCTTTGGCTCGCCGGCAGGTAAATATGCTTGTTAGATTCCCATGGGGTAAAAAGGTTGCTTTTCCCATTGCGGGAATCATAAAAGAAATGGTAATTTAGTCCTCCACAAAAAAATCACGTATCGATGAGCAGCGAGAAAGAAGCGAAGCTGAAAGCCCTGAAACTAACCCTGGATAAACTCGACAAAACCTATGGAAAAGGGGCTGTCATGAAGATGGGGGATGAAGTAGTACAGGATGTTGAGGTTATCTCGTCCGGGTCCCTTGGGCTCGATTTAGCCCTGGGGGTTGGCGGGTACCCCAGGGGAAGGGTTATTGAGATCTACGGGCCGGAATCTTCGGGAAAAACCACCCTTACCCTTCACGCCATCGCAGAGGCGCAAAAGGCCGGGGGCATAGCCGCGTTTATCGATGCTGAGCACGCTTTTGACCGGTTTTATGCCGAGAAACTGGGGGTGGATATCGACAACCTCATTATTTCCCAGCCCGACCACGGGGAGCAGGCCCTGGAAATCACAGACAACCTGATCCGTTCAGGGGCCATCGACATCATTATTATCGATTCCGTGGCTGCCCTGACCCCAAAAAGCGAGATTGAGGGGGAGATGGGGGATTCCAAAGTCGGCCTGCATGCCCGCCTGATGTCGCAGGCGCTCCGAAAACTGACCGGGTCGATCAGCAAAACCCACAGTACCGTGATTTTCATCAACCAGCTTAGGGAGAAAATCGGGGTCATGTTCGGCAATCCGGAGACGACCACCGGGGGTAATGCCCTGAAATTCTACGCGTCGGTCCGCCTCGACATCCGTCGATCCACACAGATCAAGGACACCGACGGGGAAGTACAGGGGAACAAGACCCGGGTGAAGGTGGTGAAAAATAAAGTGGCCCCCCCTTTCAAAACGGCAGAGTTTGATATCATGTACGGGGAAGGGATTTCCAAACTCGGGGAAATCCTCGATTTGGGGGTCGCCTATGAAATCATCAAAAAGAGTGGTTCCTGGTTCAGCTATGGCGACACCAAGCTTGGGCAGGGCAGGGATGCCGTAAAGGTATTGCTGCAAGACAACCCGGAACTGATGGAGGAACTCGAGGAAAAAATCAAAGATGCCATAAAAGCGATCAAGGGATAGTCCCCCGGAGGGGATTTGTTCCCCTCCCCAAGCAACCTTTGCCCCCGGCATCCATCTAATTAAAGCATTTTAAGGAAGATACTGGGTATGGAATCCTTTTGGAGGGGCTTGAAAATCCTGTTGTTGGGTCTTGTCCTGAACGCTTGCGACCTGGATGACGATGGGGTGAGTTACCACTTTGTCTCCCTGCCAGTCGCGGAAGTGGCGATGCCCGAAAGCTTCAGGCTGAACGAAACCTATGAAATCGCGGTAACCCTGCTCCTTCCCAACGGGTGTGCACAATTTGAAGGCTTTGACGTCACCTCGGAAGACACCACGGTGCGCAGGGTGGTGGCCATAGGGACCGAAGTGGACGGGCCTTCCTGCACCCAGGTGGTTTCTGAAGTGGAGGCCACGTTTCGGTTCATCTGCCTATACCCCGAAACCTACAGGTTTCTGTTTTGGACCGGGGAGGATGAATCCGGGGAACCCCGATATTTGGAGATTGAAGTGCCGGTAATTCGGTGAGCCCGACACTTCCGGAAGTAACCCATTCCACACGTTGACGCAGGAGGACCTCATAAATAAGTGTTGCAAGGGAAACCGGACGGCCCAGGAGGAATTGTATCGGAGGTACTCCCCTGTGCTCTATGGCCTGTGCCTGAAATATTCCAGAAATAAGAACGAGGCGGAGGACAACCTTCACGACAGCTTTGTGACCATTTTCCAAAAGATGCACCAGTACGGCTTCAAAGGTTCCTTTGAAGGCTGGATGAAGCGGATTACCATCAATACCGTACTGCAGAAATACAGGAAGGAAGAACCCCTGTCCCTGATGACCGAGATCCCGGAACACCTCGAGGAGGCCTATCCGGAGGAGGAAACGGACGTTTCGCTGAGCACCTTGCTGAAATATATTCAGGAATTGCCCACGAAATATCGGATCACCTTCAATCTGTACGTGCTGGACGGGTATTCCCATAAAGAGATCAGTGAGGCCCTGGGGACTTCCCAGGGGACTTCCAAATCGAACCTGGCCAGGGCGCGGATGATCCTGCAGGAGAAGATTCTAAAAAAAAAACAAATAGCCTAAGTGCCCCATAATGGACAACCAAGAACTAGACAAACTTTTTCGGGAAACCCTCGGGGATTTCAGGGACAACCCTGAACCCGGGGTATGGTCCCGGATTCGCACTACCCTGGACGGGGAAAAGAAATCCCGTCGCCTGGTGCCCCTTTGGTACCGCCTGGGTATTGCCGCAGCCCTGTTGCTGGGCGCTGTTTTCCTTTTTGAGCCCTGGGACAGCCCTGACCCGGCGTCCTCCCCGGCTTCCGGGGCATCTCCCGTGGTGGCTGCCCCGGGAAACCGGCCGGACCCTCCTTCAAAGCGCGTAAACCCCATGCCGTCGCCCCTTGAACGCGGGCAGGTAGCCGAACGGGGGCGGGCTGCCAGGGAAAGGGACCCGGCCGGGAAACAAACCCGGGGCGCTACGCCCGCCGCCTCCCGGCAGGTCGTGGATGTGGATACGGAAACTACTTCCCCCCCTGCAGCCCTGTCGGCTTCGCGGGAACCATCCGCGACAACCGTTTCCGGGCAAGGGCAGGCAGGAGCCTTGCAAGCGCCTGCTGCAGGGGAGCCCCTGGCTGGTCGCAACCAGGAAAGGGAGGACATCGGCAGTGGCGCGACTCCACTTCCCCCCGGGTCGCAGGGCCCGGAAAAGCCGTCCCCTGCTGCACTTGCTGATACCCAGGGGGAACAACCCTCCATTTTTGAGGTCCTGGAAAGCCGAGAAGACCCGGTCGCAGAAGGGCCGAAGGGTCCGCGCTGGTCGGTGGGCCCCTCCCTGGCGCCGGTGTATTTCAGTTCCTTCGGCGACGGATCCCCCATTTCTTCCTCCTTCGTGGCGAACGACAAGTCCGGGTCATTCAATATGAGTTATGGCCTGCAGGTGGCGTACGGGGTGTCAAAAAAGCTCAGCCTCCGGACGGGCATCCACCGTGTTGACTACGGGTACAATACCGAACAAATAGGCTTTACCGCTTCCCCGGTAGGCTCGGGAAGTTCCCTGATCCGGACGATTAATTATTCGGAAAACTCCAGGGACCTGGTCGTTAAGAGCATGGTAAACGGCTCGCGCCAACCCGGCAACAAAGAGGCCATAGATGTTACTGCGCCCAGCCCGGTGCGCGAAGGCCGCATGGTACAGGAATTCGGGTATCTGGAAATCCCGTTGGAAATGCAATATACCCTGATCGACAAAACCTGGGGGGTGAACCTTATAGGGGGCATGAGTTCCCTGTTCCTGGTGAACAATTCCGTAAGCCTGGAATCCGCAGGGGCGGTTACGGAAGTAGGGGAAGCCACAAATATGAATTCGTTGAATTTCAGCACCAATTTCGGAGTGGGCGTGTACTACCGGCTTAGCCAGAACATGGAGCTTAACGTGCTCCCCATGTTCAAATACCAACTCAACACCTTCAACGCCACCTCCGGGAACTTCAGGCCTTATTCCGTAGGAGTGTACAGCGGGCTGAATTTCCGCTTTTAATTCCGATCGGTATTTAGGTGGTGGCGCTTCCCGGGAAGCGAACCGCTTTTGCGGATACGGCCATTCAAAACTCGGGGCCGGCCAAAAGGCTTTGTAGCAGGAGTGCACGTACCTGATCTTTCAGGTGGCCCTTATCCCGCTCCTGCAAGCCCCGGGTGGGAAAAAACCGATGTACGCAGGTGCGCAGTTGGCCTGGGGAGCCACTGAAAAATCGAAAGGGAAACCGCTTTTTGTTATCGTAAAAGGTGATGGGGACCACGGGGATCTGATGGGCGATAGCCATTTTAAACGCCCCATCCTTAAAGGTGTCCAGTACCAGGGCCTCATCCTCGGGAACCCCCCCCTCGGGAAAGATGCAAATGCTGAGCCCTGCCTTCAGCCTTCGTTCCGCCCTGCGGTATACGGCCGACCGGCTACGGCTGTCTTCCCGGTCGACCAGAATACAAACCCGTTTATAAAAAAACCCGAAAACGGGGATGTTAGCCAACTCTTTCTTCCCTACAAAAACAAAAGGGTTCCGGCTTACCCGGAGCATAAGCATAATATCGAGCATGCTGGTATGGTTGGCCACCAGCATGTAGCCCTGCCCCCGCTTTAACCGCTGTTCATACCGGATACGCGGAGGGCAACCCATGCCGTAGAGGATTACCGTTGCCCAAACATTGCGCGCCAGCCAGAAGAATTGTGGATAGGTCTTCTCCGACAGGGAAAAAAGGATCAGGAATGGGGAAAAGAGGAATATGGGTAGGGCTACCAAAAAATAGAACCAGATACGGAACAGGGCCTGCCCTGATTTCTGAAGCGCCACCAGCATGGTCGCAAAAGTAAGAATTTTAGGAGGGCTCTGGTATTTCTTTTACTTTTGTGGCCTGATAAAAGTGACTTATGCCACGCATTCTCACCGGGATACAAAGCACGGGGACGCCCCACCTGGGCAATATACTGGGGGCGATCCGGCCTGCGATTTCCATGGCCTCGGAGCCGGATAACGATTCTTACCTGTTCATTGCGGACCTGCATTCCCTTACGCAGATCAAAGATGGGAAGGTCCTGAGGGAGAACACCTACGCTACCGCTGCCGCCTGGCTCGCTTTTGGGCTGGATATCCAAAAAACGGTCTTTTACCGCCAAAGCGACGTCCCCCAGGTAACAGAACTGGCGTGGTATCTGGGTTGCTTCTTCCCATACCAGCGCCTGACCCTTGCCCATTCCTTCAAGGACAAGGCCGATCGGCTTGAAGACGTCAATGCCGGGCTCTTTTCCTACCCCATGCTGATGGCTGCCGACATCCTGCTGTATGATGCGGAGTACGTGCCGGTTGGCAAAGACCAGCTGCAACACCTGGAGATGACCCGCGATGTGGCTGCAAGGTTCCATGCCCAAATGGGGGAAACCTTTGTGATCCCCGAAGCACGGGTAAATGAAAGCACGATGTACGTGCCGGGGACCGACGGACAGAAAATGAGCAAGAGCAAGGGCAACCTTATCGACATCTTTCAGCCCGACAAAGCCCTTAAGAAACAGATCATGGGCATCGTTACGGACAGCACCCCCCTTGAAGCCCCCAAGGACCCCGACGCCGATACCGTTTTTGCCCTCTACCGCCTCCTGGCCAGTCCGGACGAGGTCGAAGCCATGCGAAAAAACTACCTGGGCGGGAACTACGGGTACGGGCACGCGAAAAAAGCACTGTACGAATGCCTCCTGCATGCTTTCGGGGAGGCCCGGGAGCGTTTCCACTACTATATGGGCCACAAGCAGGAGATCGATGAAGCCCTGGAAACCGGTGCTGAGAGGGCAAAAAAGGTGGCCGACGACGTCCTTTCCCGGGTAAGGGAACGGCTTGGGTACTAACCTGCAGGATTCAGGCCGGCTTTATCCTGAATTTTTTTGCGGGCAGGGGTTCTACAACCCCTTTCAGCTCGAGGCGCAACAACAAGGCTGCGAGGTGTCCCACAGGCAGCTGGCACTGCTGGGCCATCGCATCCAGGAATTGCTCCCCCTCCCGGGCCAGCAGGGAAACGACCCTCCTTTCTTCCTCTGAAAAGCCTTCCATGGAGATCTGCCGCTCCTTTTCCGGGGGTGGGGCGCCTTCTGGGGCCGACCAGTTCATGGCGAGGGCAAAATCTCCGGGGCCATGGAGGATCTGAGCCTTCTGCTGGCGGATCAACTCATTGCACCCCCTGCTGAAATAGTCCCCAACCCGTCCTGGTACCGCAAAAACCTCCCGGTGGTACCCAAAGGCCAGATCGGCAGTGACCAGGCTGCCACCCCGGTCAGCCGATTCCACCACCACCGTTGCTTCGCTCAGTCCGGCAATGATGCGGTTGCGCCTTACGAAGTTCATGGGCTCCGGCCGGGTGCCCAACCAGAATTCGGATAGCAGCCCGCCCTGCTCCAGGATGCGGGAGGCGTATTTTGCATGGGGTTCCGGGTACATACGGTCCAGGCCGTGCCCGAGGCAGGCAATGGTCTCCAGCCCCAGGTTCAGGGCGGCCAGCTGGGCGCAAAGGTCTATCCCATAGGCCAGGCCACTCACAATTACCGGGCGGTACCTTGCGATCCCCTCAAGAAAAGATTCACAAAACTCCCTCCCGTAGGCCGTCATGTTGCGGGTACCCACGATGCTGATAAAGCGCCTGCCGGACAGGGCTACCGATCCCTTGAAAAATAGCAGGACCGGTGCATCCTCGCAATGCCGCAGCGCCCCGGGGTAATCCCCGTCCCAATACGCCAGGCAACGGATGCCCTGCTTCCGGATGCGGTCCCATTGCTCCAGGGCTTCCCGGTGTATGGCCGGATCCAAAAGGTTTCCAAGAGCTTCCTTCCGGATACCCGCCGCCTTTGGGGACCCCGATCCCGCTTCGTCAAAAACCGCCTGTGCCCCGCCGAAATGCGCAATGAGTTTCCTTGCGGTAACCGGGCCGACCCCGGGAACCCGGACCAGGCGCAGCAGTGCTATGAGTTCACTTTCCGACATTTAGTCTGCATTTTAATGGCGATCCTTCCTGTGCATGTTGATAAATTAGCGCAACTGCTGGTTGCCCGGACTGTTAAATTTTCACATCTTTGCCTTCGTGGCCCTTGAAAAGCACATAGCATCCCTCCTTTACCGGTACCAATGCGTGGTAGTCCCCGGGTTTGGCGCCTTTTTAAGCCAAATTAAGCCCGCTACCCTGCAACGGGACAGCAACACCTTCCACCCTCCCGGTAAAACCCTCTCCTTTAATGCCCAGTTGCGCACCAACGATGGCCTTTTGGTATCGCACGTGGCCCGGGCATCAGGGAAATCCTTTGAGGAGGCCCTGGAGGAAGTTAATGCCCGGTGCACCTCCTGGAAACAGCACCTGGAGGCGGAAGGCAAGCTGGAACTGACCGGCCTAGGGGTCTTGCGGATGAACAGCGAAAAAAAGATGGTTTTCCAGCCCGATTCGGAGGTCAACTATCTGATGGACGCTTTCGGGCTTGGGCCGGTAATGGCCAGCCCGGTGCTGAGGGAAGTCCTCAAAGAAGAGGTCCGGGAGCTCGAAGCGCATATCCCTTTTAACATTACCCCGGAAACCCGTGCCATTCCCGGCCTTCGCCCCCTGATGAAATACGCAGCCATCGCCCTTTTGGCCCTTGCCACAGGCATTGGCGGGTATTCCTATTACCAGCAACAGGCAAATGCCTCACAGCTCGCAAGGCAGGAAGCCCAGGAGGCGGTTTCCAAAACCATTCAGGAAGCGACCTTCTTCAGCGTCGAGCCCCTGGAATTGCCGTCTGTTACCCTTGAGGTGACCCAAAAACAGCAGGGCATACACCACATTGTTGCGGGGGCCTTCCGCTTCCGCGAAAATGCAGAGAAAAAAATCGGGGAGCTACGGTCCAAAGGATATCCCGCCCGGTATTTGGGGGCAAATGCCTATGGCCTGCACCAGGTGGTTTATGCCAGCTATTCCGATCCTCAGGAGGCGCTGGATTCGCTTCGGGCGATTCGGGGGAAAGAGTCCCCGGATGCCTGGCTACTCTCCCAGCGTTAGTTTCCCTTTGCCCTTGTGAATTTCTTGTTTCCGGAAGGCCTATCTTTGCGCCAAAACGCCCTTATGAAGCCTAAAACACCCAGCGATTCCAGGACCATTATGACCGACCTGGTTTTACCGAGTGAAACCAACCCCCTGAACAACCTTTTCGGGGGTGAATTACTGGCACGCATGGACCGGGCAGCCAGTATTGCCGCCCGGCGGCACAGCCGCCGCATTACGGTCACGGCTTCCGTAAACCATGTGGCCTTTAACCGGTCAGTACCCCTGGGGAGTGTGGTCACTGTGGAAGCCGCCATATCGAGGACCTTCCGGACTTCCATGGAAGTCTTTATAGACGTTTGGATCGAAGACCGCTATACCGGGGAGCGGACCAGGGCGAACGAAGCCATCTATACTTTTGTGGCTGTTGATGATACCGGGGTCCCCACCGAAGTGCCTCCCATCGTACCGGAAACCGAATTGGAAAAACAACGCTTTGAAGCGGCCCTGCGAAGGAAACAATTAAGCCTGGTACTGGCCGGGAAGATGAAGCCCCATGACGCCACAGAGCTGAAGGCCCTGTTCATGGAGTAAGGCGGGCCCTGCCTGTGGGGTTTTCAACGGCCAAGGCCGGGCAAACGGGCACCCCGGGGTTCCTTACAACCGGTAAATCCACTCTTCGGGATTCAGCCGGGTCGCATCCCGGTACAAATAGAATTTCAGCTGCGTAAGGCCATTGGAACGATTGGTATAAATGGTGCCCAGGGCATCCTTGGCGCGGACCTTGTCTCCTTTCTTTACATACAATTCGGAGAGGTTATAGTAGGTGCTGATGTAATTCCCGTGTTTGATCTGTACCCCTTTATTCCCCCCGGGGACGGCCAGTACAGCGATGACCTCCCCTTCAAAAACGGCCCTGGCACGGGCACCCTCATCGGTGGCGATTATCACCCCGTTGCTCTGGTGCTTGACCCCGGGGTAGACCGCATCGGCATAGATCCCGTACCCTTGTTTTTTCACCCCCTTCTCCACCGGCCAGATCAGCCGCCCCTTATTGGATGAGAAATTGTTTGCGATGAGGGTAGCTTCCGGCGTAAGGGCAAAAGTTGTGGAGGAAGCGGCAGTGTTTCCACTTTCCCGGTTGGAGGCGGCTATGGCCGACCGGATAAGGCTTTCTATTTGCCGTTCAATGGCGCGGGCTTCTTTCCGCTTTTCCTCGATTTCCGATGCGTACGCACTCTCATTCTGTCGGATGGCCTTTAAGAGGCTTTGCTGCGACTGTACTTCGGCCGTCAGCTGGTCCCTGATGCGCCGGTTCTGGGCGATTAGCAGCTCCTTTTCCTTGCGCTGGCGGGTAAGGTCCTTGTTCAGGGCCGACAATTCCTCCGTTTTCACGACAATCTCCTCTCCCTGCTTTTTGCGGAACTGGGTATACTGCTTCATGTACTGCAACCGCTTGAAGGCCTGGAAGAACGTAGTGGACGACATCAGGAACAGGAGCCGGTTCTGCTGTGAGCGGTTCTGGTACGATTTGCGGATCATTTGGGCGTAGTCGTCCTTGAGGGTCTCCAGGTCCTCCCTCAACTTGGTAATACTCCGGATGTTCGCGTTGATCTGGCGGTTGAGCAGGTTGGATTGCTGGTTGGTAACCCGGATGAGTTGTTGCTGCCGGTTGATTTTCTGGTTGAGGGCTTCCATTTGGTCCAGCACGCTTCCTTTTTGGCGACGCTCTGCAAACAGCAACCGGTTGATCTCCCGAATCTCGTTTTCCAGTCGCTCCTTTCGGGCCTCCAGTTCTTTCTGTTCACCGGTTTGCCCATGGGCCAACATTCCCAGCAGGGCAAAGCCCAGGAGGAATGCGCGCTTCAGGATGTCGGAACCATTGTGTTTCACTGGAGTGCCACGGGATTAAAACCTTTTGGTATTTTATAGGGGAAGCGCAGGTCCCTGTTCAGTTCCACCTGTTTGTAGGAGATCCCGATAGTCACCTGCCCATCCCCCTCAATGGCGGCAATCCGGACCTGGTCGGGCAGGACCTCTCCCTGTACCTCCTGATAGCTGCTATAGCGGACCTCCATGATCCGCCTGGCCTCAGGTTGTGCCAGCTGCTGGGAGGCGAGTCGGAAATACCTGGGCTCGATCTTTAAGAAAAGCTTGTAAAGGTCAAGGGATGGCTTGGGCTTCAATTCATAGGAGTCCGCCGTATATTGCAATTCATAGTTCCTGCCCTGAAGGGCCACTATGGATTGGCCCAGCAACAGGTTCTGGAGCTTTTCAAAATCGATTTCAGCCCCGAGCAACCGGCTCAGATAGGAAAAATCCCCGTCGAAGAATTCGTTGTTGAGTTTGTTATAGTACGAAACCCGCTGGGGGGTAATATATACCTTGATCACCCCGAGGGGGGCGCTCATCCAGATGACCTCGTTTCGCTTCATCCTCAGGCTGACGGTAACGCTCTGGGAGTCCTCCCCATCCGAATAATCGATCCCAAGGCGCCCGCTCAGGGTCCTGAAACGGCTCCCGGACGCTTCGTGGTTCCGGATAATGCCCCTTATGGTCAGGGTTTCATCGACATTCCCATCGGCCAGCAGGCGCGATGAACCGCAGGAGGAAAGCCCTAAAAGCCCTGCTGCACAGACTGCCAGAAAAATCTTCCCCTTCATCATGAGCCCGCTTTAAGCTTGTTCGAATAGGTCCTCGCCTTCTCCAAATCCCCCAGGGAGGTATAGGCCTCGGCCAGGGCGGCGTAAATCCTCCGCCCTACCTCCGGATTCCCCACCAAAAGGCTTTCACCCTCTTCGAGGATACTCAAGGCTTCCCTTGGGCGGTCCTGCCGGAGTTTGGCTATTCCGTAGGCGTAGTAAAAATATGGTTGAAGCGGATAGGTTTCAAGGGCCTCTTCGCTCATTTTTTCAAGCGAAGGCCAGCTTCCCGCTTTTAGAAGGGATTCCAGCTCCTGCTCCAGGTTTGCCACGGAGCCGCGGCCCTGGCCCGATTCGGTTTCCCCCTGCCGGTCGTCGGAAGGAGCAGAAACCTCCCCTTCCGGCTTCAGCCGGGAAGCCTGCTCCCTGAGTTTCAAAAGCTCCGGGGTTTCCGGCAATCCCCTCATTTGCGCTTCTGCAAGTTCCGGCTTCCCGGAGTCGAGGTACCAACGGGCCAGATTGAACCGGAATTCCGGAAGGTCGAAAGGAAGGGATGCCCGGTGGGTATCCAGGGGTTTATATTGTTTTTCCAGAGCTTCCATGAAGGTTTGCAGGAACCAGTAGTTGCCGGGGCGGGCGCGGAGGGCTTGCAGGGCATAATCTTCAGCTTCCGGGTATTTCTTTTCCAGGATCAGAACCCTCGACAACTCGAAATCCAGTACCGGGTTTCCCGGGTCGATTTGGCGCGCCTCCAGGAACAGCGATGCCGCCCGGTCATAATTTTCAATCCCTTTTTGCTTTAGCGCCTCAAAAAAGACTTCCTGAAACCGATCGGTATACTCGTCGGCGGACCATTCGGCGCTTTCTTCCTCCTGCCCGTATGCCGATAAGCTTCCCAGGGCCATCCCCAGAATCCAACATGTCTTTAGGATCCCTGCCATATTCCTCGTGCATTTTATCAATTCCTGCCCGTGCTTCCAAAGCCGCCACTGCCCCTTTGGGTGGTGTTCAGGGCTTCCACTTCAACCCATTCTGCCTGTTCATGGCGGGCGATCACCATTTGGGCAATGCGGTCTCCGTGTTCAATGGTTACGGCTTCCCGGGACAGATTCACAAGAATCACGCCAATCTCACCCCGGTAATCTGCATCAATGGTCCCCGGGCTGTTGAGCACCGTTAACCCCTGCCGGGCAGCAAGGCCGCTCCTGGGGCGTATCTGGGCTTCATACCCTTCCGGGAGTTCCAGGTAAAGACCCGTACCAATCACCGCCCGCTCCAGCGACTCCAGCCGAACCGGAGACTCTAGCTGTGCCCGCAAATCCACCCCGGCGGAAGCCCTGGTTTGGTAAACCGGCAGTTCATGTTGCGATTTGTTGATAATCCTGACCTTCATTTTCCCCGAATTAACTTTAACAGCACTTCTTTCTCCATGCGGTACAATAACCCCAAAAATACTAAAAGTAAAAGCAGGCCGGGAATCAGCTGTCTGTTAAATACATAAAAGGACAACCCCGAGAAAAGCAGCGATACCCCCAGGTAAAACCCAATTTTCCGAAGGTTGTAGGGGATGGGGTAATACCTCCTGCCCAGGAAATACGACAGCAGCATCATGCTTCCATAAGCCGCCAGGGTGGCCCAGGCCGATGCGAAATAGCTGTATGCCGGAATGAACCAAAAATTCACCGCAATGGTGATGACGGCCCCCACCAGGGAAATAACGGCCCCGAACCGGGTCCGGTCCGTCACCTTGTACCAAACCGAAAGGTTGTGGTAGATCCCGAGGAAAAAACTGGCCAGCAGTACGATGGGCACAATGGCCATAGCTTCCCAGTACGCCTGGTCCCTGATAAAGAGTTCTTTTAAAAGGTCGGCAAAAACCACCACCGCAAGCAGGATAACGCTGCCCAGGACCACAAAATAGTTTGTGATCTGCGCATAGGCCCTCCTCGGGTTGTCAGAAGTGGCATGGCTGAAGAAAAACGGTTCAATCCCCAACCGGAACGCCGTGGCAAAGAGGGTCATAAACATGGCCAGGCGGTAACAGGCCGCATACTTTCCCATTTCCGTTTTGGCGATATCGGCCGGCAGCAACTCCGTAAGCAGGTACTTGTCAAATACCTCATTAATGGTAAAGGCAATCCCTGCCAGCATAACGGGCAGCCCGTACACGAGCATCCTTTTAAACAGGGCTTTGTCAAAAACCAGCGAGAGGCGAATGTAATTCCCACTGAGGATAAGCAGGGTTATGCCACTGGCAATAACATTGGAAATCAAGATATAGGGTACCTCATACCCGGGTCGGTACAGGGCCTTCCAGATTCCTCCCTCGGCCCCGCCGGCCAATTCGGGGAGGAGGAGCAGAAAAAAGAGGTTAAACCCCATGTTTACACAGATATTGGCAATCTTGACCACGGCATACAGGGCAGGGCGCTCGGTGGCCCGCAACCGGGCAAAAGGGATAATCACCAGGGCGTCGAGGCAAAGGATCCCGACAAAGTAGCCGAGATACTGCAGTTCAATGTTGAGCAGTTGCGACAAGCCCCCGCGCAGCAGCAGGGCCACCAACAGAAAGGCCAGAGTAGAGCCGCCCACGGCCATCAGGGAGGTGGACAGTACCTTTTCCTTATCCCCTTCCTTATTGTAAAACCTGAAAAATGAAGTCTCCATCCCGTACGCAAGCAGGACGTTGAAAATGGCAAACCACACAAAAATCAAAGAAACCTCCCCATAAACGCCGGGGGGCATCACGGAAGAGTACAGGGGAAGCAACAAAAAGGAAAGCATTCGGGGCAGGACGGTCGCCAGGCCATAGATGAACGTCTGCTTGAACAGTTTTCGGAAAAGCTTCAACTAGGAATTCGTTAGATCCAAATCTAAATTAGGCATTTACCCCAAGCCGGCAAAGTTATCCCTGCGGCCTGCCCGGGTAAATCCGGCCCTGCTTTTCCCTGACCCCGGCAACCCTGGTGTAATATTGTTTTCCGTCTGCCTTGAGCGTATAAGAAATCACGGCCTCGTCGGGGCTGAGGTCAAAGGGAAAGTCGTCCCCCACCGGAAGGGACAATGGGGGTTGATTGCCTACTTCCCGGGTTGAATCGGCATGCATCACCAGGTCTGCCTTTTGGAAGAAATACTCCGCGAACAGTACAAAACCGGTTTCTGTATCCCTGACTTCCAGGGGATAGACCCTGCCCCGGAAATACAGGGAATCCATACGGATGGCTGAGGGGTCGCGCGGTGCCCATTGGGCGCGGAAGCGCATGCCGTGGCCGCTTTCCTCCCGACCGCCCTGCCAGTATTCGACGGTGGGGCGGTTTACGGTGAACGGGGGCTCTCCTTCCAGTACCTTTTGCGAACTGCAGCTCATAAGCCCTAGGGTTGACAGGAAGATACCAAAAAGAATTGTTTTCATAAGTCCAATACTTTAATCCTCGTAAAGATAGGGCTCCAAATTTGATGCCAAAGGTACGGGAGCCTGAATTACCCGGGGAAATCCGGGAGGGACCCTCCTCCGGGGACAACTGGCGGGCATAAAAAAACCCCGGCCTTCCGGCCGGGGCACCTTCTTTTAAGGATACGCGTTTGCCTAGCCCTTGGCAAGGGCTTCCGCCCCTCCCACGATTTCGAGGATTTCGTTGGTAATCGCGGCCTGCCGGGCCTTGTTGTAGGTGAGGGTCAGTTGGTCCTTCATCTCAGAGGCATTATCGGTCGCCTTGTGCATGGCGGTCATGCGGGCGCCGTGTTCACTGGCAAAAGAATCCCTGACGGCCTTGAAGAGTTGTGTTTTCAAAGACTTGGGAATTAGTTGCTCCACAATTTCCGCCTCGGAAGGCTCGAAGATATAATCCGAGTTGCCCCGTTCCCCGTCGGTAAGCGGTTGAATAGGCAGAAACTGCTCCGTGGTTACAATTTGGGTTGCAGCATTTTTGAACCGGTTATAAACCAAAACAATGCGGTCATAGGTGCCTTCCGAAAAATGCGCCATCAGCGTATCGGCTATTGAAGAAACCTCCTCAAAGGTCAGGTTGTCAAACACCTCACTGTGGTTGGCAACAACCGTAAACCGCTTCCGGAGCAGGTCATGGGCCTTCTTTCCAATGGTGAGGAAATCGACCTGTTTCCCTGCATACTCTTCCCGTGCGAGCGCAGTACCCTGCTTCACGATGTTGGCGTTGAAGGCCCCGCAAAGCCCCCTGTTGGAACTCACCGCCACCACCAGTACCTTCCGGACCTCCCGGACCTCGGAATACGCGCTCCCGCTATCCGCGTCGAGGTTGGCGCTCAGGTTTTGCAGCAATTCGGTAAGCTTGTCGGAATAGGGCCGCATGGCGGTAATCGCATCCTGGGCCTTCTTCAATTTTGCAGCAGATACCATCTTCATGGCACTGGTGATCTGCATGGTCGAGGAAACCGATGCGATGCGGTTGCGTATTTCCTTTAAGTTTGCCATAATCGTTGTGCGTTACTCGGTGTGCAGCAGCAAAGGCACTGCAACCCGGTTATTCTTACGCCTTGTATTTAGCGGCAAGGTCCTTGCAGACTGCCGTAAGGGTATCGGTAATCTCGTCGGTCAACTTGCCTTCCTTGAGCTGGTCGAGGACATCCCGGTGTTTGGCGTTGAGGAATTCCAGGTAATCGCGTTCAAATTCCTTCACTTTTTCCACGGGAACATTCCTGAGCAAATTTTTGGACCCGGCATAGATGATGGCGATCTGGTCTTCCACCGTAAAGGGGTCATTCTGCGATTGCTTCAGGATTTCAACGTTCCTGCGCCCCTTTTCGATCACGTTCAGGGTGGCTGCATCGAGATCGGAGCCAAATTTCGCGAACGCCTCCAGTTCCCGGAACTGGGCCTGGTCGAGTTTCAGGGTCCCGGCCACTTTTTTCATCGATTTGATCTGGGCCGATCCCCCAACCCTGGAAACGGAAATCCCCACGTTGATCGCAGGACGAACCCCCTGGTTGAAGAGGTCCTGCTCCAGGAAGATCTGCCCGTCGGTAATCGAAATTACGTTCGTCGGGATATAGGCTGAAACGTCCCCTGCCTGGGTTTCGATAATCGGGAGGGCCGTGAGAGATCCCCCTCCTTTTACCCTGCCTTTCAGGCTTTCGGGAAGGTCGTTCATTTTTTGTGCAATGCTGTCGTCATTGATGATTTTCGCAGAACGCTCCAGCAGACGGGAGTGCAGGTAGAACACGTCTCCGGGGTAGGCCTCGCGTCCCGGGGGCCTCCTGAGCAGCAGGGAAATCTCGCGATAGGCCACAGCCTGTTTGGAAAGGTCATCGTAAATGATCAGCGCAGGACGCCCGGTATCGCGGAAGTACTCCCCGATAGCAGCCCCGGCGAACGGTGCGTACACCTGCATGGCCGCAGGGTCGGAAGCGTTCGCAGCCACGATGGTGGTATAGGCGAGGGCACCTTTGTCTTCCAGGGTTTTGGCAATAGCAGCCACTGTGGAGGCCTTTTGGCCGATGGCCACATAGATACAGTATACCGGCTTCCCGGCATCGTAGAATTCCTTCTGGTTGATGATGGTGTCGATGCAAACGGTGGTCTTCCCGGTCTGACGGTCCCCGATCACCAGTTCCCGCTGGCCGCGGCCCACGGGAATCATGGCATCAATCGCCTTCACCCCGGTCTGCAGGGGCTCGTTAACCGGCTGGCGGTAGATGACCCCGGGCGCTTTGCGTTCCAGAGGCATCTGGGCGAGTTCCCCGCTAATCGCCCCCTTACCATCAATAGGGTTTCCCAGGGCGTCCACCACACGGCCAACAATGCCTTCCCCAACCTGGATGGAGGCAATCCGCTGCGTCCGCTTTACGGTAGCGCCTTCTCCAATGGCTTTGGAGGGCCCCAAAAGCACCACCCCCACGTTATCTTCCTCAAGGTTCAGGACGATCCCTTCCAGGCCGCCCTCGAATTCCACCAATTCCCCGTACTGGGCATTGGACAAACCGTAAACGCGGGCAATACCATCCCCGATTTGAAGAACCGTGCCCACCTCATCGAGGGTGGCTGTCGCTTCGAAACCAGATAATTGCTTCTTTAAGATTGCTGAAACCTCAGCGGCTTTGATTCCTGCCATTTTCAATCGATATAAAAAGGCGAACCACCTCAGTGGCCCGGGTTATGTTATTATTTCTGTAAAAGTTCTCGTTTCAGGTGGTCCAGTTTTCCGGAAAGGCTGGCATTGTATTCCAGGTCGCCCACCCTGAGGATAAAACCCCCGATCAGGTCCGGATCTACCCGTTGCTCCAGGACGACCTCTTTCCCTGTGATGGCCTTCAGTTGCCCGAGTATTTTTTCTTCCAACGCGGCATTCAGGGGAACCGCCGTGATCACCCGCGCGATTTCCTGACCCTTCAACTGCTCGCTCAGGGCGATGAATTGCGCAGCCACCTCCCCCAATATGGGAATCCGCTTTTTGTCGGATAAAAGCTGGAAAAGCTTCCCCGTAAGGGGGTCGGCCGTTTTAAAAAGGGCCGAAAGGGCATCCTTTTTGTCGGCGGCTTCGAGGATGGGGCTCTGCAGCACCTCCTTAAGGCTGTCATTTTCCTGTATGGTTTCCCGTACCAGGTGCATGTCGGCCTCTACCTCCTTAACCTTTTTCTGCTCCTGGGCCAGGTCTAGGAGTGCCTTGGCATACCGGTACGCTGCTCGCTGTTCGCTCATGCCCTAACGCAATTTGATGTCGTCCACCAGCTGGTCCACCAACTTCAGTTGGCGGTCTTTGTTTTCGAGCTGGGCCTGAAGGACCTTTTCGGCAATCTCCACTGAGAAGGCCGCCACCTGGTTCTTAATGTCGGCAATGGCCGCTTTTTTCTCGCCTTCAATGCTTTCCTGCGCCTGCCGGACAATCTTCTCCCCTTCGGCCTGGGCCTGGGCTTTGGCGTCGGCAATCATCTTATCCTTGATCTCCCGGGCCTCCTTCAGCAGGGCTTCCCGCTCGGCCCGGGCCTGTTGCAGCAGCCTTTCGCTGTCTGCAGACACATTCTGCATTTCCTTTTTGGCATCTTCAGCAGCTGCAAGAGCTCTCCTGATGCCCTGTTCCCGCTCGTTGACCGCCCTGAGGATCGGCTTCCAGGCGAACTTGCGCAGCAGCAACAGCAGCAGCACAAAAAGGACAATTTGCCAAAAAAACAGGCCTATTGAAAATTCGTTGATTAGTTTTTCCATGAGTTTCCCTTTATACTTGGTTTACCATAAAACCCGGGCAATCCGGACCAACCGTCCGGATTGCCTGGGCATGGGGTTGATTACCCGGCAAAAATAGCCGCGAAACCAATTCCTTCGATAAGGGCCGCCGCAATCAGCATCGCGGTTTGGATCTTACCGTAAGCCTCAGGCTGGCGGGCGATAGCTTCCATCGCACGTCCTCCGATCATCCCGATGCCGATCCCGGCACCGATTACGGCAAGCCCTGCACCTATTACGCTTGGAATTTCCATAAAACAAGTATTAATTAATTAAACAATACAACTCAAAAAACTTCCTTAGAGGTTCGCCAGTTCCGGCTCCTCATGTTCGTGTCCATGCCCGTGATCATGCTCCTCGGAAGCAAATCCGAAATACAGGGCTGAAAGCATGGTGAAAATATAGGCCTGCAAAAGGGCAACCAGCACCTCAATCAGGGAAATCGCGAAACTGAGGCCGAAGGAAAGGGGCCCTCCCACCCAGCTCTTGAAGATAAAGATCAGGCCGATCAGGCTCATCAGCACCACGTGGCCGGCAGTCATGTTCGCATACAAACGGATCAGCAGCGCAAATGGCTTGATGAAAATCCCCAGGATTTCGATGGGGACCAAAATGATATAAATAATGAGCTTCCCAAACCAGGGCATCCCGTCACCGAGGGGATCGAGGATGTGCTTCCAGTAGTCCCGGGTACCCGTGAAATTGGTGACCAGAAAAACGATCAGGGCCAGGGCTGTGGTCACGGCAATATTCCCGGTCACATTCACACCCAGGGGGGTAAGGCCGAACATGTTGAGGAACCAGATAAAGAAGAATACCGTGAGCAGCAGGGGCATATACCGGCTGTATTTCTTTTCCCCGATGTTGGGGATGGCAATGTCATCGCGGATATAGAGGACAATCGGCTCAAAAAACTTCCCAATGCCCATAGGGATGCCATTGTTTTTACCGTAGTTCCTCGCCATACTTGTAAACAGCCAGAACAGGAGCAGGCCGGTTACCAGCATCATCACCACATTCTTGGTGATCGAGAAGTCCAGGGGCTTCTCATTGACGGGGTGGTGGTCTGCATCGTACTCAATGGTCCCCGCGGCATCTGTTTTATAGATTTTGCTGTGGTAAAGTCGGTAATAGTTACCCCCGACTTCAGCGATGGTCTCGCCGTGGTGAAAGCGCGCAGAAGAGAAGACTTTGAGCCCGTCATCCCAGAGGATTACCGGCAGGGGGAAGCCCCAGTGCACTACCGCTCCGGAGTCATCCGTGTAAGAAGCAATGCTGAAGTCGTGGGAATCCTGGAGGTGGTGTGCAATATACTCCCTGATTTCCGCTTTGGTCCCTTTCGGATCCCCGGTTTCCCCGGAAGATTCTTTGGCAAAACCAACAGGCCCTAAACTAAAGAGGATAACAGCCAGGAAATTACTCACAAGGGATGTTCGCATGATCGTCGAAGCTAGGGGTCTCTAAAATCGGTGCAAATGTAAGTTATTCCTCCAAAAAGAAAAAAGCATTTAGACTTTATTTTGAGGCGCTTCCGGTGGGTCCCGGAGGGGGGTTTCCTTTTCCAGATTTCGCAGCAGCCGGGAGGCAAAAACGGTCTCCAGGATCAGGGCCAGGGTATAGGGCACAAAAAAGCTGCCGAACTCCGCCCGGCTGATGTGGTCGTCGGAAGTGAAAGATGGATAGAAAAGAAGGAAAAAAAGCAGGAACTTCAGAAAGCTCCCCCCCATAAACAGAAATCCGATTTGGGCCTGCATCCGGCGTCGCAGGGCATAAATGAAGAAGACGATTGCAAAGGCCAGCAAAAGGTTTACCGCATAGCTGGCTATCAACAGGTCCCCGTCCCAGGCCAGCCCTTTTACCTTTCGGGCCAGGGCATGCACAACAAGGGCAATCCCGAGGACGCCGGACAACACCCCAAGATAGCGCAGGAGGAAACCCCGGTTTTTCATTTTGAATTTAGTCGCTTCAGCTGACTGAGTACTACCCAGAGCGATATCGCCACCCCCAGGAGGGTACAGCCTGCCGTAAACAGCCGCTTCTCGGTCTGATACCGCTGATCCAGCCACATTCCGGCCTGAGCCGCCCCGTAGATGATCACCCCCATTTCAATGGCGATGCCCGAGAGGGCTGCCGCCCTTACCAACAGATTGTCCTTTTTCTTATCCGGTGGCCCTGACACGCTCTGTGGCTTTAGGGGTATTCCCCTGCTCCCCCGGGTTGGAAGGCCCGGGTTCACCCGGACGTCCCTTCCCTTTCATGGTGCAGGAAGCATTGAAGGCGGCTCCGGGCTCCACGGAAAGCTTGGCCACAGAGACTGTGCCTTCAATCACGGCAGAGCTTTTGAGCGACAGCAGGTCAGAGACCAGCAACTCTCCATTGAAGCTTCCCTCAATATCGGCATTCACGCATTCGACCTTTCCATGGATGTATCCATCCTTTCCGATGACTACTTTTCCGGAGGTTTTCAGGTTCCCGTCGAGTTTTCCGTCGATGCGGAAATCTGCTTCTGAAATAATATCTCCCTTGATTTTGGTGTGTTTCTCAATCCGGTTGGGCTGTCCTCCTGGTTCAGTCATAGCTTTTGGTTTTTTGTTCTCTGAAAACATGGTAGATCAGGGTTTTGGGGGTTGCAACTGGCGGCGGTAATCCTCCAGGTTTTTATGGACCTGGACCACCTTATAGTTAGTGGATAAAATTACAAAATTATCCAGGCTTATCCGGTAATCGCGGTTGTTTTTGAGGAGTTCCACATAGCCCCTGGCGTAATCCATGGAAGGAAAGCCATGCACCACGACAAACTCCTGCTCCAGGTCATAGATGTCCAGGGAAACGGTATTGGAATACTTTAGGTCCTTCAGAGACCCTTCGAGCCGTTTTTTGAGTTCCAGGGCGTTTTCGTGCTTTTGCCGCCTTATCGGGAAGACTACTTTCCAGTTCCCTGTGCCGGGTGCCCCTGTGGCCTGCGAGAACTCGCGGCTTTCCAGTTTGGGGATCTGCTCTTCCAGGATGGTCCGGGCAGTGGCGCCTTCGGGGTTGTTCGGATAATTCAGGGCGATATAGTTCAGGGCTTCGCGATAAGGCTCGAACCCTTGCAGCCTCCCAATCGCACTGGCCTTGAGCAGTTCAAGTTTTGGCACCACGGGATCGCCGGCAAACTGGTTGATAAGCGCTTCCGTTCCGGTGATCACCTCGAGGTACTGCTGCTCCCTGTATGCCTTAAAAAGCGCTGCATAAAGGGTTTCAGGGCTGTTTTCCATGGCCGAAAGGGCAATATCCGGGTTGGAAAGCAGGGCGGCATAGCGGGAATCGGGATGGTTCTGCACAATGTCGCGCTTCATGGATTCCTCCAGGGGGCTACCCACCTCCTGGTAGATTTTATAAAGGTTGTATTTGGAAGGCAGCACCAGTCGTTGTTCCGGATCAGACTCCAGTACCCGCTCCAGGCGGGCCGCTGCGAGTATGGGCTCCCTGAACTTTTCCTTGTAGATAAGGCCCAGCTGGTAATTAGCAAAATTGCGGTCGTGCCGCAGGCTGTCTATCACCTGCGGATCGTCCGGAACCCGGCTGAGGTACCAGTCGAGGTTGAACTCCTGTCCTTCTCCCGGGGCTTCGGTTTGGGCCCCGGCCACGGCAGGCTCCCCATCGGCCTCCGTAAGGATCCTGGCCCGGGAACTCCACCGCCAGTTGTCCTCCAGTTCCCGCTCGCCCCAACGGGCCCTGAATTCGTTTTTTCCATAACCCAGGCTGGTAATGTTGTAGAAATAAAACTTTCCCTGGTTTTCCTTCCCCCCCCTGGTTTGCGCAAATCCTTCCAGCCCTGCCCTGGCTTGCTGTTCCTTTTTCAGGGCTTCCGCCTGGGCCACAGCCCTGAGGGAGTCGATGCGGGCCTGGAAATAGCGCTGCCGCTCCTCCGGGGGCATGGCATACAGGGCAAGTACGCTATCGGAGTACCTAACGGCCTCCTCATAGAGGATTACATCGTCCAGGTTTTCCCGCTTTTTTCGAACACTGCGAAACGCGCGATCCGTTTCGGCCAGGTTCAGCAGCACGCTGTCATAATACGCGCCCGCTTTCCGGTATTCGTTCCGGTCAAAATAGTATTCGGCCAGGTCGCCGTAATTCAGGGAATTCAGGTAGGGCGTCTCGCGGGTAGCGCGAAGCGAGCGGTTATAATTGAGCAGGGCCAAACTGTCTGACCCCGTTTTGCGGTGGAACTCGGCGAGTTGCCTGTAGATTTTATCGAGAAAAGGCCTGTTCTCCCGGTCTTCCTCCAGTTCCGTCAGGTACTCGAGCAGGGCGTCCTGGCGCTCCGGGGTAATTTCCGTGTTTTGGATTTTCTGCAGGTGGGCGTTAATGAGGTAGACCCTGGGGATTTTCCGGTTCAGGGCAATGACCTGGTCAAAGGCGAGGTTGGCGCTGTCGGAATGGTCCCTCTTGTTGTAGAGTTGCCCGAGGATAAAAAGGTAACGCCCTTTTTCTTCTACTTTGCGGGTATAGGCGGCAGCGGCTTTGAGGTTTCGGGTCGCCGTGTCCAGGGCCTTCAGGTTGATGTAAGCCTGGGCCATTACTGCGCGGGCATCGGCGTATTCCTGGTCCCGTAGGGCTTCATATTTAAAGAGGTTGTTCAGGTTTTTCAGGGCGAGTTCCTCATACCCCAGCCGAAGGTGCGTCTTTTCCCTCCATATACGCGCCTCATTCAGCCGGTTGCTCGTTTCGAACTTGCGAAGGATATAGTTGAACGATTCCAGGGCCGGGATGTAGCGTTCATCAAAATAGCGCGCCTTGCCCAGCAGCAGGAAGGCCTCATCCGTCTGGGGGTTCTTCTCCACATTCTCAATATCCATGCTGTGTTTTTGGATGGCCTTGGTGGCCTTTTCCTCAGCGCGGACAAAATTCGGGTTGTTCTCCTCGGAATCGAGCTTGATGTCGCCGGTAACCTGCAACCGCTCCACGGGAAGGATCTCCCAGTAATTGTCGCGGTACTGCTGCCTCAACTGCTCGCGACCCTCTTCAAAGGCCAGGTTCCCGTTGAAAAGGACGTTGTACCTGGTGTTCAGGGAATGCCAGTTGCGGTTCACGAAGGCGTCTTTTTTGGTGGAACACCCCCCCAAAAGCAGCCAAAGGGCCCCCAGGCATGGAAGTAAATAAATGCGAAGCTTCAAGATTCCCGGTATTCTGTAGTAGTCTAAACTACAAATCAGGGGTTTTAGTATGCTGCGGGCACCCAAAAAATGCCTTCGGGAACCCCGGTGTTGCTTTCTCCCGGATCCTTCCAAAGTACTTCCCGCACCAGGGTCCGACCCGGCGCTTATCCCCCAAAAAAGGCTTCCAGTTCTTTCAGGGTCTCAGGCGTTGTTTCGATATCCCTCACGATGCTCCCCTTTTCCAATACTACAATGCGCTCGCAAACCTCGGTGACATGCAGCAAGTCATGGCTGGAAATCAATACGGTAACCTCCCTTTTGCCGGCCAGTTCCCGCAGGATTTTCTTCAGGCGGATCTGGGTGGTGGGGTCGAGGTTGGCAAAGGGTTCGTCGAGGATCAGCACTTCCGGGTTGCCGATAAACGAGGCGGTAATCCCCACTTTCTTCTGGTTGCCTTTGGAAAGGTCCCTCAGGAATTTTTTCTGGCCCAGGATTTCCCCGTGGAAAAAATCCTGGAACCCTTCCAGGAGGGCATCCACATCGGCGCGCGATTGCCCCCTGAGCTCTCCGATGAAATAGAAGTACTCCTCCGGGGTGAGGTACCCTATCAGGAAACTCTCATCGATGAAGGCCGAGGTAAAGGGCTTCCAGGCCTCGCTGGCGCGAACCTCCACCCCGTTATTCTCAATACTCCCGGTGGTCGGCTGGATCAAATCGAGCAGCAGGCTGAAAAAAGTGGTCTTGCCTGCCCCGTTGTTTCCTACGAGTCCAAAGCTCTGCCCCGTTGGGATGGAAAGCCCGGGCAGGTTCAGGACGGTCTGGGCGCCGTATTTTTTGGTAAGTTCTGTTGCTGTTATCATCGTTTGGATTGGGTTTAGGCCGCCTTTTCCCTATAGGCTGCCAGGGTCTTGTATTTTTCCTTTTTATAGATGTTTTCAATGCGCTTGAAAACGACGTCCTTAAACCCAAATCCGGCGATGCCGGCCAGGGCCACCATCAGGTATCCGGCCGTTTCGTTCCAAAGCCAGTCGCCCACCCAGAATACCAGCAGGGGGAGGACCAGTTTGGGGATGGTCAGGAGCAGGGTTTTCCCGTTAAAGGCCTGGCTGTCGCCAAATGCCTTTTTGTTGCTGGTCAGGTCGATCGGGGTTTTGATATAAGCCCCACCCCAAAGCACCAGGTAGGAGTTCACCCCTATATTGTACACTGCCCCCACCACCACAGCGAGGTACGCCTGCCACCCGAAATACAAATAAAAAGCCGACAACAGGGTACTGACCAGGGTAGCCATCACAATGAGGTACCATTTGGAGGTGAGGTATTCCCGGTACCGGATGTTCTGGCTCATCATCAGGGGGTAATAGGCACTGTCCCAACTGGGCACGAATTGCCCGAAGGTAAACAGGAAACCACCGGAAACGAATATCCCGGCGAACACCCTCCAGACCGTGGCTTCATAAACCTCCAGCGATCCTGTGAAAAAAAGGAGCCCGTAAAGCAAAAATATAACGCTCGTTATGACAGTAGTGCGCGACCTTTTGTTTCTCCGGATGAGTTTTATGTCGTTCTTCAGGAAGGTCCCCAGGTTCCCAAAACGGTTCAGCCAGGTGTAGTCCTCGGTTTTTGCCGTGGTTTTTTGCATTTCCAGGCCCGCATCGAGGTACATGTGCCGCCTGAAATACCGGTAAGACGCCCAGCAGACGTAGGCCAGCAGTCCCCAGGGCAGTACTGCCGTCCAGGGGAAATCGTAAAGTGCGTCGAAGAGGGGCGAGGTGTATTCCGTGACGTCGAACCAGCCATAATATTGGGAAACCCCAAGGAGGGCAAGCACCAGGAGCATGGGGTAAAAAATCCGGTCCTGGTTGTTCACCATGATGTTCAGGAAATTGTTTACATAGAATAGCGCCATGATGCCCAGGTGCCAGGCAATAACCGACAGGGGGGCATACCCCTGCGTAATCAGCACAATGGAAAAGGGCAAAAAGAAAAACGCGTGGCTCCAGTTAAAAAACGACAGGGCGGTTTTGCCCAGGGAAAACATGACCACCTGGGATTTCTTCATGGGAAGGTATAAAAGCGGCCTGATATTCATCACCGGCATCTTCTGGAGCATATACCGCACATAGAGGTCCAAAACCAGGTAGTAGAACAAAAACCGGTTGACCACCCTCAAAGGATCCCCAAGGCCTCCCTTATCTATGAAAAAATAGACGCCTACCCCCAGGGCCAGGAAAACGGCCATAAAATAAAGCGCGAAAAACCCCATCAGGATCTTGATCCAGAGGTTGGCGGCAAAGGAGGAAGACCGCACAAAGGACTTCCACTGCAAGCGTATAAAGTGTTTGAACATGGCTGGTTTCTAATGTTCCCCTCGTCGTAAGTAGCGAAGATCGGTATTTTGTTACAACTTTTTCAATCCCCGCAGCCCTGTTCTCATTCCCGAAGCTTTCCGTAGTTTTGCAAAAAAAAAAATTGACTTATGTCCCAGTTTCACTCCCTTCAGGTTTCCGCTGTAGACCAACTCACCCCCTCTTCTGTGGCGATCAGCTTTCGCATCCCTGAGTCGCTGCAGGCTGCCTTTGCCTTTAAAGCCGGACAATATGTGACCGTCAGGATGCACAAGGAGGGTAAAGAAGTGCGAAGGGCGTATTCCATTGCCTCCATGCCCGGAGAAAAGGAATTGACCATTGGGGTGAAAAAAGTGGAAGGCGGATCCTTCTCGGTCTATGCCAATGAGGCGCTGAAAGCCGGGGATTCCCTGGAGGTGATGGCGCCGGAAGGCCGGTTTGTATTCGAGCCGATGGGCAGGGGGCAGGAGCTTGTGGCCTTTGTCGCCGGCAGCGGGATTACCCCGGTGATGAGTGTCGTAAGGACCGCCCTGCAGGAACATCCTGGCACCCGCGTCGTGCTGGTGTACGGCAACCAGAGCAAAGAAGAAACCATGTTTTTTGAGGCCTTACAGGAATTGAAAGAGGCTTATGGCGACCGGTTGGCCATCCACTACCTCTTTAGCCGAAGCCAGGAGGAAGAAGGAGGTTTTGGGCGGATTGACAAAAGCATTGTCAATTTCATCACCCGCAACAGGCATAAAGACCTCAACCCTGACCGGTTTTACCTGTGCGGCCCGCAGGCCATGATTGAAACGGTGGCGGAAACCCTTAAAGAAAACGGGGTGGACGAAGGCCGGATTTCCCATGAGCTCTTCACGGCGCCCCTTGGGGAGGATCGCCCAGAAGTCAGCCTGGAGGGCATAACCCATCTGGAAGTCACCCTCGACGACATGGTTCACCAACTCGACATGGACCAGAAATCCCTCATCCTGGATGCGGTGCTCAAGGCAAAAATCGATGCCCCGTACAGCTGCCAGGGCGGCGTATGCAGCACCTGCATTGCCCGGGTAACGGAAGGTTCGGCTGCCATGGTCAAAAACCAGATCCTGACCGAAAGCGAAATCGCAGAAGGCTTTATCCTCACCTGCCAGGCCCACCCGACCTCCCCCGTGCTGAAAATAGACTACGACGACGTGTAATGGCCTGAATCGAGTACCTCGCAGGCATGGGCATAGCCGATCTGAAAGGCCTTTTCCATCCCTTTTTTGTCGAGGACCCCGATTTTTTCAAGTTCCAGGGGTTCAAACACCAGGTCGCAGCCCCGTATTTTCTGCCGATTGATGGCATAGATCATCAGGGCGGTAGTGCGGTTGGCCAGTTGGAAGGACGAACGGATGTCTGACCGGCCCACCTCCTTGACCACGGAAACATTGCTGCCAATGATAAAGGTTGCCCGATCCCTTATGGGTTCCAGGGGAAAGTTGTTCATGATCCCCCCGTCGGCATACAGGCCCGATTCTATTTCCACCGGGCTGAAGATAGGCGGCAGGGCCGCGGAAGCCAGCAAGGCCGGAATAAGCGGGCCCGTATCGAAGACCGCCTCCCGGCCCGCCAACAAATCGGTGGCAACCACAAATAAGGGTTTGTCCAGCGCTTCAAAGGAGTTGTGCGGCCAGTATTTCGTAAAAACATCAAAATACCGGTCAGTATCGAGAAGTCCCGGTTTGTTTAAGCTGAAAAAATTATACCGGAACAACGGGGTTTCCCTGAAAAACGCCATCATTTCACCAGTTTCCCTGCCCGCCGCATAAAGGGCCCCGACCAGGGCGCCCACGCTGGTCCCTGAAATCCAGGTGGGATTGATCCCCCGTTCCCCAAGGGCCTTCAGGACCCCGATATGGGCCATTCCCCGAACCCCTCCCCCGGAAAGGACAATACCCATTTTGCTGCTATCAGGAACCTTTACCATACTCCTTACCTTCCTCGCGGGTTACCCGTGCCGGCCCCTGACCACGTCGGCGGCCATGGTCCGGCCCTGTTGTACGGAGGGCTTAAGGTATGGATTTCTACAAAAACCCTGACCCCTTTATCCCAGTCCGGGGGAGGAAGCTTTTCCCCGTTCCGGGGAAGCAAAAAATGCGTTGTCCCTGCTTTTTTTTGAGAAAACCGACTCGAATCGCCTCCGGGAAATCCGACCGCCCGGTCGGTCCCGGTTTAAAACAGGGGTTTAAAGGGCAGCACCTGTTCATTTCATCGACAGATCAGCGGTATTGAACCTTTGTTTTTCTGGCACACCGGACCTAAAGGCCCCCTGAAACCGACCCGGGGGTCGGTTTTCCGAACAGGAGGGAAAAACTGTTAAAATTTCATCCATTTTTAAGCCTCCCTGGGGAAAGTCGACTTTTTGAATGTATTTTAACCTGACCAAAATCAAATCAATTCCCAATTTGAACACTTCCCCGGCGGCCATCCTGGTTTTTGCACAAAGTGCCCGCGTCGATGCTGCCCAAAAGGGATTGCGGGGCAGCGAAGCGCTGTTTGACCAACTTACCCGCCAGACCCTCCAAAAGGCCAGGCAGACAGGCCTGCCCTGCTTTCATGTCGGAGAAGGCGAACAATGGGGGGAAACCTTCGCTTTAAGGCTTTATCATGCGATGGACTCCGTTTTCAGGAAAGGGTTCGACCGCCTGGTGGTTATCGGCAACGATAGTCCTGACCTGAGCTCCGACGCCCTCCTTACTGCCGCTGCTTGCATTGGCCCTGACAAGGCTGTACTGGGCCCTACGGGTGACGGGGGGGTTTATTTGATTGGGATCCACCGCAATGCCTTATCTTCTGAAGCCTTCCTGGAATTGCCCTGGCAACGGGAAAACCTCTTTTCGAGCATGGTTTGCTGGCTTAGCGAAGCCGGAAACCAGCCCCCGGTAATTTTAGCCCCGAGGATGGACCTCGATACCCTGAATGACCTGAGGAACTGGGTGGGCAACTCCCCAATCCCCGGATCGCTTCTGAAACAACTGGCAAAGGGGCTTTCCAAACTTATTGGTGGCATTTTTGCCCCGCACACCCAGGCCTGTTCCCCGGGCTATGCCCTGCTGCCCTGCAATAAGGGGTCTCCCCTGCTTTAACCCCCTCCTCTGTTTCGACTTTTTTTGTTGGCGTCCCTACGGGTCGCCTGCCTGTTATTCAACTGCCTGTTTATGAAATATTTCCTGTGCCTTCTGGCATTTGTGCTCCATTCTGGCCTTGCTGCCCAGTTCGCGGTCCGGGGGACGGTCACCGATGTCGCAGGAGAGCCCATCGCGTTTGCGAACATCCTCCTTGCCGGTACCACCACAGGGACCGCTACGGACGAATTTGGAAACTTCGCCCTCGAACTCCCGTCCGGAGAAGGGATTTTGGTTTTTTCTTCCCTGGGTTACGAATCTGCAAGGATCGCTGTGGACGGGCGCGCGGTACTTTCTGTGGTCTTGTCGCCTTCGGGGGAGCAGCTGGGAGAAGTAGTACTGACGGCCCTCGGGCAAAGAAGGGAAGTCCGGAAGCTGGGATACCCGGTGCAGGGCATCGGCCCCAAAAGCGTAAGCGAGGTGAAATCGGTGAACTTTCTGGACAACCTGGCCGGCAAGCTGGCCGGGGTCACGGTGACTCAGGGCGCCACCGGGGTGGGGTCCTCTTCAAAAATTACCATTCGGGGGGAATCTTCCTTTTCAAACAACAACCCCCTTTTTATTGTCGATGGCGTTCCGGTAAACAACAATACGGCCTTCAACTTTACCAATGAAGCCGCGGAAGGCTTCCAGGAGGTGGATTTTGGGAATGGCGCGATGGAAATCAACCCCGATGACATCGCGGAGGTGTCTGTTTTAAAGGGCCCTACTGCCGCCGCCCTGTATGGGACGCGCGCTTCCAACGGGGTCATCGTCATCGAAACCAAAAAAGGCCTGGGCCGAAGGGGGTTGGGCATCAGCTACAATACCAGTTTTTTTGTGGATCGGGCTTTCCGCCTGCCCGATTTCCAGAATGCGTACGGCCAGGGGAATTCCGGGGAATTCGAATTTGTCGACGGCCTGGGCGGGGGCATCAATGACAACATTACTTACAGCTGGGGGCCCAGGCTCGACCAGGGCCTGCTGATCCCCCAATTCGACAGCCCTGTCCTTCTCCCGGATGGCCGGGTAGTGCGGGGCGGCGACACCTCCCTCTACCAGGACCTGCCAATTACCCCAACCCCCTTTGTTGCGCATCCCGACAACCTGAAAAACCTGTACCGGACCGGGACTACCCTGATCAATAACCTCGCCATTTCCCATTCCGGGGAAAAGGGCGATGCCCGCATCTCCTTTACCGACCTCCGGAGCGAAGCCATCATTCCAGGGGTAAACCTCGACCGGCAGACCCTGCATGCCAACCTGGGCTTCAGGCCCACAGACCGCCTGCAGGTGGGCGCCTCCATCATGTATGTAAATTCCGGGAGCGATAACCGGCCTTCCAACGGATATGGGTCCGAAAATGTGAACTATTCCCTGGTGGCCTGGGGGCCGCGCTCCCTGAACATCGATAGCCTGAGGGACTACTGGCAACCCGGCCTCGAGGGGCTCCAGCAGTTTTCCTATAACTACACGTTTTTTGACAACCCCTTTTTCATCCTCCTGGAAAACCGGAACTCCTTTCAGCGCGACCGGATCTTCGGCAACCTGTCGGCCCGCTACCGGGTGTCGGACCACTGGGAAATCAGTTTCCGTTCCGGCATGGATTATTCCGCTGAAGACCGTCAGCTGCGCAGGGCCTTTAGTTCGAACCGCTTCCCCAGTGGCGGGTATGCCCAACACCGCGTGGGGTTCCGCGAAGTCAACCTCGATTTCCTTATTAATTATACCAATCGGTTTGGCGATCTGAACCTTGAGGTTTCCGCAGGGGGAAACCGTATGGACCAGCGCGCCAGCAGCGTGCAATCCCAAACCATCAGGCTGGCCCAGCCGGGCATTTACCGCCTCTCCAATGCCGCCTCCCCGGTTGAAATCGTCGACTTCTCGTCTGAAAAGCGGATCAACAGCCTTTATGCGGTAGCGAGATTGGGCTATAAAGACTTCGCCTATATGGAAATCACCGGCCGGAAGGATTGGTCCAGCGCCCTGGCAACCCCCTTGTCAGTGGAAAATACAGGCTTTTTCTATCCTTCGGTTTCCGGGAGCCTTATCCTTTCCGACCTCTGGGAAATGCCCAGCCCCATCTCCTTTTTCAAGCTGCGTGCGAGTTGGGCGGAAGTGGGGAACGACACCGACCCCTACCAAACCACCAGCGTATTTGTGGCCCGTACGCCCGTAAACGGCGCCCCGACCTTCAGCGACCAGGCCACCATCCCCAATGCCTCCCTGCAGCCCGAACGGACGGCTTCTGTGGAAGTAGGGGCAGACCTCAGGTTTTTCCGGGAACGCCTGGGGATCGACTTCAGTTTTTACAGCAATACCACCCGAAACCAGATCCTTTCCCTGCCTATTGCCATTTCTTCCGGGTACCAGCAACAGGTCCTCAATGGCGGTCGGGTACGGACCCGGGGCCTGGAAGTGATTTTAAACGGCTCCCCGGTGCAGTCCGGGAATTTTGAATGGAACACGACCTTTAATTTTGCCACCTTCCGCTCCGTCGTCACAGACCTCCCCCAGGAAGAAGGCAGGCTCACCCTGGCCTATTCCCGGATTTACGATTCTCAAAACCAAACGGTATTTTTACAGGTAGGGGAAGGCGGCCGCCTCGGGGACCTTTACGGCACCGGATACCTGAAAAATGACGACGGGGAATTCATCCTGACCCCGGAAGGGCGTTATATCCCCGACGACCGGCTACAACGTTTGGGCAACTACAACCCCGATTTCACCCTGGGGGTTACCAACCAGTTCCGGTACAGGAATTGGGACCTCAATTTCCTTTTCGACTGGCACCAGGGGGGGATCCTCGTATCGCGGACCAGGGCCCTGGGGAATGTGGGTGGGCAACTCGCCGAAACAGCCTTCAGGCCGGAAGGGGGCATTGTCCCCCGGGGGGTGGTCAACACAGGTACTGCGGAAAACCCGGTGTACGAGCCCAATACGGTAGCGGTAAGCGCCGAAAGTTATTACCGGCAATTTTTTGACCGAAACCACGAGGAGAATAATGTCTATGATGCCTCCTTCCTGAAGTTGAGGCAGTTCTCGCTTGGGTATACCTTTTCGGATATTTCGGTGTTCGCCCAAAATGCCACCCTGCAGGTTGCCCTGATCGGCAGGAACCTATTCGCGCTTACCGAAAACCCCCACTTCGACCCGGAACAACTGGCCGTGCAGGGGCAGGGGTTTATCAGCGGGGTGGAAGACATGTCCTATGCGACCACCCGGAGCATCGGGATCAAAGCGGGAATTCAGTTTTAACACAAAAATAGAGCCCATGCGCGCCTTTAGCATTCAACCCATACGTTCCTTATCCCCGGTGCCTGCATTGCTGGCGTTTTTCCTGCTTTTTTCATGCACCGAAGATTTTGAAACCATCAACGCGAACCCCAATGCGCCCCTGCAGGTGCAACCTTCCCTCCTGTTGCGACAGGTCCTGTACGACTACGGGGAACAAATGTCGTATGAGGGGTTCACCGGGGGAAACCTCCTCGGACAGTATTCCACCGCCCTCGATTTTAACCTGTTCGACCGGCACGACCTGAAATCGCCCCAACTGGGCGGAAACCCATGGCCTATCCTCTACCAAAACCTCCGGGATAACGAAATCCTCCTCGCCCTGGCACTGGAGAACCCGGCCTTTGCCGTTTACGAAGGCCCCGCCCGCATCCTTAAAGCCTATATGGCCGCCGCCCTCACGGACCTTTATGGGGATGTCCCTTACCGGCAAGCCTTCCAGGGCAAGGAAGGCACCGTAACCCCGGCCTACGACCCCCAGGAAAATATTTACACCGGGGAGGGGGGGATCCTGGAGAACCTCGATTTGGGCATTGCCGCCTTAGACGGTTACAGCGGCACGATCGCACTGGAAGGGGACCTGCTCTACGGGGGGGACCTCAACGGGTGGGTCCGGTTTGCAAATTCCCTGAAGATCAAATACCTGATGCGCATTTCCGGGATGGTCGACGTGGCCGCAGACCTGCAGTCGCTGCTGGACCAGGGGGAATACCTGACTGAGAACGCCCAGAACGCCGTTTGGGAGTTCACCGATGGCCCGCCCAATAATTTCCGCCTGGCCCGGCTCCGCATCGGGGATTTCAACAATTTCGTGCTCTCCGAAACCATGCAGGAAGTCCTCGAAGGGTTAAACGACCCCCGCATCGGGGTGCTTTACCGGCCGTTTGCCAATAGCACGGATGGAAGTTTTAACGGGCTCCTCAATGGGATAGACGCCTCGCAAACCTCCATAGCCCTGGCCGATTATTCCCTGACCGGAATCCTTTTCCGGGAAGAAACGGGAAGGCTCAGCGCAAATTTCATGACGGCCTGGGAAACGCATTTCCTGCTGGCCGAAGCGGCGGCCCGCAACCTGGTTTTCGCCGATGCAGCAGTCTTGTACGAACGGGCCGTAGCCCAGGCGTTTGACTATTGGCGCACCCCCCTGCCGGCCGACTATTTTTCCGGTCCGGCCGGTTTTGGGGCCAATGGGGCCGACCCGGTGGAACAGATCATCACCCAAAAATGGATCGCCAACATCATTAACGGGTACGAAGGGTGGATTGAATACCGGAGGACTGGGTACCCGGCGCTCAAACCGGTCGCCGCCAGCCTGAACGAAGGCCTTATCCCGGTGCGCATGCCGTACCCACCGGAAGAAGAAGCCCTGAACAACCGGAATTATGAGGGGGCTGCGGCAGCTACCCAGGGAAACAGCATTAATGTCCCCGTATGGTGGGACTTTCAATAACCTAAACGTGGACGCAACTACCTGGCAATGGATCCTCCTGGTCGGCATCAGCCTGATACTGTTCCTCCTTGCGCCCTTTGCAAAAAATACCAATCAGTTTTTTAAAGCTGCCGTTGCGGAAAAAAGCCCCGGAGGCCTGGCCCTTGCAGGCAGCCTGGTCATTTCCTGGATTTTTGCCAAGAGCATTACCAATGCGGCCAACCTGGGCCTGGAATTCGGCCTGGTAGGGGGGGTGGCCTATGCGTCTTATTACCTGTCTTTCGCCGTGGCGGGTTGGATCATTTACCAGCTCCGGGTGCAGGGCGGGTTCGGGAGCATCCACGAATTCCTCAGGACCCGTTTCGGCCGGCAGGCCACCGGGCTGTTTTCCCTGTTAATCGTCATCCGGCTTTTCAATGAAGTCTGGAGCAATACCATGGTTATCGGCACCTATTTTGGGAACCCCGGAGATGCTGCTTATTATAGTTCTATTGTCCTGTTCACCTTCCTTACCCTGGCCTACGCCATGAAGGGGGGGTTGAGCAGTTCCATTTTTACGGACCTGATCCAAATGGTCCTTTTTGTGGTCCTGCTGCTGGTGCTGCTCGGGGTCATTTTTGGATCGGAAAAGGCCGTTAGCCCGCAACAAGTAATGGCTTCGGGAACCTGGACCATGGAGACCGGGCTGAACCTGATGCTGGCCGCCCTGCTGCAGTCTTTCAGTTATCCGTTCCACGATCCGGTGCTGACCGACCGGGGCTTTATCAGCCCGCCCCGGGTTACCTTAAGGGCCTTCCTTTGGGCGGCAGGGGTCGGCGCCCTGTGCATCCTGTTGTTCAGCATGGTGGGGGTTTATGCGCGGCTTACGGGCCTTCAGGGCCAGGCTGCGGTGGAGGTGGGCAGGGCCTTCGGGATGGCTGTTTTGCTCGTCGTCAATGTGATTATGCTCACGTCTGCCGCCTCCACCCTCGATTCCACGTTTTCCTCCTTTTCCAAACTCATCAGCCTCGACCTGGGCTGGGGGAAATCGTTGGGATCAGGCCGTTTCAGCATGGTGGCCCTGGCGGCACTGGGCACCGTGCCCATCCTCATGGACGCTTCCATCCTTTCCGCCACCACCGTGAGCGGCACCATGGTAATCGGCCTGACCCCTGTTTTTGTGTTCTGGCGGAAGAAACCCCCGGTATGGAGTTATTACCTTAGCCTGGGCTGCGGGATGGTGTTTGGCCTGTTCCTGGTTTTTGACCAGTTTCCGCAGTGGTTGTATTTTTCATCGGGGGCCTATGCCCCCCTGCTCTGGATTAATGTCTGGGGGCTTATTTGTTGTTTTTTGGTATATCTTATTCCGCTATGGCTCAAAAGAAAATAGAAGACCTCGGCAAGCTCCATGGAAAAATCCTGTTGTTTGGCGGGGTTTACAGCAACCTGCATGCCCTCGGGGCCCTCAGGGACCTCGCCCGGGAGGAAGGGATCCCGCCTGAAAATTGCATCGGCACGGGAGATCTCCTGGGGTATTGCGCCCACCCGGAGGAAACCGTGGAGGCGATGCGATCGTGGGGGGCAAAGAACATTGCCGGCAATGTGGAAAGGCAACTGGCCTCAGGGGAAGCGGATTGCGGCTGTAATTTCGAGGAAGGGAGTCGGTGCGATACGCTTTCCACGCAGTGGTATCCCTTCGTCCAAAGGGAAATCAGCCAGGCTTCCCTGCAGTGGATTGCCGGGCTGCCCGACCATATCCGTTTCCAAACCGGGGGCCTCACTGCCCTGGTGGTCCACGGCAGCCTGCGCGACATTTCTGAATTCCGCTTTTGTTCTTCCCCCGAAAACGCATTCCTTGAGGACTTCCGCCAGGCCGGCACAGACCTGATCATTGCCGGGCATTGCGGGCTGCCCTTTACGCGGGAATTCGGGGCGGGAAAATGGCTCAACCCCGGCGTAGTCGGGATGCCCGCAAACGACGGCACCCCCCGGGTCTGGTACATGGTCCTGGAAACCGGGGCGGACGGACACCCGGTCTACCGGCACCACGCGCTGGCCTACGATTATCGGGCAGCTGCTGCGGATATGCTTAAAAAAGGGCTCCCTGAGGCTTATGCAGACACCCTGCTTTCAGGCATTTGGGACACCATGGAAATCCTCCCGCCAAAAGAACGGCTGCAACAAGGCATCCCCCTGGCGCTGGAACCCGCGCCACCCACAAAAAATCACGAACCCCTAAAAAACACTGTTATGGCATCTAATTATTACGATCCGGCCGACCTGAGGAAATTCGGAAAAATCACCGAGTGGAGCGAAGACCTGGGAAAACGTTTTTTCGAATATTACGGGAAGGTTTTTGAAGAAGGCGCCCTGAGCGCCCGCGAAAAATCCCTCATCGCCCTGGCGGTGTCCCATGTGGTCAAATGCCCTTACTGCATTGACGCCTACACCAAAGACGGCCTGCAAAGGGGCATTACCAAAGAAGAAATGATGGAGGCAGTACACACCGGGGCCGCCATTGAAAGCGGGGCAACCCTGGTACATGCCGTGCAAATGATGAACAAGTACAACAAACTGTCGATGTAACGACCCGGGGCCTGAACCCCGGGGTTAAAAACCAAACAATGGCAACAAAATCACTGAAAGGCCGGCAAAAAGACCTGGCTGAAACCAACAGGCAACTGGAAATCCTGAGCGGGGGACCCTTTGAAGCGGGGGAACTCCCCTATTTCCGCGACAAACTGGCCGAAAGCCGTCAGGCCCCGCTCCGGCCCCGGAAGCTCGAAATCCTGCAAATCAACCTGGGGTATATGTGCAACCAGGTGTGCGAACACTGCCACGTAGATGCAGGGCCAGACCGGAAAGAGATCATGACCCGGGAAACCATGGAACAGTGCCTCGACGTCATCCGAAGGACGGAAGCCCATACCCTCGACCTCACCGGGGGGGCGCCGGAGATGAACCCCGATTTCCGCTGGTTTGTGGAAGAGGCTTCAAAAGCAGGGGTGGCCGACTTTATTGTCCGGTCGAACCTCACCATTATCCGCGCCAACAAAAAATACCACGACCTGCCTGAGTTTTTTGCGCGCCATAACGTACACGTCGTTTCCTCTTTGCCCCATTATACCCGGGGAAAAACCGACAAACAACGGGGAGACGGGGTTTTTGACAAATCCATTGAAGCCCTCCGGGCCTTAAACCAGGTGGGGTACGGGATGCCGGGGAGCCCCCTGAAACTCGATTTGGTCTACAACCCGTCGGGGGCCTTCCTGCCCGCCGACCAGGATTCCCTGGAACGGGATTTCAAAAAAGCCCTCAAAGACGATTTCGGCATCGAGTTCCATCATTTGTTCACCATCACCAACCTGCCGATCGCCCGGTTCCTCGATTACCTCATCGCCTCTGAAAACTACGAGGACTATATGACTGCATTGGTGGACGCCTACAACCCCGAGGCGGTAAAAAACGTGATGTGCACCAATACCCTTTCGGTCAGTTGGGACGGATGGCTGTATGACTGCGATTTCAACCAGATGCTGGGCCTGAAAGTGGCCAGCAAGGTAAAGCACATCGCAGACTACCGGGAAGACGTTTTGCAGGACCGGGAAATCGTAATTTCCCAGCATTGCTACGGGTGCACCGCCGGTGCCGGGAGCAGTTGCCAGGGAGCCGTGGCCTGAAGCCCCAGGCGTTTTATCCGTTAAATAGTACACATAAACCGACCGCCTGGTCGGTTTTTTTATCGGCATTCCAAAGCAGGGTCTCAAATTTTGTCGCTTGTCGATTTTTTACGGCCTTCATCCCCCGGAATCCACGAGGAGGCCCTCATTGCGGTTTTAGGTAATAGACCCAACGGTCTGATAGCTTAAAAAACGACATCCCATGGAAAAAAGCTTGAAACGAATGGCGACCCTGCACCGGATCCAGATGAAAGGCCTTGAATTGTTTTATTCAAAAGGGTATGACCATACCAGCCTGGACGATATCCTGAAAGCCCTGGACCTTTCCAAGGGCGCTTTCTACTACCATTTCCAGTCCAAAGAGGACCTGATGATCAGCATTGCGGAGAATGTGCTCTTCCGAAAGGTATACAGCATGCTGATCGAGCCCCTTGAAGGGCAGTCCGACCCCTTCCTGGCCATTGAACGATGCCTGGGCGATGCCCTGGAAACGGCGGAAAACAATGAGCTGGACTTCGGGTGCGTCCTGGGGAATTTCAGGAACCAGTTCGTAGGCCGCAATGCGGCAATCACAAAGCGCCTCGACGACATCTATAAGGTTTGGGAAGTAAACCTGGTGAGCCTGCTCCAGAAGGGGAAAACCGACGGCTACCTCCCCCGCCACCTCGACAGCGAGGGCATTGCCACCTTTGTCATGTCATCCTACTTCGGGGTGCGGTCATTGATGGCCAGCGGCAATGGAAGGATGCTCAGGTACCAGTATATGCAGCAATTGCACGCCTATTTCAGGGCGATGGTGGCGAGCCCTGTGGGGTAAGTTGCTTTTCCTTCAGGATTTCCATGACCCGGTTGTAAATCCGCTCCGGGGGAATGCTGTCCATGACCTTTTCATAGCCCTCAGGCGCCTTATTGCCATAGACGGAGGTCGGGAGGTATGGGAACTGTCTAAGGTCGGGCAGCAGGGAATTTTCAAATGGCTGGTTATAGGGGGTGAACCCGGCAAAAGGGTGGGTAATGCCCCAGACCGTCACCACCGGAACGCCGTACATGGCGGCCAGGTGCCCGTTGCCGCTATCCATGGATACCATAAGGTCCAGGTTGGAGATGAGGGCCAGTTCTTCAGAAAGCCCGGCTTTCCCGGCAACGCAGACACAGTTTTCAAACTGCCCTGCCCACGATTCCAGCAATGCGGTTTCCTGTACCCCCCCGCCAAATAAATATACCGTAAGGTCTTTTTCCTGGTCCAGCCGGGCAATTACCGCTTCCATCTTTTCCGCTGGGTAACATTTGCCCTGGTGGGCCGCAAAGGGGGCCAGCCCAACCCTCAACCGGCCGGGGCTTTCAGGAAGAAACGCCGGCCAGGCCTCCTTCGGGGCCACATCGCCCGGCCGAAGTGCCAAAGGAAACCCCAGGGCGGCAAAGACCTCCGCATAGCGCTGGTGGGTGCTTTTCAGGGGGCGGATTTCCTTTTCCCTCCAGGCGGTGAGTTCCCTTTTTTCCCTGCGCCCCTTGTACAGGCTCCGAAAAGGGATCCGCGAAGTGCGGAAAAGGAGCCTTAGGATACGGGTCCTCAGCACCGCGTGCAGGTCGGCTACGGCCACGCAGGAAAAGGATGTCAGTTCCCGCCAAAACCGGAACAATCCGAAAACCCCACTATGCACGCCTTTTGGGTCGAAAGGATGTACCGCCAACCCGGGGACTCTCCGCAGTATGGGGGCATATTGGGCCTTTGTCCCAAAAATCAGGGATACCTCGGGGTAGGTGCGCCTCAGGGCAAGCAAAACGGGGACAGCCATGGCCACATCCCCCAGGGCGGAAAAACGCAGGACCAGTACAGGCCTGTCAGTTCCGTTTTTCACGCAACACCGGGTTTAACTCCTCGTCGTTGTACATCTTCATCTGCTTGTAGACCTTCATATACTTCTTCCCGCTGGCAATGTCGTCCAGGAGCAGGTCGATGGCCGCAGACAAATCCTTTTTTTGTTCCAACAAGACGCCGAGCTTTGCCGCACAGGCGCTGCGGTGTTCCGCGCTGGCATCGGTCCGTTGCGCCTCCTCGCGCATATGGTAGATCTTAAGGGCCAGGATAGACAACCGGTCAATCGCCCAGGCAGGGCTTTCGGTGTTGATGCTGGCAGTTTCCAGCACGGCAACATCCCGGTATTTCTCAAGGAAATAGCTGTCGATATATTCGACCAGGTCGGTGCGCTCCTGGTTGCTGGCGTCTATTTTACGCTTCAGTTCCAGGGCCGCAACGGGATCAATCCCGGGGTCCCGTATGAGGTCCTCGTAATGCCACTGCACCGTGTCTATCCAATTCTTCAGGTAAAGCAAATAGCTGATGTCCCCGGCGGGATAAGGGTTTTCCCGGGGTTGGTCCACCCGGTCAAGGATGTGGTATTTTTCGATGCTTTCCTGAAAGATGCCAAAGGCGTAGTCGCTAAACATGGGTGGCAGTTTCCCCCAAAGATACCGCTTATTTCAAAACCCACTGGCTAAAGAACACCCCCAGGCTGACGAGCACCGACCCTCCAAGGACCAGTTCCCGGAAAAAATCGCGCCCAATGGATTCCACATATTTGCCCAGAAAAACGGCCGAGGGAAAAAAGGTAAGCATGACCGTACTTCCCATCCGGTCCCGGGTGAGGACAAGCACCACGATCCCCATTAACCATCCCAGGGCCAGCAAGCGCATTTGCGTAAGCCTTCCATGGCCAGAACGGCTTTGCCTGAGGAAAGACACCAGGCCCGCCAGCAGGGCCAGGAACAGGAAAACCACAATCCGTATCCAGGGGCCTGAAAAATCAACGGCCCGGGGGAGTGCAACGGAGAGGGAATAATGCGACAAAAGGTACGTGGGGTTCCCCAGCAGGTATGACCCGGCCCACCCTACCAGGCCTATGGTCCCAACAGCCGCAAGGGGAATAAACCATAGCTTCAGGTTTTTGGGCTCATAGAAATAGATATAAATCCAAACCAGGACCAAAAACACCACCATCCAATTGATGAAAAGGCTGGAAACCAGGATCCATAAGGCCCCGTCAAATACCTTGGATTTTACGTCCTTCATGGACTTCAGGCTGATCAACCGGCGTTCCGCCAGCAAAAGGAAGAATGAAGCAAAAAGGACGTTCGGATCGACCAGGGTTTCGGGAAATAGCACCGCGAAAAGGCAGTAAAACAAGAGGGCAAATGCATTGGTCGTGGTGAGCTGGTTCCTCTGGACGATAAAGTTAACCACTAGCACTGAAAACAGGAGGGCCCCCAGGCTAAGGATTTTTTCAGGCAGTACAGCCGCCAGGGGCCACGACCTGGAAAATCCGGTATGGGCGAGCAGGAAAAACACAAACAGAAAGGAGAGGGAGAGGATGTAATTTACAGGTCTCGTTTTGCCGAAAAGACTTGAAATAAACACGGGTTTTCGTATGTTTGCAAGGTAAATATAGCTACAATGAAAGCTTTTTTTGAGTGGATTGAAGATTTATTTGTCGACGGCCTTTTCGCTCCTTTTGATTTTTTCAGGGAAATGCAGAACTGGTGGACCGCCAATACCGTAAACTGGTTGTTTGTGGTCATCGGCACCCTGGCCCTGGTATACTGGCTGATGCAACTCCGCCTTTTCGATCAGAGCGGGGAGGAAGATACCAGCATTACGGCCCACTCTTACCTGTAATCCCGGGCAGCAGGCCCACTACAGGTCGAAGCCGATATCCTTGCGGTAGTACGCCCCTTTGAACTTTACGCGACGCACGTTCTCATAGGCTTTTTGAAGCGCCTCCCCATGGTCGTCCCCGAAAGCCGTAACGGCCAGTACCCGGCCGCCGCTGGTAATGGGTTCCCCTTCTGCATTCAGTCCCGTGCCTGCATGGTATACTGTCGCACCCTGTACCTGCTCCAGCCCTGAAATCACGTGCCCCTTTTCGTAGGCTTCCGGATAGCCCCCGGAAACCATCATGACCGTTGCCGCAGCTTCCGCGCGCACCCTGAGGGGTGTTTCGCGAAGCTTCCCGGTGGCCACGGCTTGCAATAAGGCGGCCAGGTCGGACTCAATCCGCGGGATGACGACCTCCGTTTCCGGATCGCCCATCCGCACATTGTATTCAATCACAAAAGGATCTTCCCCTACTTTGATCAGGCCGATAAAAATAAACCCGGTATAGGGGATGCCTTCTTCCTGCAGCCCGGAGATGGTGGGCAGTACAATGCGGCGCTCCACCTTTTCCATAAATGCCCCGTCGGCAAAAGGTACCGGGGAAACCGCGCCCATACCCCCTGTGTTGAGGCCGGTATCGCCTTCCCCGATCCGTTTGTAGTCCTTGGCCGTGGGCAGGATTTTGTAGTCCTTCCCGTCGGTGAGCACAAAGCAACTCAATTCAATCCCGGAGAGGAACTCCTCGATGACCACCCGGCTGCTGGCCTCGCCGAATTTGGCTTCCACCAGCATCTCCTTAAGCGCCTGTTTGGCCGCTTCCAGCGAATCGAGGATCAGCACCCCCTTCCCCGCGGCAAGGCCATCGGCCTTCAGCACGTAAGGCGGCTCCAGGGTTTCGAGGAACCCGCAGGCCGCTTCCAGTTGACCGGCCCCGAAACTTTGATACGCCGCTGTCGGGATCTGGTGGCGCAGCATGAACTGCTTGGCAAATTCCTTGCTCCCCTCCAGGCGGGCCGCCTCTTTGGCCGGCCCGATAACAGGGATGGATGCCAGGGCAGGGTCGGCGAGGAAATAATCGTGGATACCCATGACCAGGGGGACTTCCGGGCCCACCAGCACCAAATCGATGCCATTAGCGAGCACCTGCTCCCGGATGGCCGGAAAATCTTCTGCCGAAAGGGGAAGGTTCGTGGCAAACCCCGCCGTACCGGCGTTTCCCGGGGCCACATAAAGGTTTTTGACTTTTTCGCTTTGGTGGAGTTTCCACGCCAGGGCGTGTTCCCTGCCGCCTGAACCGAGGACCAGGATGTTCATACCGCTCGTGTTTTGGGCAAAAATAGGCCTGAAAAGGCAATTTCGCCCGGTTTAAAGGATTATTATGCGTGGTGGTTCCTGTGGCTGAAGTCGCGGTGTTCGCGCTTTTCCAACTCTTCCCTTGACAGGGATTTGAAGTAAGCATAGGTCCTGCTCATTCCCTCTGACCTGCCCACCCTGGGCTCCCAGCCCAGGATCTCCCTTGCCTTGGTGATGTCGGGTTGCCGTTGCATCGGGTCATCCTGAGGCAGGGGCCTGTATACAATTTTCTGGTCAGTCCCGGTAAGTTGAAGGATCTCCTCTGCAAATTCGAGAATAGCGATCTCTTCCGGGTTTCCAATATTTACCGGGAAGCTGTAATCGGAGAGGAGGAGGCGATAAATCCCTTCAATCTGGTCATCCACATAGCAAAAAGACCGGGTTTGCCGCCCATCCCCAAAAACGGTAAGGTCCTCCCCCCTTAGGGCCTGCCCCATAAAGGCGGGGATTACCCGCCCGTCATTCAGGCGCATCCGCGGGCCATAAGTGTTGAATATTCTGGCAATCCGCGTTTGCAGTCCGTGAAACCGATGATAGGCCATGGTAATGGATTCCTGAAAACGTTTTGCTTCATCGTAAACCCCCCTGGGGCTAATGGTGTTCACATTCCCATAATATTCTTCTGACTGGGGATGGACCAGGGGGTCCCCATAAACCTCCGAGGTGCTGGCGATGAGTATTCGGGAATTTTTTTCGCGCGCCAGGCCTAAGAGATTGTGCGTGCCGAGGGCCCCCACCTTCAGGGTCTGTATGGGGATTTTCAGATAATCAATCGGGCTGGCCGGGGAGGCAAAATGGAGGATATAGTCCAATTTTCCCGGTACGTGCACAAACTTCGTGACGTCGTAATGGTAAAACTCGAAACGCTCGAGCTTAAACAGGTGTTCTATGTTTTTCAGGTCCCCGGTAATGAGGTTGTCCATCCCCATCACGTAGTAGCCCTCGGCAATAAACCGGTCACACAAATGAGATCCCAGAAACCCTGCAGCCCCCGTAATTAATATGCGTTTCAAATGAATTTTATTTAAGTGGTAATTCGATCCTATCCCCTTCCTATGGATTCGTAATGAAATCCTTCGGAGCGTATTTCCTCCACATCATAGAGGTTCCTTCCGTCAAAGATCACCGGAGCTTTGAGCAATTCCTTCATCAGGGTGAAATTCGGGTTCCGAAAAACCCCCCATTCAGTACAAATGATCAGGGCGTCGGCATCTTCCAGGGCCCCGTACATCCTGGGCGCAAAGGAAATTCGATCCCCAAGGCGGCGTTTGACGTTTTCCATCGCCTCCGGGTCAAAGGCGGCAACTTCCGCCCCCCTTTTTAACAGTTCCTCGATCATATAAAGGGCGGGCGCTTCTCGTATATCATCCGTTTCCGGTTTAAAGGCAAGGCCCCATACTCCAAACCTCCTCCCTTTGAGGTCCTCCCCGAAATATTTGGTGATTTTTGGAATCAGGATCGTTTTCTGCTTATGATTTACGCGGATCACGGAATCGAGGATCTGGAATTCATAGCCCGAATCTTTCCCCGACTTGTGCAACGCCTTCACGTCCTTGGGGAAACAGGACCCCCCGTAGCCAATACCGGGAAAGAGGAAACGCTTACCGATCCGGGAATCGGTCCCCATACCGATACGGACCTTGTCCACATCGGCCCCCACGCGCTCACAGAAATTCGCAATCTCGTTCATGAAGGTAATCTTGGTCGCCAGAAAGGCGTTGGCGGCATATTTGGTGAGCTCTGCGGATTTTTCATCCATCACGATCATCGGGTTTCCCGAGCGCACAAAGGGCTTGTAAAGCTTTTTCATCAACTCGATGGCCCGTTCAGATTGCGACCCGATGACTATGCGTTCCGGCTTCAGGAAGTCATCCACCGCGAATCCCTCGCGCAGGAACTCGGGGTTGGATACCACGTCGAATTCGCATTTCGCCGATTTGGCAATGGCCGCATGTACTTTTTCAGAGGTGCCGACAGGAACGGTACTTTTATCCACAATGACCCGGTACTCCGAAATTAGCTTTCCGATTTCCTCAGCCACCCCCAAAACATACTTCAGGTCTGCAGAACCATCTTCATCCTCCGGGGTAGGGAGGGCCAGGAACACAATGGTTCCATGGTCAAGCCCCTCCTTTAGCGAAGTGGTGAAGGTGAGCCTTCCCGCTTCAATATTCCTCAAAAAAAGCACGTCCAGATGGGGTTCATAAATGGGGACTTCCCCCCCCTGCATGCGTCTGACCTTGTCCTGGTCAATATCCACACAGACCACCTCATTGCCTGTTTCAGCCAGGCAGGTCCCGGTGACCAGGCCAACGTAGCCGGTGCCGATTACGGAGATTTTCATTGGCAATAACCGTTTAAATATTTGAACAGGTCAATATTACACATTCCCTATAGGCCCTGCAATTAATTCCAGACAAACCGGCCTCTTGCCCCGCAGGGCAGCAAAGATTCCCCGACAAAATCAATAGGCTTTCTCATCGCCCTTTAGGGCATTTAAAACGGTCTGCACAATAATTTTCAAATCCAGCAGGAAAGACCAGTTTTCGATGTAAAATACATCAAATTTTATCCGGTTCTGAATGTCACTATCCCGTTCAATTTCTCCCCGGTAGCCGCGGACCTGGGCCAGACCCGTGATCCCGGGTCTCACAAAGTGGCGCACCATATATTTGTCCACTTTTCTCGAATACTCATCCGTATGCCTGATCATATGGGGTCTTGGCCCTACAACGGACATGTCGCCAAACAGCACATTGTAGAATTGGGGAAGTTCGTCTATACTAGTACTCCGTATAAAGCGTCCGATTCGGGTAATCCGCATATCATCTTTTCGCGCCTGTTGTTTGTCGGCTTCCTTGTTCATGGCCATGGATCGAAACTTGAAGCAATGAAATTCTTTATTGTCCAGCCCGGAGCGCTTCTGCACAAAGAAGAGGGGCCCCTTTGATTCCAGCCGAATAAGGATCGCAAGCAGGGGAGTCAGCCAGATAAGCAGCCCGAAAATCACCAGCAGGCTGAAGACAATATCAAAAGTCCTTTTGATAAAGGCATTTATGGGGTTATGCAGGGGGATGTCCCGCAGGGAAAGTATCGGGAGGTAATCGTAGTATTCGAATTTGAGTTTCTTCGAATAGATGTTTTTATTGTCTGGAAGGAATTTCAGGGTTTTCAGGTTGTTGTCGGCGAAGTTGATGAATTC
>CAZIJW010000003.1:0-187527 GCA_964539905.1 uncultured Robiginitalea sp.
GTGCACGGCATCGACCTGGAGGCCATGGACGCAGAGCTTCAGTACTATAAGAACAAGGAACGGGAGCAATTACAAAAAATAGGGATCCGGGTGGCAGAAACCCCGATGCCGGATGCGGAAACCGAACTTTCCAACGAAACCCCCAAACGGACCCTGAACGAAATCTTCCAAAACCTGCAGCACGCCATGAAAAGCATCCTGAGCTTCTGATTTAAAGGGGCTCTGCGATAACCGGGATCCCTGTTTGGTTTTTGGATTTTGTTGTACTTTTGAGTTCACTGGCTTACCCTGATTTCGAAAAACGCCCATGAACTCACCCTCCTCCCCGTTCAGTAAACAACAACTGATTCCCCAGGAAGAAAAATTAGAGGTCCTGAAGCAAAAAGGGGAGCTCTTTATCGGGATTCCCAAAGAAAGCCTGTACCAGGAGCGGCGGATCTGCCTGACCCCGGATGCCGTAAATGCCATTACGGCCCATGGGCATAAAGTACTCATGGAGGCCGGGGCTGGAAACGAGGCCAGCTTCACAGACCTTGAATATACCCAGGCGGGGGCCACCATTACCCGCGACCCAAAAAAAGTCTTTGGCTGCCCTATCCTGCTGAAGGTGGAGCCCCCTACCCTTGCGGAAATCGAAATGATGAACCCGCAAAGCATCCTGATTTCGGCCCTGCAGATAAAAATGCAAAACAAGGCCTATTTCGAAAGCCTGGCAAAAAAACGGATTACCGCCATCGCCTTTGAATACATCCGTGATGAGGAGGGAAAATACCCTGCCGTACGGGCCCTGAGCGAGATCGCCGGGATTTCTTCGGTGCTCATTGCGGCGGAAATTATGGCGGCCAGGGAGGGGAACGGCCTGATGTTCGGAAATATCAGCGGGGTGCCCCCGGTTGAGGTGGTCATCCTCGGGGCGGGTACCGTGGGGGAATTTGCCACCCGGTCTGCCCTTGGGTTGGGTGCCAACGTAAAACTCTTCGACAATTCCCTGACCAAACTACGGAACCTGCAGCGAAACGTGAACCGCACGCTGTACACCTCCACCCTCCAGCCCAAAAACCTGCTGAAAGCCCTGAAACGCTGCGATGTCGCCATTGCAGCCGTCAGGGGGAAAGACCGGGCTCCCGTACTGGTCTCGCGGACCATGGTAGAACAAATGAAAAAAGGTTCGGTCATCATCGATGTGAGCATCGATATCGGGGGGTGCTTCGAAACCAGCGAAGTCACCACGCACGACCATCCCACCTACGAAAAATACGGGGTGATCCATTATGCAGTGCCGAATATCCCCGCGAGGTACCCAAAAACCTCTACCATTTCAATAAGCAATATGTTTACCCCCTACCTGCTCAAAATCGGGGAAGATGGCGGGTTGGAAAATTCCCTGCGCTTCGACAAAGGCCTGAGGAACGGGCTTTACATGTACCACGGGATCCTGACCAACCGCACGGTTGGGGAATGGTTCTCTATGAAATACAGCGATATCAACTTCCTGATTTTCTGAGTATGCCCTTTTTAAAGCGCCTTGGCTATTTCCTGATCGGACTTTCCCTCGGACTCATCTTCCTGGCGATATTCCTTCGGAAAAAGACCGAGGAAACCGGTACGGAATTCTGTTACCTCCCCAATTGCCGGGTATTGAAAGACCTGCGCTCCAAACCCCTCGAGGTCGATTCCTCCATGGCTGTGGCACCAGACAGCCTCTTTTTGCAATACCTGTTAAAGGAGGGAAAAGTGGACTTCAAACATAGCGATACGCGCGCCACCCCTTGCAAAACATACCGGGTTTCGGCCACCAGAGGCGAGAAGACGCTGAGGGTTACCCTTCAGAATTGCGAATCGAAAACCGTACTGACCGAATACCGGGAAGAACAGGAGTAGGCCCTGTAATCAAAGGCGCCTGCGTTCCCTTTCCCTTCTGAGCAGCTCAAGTTCCCGGTTGGTTTGCCCGGCCACGGAGGTGTTTTCCTCCGCCCTGCGGATCAGGTAGGGCATTACATCGCGTACGGGCCCAAAGGGGAGGTACTTCGACACATTGTACCCGGCCGTGCCCAGGTTGAAACTGATATGGTCGCTCATCCCGTACAGCTGGCCAAACCATACCCGGGGATCATTCCTGGGGATTTGCCTTTGATCCATTTGTTCCATCAGGCGGTAACAGCTTTGTTCATTGTGCGTACCCGCGTAAATGGCAATATCGTCAAGGTGGTCTAGGCTGTAGGTCACTGCTGCGTCAAACTGGTCATCTGTTTCCCTTTTGGAACCACACATAGGCGTCGGGTAACCCTTTTCTTCCGCCCTTTCATTCTCTTTTTCCAGATAAGCCCCCCGCACAAATTTGATCCCGATTTTAAAGGATTCCCGCACCGCCCGTTCATGAAGCCCTTTCAGGTAATCCATGCGGTCCCAGCGGTACATTTGGAGCGTATTGAATACGATGGGGGCCTTTTTATTATAGGCCCGCATCATGTCTTCCACAAGGGCATCAGCGGCATCCTGCATCCAGCTTTCCTCCGCATCGATAAGCAGGGGCACATTCAGGTCATAGGCCTTTTGGCAGGTCTTTTCAAACCTTCCGACCACCCGTTGCCATTCAGCCTCCTCGGCGGCGGTCAACGGGGACCCGCTCCCCTTTTTTTCATATAGCGCCAGCCTCCCGTATCCGGTCGGCTTGAATACGGCAAATGGGATGGCCTCCTTTTTCTTGACAAATTCCAGAATCTCAAGGGTTTTTGCCAGGGCATCATCCAGGGGGTCTTCGGTTTCCTTTCCTTCTACGGAATAATCCAGGATGGTGCTTACCCCTTTTTCCCACATCCGCTCCACCACGGGCATGCAATCTTTTTCACTTACCCCGCCGCAGAAATGGTCGAATACCGTGGTACGGATAATCCCTTCCACGGGAAGCTTTGCCTTGATGGCAAAATTGGTGACGCTGGTGCCAATTTTCACCAGAGGCTCGATGGAGATCAGCTTAAACAGGAAATACGCCCGTTCGAGTTCCGCATCGGACTTTAGCGCAAACGCTGTAGCCGTATCTTCAAAAATCCGTTCCATTCAAGTTGGGATATGTTAGACACAAATATAGTTGCTGGACTAAAAATCCTGAAAGAAAAATTTTCGGTTACTTTGCCATAGGAAAAACGGTAAAATGGAATCCATTCTCAGCGGCTCAAGCCGTATCGCTTTCGGGGTAACCGGTGGCCAGCTCCTTCGCAACTTCCTTGCGGAGCCACGGTTCTCCAGCATCTTTATCCTTACCGATTCCAATACGCGCCTGCTCTGCCTGCCGGTATTCCTTACCCTAAACCCGGAGGCTGCGAACTGGACGGTCCTGGAGATTCCCGCGGGGGAAGCGCATAAGAATATCGCGACCTGCCAGGCGCTTTGGGAGCAACTCTCCGAAAAGGGGGCTGACCGGCAAAGCCTCCTGATCAACCTGGGAGGTGGGGTGGTTACGGACCTCGGGGGCTTCGTAGCCGCAACCTACCAGCGGGGGATTGCTTTTGTCAATATCCCAACGACCCTCTTGTCTATGGTTGACGCCTCCGTGGGGGGAAAAACCGGGGTAGACCTGGGCCTTTTAAAAAACCAGATAGGGGTTATCCAGGACCCTGAACTCGTACTTATCGACAGCGGCTATCTAAGTACCCTGGAAGAACGTCAGCTGCGCAGCGGGTTTGCCGAAATGCTCAAACACGGGTTGATCCTCGAGAAGCCCTATTGGGATGCCCTGAAAAACACCACAAATTTCCGGAGCCTGCAGGAGCACATCCATACCAGTGTAGTTTTGAAAAACAAGGTGGTGCAGGAAGATCCAAGGGAGAGCGGCCTGAGGAAAATCCTGAACTTCGGCCATACCCTTGGGCACGCCATAGAATCCTTTTACCTGGGGAAAGGTGAAAGGTTTTCCCTGCTCCACGGGGAAGCCATAGCGGCAGGGATGGTTATGGAAGCGTACCTGTCGGTGCAACACGCAGGGCTTTCCAAAGCCGAATGCGACGAAATAAAATCGGTTATGTTCCGCTTTTTCCCAAGGGTGCCCTTTCCTGAGGCCGACAGGAAGGCTATTTTGGAGTTGCTCCGGTTTGATAAAAAGAATTCCGCGGGTTCCGTCCGATTTGCCCTCTTACAGCGCATTGGCAGGGCCTGTACCCACCAGGAGGTAACCCCGGAGTCCCTCACGGAAGCCTTCGAATACTACAGCCATTAGGCGATTCACCCACAAGAAGTTACCCCTTCACAACTCTTTTGCATAACGGTTTGGGAAAATTTTTAGCTTCGGATAGGGATTGGGGAATTCCTGTCCCCGCCAAACCAAACCGTTATGAAAAGAATCATCATCGACCACAAAAAGCTGACCCCTGAACTGGCTGAACTCCTGTTGGAGAAGTATCCGGAAGGGTACGGAGATGAGGACATCATCGCCTTTAAAAATGCCCGGGGGGAATGGGTGGAAGCCGTGGAACTGCAAACCATGGAAGCCCTTTACCTGGTTAAAATCAGCAAGAGCCTTTCCAATTTCCTTGCGGCATTCGAAGACCTGGGGGAAGAAGAGGAAGATGCCGAAAAACCGGTGGCCTCCCTGGAAGACCTCGAAGAAGAATACAACGGGTCGCTGGAAAATGAACTCAACTGGGAAGATTAAGCCTTACCCTGCCGTCCTGCCCAGATAGCGTTCGCGCAAGATGTTGCGGTGGTGCTTCTGGTGGCCGCAAAGGATAAACCCCAAAGCGCCCAGGCTCATGGGCTTCCCACTGGCCGTACCTTTCCAGGACAGGCGTTCTTCCGGCATCGACCTGAAGAGCAGCAAGGATGATTTCCGTATCGCCAGATACTCCTCCACCAAATCGCCGGGCGTCCGTTCCATAGCCAGGCTCATAGGAACATAGGCGTCCTGGTCAAACCCGGGCAGGGGGGTTGCATCGTGCCTTCCAAACCGCAGCGCCCTGTACTGGAACACCCTTTCGGTATCCAGCACGTGCATGAGCACTTCCGATACCGTCCATTTCCCTTCTGCATACCGGTAATGCCACAGGTCCTCAGGGATGCTCCTGATGAATTGGGGGAAATTCCCCATCTGACGCTCCAAAAGAACCATCAGGTGGTCTTCTCCCAACAGGTCGATGTAGGGCTTGTAATAGGCCGGACAGTCGTCGGGCCGCAGGTCAAATCGGGTCATAAACGGTATTTAAAATGCAGGGCAGCGGTCAGAGTTCATTGAAAATAGTGTGCATCAACCGCTTTTTGTCATTGATGCTTTCTTCCAGGGAAATCATGGTTTCCGTCCGGCTAATGCCATCAATGTCGTCAATCTGGAAGATGATGTTTTTGGCATGGGTGGTATCCTTGGCCCGTATCTTACAAAAGATATTAAACTTGCCGGTGGTAATATGGGCCACCGTAACATACGGGATTTCCGCAAGCCGCTCCAAAACAAATTTGGTCTGGTGGGTCTTTTCCAGGAAAATGCCGACGTAGGCGATAAAGGAATACCCGAGCTTTACATAATCGAGGGTCAGGGAGCTTCCCTTGATGATTCCTGCTTCCTCCATCTTCTTGACCCGCACATGCACCGTCCCGGCGGATATCAGGAGTTTCTTGGCGATATCGGTGAAGGGCGTCCTGGTGTTATCGATAAGCATGTCGAGGATCTGGTGATCGATTTCGTCCAGCTTTACTTTTGCCATTTCCATATTTTTTAGACAAAAATACACCATTAAGAAATATTGTGTAACGAAATCCTAAATTTTTTGAATAATTCGCAACCAGAATTCATATCCCTTGCAGGAGGACGCGAAGGGCCGGGTCTTCTTTCAGCGCCCGCAAGTCTTCAGGATTACCGGCATCGAAATGGCGATGGCCCCATTTGGAAGCCAGTTGCCCGGGAGGAAGCATCCGGGGGACAAAACGGATCCGGTTATCCTGCAAGACCTCCTCGTATTGAACCCCAAGGAGGGAACCTTTCGGATGCCCCATGCCCAGGGCATGTGCGTTGCTGATGAGCACATCCACAAAACACTCCCTGTTTTCCGGGATCCCGAGGTAGGACTCCAGGGACACTTCCTCATGCGTTTTATCGCGGATAGCCAAAAGGGCGATCCGAAGGGCGCGGAACAGGTGGTACCGGGTGACTTCCCGTTCATAGTCCCCGGGAAAATGGCCTGCTTCAAACAGCAGGGTCGGGGTGGCCCGGGCCTGGAAAGTATCGCCAACGCAGTTTGGGTTAAACGTATCGTCATACCTGCCCACCCCAAGATCATTGCCAAGGACCCCTGCAATCCGGGCGATGAGCCTGGCGGCGATACCGCGCCCTGGCGTAAATTCACGCTGCTCATTGGCAGCAGGAGCCAGAAAAGAAAGGGTTGCCGGCACCGGGTCCTGCCCCACCCCAAAGATGGTGCGCTGGTCATGCAGGTTGAAGCAATAGTCCGGGGCAAAAGTCTCATACACCTGCCTGAGGATCCGGCTTTCGGGCTCGCGTTGTAACTGTGCATCCCGGTTCAGGTCGGCCTGGTTGGCATTGAACCGGGTATAGGCATCAGCCCCGTCAGGGTTCAGGACCGGGATCACGAACACCTGGAGGTCATGCAGGAGTGAGGCACCTTCCGGTCCGCCATCTTTCAGCCAGCGCAAAAGGTCCAGGAGGCCACGGGTGGTCGTGGATTCATTCCCGTGCATCTGCGACCACAATAAGACCCGGGTGGTGCCCCTGCCTATGCGAATACCGTACACCGGCTGCCCCTTGACCGATGCCCCCAGGCGCACCATTTCAGAACCGCGGAAATGGGCCGAAAGGTATCCGGCCACCATTGCATAGGGCAGATACCTGCCGGTGATCTCCTGTACCTTGAACTTCTGGTATGGGAATGAATTTTCCATTAAGGCTTACCAAACCACACAAAGGTAAGGCGCTTTGCTGTTACAGATGTATTTAATTATATTACATTTGTAACTCACAAACCCCGTTGTTTTCGCCTGGATATCACAATTGTATACAGCACAAACATTGTAGTGTTTAATAAATTGTATTTCAATGTTTTAATTGTCTTTAATTAAACAAAATATTCTTATTTAAAGCGTGAAATCGGGGAAAAAAATACAGGAATTGAGGCCTAACCCCATACCGAATTGTTATCATGGTAAACCTTGAGGAATTCAAGCAGCGGCTCGAGCAAATTCGCTCCCATTACGACCTCAGCGCAGCGGCCCTCGCCGATGCCATAGGGGTACAGCGATCCGGCATTTCCCACTTGCTCAGTGGCCGGAACAAGCCCAGCCTGGACTTTGTTCTGAAGGTCGTGGACCACTTTCCGGAAGTAGATCTTTACTGGCTCCTTAAGGGCGTGGGCCAGTTTCCCGGGGAGGGGGTTCCCGCCCCCGGGGAAGCGAGACCCGGGCAAAAATCCCCTGCACCTGCAAACAAAGCCCCTTCGGGAAGTGAAATAGAAAAGATTGTGGTCTTCTACAAAAACGGGCAGTTTCGCGAATACCTTCCCTCGGGCGACCCGACATAAAAATCGCCCCCTAAGTCGTATCTTTACGGTATGAAAAAATTGCTGTTTGCCGGCCTCAGTGCCATTGTCCTGTCTTGTCAGGAGCCGCCCTCCAGAGATTGCGGGCGCTTTCAACAGGGTTCCTTTCGATTTACGACCACGGTGGACGGCCAGGAGGAAACCACCGTATTTACCCGTACCCGGGACCTTGAGATCTCCGAATTTCGGGGCCGGAAAGACTCAGCCTCCATCCGCTGGATCAACGACTGCGAATATGTCGTGACCAACCTCAACCCCAAAAACCCGGGGGAGGAAAAACCCATCCACATGAAAATACTGACCACCGCGGAGGATTCCTACACGTTTGAATATAAACTGGTGGGCAGCGCGAACAGCTCCCGGGGGACTGCATACAAAATCGAATAACCCCTTCCGGGGTTAGCCCCCCCTGTGAACCTAAAACAGCCGGGTTTGTCCGTTTTCCTCCCCTCCCTCCCCGGCCGGGGGCTCAGGCCCTGTATCCGGGTTCAGGGGGGCATCTGGTTCGGAAGCGGTTACATCCTCCTGGTCCACGACCTCCAGGTCCCTGGCGTCCTTTTTTTCCGGTTCTTCATAGGGCAGGGGTTCCAGGCTATTGATTTCGAGGACCTTTTCCCGGGTCAACTGGTTCCCCATGGCGGTAATTCCCTTTACGGCGATGAATTCCTCCAGGTTTACCTCCAGGTTTGGCTTCCGCTCCACCCCCCTTTTCTTGGCAAAAACCACTTCTGCCATGGGCCGGTAGTCGGTAAAGATTTTCTCCAGGTACGATTTGGGATGGCTCGTAAGGATATTCTCTTCCCTGTCGGGGTTTTCTATGAGGAATCGCTTGACATAAAACAATTCCTTTTCCCCTTCCCAGTAAATGGCTGTGATGGGCTTAAGGGGTTTCCATTTTTCCAGCACAATCATATCATCGTCAAAGTGCATGCTGAGTTCAGGGATCATGGTCCGCACCACCCCCTTTTGGTTGATGGTCAGCAACCGGTCCTCTGAAGTGAATTCCCCGAGCAATTCCCCGCGTTCATCCACATTGAGGCGCTGCACCGTGTCATCGAACCAGATTTTACGGGGTTTCAGGGTGGAAAGCCCCTTTTCTTTCAGTTCAATGCGCTTTACGGCGTATTTGGTCACGATATTCCCTTTTGCCGTGCGCGCTTTTATGGCCACGTCGGCAAAATCCAGGTCCCATTTCAGTTTCTTTATATTCCCTTTCTGGCGGAGGTTTACCGTAACGATCTCGGCCTCCCCATTGGGGTTGGCACTGAAATAGAGCACTTCGGAATTGGGCTTGCCCGCAGTCAGGTCGTACATCTTGTCGCGGGTAATGGCCGTGACATTGAAGCGTTTGACGTAGCTCGCCCCTCCCCGGCCATCCTTGTACACCATATTGTAGATGGTGCGTTTGTCCTTTTTCCTGAAGACGGCCACATGGATGATGTTCTTGCCCACAAAAATCTTGCTGTCGACTTTAGTGACCATCATTTCCCCTGCGGCGGTAAACACAATGATGTCGTCGATGTCACTGCAATCCGTCACGTATTCATCTTTGCGTAGGGCAGTCCCCACGAACCCTTCTTCCCGGTTCACATACAGCTTGGTGTTGCGGATGACTACCTTGGTAGCCTCGATCTCGTCAAAGACCCTGATCTCCGATTTGCGCTCGCGCCCCTTTCCGTATTTCTGCTTCAACTCCTGGAAATACGCAATGGCGTACGCCACCAGGTTTTCGAGGTGGTGGAGGGTTTCCCGGATTTTTTCCTCCAGGCTTTCGATGTATTGCTGGGCCTTTTCCAGGTCGAAACGGGAAATCCGCTTGATGCGGATTTCCGTAAGGCGAAGGATGTCTTCTTCGGTAACCGCCCGCTTTAAATGCCCGATATGGGGCTTCAGCCCCTTGTCGATGGCCTGGATCACCCCTTCCCAGGTTTCTTCCTCCTCAATTTCACGGTAAACCCGGTTTTCGATAAAAATCCGTTCGAGGGAAGAAAAATGCCATTGTTCTTCCAGTTCCCCCAACTGGATCTCCAACTCCGCCCTCAGCAGGTCCACCGTATGGTCGGTAGACCGCGTCAGCATTTCGCTCACCCCGAGGAAAAGCGGCTTATTGTCTTCAATGACACAGCCCAGCGGCGCTATGGATGATTCACAGGCGGTAAAGGCATACAGGGCGTCGATGGTCTTGTCCGGGGAAATCCCTGAGGGCAGGTGCACCAGGATCTCCACCTCGGCGGCCGTGTTGTCTTCTATCTTTTTGATTTTGATCTTGCCCTTTTCATTCGCCTTCAGGATGGAATCGATCAAAGAAGAGGTGTTCGTCCCAAAAGGGATCTCGGTAATGACCAGGGTATTCTTGTCCAGCTGGGAAATCCGGGCCCTGGCCCGGATCCGTCCGCCCCGTTCCCCATCGTTGTAATTGGCGATGTCGATGATACCCCCTGTCGGGAAATCGGGGTATAATTTAAACCGCTGCCCTTTCAGGTGCTTTATGGAGGCGTCGATAAGTTCGTTGAAGTTGTGGGGCAGGATTTTCGTCGACAAACCCACTGCGATGCCCTCGGCCCCCTGGGCCAGTAAGAGGGGAAACTTCACCGGAAGGTGCACCGGCTCCTTTTTGCGGCCGTCGTAAGACAACTGCCAGTCGGTGATCTTGGGCGAAAAGACCACCTCCAGGGCAAATTTGGAGAGCCGTGCCTCGATATACCGCGGGGCGGCAGCCCCATCCCCGGTTAAGATGTTCCCCCAGTTTCCCTGGGTGTCGATCAGCAAGTCTTTCTGCCCCATCTGCACCATCGCATCGGCAATGCTGGCATCCCCATGGGGGTGGTACTGCATGGTCTGCCCCACCACATTGGCCACCTTGTTGTAGCGGCCATCATCCATTTCCTTCATCGCATGCATGATCCTGCGCTGGACGGGTTTAAAACCGTCTTCAATGGCGGGCACAGCCCGCTCCAGGATAACATAGGAGGCGTAGTCGAGGAACCAGTCTTTGTACATGCCCGTTACCCGGGTCAGTGCTTCCTGCTGTTCGTCTTCCTGATGCGACTCGTTAACAGATTCGTTTTCTTCCATAAAAGAAAGACGCTAATACGCGTTAGTGTTGATCTTCGGCTACCAGGTCCAGTTCCACCCGCAGGTTTTCAATAATAAAATCCTGCCGGTCGGGGGTGTTCTTGCCCATATAAAATTTCAGCAATTCCTCAATGGACATCGCCTTGTCGAGCATGATGGGCTCCAACCGGATATCCTCCCCGATAAAATTCTTGAATTCATCCGGGGAAATCTCCCCCAACCCCTTAAAACGGGTAATCTCGGGTTTTCCGGACAATTTTACCACGGCTGCGCGCTTTTCCTCCTCGCTGTAGCAATAAATGGTCTCCTTCTTGTTGCGCACCCTGAACAGGGGGGTCTGGAGGATGTACAGGTGGTTTTCCTTGATGAGTTCGGGAAAAAACTGCAGGAAGAAGGTGATCAGCAACAACCGGATGTGCATGCCGTCCACATCGGCATCGGTGGCGATTACTATATTGTTGTACCGCAGCCCCTCGATGGATTCCTCGATGTTCAGGGCCGCCTGCAGCAAATTGAACTCTTCGTTTTCATAGACGATCTTCTTGCTCATCCCATAGGAATTCAGGGGTTTCCCCCTGAGACTGAACACCGCCTGGGTGTTGACATCCCGCGATTTGGTAATGGACCCGGAGGCCGAATCCCCTTCGGTGATAAACAGGGTGGTTTCCAGCCTGCGATCGCTTTTCATGTCGTCGAGGTGGATGCGGCAGTCCCTGAGCTTCTTGTTGTGCAGGCTGGCCTTTTTGGCTCGCTCCCGGGCCAGTTTTCGAATCCCTGACAATTCTTTCCGCTCCCGTTCCGCCTGCACGATCTTCCGCTGGATTTTCTCGGCAGTATCGGGGTTTTTATGCAGGTAGTTGTCCAGTTCCCGCCCGACGAAATCGTTGATGTAGGTGCGGACCGTCGGCAGCCCATCCCCCATATCGGTGGACCCCAGCTTGGTCTTGGTCTGGCTTTCGAAAACGGGCTCCATGACCTTGATGGAAATTGCGGAAATCACGGATTTCCGGATATCCGAAGGGTCGTAGTTCTTCCCGTAAAAATCCCTTATCGTCTTTACGAGGGCTTCGCGAAAGGCGGACTGGTGGGTCCCCCCCTGGGTAGTGTACTGCCCATTGACAAAGGAGTGGTATTCCTCGCTGTACTGGGTTTTGCTGTGGGTGATGGCCACTTCAATGTCGACCCCTTTAAGGTGGATGATCGGGTACAGGAAATCGTCGGTGTTGTTGTAGTCTTCCAAAAGGTCCCGCAACCCGTTTTCGGAAAAGAACCGTTCCCCGTTGAAAAGGATGCTCAGCCCCGGGTTGAGGTAGACGTAATTGCGTAGCATTCGCTCCACGTATTCGTTGCGGAACCGGTATTTCTTAAAAATCCGGTCATCCGGGGTAAAACTGATCTTGGTGCCCCTTCGCCTGGAAGATTCTTCGAGGAATTCCTCCGTTTGCAATTCCCCCCTTTCAAATTCAGCAGACTTGGATTGTCCATCCCGGTTTGATTCCACCCGGAAATAGGAAGACAGGGCATTGACAGCCTTGGTCCCCACCCCGTTGAGGCCCACCGACTTCTTGAAAGCCCGGGTGTCGTATTTCCCCCCCGTGTTCATTTTGGAAACCACATCCACCACCTTGCCCAGGGGGATGCCGCGGCCATAGTCGCGCACGGACACCCGGTCGTCCTTGATGACAATCTCAATGGTCTTCCCGGCCCCCATCACGAATTCGTCGATACAGTTGTCGATTACCTCTTTCAGCAGGATATATATGCCATCGTCATGCGAGGAACCATCCCCGAGTTTCCCGATATACATCCCGGGACGCATGCGGATGTGCTCCTTCCAGTCAAGCGACCGGATATTGTCTTCAGTATACTGCGTTTCAGCCATAAATTGGGGGTTTACCCCTGCTAATATAAAATTTAGGGGAAGAAATCAAAATCAGGGGCTGTTAAAGTAATTAACAATGCTGTACGGCAAGGCGCCCATGTGGCACCTCCCCCGGGGCCATGCTGCCCGGGATCCTAAACATTGAACCGGAAGTGCATCACATCCCCGTCCTTTACCACATACTCCTTCCCTTCGACCCGCATCTTGCCCGCTTCCCGCACCCTGGCCTCGCTGCCGTAGGTTACGTAGTCGTCATAGGCGATGACTTCGGCCCGGATAAACCCCTTTTCAAAGTCGCTGTGGATCACCCCTGCCGCCTGCGGTGCGGTGGCCCCTACCGGGATGGTCCATGCCCTGACTTCCTTCTCCCCTGCGGTAAAGTACGTTTGCAGGTTGAGCAGGGTATAGGCGGCCCGGATCAGCTTGGAGGAGCCGGCTTCATCGAGTCCGATGTCTTCGAGGAAGAGCTGTCGCTCCTCGTAGGACTCCAGTTCATTGATATCTGCCTCCGTGGCCACTGCCAGGACAAGCACCCCTGCCCTTTCCCCAGCCACGGCCTCCCGGACCCGATCCACGTGGGCATTGCCCGTAAGCGCAGATTGCTCATCTACATTGCATACATAGAGTACGGGTTTATCCGTAAGCAATTGGAGGGGTTTGACAAATTCCCGATACCCCTCTTCATCCACCGCGATGGCCCGGACGGAGGAACCGCTTTCCAGCCCTTTTTTCAGGGCTCCCAACACAGCAGCCTCCTTTATGGCCTCCTTGTTCCCGGTCTTTGCAGCCCGTGCGGCCTTCTCCAGCCGTTTTTCAACGGTTTCCAGGTCTTTCAGCTGCAATTCCATGTCGATAGTCTCCTTGTCGCGAATGGGGTCGACAGAACCGTCTACGTGCACGACGTTGTCGTTGTCAAAACACCGCAAGACGTGCAAAATGGCATCGGTTTCCCTGATGTTCCCCAGAAACTGGTTCCCGAGGCCCTCCCCTTTGCTCGCCCCCTTCACCAGGCCGGCAATATCCACGATTTCCACCGTGGCCGGAACCACCCGTTGCGGTTGCACGAGTTTTTCCAGGACCTCCAGGCGGGGGTCGGGTACGTTCACCACGCCGATATTCGGTTCAATGGTGCAAAATGGAAAATTGGCGCTCTGGGCCTTGGCGTTCGAAAGGCAATTGAACAACGTGGATTTGCCTACATTTGGCAAGCCGACAATACCTGCTTTCATAGCGGTTTATAAAGTAATTTTACACCACGGGGAAGGCCCGGGCTGCAACAGGGCGCAAATATAGCCCTAATTCCCTGTTCTCCCTACCCTCTTTGTAACAAAAAGGCGACGGCATCGTCCTACCCCCAAAGACAAACCCATCCATGAAAACCCTGGTTTTTCGACTCCTGGCCATCCTTTGTGCAGGTTCGGCCCTTGCACAGTCCCCCACCTACCGGATCCTGGATGCCGAGACTGCGGAACCCATCCCCTATGCGACTATATCCATCGGGGAAGGGCGCGGGACGATCACCAATGAGGAGGGCTATTTTACCCTCGCCCCCGGGACCCTGCAAAACGGGCAGATCCAGCTTTCCTGCATGGGATATCAGTCCCTGGAGGTCAGGGCCGGGGAGTTGGGTGCCAGCCGGGTATTCCGCCTGGTCCCGGCAGCGATACAACTCAATGAAGTCCTGCTAAGCGACCGGGTACCCACTGCCGAGGAAATTATCCGGAAGGTGCGCGAAAACCTGCCCGTAAACTATGCGGCAAGCAACACGCCCTTCAGTATCTTTTTCAGGGAGTCTGAGTACATGGATTTCGAATCCCTTGAGATGGAGCTGGAAAAGGCCTCTGATCTTGACCGCCCGCAGCTCGAAGCAGCCCGCAGGGAACTACGGGAGCTAAGCACCGACATCGAAGAGAGCCAGGCGGTAAAATTCCTGGATTTCAACGGGACATTCCTCCGCGACGGGGACAGCAGCCTGTTGCGCGTCGAGAAGGCGACGGAACTGGTCGATGCCAAAAGGGACTTTTCCCTTGAGGAAATCCAGGAAAGGGGACGCCGGATCATCCTCACCCACCTCGACAGCTCCCAGACCTACAAGGTAAAAACAGGGATGTTTACCCTCGAGAAAGACCTCTCCCCGGAACTGGACATGGAAGACTCCCCCGAATCGGACAGCACGGAAACCTCCCACCTCAAAAGCGAACTCGGAGACCTGCTTTCCATAGCCGGGTTGGAAGAAGGAGGCCGACTCTTCGGGTTTTTGGACCCGGTCTCTTACAAGTACGAATTCCTCAAAGCCACTTATTTTGACGGGAACTACATCTTTGCGGTTCGTTTTGCCCCAAAAAAGAGGAAGGCCCGGTATGTCGGCACCCTCTACGTGGATGCCGCAACCTTCGCCGTCCTGAAAACGGACTACCAGTTCGCCCGGGGACGGGAAGGACAAAAGGTAAACCTCAGGTTGCTGCTGGGCATCAAATACGTGGAAAACCTCGACCGGGGCACGGTGATTTTCAGGAAATCCGAAAGCGGATATTATTTACCTTATTACATTCAAAAAGAATACGGTAACTACATTTACCTCCACCGCGACTTCACTTTTATTGAAAATAGTCCCTCCCGGAAAAAGGTCCGCTTCGATTTCCTCCTCGAAGGGGGGGTACGGCAAAAACAAAGCCTGTTGTTGACTCCGCAAGACCTGCAGGAAACGGCAGGATCCCTCGCCGACTTACCCGGGAAAGTGTGGGTGCAGAAACTGAAAAGCTACCAGCCCACGATCTGGCAAAATACGGAAATCATTGCACCCCTGGAGGAGATGAAAAATTTTAAAGTCACGAACTGACCTACTCTTCGGGGTGCATAAATTGCTGTTTGGCCAGCAACTGCGTTTCGGTTTCCACATGGTTCGTATCCGGCACACAGCAATCTACCGGACAAACGGCGGCACATTGGGGTTCTTCATGGAAGCCCATACACTCCGTGCACTTGTCGGGGGCGATGTAATAGACTTCATCGCTGATCGGTTCCTGCACGGCATCGGCGTCGACCTCGCGGCCATCCGGGAGCACTACGCGGCCTTTAAGGGAGGTCCCGTCGCTGTAGCGCCATTCGTCGGCGCCCTCGTAAATGGCAGTATTGGGGCATTCGGGCTCGCAAGCCCCGCAATTGATACACTCGTCTGTTATGATGATCGCCATGGCTTCTTTGCTGGTTTGGGAAGATTCCCCCTCCCCGGCTTGTCCGCTGCGGAAGGGATCTCTATTTTTGCACAAAGTTAATGGCTGTTCCGGTTCCGGACAAATCTTATGAACGCTTTGGACCCTTCTTTTGGTGCACTGGTAACCCTTGGGGAAGTGCTTCGCAGTTTTACCCGGGCCGGAAAGGTGGGACACCCGTCGAGGTGGGCCGAAGAACACCGTCGTCTGGAAGCCCTGCTGGACACGGTTTACCAGGAAAATGCCTGGTTTACCCGGGAATCGTGTTTATACGCTTTTTCCTATTGGGGGGAAAAGCTGGGCCGGGAATCCCTTTCGAACTGGCTGGCGCCTTACCCGGAGCGAAAGGCAACCCCATTGACCGTGGCCCTGGTGCTGGCCGGCAACATCCCCCTGGTGGGGTTCCACGACGTTTTGAGCGTGTTGCTCACGGGGAACCGGGCCCTGGTAAAATGCGCCTCTAACGACCGCCTCCTCCTCCCGTTTTTCTATGAACTCCTCCTGGGGTTTGAGCCCGGTTTGCAGGGCAGGATCCACTTTTCGGAGGGCAACCTGCAGGGCTATGATGCCGTGATCGCAACGGGCAGCAACAATACCGGCCGTTATTTCGAATATTATTTTTCCAGGAAACCGCATATCATCAGGAAAAGCCGGAATGGGGCCGCAGTGCTCACCGGGCGGGAAACCGCGGAAGAACTTGCCGCACTGGCCGGGGATGTCTTCCACTATTTCGGGTTGGGGTGCCGGAGTGTTTCCAAGCTCTTTGTGCCGGAGGGCTATGATTTTAACCCGCTCTTCCAGGCCTTCTACCGCTTTAAACACCTCCTGCAGCACCCCAAATACGCCAACAACTACGATTACAACAAGGCGGTGTACCTGATGCAGGGAGGCGAGATGCTCGACAACGGATTCCTGCTACTCAAGGAAGATCCTGGCCTGGCTTCCCCCATTGGAACCCTGTTTTACGAAACCTACGCCTCCACCCAGGCCCTGGAAACCCGTTTGGCTGCCCTGGGCCCGCAGCTGCAATGCCTGGTCGGCAGCCCCGGCCGGGACCACAGCATCCCCTTCGGAAAATCCCAATGGCCTGAATTGTCGGAGTATGCCGATGGGGTAGACACTGTTGAATTTTTGTTGAAAACCTCACCCCTACAAACCGGGGAAACACCCCTGAATCCCCGTTAATTTTTCGGAACTTTACGCCCTGTTAAAGTAGCAACCCATGAAAAAGCATAATTTCAGTGCGGGCCCCTCAATCCTGCCCCAGGAAGTAATGAAAAAGGCCTCGGAGGCCGTCCTGGAATTTAATGGGATGGGGCTCTCCCTCCTGGAGATCTCCCACCGCAGCCCCCAGTTTGTAGACGTCATGGAACGGGCCCGAAGCCTCGTCCTGGAATTGCTGGAACTGGAGGGTAAGGGTTACCAGGTACTTTTCCTGCAGGGCGGGGCCAGCCTGGAGTTCCTGATGGTGGCCTATAACCTGCTCGAAAACAAGGCGGGCTACCTCAATACGGGTACCTGGAGCGAGAAGGCCATTAAAGAGGCACGCCTTTTCGGAAGCGTGGTCGAAATCGCCTCCTCCAAGGATGAGCACTTCAGGTACATCCCGAAGGGGTTTTCGGTCCCCAATGACCTCGATTACCTCCACCTTACTACCAACAATACGATCTACGGGACCCAGTTCCGGGAATTCCCAGAGACGCGCGTACCCCTGGTGGCCGATATGAGTTCAGACATCTTCTCCAGGAAGCTCGATTTTTCGCGATTTGACCTGATCTATGCCGGGGCGCAAAAAAATATGGGGCCAGCAGGGACTACCCTGGTGGTCGTCAGGGAAGATATCCTTGGGGGCGTAAGCCGTAAAATCCCTTCCATGCTCGATTACCAGGTGCATATCGCCAAGGAGAGCATGTACAATACCCCGGCCGTTTTCGCGGTCTACGTTTCCCTGCTGACCATGGAATGGTTGAAAGCGCAGGGTGGGATATCCGCCATAGAAGCCGCGAACGAAAAAAAGGCCCGGCTGCTTTATTCCGAAATCGACCTGAACCCCCTCTTCCAGGGCTACGCTGCGGAGGAAGACCGTTCCCTCATGAACGCCACCTTCAACCTTACCGAACCAGCGCTGAAGGAGGCTTTTGATCGGATGTGGAAGGAAGCCGGCATCAGTGGCCTGAACGGGCACCGTTCCGTGGGCGGTTACCGCGCCTCCCTGTACAACGCCCTTCCCCTGGAAAGCGTCGGGGTGCTGGTGGATGTCATGAGTGACCTGGAACGGAAGGGATAACCCTGGAAAGGGTCGACTTCCCTATATTTGCACCCCTATGGTTATACTTGCAAACGACGGGATTTCATCGGCTGCCCTGGAGGCCCTTGAAAATGAAGGCTTTCGGGTTATCAATACCCGTGTGGCCCAGCAACAGCTCATTCCCTTTATCCGGGAAAACCAGGTTTCCGCATTGCTGGTGCGTTCGGCCACACAGGTCGGCAAGGACGTGATCGATGCCTGCCCGGGCCTGAAGCTCATTGGCCGGGCCGGGGTTGGGGTAGACAATATTGATGTGGCGTATGCCCGGAAAAAAGGGCTACATGTGGTGAACACCCCGGAAGCTTCCTCAGATTCCGTGGCTGAACTGGTATTCGCACACCTTTACGGGGGGGCCCGCTTCCTGCATGAGGCCAACCGGAATATGCCCCTGGAGGGCGACCTGCATTTTAACGCCCTGAAAAAATCCTTTGGGGGAGGGACCGAACTCCGGGGAAAAACCCTCGGGATTATCGGGTTTGGCAGGATCGGGAAGGCGGTGGCACGTATTGCTTTGGGGGCAGGCATGAAAGTGGTTTTTTCCGACCGCAATGCCTCGGAAGAACGCATCCGCCTGGAATTCTTTGACGGGCAGTCCGTGGAATTCACCCTTCACCCCTCTCCCATGGAAGAACTCCTTTCAGCATCGGATTTCGTAACCCTCCACGTCCCTGCCCAGCAGGAACCGGTCATTGGGGAACGGGAATTGGACCTGATGAAGGAAGGGGCTGCCCTGGTAAACACTTCCCGTGGCGGGGTCATCGATGAAGTGGCCCTGGTGGAAGCCCTGGATGCCGGCAAGATCCGTTTTGCGGGCCTGGATGTGTTCGCTTCAGAACCCCGGCCCGAAGTACAGCTCCTGATGCACCCCAGGCTTTCCCTGAGCCCGCATATCGGGGCCTCGACCCTTGAAGCCCAGGAGCGCATCGGCCAGGAACTGGCAGCCCAGGTAATTGCCTTGCTGAAATAGCCTTAACAACCTGCACCCCTGAGGGAACCTACCTCCTGGTTATTTCCCACTGGTCGAATTGCAGGTAAATGGCCCCTTGCTGTTCCTTCCCGGCCTTTAATTTTTCACGGTCAACCTGGGTGTCCTTCCCCAGGAACCTGAGGGGGATCCGGATCCCGGATACCTCGAAGCCCACCCTGATTTCCCCGGGAAGCACGTCCCCTTCCCCCCTGTATCTGTACGTGATGTCGTAAACCCCGTTTTTCGTGGTGTGTAACTGCGATTTGAGGAGTTGGAGGGTCTGGGGGTCGAGCCAGAGGGTGGCGATGGAATAGTCCGACTGGTCGGTGGTGGGAATGACCTTGATCACCTCGCAGGCCCTTCCTTCAAGCACTACCTGCCCCAGGCTGAGGGTCATGAAGGGAAATTCATAAAGCTCCCCCAGGGTAAGGTCCAGCCCGCGCTTGGGGATCATGGTAAAATCTTCCGAGGTAATGGTCAGGGGTTTTCCCCGCTCGTAGCGGATATCGGCATACTTTACCGGCATGTTCACAAAGCTGACATCGACCTCCATACGCACCCTTGCTTCGAACCGGGCTACCGAGTCGAGGCGCGTTTTGAGCCGTTCCAAAAGGGGGTGGACCTCCTGGGCCGCCAGCCCGGACAACAGGAAAAGGAACGCGATTACTGCAATTCTCCGCTTCATGTTACATCTCGTTTTATAAAAATCGCCGTTCCAAGGGCAGCCGCCCCAAGGGTATAGGCCCAAAGGACGGCATTTTTTTTAAGGATCACGGCCCAGGGGATCTCCGGGTAAAAAAGTTGTTGCCAGCTGTCCGTCAATTTGGGGAGGAAATAGAACTCAAAAAATTCCGAGTCCAGGTCCAGGCGCAGCAAAAGCGTGTTGATGATCAGGAAAATGGCCGCAACGATCCAGGTTACGGTCGCTTCTTTGAAAATTACGGCAAGGGTCAGGCTGCTTACGGCATAGAACATCATCGTATTGCTGCCGGTGATGAAGGCATACACGAGGCGCCGACTGGCCCCGGGGTGTTCAAAGAAGCTCAGGCCGTCCAAAAAGACGACCAGGTCGCCCCTGCCGAAGAAGGCATAGCTGATGCCGAAAGTGGTGGCGGCCAACAGCAGGAGGATAGCCGCAGTAAAGGCCACGGCTGCAAGGTATTTGCTCACGATCAACCCCGCCCTGGAAACCGGCTGCAGGAGGGCGGCTTCCACAGTACGGTCTTTGTATTCGGCGGTTAGGAACCCGGAAACGACAATCATCAGGATCAGGGGCATATGGAACCAAAAAGAATTGAGGACCAAATAAATTACCAGGTTCCCGTTCATCAGGTCGCCCTGGAATTCAAAGGATTCCCTGAGGTTTTCCAGCAGTACTTCCAGGATTTCGCGCCCCTGGTAGAAAGCACTCATCAGGATAAACCCCTCCAGTATCAAAACGGCCCCCACGGCGTAATAGGTTTGGCGCTGCCTGAACATTTTGAACAATTCCATCAGGATGAGCTGCATCATGGCTCAGGCTTTTCAAAAAGGGCATCCACGTTGGTCTGGGGGATACAGGCCGATACGGCCACCCCTTCCTCCGCCGATAACTCCCTCAGAATCCCGGATATTTCCTTGCCGTTACGGGTCAGCACGGCACTTGTTCCCCCGACGTCCGCCCCAAGGACCTTCAAAAGCCGGGAGTGTTCAAACCCAGTCCCATGAAGGAGGTAACTACCCACCGCCTGCCCAAAAATCTCGGTCGCCGGGCCATGCCGTACAATTTCGCCCCGGTTGATTACTGAAAGGGTGTCGCAGAGGTCACCAAGTTCCGTAAGGTTGTGGGAGGAAAGCAGGATGGCCATGTCCTGTTCCCTTGCCAGGGAGCGGATCCTCGCTTGCAGGGACCGTATCCCCAGGGGGTCGAGGCCGGAAAAGGGTTCATCCAGGATGACGCATTCAGGCGCGTTCAACAGGGCCACAGCCAGTCCAAGGCGCTGTTTCATCCCCATGGAGTAATTCCGAACAGGATCCTTGCGGCCGGGCACAAGCCCTACCCGGTCCATAAGCCCTTCATAGGCTTTCCGGCCAAAATCCAGGCCCTGAATACGGGAGAAAACCCTGAGGTTGTCATAGGCTGAAAGGTAGGTATACAGGGCTGGCTTCTCGATGATACCCCCAAGGGGTTTGGCTGATTTTGAATGCACCACGAGCTGCCCGGAATCACGGCTTACCAGCCCGAGGAGGATCCGGAACAGGGTCGACTTTCCAGCCCCGTTGGGGCCGATCAACCCTACAACCTCCCCTTTCCGGCAAGAAAGGGATACCCCCCGCAAGACCGATCTCGTTCCGTAGGCTTTGCTGATCTCCCTGGCAGCCAAAATCATGTTTGCGCCTGCCATTGAAGATCTCGGTAATTGAATTTCGGGCGGTAATATTTTTCCATGAAGGTGCGCTTCCAGAAGGCCTTTCTGATCAGGAAGAGCGGATCCCGGACCATGAAATACGGCACATAGTGATACCACCTTACCCCGCGGCTGCTGTAATAATCAGCCACTTCCCTTTCCATGCCGAGTTCCCTGGCGGCCTGCAGGGCAGCGGCCCGCTGGCATTTGGACCCGATAAACCGGTCTGCCAGCCTGGGGCGGAACCCGTAAGCATAAAAAAGGTCTTTGGCCTTTTTATAGTCCTGGTAGCGGGACCAGCCGTCCATGATCACCAGGAAAATATGGATGAAGGAAAACATAAAGGACCAGACCCAGAACCCGATCCAGAAGACGTTGCCGATCACCAGGGCTGCTTTTAGCATTTCCCAGTACACCCATGACTCCAGCAGAAAAAGGAGCAAGGCCCCGTGCAGCAACCTGCCTACCCTGTAATAGGAAACCAGGGCGTGGGGCTGATCGGGAAAGACAGGAGACCGCATTGCCCAAATATATAAAATTGGGCCAACCTGGGCAGCAGTTGAGAATATTCTTGGTTTTTCAATCGTTTAACGATAATTTATTCGAAAAAATAGCGCATATTTTTTTTGGATTTATTAGTTTTCTGCACCTTAAAAATTCTTAAAATGTCTGATATCCTGAGTTTACTGAACAGTACCCTTGGAGGGGAAATGATCCGTGGGGTTGCCCGCGAAACCGGCCAGCCCGAAGACAAAACTGCCGATGTACTCCAAATGGCCATGCCCCTGCTCCTGGGGGCCATGAAAAAAAACGCCTCAACCCCCCAGGGGGCTGAAGGCTTGCTGAATGCCCTCTCTTCCCGCCATGACGGAAGTATCCTGGACAACCTGGGGGGGCTCTTTGGGGGAGGCGTAGACCAGAGCGTCCTGAATGAAGGGGCAGGCATCCTCGGCCATGTCCTGGGCGGCAGGCAACCGGTGGTTGAAAATGCCCTGAGCCAGAAATCGGGGATTGACGCTTCTTCCATCGCCAACATCCTAAAGATTGCAGCCCCCATAGTTATGGGCTATCTCGGGCGGCAACAAAGCCAGGCCAACATAAAAGACGCCGGGGGTATGGACGCCCTTTTGGGTGGCCTTCTCGGCGGACAACAGAGCCAGGGGATGGACATGTTTTCCGCCCTGCTCGATTCCGATGGCGATGGCAGCATTATCGATGACGTTTCCGATATGGTTCAGGGAAAGAAAGGGGGGCTCGGAGGTTTGCTGGGAGGCCTTTTCGGAAAGTAGTTCCCTGTATTCAAACCATAACACCCAATCCGCCGGTGTTTGCCGGCGGATTTTTTGTGCCTTGAGTAATATGACCGACCGGCGGGCGGCTTTTGAGAATTTAGAGGCCTTCCCGATCACCGTACGGATCCCCTGGTTAAAAAAGTATCTGGGGATTACACCCCTACGGAGACAGAGACAAGGCGGGGTTGGTACTTGCGGGGAGTGAAGCTCCCGGCAGGTTTTCTACCAAGGCTTTAATTGTGTACCTTTGACCCCCAAAATCCGCAGATGAAGCGACTTAAGGAACGGTGGGGAATTACCTCCAATTTTCAGCTTATCCTAATCCTGGTCGTGTTCGCCCTTACCGGTTCGTCCTCGGTCTATGTGGCCCGGCCGGTGTTGGAGTGGATCGGCCTGAAACCCGGAAGCCTTACAGAGGCCTGGTGGGGTGACTGGATCTACTGGACCCTTCGGATCCTTATCCTTTTCCCCATTTACCAGGTACTCCTGATCGCTATAGGGACTGTTTTTGGGCAGTTTGGTTTCTTCTGGAACTTTGAGAAGAAGATGCTTCGCAGGATGGGCCTGGGATTCCTCCTGCGCTCCTGAAAAAAGGCACCCGACCCGGATGCATCCCGGCGAAAATTCCCAGCTAAGCGGGCTGTACCCCTTTTTTCCGGCTGAGCAGGTAGGTATACACCCACATCAGGGTAAACGAGGGAATCAGGTCCAGTCCGGGAAAAACCTCTTCAACAAAGGCGATGAACCCCGCTATACGGCCTTTCCTGCCCGGATACAGGCGGGTCATGCACCAGGCTGCCACCGGGGCCCATAGCACATCCAGGAATTCGCCCAGGCCCGGCAATGCCAAAGAGAGCATGCCGACCCCGTCGAGCAGGAGCCCCAGCACCAGTTTTTTGTATTTACCGTCCATCCTCTCGAGGTTTCTTCAAGGGGTTCAGGAAAGATCTGAACTAATCAGTTTAAGGAATTCATTGCGGGTTTCGATTTTTTCGAATTGGCCCCGGAACCCGGAAGTAGTGGTCACCGAATTTTGTTTTTGCACCCCGCGCATCATCATGCACATATGGGCCGCCTCAATGACCACCGCCACCCCTTTGGGCTTTAGGGTCTGGTTGATGCATTCCACAATGTCATCGGTCAGGCGCTCCTGTACCTGAAGGCGGCGCGCAAAGACGTCCACTACCCTGGGGATTTTGCTCAGCCCCACAATATGCCCGTCCGGGATATAGGCAACGTGTGCCTTTCCGAAAAAAGGGAGCATGTGGTGTTCACAAAGGGAATACACTTCAATGTCCTTGATAATGACCATTTCACTGTAGGATTCCTTAAACATGGCGCCTTTGAGGATTTCCACGGCATCCTGCCGATACCCCTGGGTAAGGAACAGCATGGCCTTTGCTGCCCGCTCCGGGGTTTTCAAAAGGCCCTCCCGGCCGGTATCCTCCCCGATCTCCTGGATGATACGCTCGTAAAAATTCCGTACCTCCTGGGTAATTTCAATATTGTATTCTTCCAAATATCTGTAGGGCATGGCACTGCGATTTTTTTTTAAAGATGCTAAAAAAATATGACTTGTCCGGGGTCCCCGGCAGGAAAGGCCGCCCGGAAAAGGAGGGGCTCCTGCCCCCCTAATGGGTAACCTGCTGCTATTTTGACAATTCTGGTCGAATGCGTACTTTCAGCCCCTGAACGCATTCCATGATCCTGGCCGAAAATATCCATAAATCCTATGGGGAAGTCGAAGTCCTCAAAGGGGTAAGCCTGAACATCCGAAAAGGTGAAATCGTATCCGTGGTGGGAGCCTCTGGTGCGGGAAAAACGACCCTGTTGCAAATCCTGGGCACCCTGGACACCCCCTCCCCTTATCCCGCGTGCAAGATTGCGATCGACGGGCAAAACATTACCCTGCTCGGGGAAAAGCAGCTTGCGCTTTTCCGCAACCGGCATATCGGGTTTATTTTCCAGTTCCACCAGTTGCTCCCGGAATTTACGGCCATGGAAAACGTCTGCATCCCCGCTTTCATCAGGGACACCCCTCGCCTGGAAGCTGAAGGCCGGGCCCGGGAGCTGATGGAATTCCTGGGGCTCGGGCACCGCCTCCACCATAAACCGTCTGAACTTTCCGGGGGGGAACAGCAACGGGTGGCTGTGGCACGGGCCCTGGTCAACCAGCCTTCGGTCGTGTTGGCCGATGAGCCCAGCGGCAACCTCGATTCCACCAGTGCAGACCGGTTACACCGGCTTTTTTTCGAGCTCAGGGAGCGCTTCGGGCAAACTTTTGTTATTGTGACACATAACGAAGAGCTGGCGGAAATGGCGGATCGCAAGCTCACCATGGTGGATGGGCGGATTGTGGACGAAAATGGCGATCCCGGGAATTCGTAAATTCGGAACTTCCCGGGGATATTCACCCCCATGCCTCCCTTGCGACAAACAAACAATGGCCTGCCCCGATGGAATGGAGCGAACTGAAAGAATTCCTCGACGAAAAAACCCTGCAATACCAGCAGCCTGAGTTTCTGGATACGGACCCCATACAGGTGCCGCATGCGTTTGTGCGCAAAGAAGACCGCGAGGTTGCCGGGTTCCTCACCGCCACCATTGCCTGGGGGAACCGCCAAAGCATTATCCGGAGCGCCCGCAACATGATGGCCCTCATGGATGATTCCCCCTATGACTTTACCATGGAAGCCACGGTAAAGGATCTCGAAAAACTCAAACCCTTTGTTCACCGAACGTTCAACGGGCATGACCTGGTTTTCTTTATAAAGGGCCTCAGGCACCTTTACCGGGAGTACGGGGGCATGGAATCCCTTTTCGAGCGGTATGCCGACGCGGAAGGAATGCAGGGGGCCATTTCCAGGGTGAGGGCGCATTTTTTTGAGCCCGGGCACCTCCAAAGGACGGAAAAACACTTCTCAGACCCATCGCGGGGTTCCGCTGCCAAACGCATCAACATGTTCCTGCGCTGGATGGTACGCCCGGCGCTTTCCGGGGTGGATTTCGGCCTCTGGACGGGCATCTCCCCCGCCCGGCTGTCGTGCCCCCTCGACGTGCACTCGGGCAAGGTGGCCCGGGCGCTGGGGCTGCTGCAGCGCAAACAGAACGATGCCCGGGCCGTAGCAGAGCTCGATGCCGCCCTCAGGAAACTGGATCCCGAAGACCCGGTTAAATACGACTTTGCCCTGTTTGGTTTGGGGGTATTTGAGCAATTCGGTTGAGCCAGGCCTACGGGGTTCCCACCATGCCATATCCTTCCGGTAAGTCGATTGGGATGCGCTTGCCCCCTTCCCTCACCGAACGGTAAATGGCCTCCACTATAATCATATCCCTTTTTCCCATTTCCCCGGGGGTCCGGTTTGGGGTGCCCTCCAGGATATGCCGGGCAAAGTCATCCATCTGGAGTTTTTGCTGGCTTTCGTGCGGGAAGGACATCGGCCCTTCACTGGTGCGTCCGCTTAAGGGTCCGTAATTATTGGCGGGTTGCAACTCAAACCACCCCCGGTCACAGGAAGCGTACAGGCGGTTGGCCTGGGCATTGTGGGAAGTCATCATCTGCCCTACCGTCCCATCGGGAAACTCGAACTGGGCCGTGATGGTTTCGTCGGTATCCGTGAAATAGTCCGGGCGGGTGCTGAATTCCTGGGCGCTTACCGAGACCGGGTTTTTCCCGCACCCGTAAATACAACTCTGGATGGCATAGACCCCCATATTCATCAGGGCTCCCCCACCCGAAAGCGATTTGTTCAGGCGCCACTGGTCCGGGTTTCCGTTTGAAATATAGGCGGCATCGGCCCCCACATAACGAACCTGGCCAAAGGCCTGTTCCCGGACCAACCTTTTGACTTCCCGGGTGTATGGCTCGGAATGCAGGCGGTAACCCACCCCGAGTTTTACGCCTGCCTCCCTGCAGGCCTTGAGGATCGCATCGCACTCAGCAACATTCATGGCCATGGGTTTTTCGCAAATCACGTGCTTTCCGGCCTTTGCCGCCCGAATGGAAAACTCGGCATGCATGCTGTTGGGCAACACCACATACACAATATCGATAGCCTTGTCGGAGGCGATGCGGTCAAAGCTGTCGTAGTCATAAACATGTTCCGCCCCTATGTTATAGGTCTGCATCCATTGCGTGGCCTTTTCAGGGGTACCTGTTACGATACCTGCGAGGGTGCAATACGCAGTTTGCTGCAGGGCCGGCGCCAATTGGTAGGTACTGTAGCTCCCCAGGCCCACCAGGGCCACACCCAGTTTTTTGGCCGGGGCCCCACCGCCCTGCCCCGAGAGGTGCAGGGGCAGGCTCATGCCGAGGATCCCCCCGGCCAGGGTGGTATTGAACGTTCTTCGACTGTACGGTTTCATAGAATTGGTTTTCTTAAAAATACACCTTTTTCCCCGAAGAGGTCCCCCGGGTATGGCCGGGGCTTTTTTCCAACCCTGCCCGCCCGCGCTCCGGCATAATTTGTTATTTTTAGGCACACTAATCCTCAACTTCCATGAAATTACCACTACCTGCCCTCCTGCTACTTGCCTTTCTTTCGAACCTTTCCCTGACCGCACAGGAGCGGAAACTCCCCATCGACACAACCATCGTGACCCAGCACACCGTGACCATAGCCGGACAGAGCATCCCCTATACGGCCGAAACGGGGACCCAGCCGGTATGGGATGAAACGGGAAAACCCATTGCAGCGTTGCATTACACGTATTATACCCGCAACAATGTCAAAGACAGGGCATCGCGCCCCCTCCTGATCTCCTTTAACGGGGGGCCGGGCTCCGGTTCCGTTTGGATGCACCTGGCCTACACGGGTCCGAGGATCCTGCGGATTGACGACGAAGGGTACCCCGTGCAGCCTTACGGGGTGGAGGAAAACCCTTATTCGGTTTTGGATGTGACGGATATCGTTTATGTAAATCCGGCGAATACCGGGTATTCCCGCACCATTCCCGAAACCGGGAAAGAGGTGGACCGGTCGAAGTTTTTCGGGATCAATGCCGATATCGCCTACCTGGCGGAATGGCTGAACACCTTTGTCACCCGGCATAACCGCTGGAGGTCGCCCAAATACATCATTGGGGAAAGCTACGGCGGCACCCGGGTCATGGGCCTGTCCCTGGCCCTGCAAAACCAGCAATGGATGTACCTCAACGGGGTCATCATGGTTTCCCCGGCCGACTATAAGGTCCTCAGGCAGGACGGGCCGGTGAGCAGCGCCCTGAACCTGCCCTATTACACTGCGGCCGCATGGCACCAGAAAGCCCTGTCGCCCTCCCTGCAACAGAAGGACCTGTTGGAAATCCTCCCCGAGGCCGAGGCCTTTACCATAGACACCCTTATCCCGGCAATCGCCAGGGGCGGGTTCATAGGGGATGCCGAACGAAGGGCCGTTGCCGAAAAAATGGCCCTGTATTCCGGGTTGGGCGTAAAGGAAATCCTCGACCACAACCTGGATGTGCCCACCTCTTATTTCTGGAAAGCCCTGCTCCGCGACCGGGGCGGGTATACCGTAGGCCGCCTCGACAGCCGGTACCTGGGGATTGATAAAACCCTGGCGGGTACCTCACCCGACTATAATGCCGAGATCACCTCATGGCTCCATAGCTTTACCCCGGCCATCAACTATTACCTGCAGGAGGTCCTGAACTTTAAAACAGACATCAAATATAACATGTTTGGCCCGGTACGCCCCTGGAATGACGAAAACGACAATACCCGCGACAACCTCCGGCAGGCCATGGCCCAAAACCCCTACCTGAATGTCCTGGTACAATCGGGCTACTACGACGGCGCCACCACCTATTTCAACGCCAAATATACCCTTTGGCAGATCGACCCGAGCGGGCGCATGAAAGACCGGCTTGAATTCAAAGGGTACCGCAGCGGCCATATGATGTACCTCAGGCGGGAAGACCTTAAACAGGCCAATGAAGACCTCAGGGCTTTTATCCTGAGGACGATTGCGGTTGGAAAAAGTGCAAAATATTAAACCCCACCCCATGAAAAAAATAGCGTTTGCCGTACTGCTGGCCTCCTGCGGGCTGGCAGCCCAGGAAATCCCCCCTGCCGAATGGCAGATCAAAACCGCCCTGATGGCCGTTCCCGGCGATTACCGGGAAGGGGCCACCGTATATGGGTACGACCCCAAGGGGAATTTTGTCACCCTCCGGGAAGGTACCAATGCCTATATCGCCCTTGCGGATGATCCCGGAAACCCCAATTTCTCCACGGCTGCCTACCACAGGGACCTCGACCCCTTTATGGCCAGGGGACGGGAACTGAAAGCGCAGGGAAAAGACGGGAAGGAGATTTTTGACATCCGGGAAGCCGAGGTACGCTCCGGGGCCCTGAGCATGCCCGACAAGGCAACCCTTTGCGTTTTTACCGGAAAGGTGGACCCTGTGACCCGGGAAATCCAGGACCCCTATGTGCGGTATGTGTTTTATATGCCCTTTGCCACGGGGGCTTCCACCGGCCTCCCGACTACCCCGACCCCCCCGGGCCATGCCTGGCTGATGGACCCGGGGACGCACCGGGCGCATATCATGATTACGCCCCCCAAGGAAGCGCCCGAATAATATGGGGGCACCGGGCCGGAAAGGAAACCCCGGGCTTAGGCCCCAAAAACGATATCGGCGCCCAAATGGCCCCCACCGCGAAAAACCCATTGGTAAGTATCCTGATGCCCTTCAGGAATACGGCCCTGTTCCTTCCTGAATGCCTCGATTCCATTTTGGAGCAGGGCTTCAGGGACTGGGAGTTAATCGCGGTGGACGACCACTCCACCGACCAGGGCCGGGAACTCCTTGAAAGGTTTTCCGCCCGGGATAACCGGATACGGGTTGTGGACCCGGAGGGGGTGGGCATCATCCCTGCCCTGAGGCTGGCCTATGGCCTCAGCCGCGGGCGCTTGATTACCCGGATGGATTCGGACGACCGCATGGCCCCGCACCGGCTCGAACGCATGGCGGGCCAACTAACCACCCACGGGCCGGGACACCTGGCCCTGGGCCAGGTGCGCTATTTTTCCCACCGCGGGATTTCCGATGGGTACGCCCGATATGAAGCATGGCTGAATGGATTGACCCGCAGGGGAAGCAACTTCAGTGAAATCTACAAGGAGTGCGTGATCCCGTCGCCCTGCTGGATGGCCTACCGGGAAGACCTCAACGCCTGCGGGGCCTTCTCATCTGACCGTTACCCCGAGGATTACGATTTATGCTTCCGCTTTTATGAAGGGAGGGTAACATGCCTGCCGTCGGAACACGTCCTGCATTACTGGAGGGATTACGACCACCGGACCTCGAGGACCTCCCCCCACTATGCGCAGAATTATTTCCTGGACCTGAAACTGCATCACTTCCTCAGGCTCGACCGCGTGACGACCAGGCCCCTGGTAGTCTGGGGGGCCGGTTTCAAAGGCAAAACCATTGCGCGCAACCTGAAAGCCGCCGGGCACCATTTCTACTGGCTGTGCGACAATCCAAAGAAAATTGGCAGGAAAATCTATGGGGTGCCCCTGCAGCATTACACGGTCCTCGACCAGCTTGAAAACCCCCAAAGTATCATCACCGTAGCCAATGCGGAGGCGCAGGCATCGATCCGCAAGCACCTCTACCTCCTGGGGCAGCAGTCCATGCAGGATTTTTTCTTCTTTTGTTGATCCCGGACCCGTTTTGGCCCCGAAAAGCCCGTACCCACCCCCACGGATCGTTATTCCCCCGTTCATCCCTTTAAAGGGCTTTTGAAATGGCTATATTTGGCCAAGCAATCAAAACTATGCAGTTTAAGCATCCGGAACTTCTGTGGGGCCTCCTGCTACTCCTTATCCCAATCCTGGTGCACCTGCTCCGCCTCAGGAGGTTCAGGGACACCCCCTTTACCAATGTGCGGATCCTTCAAAAAATACTGGTGGAAGCCAACCGGAGCAGCAGGCTGAAAAAATGGCTGTTACTCCTGGTACGCCTGGGGCTGACAGCAGCCCTGGTATTGGCATTTTGCCAACCTTTTTTTTCATCACAAAATATTGAAAAACAAAAGGAAATAATTATTTATCTCGATAATTCCTTTAGCATGCAGGCGCAGGAAGGTACTTCCAACCTGCTGCAGAATACCGTGCAGGACCTGCTGCAATTCCTTCCCGAAGACCTTCGTTTTACCCTTATGACCCAGAGCCAGACCTTTAGGGAGGTTGAGGCCAGGGACATCCAGCAGACCCTCCTAGACCTGGACTTCGAGCCGGGGAGCATGGACCCCGACAACTTACAATTACGTGCCGATTCGCATTTTAGCAACAGGGATTCCACGGAGCGCGAACTCTGGATCCTTTCCGACTTCATCGGGTGGGATAAAGAGGCCTGGGCGTCGTGGGCCGGCGCGAAGGTGCATGCCGTCCGCACCATGGCTCCGGACCCGGGCAATATTTCCCTCGACACTGCCTATTTTGGGGAGCGAAACCCGGAAACCCTGGAACTCCTGGTTTCCCTCAGCTTTGAAGGCCCCTGGCAGAATAGCCCGGTTTCCCTTTATGACGGGGAGCGTCTGTTTGCCAAGACTACGGCGGAACCCCAGGAAGACGGCTCTTTGCTGGCCCGTTTCCTGATCCCGGCCGGGGAGGCCCTCAGCGGGATCTTGCAGGTAAACGACAATGGGCTGTCGTACGACAATATCCTGTACCTGTCCCGCAATGCCCCTGAAAAAATCAGGGTGCTGGGCATTGGCCCCTCCCCTTCCCCCTACCTGCCCCGTATTTTCTCCCCTGCTGAATTCGCGTTTGCCGAAAGCGACCTGAGGACGCTCGATTACAGCCTGATCAACCGCCAGCACCTGGTGGTCCTTAACGAACTTGAAGCCGTTCCGGAGCCCATGGCCAGGGCCCTTCAGGATTTTTACGCCCAGGGCGGGGTCCTGCTGGTCATCCCGGCCCCGGAAGCCGATACAGAAAGCTACAACAGGCTGCTCAGCCCCCTCGGGGCAGGGTTGCAGCCGCGTGTGGAAGGCGAAAACCCCATCACCGGCATCGCGTTCGACCACCCTTTGTACCAGGGGGTTTTTGAAAAACAGGTCGAAAACTTCGAGTACCCCACGGCAGGCCTTTATTTTCCCCTGGAAGGGACCCTTCCGGCCATGCTCAGGTTCCAGGACGGACAGCCCTTCCTGGCCGGGATTGACGGCCTTTACATCTGTGCTGCCCCTCTGGCCGGGGAATACAGCAACTTCAGGTTTTCCCCCCTCGTCGTACCTACCCTGTACAGCATCGGGAGGGAAAGCCTCCCCGGATCGGAACTCTATTTTGAACTCGGGCAGGAAGCAGTCCTTGACCTCGACCTCAGCCTTGAAGAAGACAACATTGTTCAACTTCGTGGGACGGAATATTCCTTCATCCCCCAGCAGCAATCTTTTTCCCGCAAAACGCGGCTGATTTTCAGGGATGAGCCGCGCCTTGCGGGAAATTACCGTATCGAATACCAGGGGGAATCCATCCGCCAGGCCAGCTTCAATTACCCGCGCACCGAAAGCCTGGGAAGGGACACCCCTGCGGGCCTGCCGGAACGCTTTGAAACCTATCCCGATGTGGAGCAAATGGTAGCCCGCTATCAAAACAGCATGGCGATAACCTCCCTTTGGAAATGGTTTGTTATTTTAGCACTGCTTTTTGTGTTGGTTGAAACTTTCCTGCAAAAAATGATGCGATGAACCTACTGATCAAATCTGCCACCCTCATCGACCCAACCCAACCGGCACTCCACCTTAAAAAAAGGGATCTTCTTATCGAAAAAGGACGGATCAGGGCCATAGGAACCGGACTGAAGGAAGGGACGAATACCCGCGTGGTGCGACTGGCAAACCTTTATGTCTCCCCCGGATGGTTCGACAGCGGGGTGAGTTTCGGGGAGCCCGGGCATGAAGAGCGGGAAACCATTTCCAATGGCCTGAAGGTGGCTGCGGCTTCGGGCTTCACCGGGGTCGTTCTGAATACCAATACAAACCCCACCCCTGATACCAGCGGCGATATCGTGTTTTTAAAAGAAGCTGCCCGGGGGCAGGTTGCCGAATTGTATCCGATGGGGACCCTTAGCGTAAAAGCAAGGGGCGAAGACCTCTCGGAAATGCACGACATGCACCAGGCCGGGGCAGTAGGTTTCAGCGACTACAAAACGCCATTGGAGAATCCGAACCTGCTGAAGCTCGCCCTGCTTTATGTTCAGCATTTCGGGGGTTTGGTACACTCCTTTCCCCTCGACGCCCAGGTAGGCGCAAAAGGACAGGTCCATGAGGGAAAAATCGCTGTAACCCTCGGCCTGAGGGGGATCCCGGCCCTGGCAGAGGAACTCCGGATCGCCCGGGACCTGGCCCTGTTGGAATACACCGGGGGCAGGCTGCATATCCCCACGATATCCTCGGCACACTCGGCAGCCCTGATCGCCTCGGCAAAGAAAAAGGGCCTGGATGTCAGCTGCAGCGTTGCCATACACAACCTTTGGTTTACGGAGGAGGCCCTGGAAGGGTTTGACAGCCGGTTCAAGGTCCTCCCGCCCCTTAGGAGCCAAAGCGATGTAAAGGCGCTTCGAAAAGCCTTAAAGGAGGGGGTAATTGATTTTGTGACCACCGACCATTGCCCTATGGATGTGGAAGAAAAGCGGAAGGAGTTTGACCTTGCTTCCTTCGGCACTATCGGACTCGAAGGGGCCTTCGGGGTCCTGAACCAAATTTTTGGCCCGGAGGCCAGCGTGGAGATCCTCACCCGGGGCCGGGAACGCTTCGGGTTGCCCCGGCCGATGCTGAAAGAAGGGGAAAAGGCCGTCCTGACCCTGTTTAACCCGGAACAGGAGTCAGTTTTAGAGGCCAACACCCTGCTGAGCAGTTCCAAAAATGCCATCTTCCTGGGGGTTCCCCTGGTGGGAAAAGCCTACGGGGTGATTGTGGGAGAACGCAACAACCTTTAGATGAACGCGCCGAGCCGGGAAGCCAAAACCATTGCCATTGTTGCCTACCTGACCCTGGTGGGCGCCCTGATCGCCATGACCATGAACATGGACCCAAAACACGATTTTGGGCGATTCCACACCCGTCAGGCCTTTGGCCTGCACCTGGGTTTCCTGGGGTTTTCCCTTTTCCTGAGCCAGTGGTTCCACCCCTACGCCTGGATCGGGTTGTACGTCAGTTACTTCACCTTGTGGATTTACGGGATGACGGCGGCGATTCAGGGCCGCAAGCGGCTGGTGCCCCTGGTGGGGGCCTATTTCCAACGATGGTTTTTATTTATTAAATGATGGAGGACAAGCCCCAAAAAACATTGCCTTTATACCACAGGTGGCGGCCCGGTACGGGGGGTTCAAAACCGGCACCGGCCCTGTTCATGCTACACGGCTATGGCAGCAATGAAGAAGACCTGTTTTCCTTTGCCCCTGAATTACCCGAGGACCTGCACATCTTTTCCCTGCGTGCGCCCCATCGGCTGGAACCCTTTGGATACGCCTGGTACGCCATAGATTTCAGTGCGTCCCGGGGGAAATGGAACGACGTGGACCAGGCCATTGCCTCGAGGGAACTCGTGCTGGAAACCATAGACCGGGCCATTGAAGCCTACGGGCTCGACCCTGGCCGCATCAGCCTGCTGGGTTTCAGCCAGGGGAGTATCCTGAGCTATTCCCTGGCCCTTTCATACCCCTCGCGGATCAAATCCGTGATCGCCCTGAGCGGGTACCTTGACCCCGCCATGCTCCCATCGGGCATGACCAACAAGGACCTTGGGTCCCTGAACCTCTATGCCTCCCATGGGGACTCCGACATGGTGATCCCGGTGTCGTGGGCACGCAATACCTCGGAATTCCTTAAGGAACTGGGCCTGGAACACCGGTATGAGGAATATCCCGTCGGGCACGGGGTCTGCCCCGAAAACCTGGAATCGTTCCGGGAATGGATCCACGGCAGGTACTGACTACTGGCTTCGGGTGTAGAGCAGGTGATTCAGGAGGGTGAAGTCCACACCCAGGTCCTCCCTGAGCTCGTACTGGAGCAGAAGCTCCCCCCAGTATTTCCCATCTGAAAAATCGGCGATAATCCAGCGGTGGTTCAGGATCTCAATTTTGTTGATCTTGAAATCCCCTTCCATTCCCTCATACGGGACCAGGGGATTGTTCCCGGATGCCTCATTGGTTTCCAGGAGCTTGTCCGCGATGTAGCGGGAGGGGTCTTCAAGGCCGAGGTGGTCGTAATAGGCCAGGGCATCATCGTTGTTCTCCAGGCTGAAATACTGCTGGTCCAGCAGGTCGAGCCGGCTGGCTTTCAGGGAATCCCGGAGGGCTTCCTGCTGCGCTTCCACAGCGCTGAGCTGTTTTTCGAGTCCTTTCAAATTCCTGGAACCCGTGAACGCCAGGTAAAGGGCCAGCAAGGCCGAAAAAACAAAAAGGTACAGGAAGATTTGTTGTCGCATCGCGCTGATTTAAAGGGTAAGGGTTAAGTTATCGTAGGCCAGGCGGACGTGGCCCGGAAGCTGTTTTTCCACTTCTGCATGGAAGCCCATCATATGGCTGATATGGGTGAGGTAAGCCCGTTTCGGGTTTACCTTCTCAATGAATTCCAGGGCCTCTTCCAGGTTGAAGTGGGAATGATGGGGCTCCTGCCTGAGGGCGTTGACCACAAGGACTTCGAGCCCTTCAAGGCGCTTCATTTCTTCCGGTTCAACCGTCTTTACGTCGGTAAGGTAGGCGAAATCGCCCAGGCGATAGCCGAATACCTGCAGCCGGTTATGGCGGGCCTCTATCGGGGTAAACCAATGGGCGCCTATCCGGAAAGGGGTGCCCTTTTCCACCAGGTTCACCGCCACGGCAGGGGCGCCGGGATACCGGTCCCCGTCGGCGAAAATATAGTCAAACCGGCGCTCCAGGGAGTGCACTACCCGCTCGTGGGCAAAGATGGGGATATCGCCCTGACGAAAGAAAAAGGGCCTGATGTCGTCTATCCCGGCCGTATGGTCGGCGTGCTCGTGGGTGAACAGGATGGCGTCGAGTCGTTCCACAGGGTGGCGCAGCATCTGTTGCCTGAAATCGGGCCCGCAATCAACCACATAAGCGCTGTCGTCTATCCGGATCAGGACCGAGACGCGAAGCCGCCTGTCCCTGGGATCCCGACTGAGGCACACCGGGTGTGTGCTCCCGATTACCGGGATTCCCTGCGAGGTGCCTGTACCCAAAAAAGTGATCTCCAACCGATGGTCTGTTTTATCCAAATTTATAACTTATTTATTATTTGGATCGGCCAATCTTTTTACCTTTGTTTTCTGTAAATTGCCGACTATGCCCACGGTTCAAAAGAACGATTTTGCATTTGAAAACGTCCCCTCCATCAAAGCAAAAACCCTGCGCATAAACCTGAACCCTGATATTTACGGAACATTTGCAGAGATAGGTGCCGGACAGGAAACCGCCAGGCATTTCTTCAGGGCCGGAGGGGCTTCCGGAACCATTGCCAAGGCGATGAGCGCCTATGACAAAGCGTTCAGCGATGCGATTTACGGCCTGGAGGAAGACGGGCGCTACGTCACCCAGAGCCGCCTTCAAAAAATGCTGGCCCACGAAATGCGGCTGATGGAGGAGCGCATCCCGAGGGAACAGCACCCCGATCGTCTGTTTTTTTCCTATGCCAATACCGTGGCTACCATCGATTTCACCAAACGATACAAGGGCCATGGATGGGTGGGTATCCGGTTCCAGCTCGATCCCAAGCAAAAGGAATTTGACGAGATCGTGCTGCATATCCGCTTCAAGCAAAACGAGGCCCGCCTGCAGCAGGAAACCCTGGGAATCCTTGGGGTGAACCTTATCTACGGGGCTTTCTTCAAGTACGACAAACCCCGGAAACTCCTCAAATACCTCTACGACCATATCGACAAAGACACCCTTGAGGTGGATATGATCAATTTTTCAGGCCCGAACTTCGCCCAGGTCGATAACCGCCTGATAAGCCTGCAACTGGTTCGCAATGGCATGACGGATGCGGTGATGTTCGGCCCGGACGGCAACAACCTGCTGCCAGCCGCAGTGTTATACAAAAAGAACATCCTTGCCCTGAGGGGAAGCTTCCGCCCGGTGACCATGGTGAACATGGACATGTTCCAGAAGTCCTACGATATTTTCATAGGGGAACAGACCGTGGACCCGGAAAACACCATCGTCATTTTTGAAATCACCCTTTCCAACCTAAAGGCCTCCGGGGAAATCGATGAACAGGATTTCATGGACCGGGCGGAACTGCTGTGTTCCCTTGGCCATATGGTAATGATTTCCAATTTCCAGGAATACTACAAACTGGTGGAGTTCCTGAACAACTACACCAAAGAACGCATGGGCCTTACCATGGGGGTCAACAACCTGGTGGAAGTTTTCGACGAAAAGTACTACCGGCACCTCAGCGGGGGTATCCTGGAGGCCTTTGGGAAACTTTTCTTCAAAAACCTCAAGGTCTACCTCTACCCGATGCGGGACCCGGAAACCGGCCAGATCCTTACCAGCAACAACATCAAGGTACACCCAAGGATGAAGGAGCTCTACAAGTTCTTCAAGTATAACGGCAAGGTGATGGACATCATTGATTACGACCCGGACATCCTGCATATCTACTCCAGGGACGTGCTGAAAAAAATCACCCACCACGAGGAGGGCTGGGAAGAAATGCTGCCCGAAGGGATTGCTGAAACCATCCGGGAAAAACAGTTGTTCCTCCCCAAAAAAGATAAGGCCCCCGAGTCTGTCAAATAAAAAACCGGATCCTTTACGATCCGGTCCCTCCCTCAGGCATTCTCCAGGATTTGTGCAGCGTGGTCTTTGGTAACCACCTTGTCGATAACGCGCTCAATCGCGCCTTCTTCGTTGATAATAAAGGTCTTGCGATGGATGCCGTCGAACTCCCGGCCCATGAATTTTTTCGGCCCCCATACCCCAAAGGCTTCAATGACCTTACGGTCCTCGTCGGCGAGCAGGGGAAACGGGAATTCGTATTTATCCCTGAAGCTGGCCTGTTTTTTCGGCGAATCGGCACTGACCCCCAAAAGGCTGTAGCCGGCCTTTTGAAGTTCCCCGTAATGGTCCCTCAGGTTGCAGGCTTCCTGGGTGCACCCCGGGGTATTGGCCTTTGGGTAGAAAAACACGACGAGTTTCCTGCCGCGGTAGTCGGCCAGGGAAACCGGGTTCCCGTCTTGGTCCGTGGCATTAAAATCCGGAACTTTATCCCCAACTTTCAATGTGTCCATAAGCATTCTTGTTGTTTAGTTGTTTTTAGTGTAAAATTAAACATAATGACCAAAAAAGAAAAGGCAGCCTTTATCGTGGAAAAACTGGAGGAAATCTATCCGACCATCCCCATCCCGCTGGACCATAAAGACCCGTACACCCTGTTGATCGCCGTGTTGCTTTCCGCACAGAGCACCGATGTCCGGGTCAACCAGACCACCCCTGAATTGTTTGGGCTTGCCGACAACCCCGCCGACATGGTAGCCCTCGGGGTCGACAAAATCCGTGAAATCATCCGCCCGGTGGGCCTTTCACCCACCAAGGCCCGGGCCATCCATGCCCTTTCGGGCATCCTGCTGGAAAAATACGGGGGGCAGGTCCCACGCACCCTGGAAGCCCTCGAAACGCTGCCGGGGGTAGGCCACAAAACAGCAAGTGTGGTGGTTTCACAGGCGTTCGGCATTCCTGCGTTTCCTGTGGACACCCATATCCACCGGCTCATGTACCGATGGGGCCTTTCCACGGGAAAGAATGTGGTGCAAACCGAAAAGGATGCCAAAAAATGGTTCCCGAAAGCATTGTGGAACAAACTCCACCTGCAAATTATCTGGTATGGCAGGGAGTTTTGCCCGGCCAGGGGGTGGGACCTTGAACGGGACCCCATCACCCAAATGGTGGGAAGAAAAAAGGTGCTCCGCGACTATTGGGCAAAAAAAAAGGCCCGCTCGTAGCGGGCCTGTTGCGCTAATTCAATGTGGTTTCGAATTGTACCCCCCTGTAATTCAACACGTGGAGGGACCTGGAAAACTGCAGCAAGAAATCCACAGTTTCTTTCTTTACGTGGCAACCCTCGCAAGCGCGGGCCGGTTCTGAGTAAATTTTTTCCATATACCTAGAGTTCGTTACACCTAAATAACGCAACCCCAGGGGAAATATTGTTTGTCGCTTTACGGTTTAATAATTGGTAAGGGTAATCTTATTCCGCTGTATGATTTTCCTGAGGTTGATCAGGGCATAGCGCATCCGGCCAAGGGCCGTGTTGATGCTTACCCCGGTGCATTCGGAGATTTCCTTAAAACTCATATCCTTATAGATGCGCATAATGAGGACTTCGCGCTGGTCATCGGGCAATTCATCAATCAGCACTTCGAGATCACTCTCAATCTGGTCCTTGATCATTTGCTTTTCCGCATTGAGTTTATCGTCGCCGATCACGGAAAAGATATTAAAGTCGTCGCCCCCTTCAAATTTGGGCATGCGCTTGTTCTTTCGGAAGTAGTCGATGATCAGGTTATGAGCGATGCGCATCACCCAGGGAAGGAATTTACCTTCTTCATTGTAATTCCCTTTTTTCAGGGTCTTGATCACCTTAATAAAGGTATCCTGGAAGATGTCTTCGGTGACATCACGGTCCATGACCTTGGAGTAGATGAAACTTGTGATCCGCTGGTTGTGCCGGTTGATAAGGGTTTCCAGGGCCCTTTCATCGCCGCTGATATATTCCCTTACCAGGATTGAATCGTCGATCTGTAATTCCATAGAGCGCATTTTTTGTTCGGTGGTGGCCTTAGGCTGGGTTTTTGATTCGTCCGTTGCGTCTGTTTTGCCTCAAACACAATTTAAAAGTAGCCAAAGGGGTTGCCTGCGGAAAAACATTGTTGTCAAACCGCGGATTCTTGATGTAAACACCGGATTTTGGCTTTTCAGGGCGATGGTCGCCAAACGGCAAGGCCCATAGGCGGCTGCAGACCAGCCATAAAAAAAAGCCCGGCCGAAGGACGACCGGGAGGGGCAAGGGGATGATAGGAACTCAGATCAGTTCAGGTGGCTCTCAAAAGTGAGGCCCCTTGAGGAAACCACGTTCAGGGATTTGGAATAGTCCAGCAGAAAACGGATGGTTTCGGGGGAAGCCTTTTGTTTTTCGCTCTGGTCGGATTCTTTATAGGGGTAAAGGTGCTTCATTTGGAAATTGCTTTGTTTACCAAAATAACGCAATCCCCCCGGGAACCCATTTCCCGGCTCGACCTATGGCCCAATAATTCGTTTAAAAAATACGCGTGGGGTGATGCCTACGACCTGCTGCCAATTAATCCGTTAAAACGATCTGATTCTCCTCGATGAACTTGCGGAGGTTGATCAGGGCGTATCGCATGCGACCAAGGGCCGTATTGATGCTTACGCCGGTTCGTTCGGCGATTTCCTTGAAACTCATGTTCTGGTACATCCGCATCCGTACCACCTCCTGTTGTTCCGCAGGCAGCCGGTCGACCAATACGCCCAGGTCCAATTCGATCTGGTCCCGTATCAACCGTTTTTCGGCATTGCCGCCATCATCTTCCAGGATCGAGAAGATATGGAACTGTTCGCTGCCCTCGTAACGGGGCATTTTGTTATTCTTCCGGTAATGGTCCATGACCAGGTTATGGGCGATCCGCATCACCCAGGGAAGGAATTTGCCTTCTTCATTGTATTTCCCCAGTTTCAGGGTGCGGATAACCTTAATAAAGGTCTCCTGAAACAGGTCCTCGGTGATTTCCGTATCGAAAACCTTGGAGTAAATAAAATTGAATATTCGCTGGTTGTGGCGGGCAATAAGGCATTCCAGGGCCCTTTCATCACCATTCAAATAGTTTTTTACCAGGGAAGCGTCATCGACATGGAGTTCCATACACTATACTTTTTTTGATTACATCTGGCGGGTCGGGAGGGTTTCCCCCTAACCACCCATCGGGCTTCAACTAAAAAAGTAATAGTGCTGTATAGGCGTTGTCGATTTTTGGATTACCCCCCAAATATAGAAATTTTTTCGTCCCGCCAAAAACAATGTCCCGCAAGCCGGGGACATGGACCCCAAAACAACTGCTGGCAATTGCCCCCTGCAAATCGTATCTTTGTGGCTTAGCCGCAGCGCATGGAAGGAGTCAAAACCGCAGACCCGAAGGAAGCTATATTCATAAAAGGGGCGCACCTGCACAACCTCAAGAACATCGATGTGCGCATCCCGCGCAACCGGTTGGTGGTGATCACGGGTATGAGCGGGTCCGGAAAGTCGAGCCTGGCATTCGATACCCTATATGCCGAAGGCCAACGCCGCTATGTGGAAAGCCTTTCTTCCTACGCCCGGCAGTTCCTGGGCAAACTGGATAAACCCCGGGTGGATTACATCCACGGGATTGCCCCGGCCATTGCCATTGAGCAAAAGGTCAACTCCACCAACCCCCGATCTACCGTAGGCACCAGTACAGAAATATACGACTACCTCAAACTCCTCTTTGCCCGGGTAGGCAGGACCATCTCCCCGGTGTCGGGGAAGGAAGTAAAGAAACACCGCGTTCAGGATGTGGTCGATTTCATATCGGGGTTTGAGGAAGGGAGCCGGCTGCTGCTACTCGCCCCCATGGAGATTCCCGAAAACCGGGACGTTGAGAAATCGCTGCAGCTGTTGACCAAGCAGGGTTATGCGCGAATCCGGCACCAGGGCGAAATCTTGCGGATCCGGCCTGAAATGCCCGGGGTGGGCAGGAACTTCGACCTGGTGGTGGACCGGGTTGTGGTCAAAAAGGACGACGAGGATTTTTTGAATCGCCTGGCCGGCGCGGTGGATACGGCATTTTTTGAAGGCAAGGGAGGCTGCCTGGTCGAGGAAGTAGACTCCGGGCGCCAAACCAGCTTTAGCAACCGCTTTGAATGCGACGGGATGGCTTTCCCGGAGCCCAATGTACACCTGTTTAGCTTCAATAACCCCTATGGCGCCTGCCCCCATTGCGAAGGATACGGGGACATCATCGGAATCGATGAAGACCTGGTGGTCCCAAATGGAGCATTATCCGTTTACGATAACGCCATTGCGCCCTGGAAAGGGGAAACCATGGGCGAGTACCGCGACCAGCTGGTGAACCACGCCTACAAATTCGATTTCCCCATCCACAAACCCTGGTTTGAACTTACCGAAGCCCAAAAAGCCCTGGTCTGGGAAGGAAACGCCTACTTTACCGGGCTGGACCCTTTTTTCAAACACCTGGAAGAAAAGAGTTATAAAATCCAGAACCGGGTGATGCTATCGCGTTACCGGGGAAAAACCCGGTGCCCCCACTGCAAGGGAAGCAGGTTGCGCAAGGAAGCATCCTACGTGAAGGTTGGCGGGAAAGCCATCTCCGACCTGGTAGACCTCCCCATCCATGAGCTTACCCGGTTTTTCGAGCTCCTGCAGCTCGACCCGCATGAAGAAGAAATCGCCAGGAGGCTCCTATTGGAAATCCGCAACCGGCTTTCCTATTTGTTGAAAGTTGGGCTGGGCTACCTCACCCTGAACCGGAAATCGAATACGCTTTCCGGGGGCGAGAGCCAGCGGATCAACCTGGCCACCTCCCTGGGCAGCAGCCTGGTGGGGTCCATGTATATCCTGGATGAGCCCAGCGTGGGGTTGCACCCCCGGGACTCCGAGAACCTTATTGCGGTATTGCAGTCGCTCAGGGACCTGGGCAATACGGTTATCGTGGTGGAACACGACGAGGAAATGATGCGGGCCGCCGACTGGATCATCGATATCGGACCTGAGGCCGGGACCCTAGGGGGTGAGGTGGTGGCGGAAGGAACCATGGAAACCCTGCTCCGGTCAGACTCCTATACGGCGCGTTACCTCAACGGGAGCCTCCAAATCCCGGTGCCCCAAAAGCGTCGGAAACCCAGGGGGTTCATAAAGGTGACCGGGGCGCGACAGCATAACCTGGCCCATATCGATGTTACCTTCCCCCTGCAGGTCCTGACGGTCGTCACCGGGGTTTCCGGGAGTGGAAAGAGCACCCTGGTGAACAAAATCCTCTACCCGGCCCTGCAGAAAAAGCTGGGGGGATACGGCGAGAAGGCCGGCCGTTATACGTCCCTGGAAGGAGAGTACAGTGAGATACGGCATGTGGAATTCGTGGACCAGAACCCCATTGGCCGTTCTTCGAGGTCGAACCCGGTCACCTACCTGAAGGCTTACGACGAGATCCGCAACCTTTTTGCCTCCCAGAAGCTGAGCAAAATCCGCGGGTACAAAACCAAGCATTTTTCCTTTAACGTGGATGGGGGTCGATGTGAAAAGTGCAAGGGGGAAGGCGAAATCACCGTGGAGATGCAGTTCATGGCCGATGTGCACCTGGAGTGCGACCAGTGCCGGGGCAGACGGTTCAAAAAAGAAGTGCTGGAAGTGGCCTTCCAGGGGGCTTCCATCGATGACATCCTCACGATGACGGTGGATGACGCCATTGCGTTTTTCAGCACCCATGGGGAATCAAAAATCGCGGCGAAACTGCAGCCCCTGCAGGATGTCGGCCTGGGCTATGTGACCCTCGGGCAGCCCTCTTCCACCCTTTCCGGCGGAGAGGCCCAGCGCATCAAACTGGCCTCTTTCCTGGGGCGGGGCCAAAGCAGGGAAAAGGCCCTGTTCATCTTCGATGAGCCCACTACGGGCCTGCACTTTCACGATATCCACAAGCTGTTGACTTCCTTCAACGCCCTGATCGAAAAAGGGCACTCCATCATTGTAATTGAGCACAATATCGACCTGATCAAATGTGCAGACCACCTGATTGACCTGGGGCCTGAGGGGGGCGACAAGGGAGGGCAGCTGGTGGCTTTTGGCACCCCCGAGGAGGTGGCGCAACACCCCGGTTCCCTGACCGGAAAATACCTGAAAGGGAAGTTGGCCCTGTAGCCCTACCCGGGCCTGATCCCGGGCTTACCCTTACACATGTGGAAAAAACACAAAACGCAATTACTTGTATATCAATACATTGATTGTTTCCACAAGGTTTTGGCACGCTGTTTGTTTCCGTTAGGATGGGATGTAAATAGTTGCATCCGGAACCTTAAAACGGAATCGCCATGAAACATGTAATCGTCCTTCTCGCGGCCTTGCTGACCGGAATGGGAAGCTCCCGGGCCGAAACCCGTACCGCTGGGGCCACCTCCTTAGCCCCTGTTTTTTCCAACGCCTTTATTTTTGTGGAAGACGGGGTTACCTTCGCCCTCTATCCGGATGGGGAATTTGATTTCTACATCGATACCCGTTTGCAGGTGAATGCCGGGGTCCGGATAGGCCCTGCCGCCATCACCTTCAATTCCGGGTTCAACTACAATCCCTTCGTACAGTTTGACGATTTCGGCGCAGTCATCCAGGTTGAGAACGTACCGGTATACTACGACTTCTACGGGAGGGTCAGCCGAATAGGCAGCGTTGGGGTACATTACCGCAGCGGTCGGCTTTACCGACTGGGCGGCATGCGTATCTTCTACAACTCCTGGGGAGGATACGATTACCACCTCGGATTTGTGAACCCCTTTAACCGGGTTTATGCCTTCAGGCCCTTCCACCGCTTTTTTATGCGGCCTGCCCCTGATTTTTGCATGGTCTACCGCCATCCGTACAGAAGGTATTACCAGCCGGTGCGATACACCTGGCACCAGCCTTACCGGAATAACCTCCGGAGGGCTTACGCAAGGGTCGGGGAAACCTACCGCTACCAGCCCAGGGCCGAAAGGAGTCGTATTTATCGAAATGACCACCGCGTTGTGGCCCGGAAAGAAGGGTCCGGCAGGTCGGCAGGGATCCAGGGCAGGGAAGTTGCCGCCCGCACCAACAGGACCGCAACCAGGGGGGTATCAACCGCCCGCCCGGCCACCCGGGAGTATGTGGGACGCCCCTCCGCCAGGGAAGACCGGACTTCCTCAGTACGCCGCACGGCCGGTGCGAGGCATGAAGCCGTAACCCGCCAAAGCCCTGTGGCCCGTCGCGCTGAGGGAACCCCCAGGGAAGCGGTAAGCCGTCGCCCGTCGCCGCGCCAGCCTGACCGGATAGCGAACGCTTCCGGACAACGGAAGGCCGTAGCACAAAGGCCCGGGACGGGCACCCATAAACCGGTTGCCAGGGCTGCCCGAAGCACCCGGAGTACCCAGGCCATAGCGCGCCAGGCAACACCGGGGAGGAACAATGAACGCGGGATGCGCCCCGGTAGCCATGGCACCGACAGGAAAGAGCGCTCCGGCCGAAGCGGGTCCCCGAGGCAATAAGACCTGAAAACCTGTTTAGGAATACAGACCCCGTGGAAACCCGTTTTCACGGGGTCTATTTTTTGAAGAAGTTCCTCCCAAAGGCATTCAGGTCCTCGGAAATCCTCAGGCGATAAACTACCCCCCCGTAAAACAACGCGATCAGCAGGCTTTTCAGCGCGATATTGACCAGCGGGTGGAACGGAAATTCAACCCAAAAGAACAGCAGGTAGGTCAGTATGGAGAGCAGTAGGATTTTCAGGGTACCCGGGCTAAAGGGCGACAAGCCAAATTTCCAGCGGACAAAGACCAGTTTCAGCACATTGTAGAGGGTTACCGCCAGAAAGGTGGCCACGGCAGCCCCAAGGATCCCCATTTCGGGAATCAGCCACATGTTCAGCAGCACCGTAAGCACCGACAGCAAAACCCCCATCGCCAGCAAGGCGGTGTAGTATCGCGAATTGTACAGGATTGCCGTATTGATCCCCAGGAAAGCATCGAACAGGCGCACCCCCCCGATCAGCAATACCACCTGGAAACCGCCCCGGTAAGTCTCGGGCAGCAAGCGGTACAGTTCTTCAAGGTTCAGCAGGATGCCCAAAAATACCAGGGCCGAAACGGCAAGCAGGGTAAGGGAACTCTTCTTGTACAGCTGCTCCAGGCCCCTGAGGTCGCCGGTATGCAGGAGGGAAGCGGTAAGCGGGTAGGCAATCTGGTTCAGGGCCCGGAACGGGACGATGATGACCGTGGCGATGAAGATGGCTACGGTATAATAGGCCACATTCTCGATTTCGATGTACTGGTTGATCATGAAGCGGTCTATCTCGAGCAGGATCACTGAAACAGATCCCCCGACAAGGATAAGTGCAGAATACCGCAACACCTCCCCGGAACCCCCGGGCAAGCCGAGCTGAAGGCGAAGGGGCTGCAGCCGCAGGGCGTAAAAGGCCATCAGGAGCGTACGCAAACCGTAAAGCCCAACCATCCAGGCCAGGAACCCGGCCTCCCCTATCTGACCCAGGTAGAGCAGGACCAGCAAGGCCGAAATGCCGGCACGCACGAAGACTTCTTTGAGCAAGGTGCCATACGTAGATTTCAGGCATACCTTGCTCCAGGCAAAGAAAACCTCAAAATAGGCCATAAAAACCCCGGCAAGGAAGATGTGCCAGACATAATCGCGCACCACTTCATTTTCGCGGGCCAGAAAATCCCCGATGGTTTCATTGGCTGCAAAACTATAGATCCCCAGGGGGAGCATCACCATGAGCGGCAGGAGGATGGCCATGCCCAGGAAGCCCTGCAGGTCATCCCTTTCCCGGTAACCGGAGTAAAACTTCACCAGGGTATTGGGGATGCCGAAAGACATCAGGGGCATCAAAAGGGCCGAGGTCGACAGGATTACGCCCACCAGGCCAAAATAGGCATCAGACATGAACCGGGTATAGAGGACCAGGGTATTGAGGGCCCCGAGGGCGAACCCGGCATAGGTAATGGCCGTGTTGCGTACCGATTGCTTGCGAACTATCCCCATAAGACCTCCTCTGCCAGTCGTTTTGTCAGCGTCCTGCGGTGGTACCGGGATACGCCCTCACCAGCCACCTCAAGCGTCCCTGCCCTGAAAGACCGGTACCATTGGAGCAGCTGGGATTCTATCGCATCCTGCTGACCGTAGCCAAACGATGCCCCACTTTTGCAGGCGACTACCATCTGCCCGGCTTCCCAGCCGGGGGGGCCAATGGCCAGGATAGGCCTGGAGGCGGCCAGGTATTCGAAAAGTTTTCCGGGGATGATGCCAACCGTCTTTGGGGAATCGATTTCCAGCAAAAGCAGGACCTGGGCCTTGCGCTGTAAGTCAAGCGCCTGGTTGTGGGGCACATAGGGGCGCAGGTGCACATAAGGTTCCAGGCCAAGCGCTTTGAGGCTCCCCCGGGTTTCTTCACTAACCAGGCCCGTAAGTTCGATTCGCAGGTCTTTTTGGAGTCCCTCATGCGTTTCAAGCAGGTTTTTCAGCGCCCGCCAGAGGGCAACCGGGTTGCGTCCGCTAAGGAGGCTGCCGATATGGGCAAGGGTAAACGGTCCTTCGGGCTGTTCCTTTCGGTTCAGGGGCCCTGAGAACCCATTGGTGATGACCTGGATAGGTTGCGAAGTCAGGGGGCGGAATTCCTCCCGGGTCGCCTGGCTGGTCGTGACAATGTGGTCGGCCTGCAGGAGCACCTTTTGCTCCAGGGCCTTGTGTTTTTTCCGGGCGCGTTTCCCCGGGAGCAATGCCTCGTGGTACCCGATGGAGGTCCAGGGGTCCCTGAAATCGGCGACCCAGCGGACCCCGGTTTTTTTCTTCAATTCCAGCCCGATAAGGTGCATGCTGTGCGGCGGCCCGGTGGTTACCAGGGTATGGATGCCCTCTTCCCGCAGCACCCTGGCAAGGAACCGCACGGAGGGTTTGACCCAGTACCGGCGCGCATCGGGAATAAAGAAATTCCCGCGGATCCAGAGCAAGAGCCGCTCCCTGCCGGACGGCCGTTCCCGGTTGATGATCCCGGCGCTGATCCTTTGGGTTTTTCTTCGGCTCAGCCACTTCGCCAGGTGGTAGGGCTCCCATATTTTTTTTCGCAGCACCCGGATGCCCGAAGGTACCTGCTCCGTAAATCCTTCGTCCCGCAAAGGATAATGGGGGTTTTCCGGGGTATACACTACCGGTTGCACCCCGAATTCCGGCAGGTAGGTCGCGAAATACAGCCAGCGCTGTACCCCGGGCCCTCCGGCAGGCGGCCAGTAATAGGTAATAATGAGTACTTTTTGCATGGCCCTTTAGTGCTTCTGCCGCTTCCTTCGGAACAATTCATACCCCCCTGCACCCAAAAGCAGGACGGCCAACAGGCCACTGGCAGCCAGGCTGATCGCGCTGCCTTCCCTGATGACCTTGGGTTCAAATTTAAAAACGATTTGGTGTGAACCGGAAGGAACCTGCATGGCCCTCAGGGCATAGTTTGCCCTGAAGTGGGGGGCTGGCGTGCCGTCGATGTACGCCTGCCACCCATGCGGATAGTACATTTCAGAAAATACCAGCATCCCTGCCTCCGGGTTTTCCGAACGGTACTCCAGGAGGTTGGGGCGGTACGAGACCAGTTCGACCCGGGCCGTGGAGTCGACGGCAAACGCCCCGGGCGAAAATTCGGGGAAGTCACCCGTATTGACCACGGCATACCTCCCGACTTGCAGGGTATCCAGGGCCTGAATGGCCTGGTCAGGAGACCCTACCCCCGCTGCGTATTCCACAAACCAGGCGTTCCCAAGGGCCCCGGGGTTCAAAGAGGCCCGCGGGTTGCCTTCTTCATCGGCCTGGATCACGTATTTCACGTTGAGCATATCCAGCACCCGACGATTGTTTCGGTAGATGTGGAACTCGAACAGGTCCTGTGTCCTTTGGGGTTTGGCCGCGTGGTACCCCCCCAGGGAATGGTGGAAGTAAGAGGTGCGGGCCCCATTGAGGCCTTCGTCGAGGTTCAACACCCTGTAGGTGCTGCTGTCCCGGAGGATCTGCTGGTCGGCCTGGGTCATGGCAAATGCCTTGTCCATCCGCCTTTTGGGGAGGAAATCTTCCTGGTTTACATACCGGAGGTCCACCCCGACCAAATCGAATACCACCAGGGCCCCGAGCCCAAAGAGCATCCAGGAATACCCCAGGCCTTTTTTCAGGTTCCCCCAGAGCAGCGCGGCGGCCAGGCCGATAAAAATCAACGAGCGCAGGATGTCCTGCACATAAACCATTTCGCGGTCGCGCCTCAGGAGTTCCACGAGTTCTTCGGAGAAATACCGTTTCAGGACCTCGTCGCTGCCCCCTGCAAAATCAAACCCGGACCGGAAGGCGAGGAGCAGCAGGCCCAGGCCGGCCATGCCGAGGAGCGCAATCAACAGCGCCCTCCCCTTTTCCGCAGCCGAACGGTCTGACCGCCCCCAGGCCTGGATGGCCAGTACTGCCATCAGCGGGGCGCAAAGCTCCAGGAGGACCTGAATGGAGGAAACGGCCCGGAACTTATTGTAAAGCGGGAAATAATCGATCATCAGGTCGGTTAGCAGGGGGAAATTCTTCCCCCACGAGAGCATCAGGGCGAGGAGGGAAACGCCAGCAAGCCACCAACGGGCCTTTCCCCGGACCAGCAGGAGCCCCAGGAAAAACAAAAACAAGACCACTGCGCCGATGTAAGGGGGGGCCGCCACAATAGGCTGGTCCCCCCAATACAGCTGCAGGTTGTTGCTGAAATCAAGGGCCTGCGACCGCGGCACCCCCTGGTCTACCAGGTACTGGAACGTTTTGGAATCCTCCCCGAGCTGCTCTACGGACCCCCCGCCAAAAAGCCTCGGGAACAACAGGTTGAGCGATTCTGAAATCCCATAGCTGTACTGGGTGATATAGTCCCGGTCAAGGCCGTCGGCGCGCTGCTTTGGGCTTCCGTCAGGGGTTATGGAAAGTACGGATGGGCCCCGGGTGCTCCATTGGGCGTACTGCCGGGTTGCCAGCAGGGCCGTGGCATTTACAGCAATCCCCATTGCCACGGCCACAAGGAGCAACCCGACGGAAGCGAAATACGATTTCAAAGTCCTTTTGCGGAGGGCATCCACCAGATAGGCCACCCCCAACACCAGGACCAGGAACATAAAATAATAGGTCATCTGGTAATGGTTGGCCTGAATTTCCAGGGCCATCGCCAGGGCCGTTAGGAGGAAGCCCCACAGGTATTTTCCCCTGAAGGTGAGCAGGATGCCCCCCAACACCATGGGCAGGTACCCCAGGGCATGTGCCTTGGCATTATGCCCTACCCCCAGGATGACTATAAGGTAGGTGGAGAACCCGAACGCCAGCGACCCCAGGATGGCCAGGCGGTACTCCACTTTCATACAGCACATCAGGATGTAAAACCCCAGGAAATACAAAAACAAATAGTCGGCCGGCCGGGGCAGGAAGCGGATGGCCCGGTCCAGTTTTTTAAGGTATTCGTGGGGGTAGCGCGCGCCCAATTGATAGGTCGGCATCCCGCCAAAGGCACTGTTGGTCCAGTAGGGTTCCTCCCCGAAGGCTTTGCGGAAGCCTTCCTGCTCCCGGGCCATCCCCTGGTACTGCACAATGTCGGACTGGTAGATGGCTTCCCCCTTGAGGACAGGGTAAAAATACAGGAGGGCAACCAGGGCAAAAAAAGCAAGGGCAAAGAAATGGGACAGGAAGGTGCGGAATCCTTGGTTCATGCGTAAGGTCGTGTCGAATTAATCAATCTCCTCAAAATCAATGTATTCCCCTACTTTTTGTCCGGAAGGCGTCCGGGAGGGGGGCTTTTTGTCGATGCTTACCTCCCCTACCCTGGTGTTGTCGCTGGTTGCGGGTTCCCGGTGCGGGGCAGCCTGCCGGAAGGCTTCCTCCATTTTGCGCTGCGCATACCTCCTGATCCAGGGCCGTGCAAGCCGGGCTACCAATTTCAAAAGGTAATACCCGAGGAGAATCCATAAAATCGTTTTCAAAATACCCATAATCCCGCTTCGGCGTATATCAAAAGTACAATTCCCACGTTGTTATAGCAGTACAAATGTCCTAAAATAATACGAATATGACCCCCAAAGCAGGATGCGCCAGGCCCTATGCATCGCTAAACGGAGTGATTCTCGCATTCTTGTGCCTTGGCTTTTCCGCCCATGCGCAGTATACGGATGTGATCAATTCCAACAGGCCGGGAAAATCGGTCAGTGCCTATGCCGTGGGCACCGGCGTCATCCAGCTCGAAACGGGCCTGCTTTACGAACAGCGGGAGCATTCCGTCCTGGATACCGAATCGGGGGTCTTCGGGGCCGATATCGCCCTGAGGTACGGCCTACTGTTCGAATCGCTCGAACTCCACTGGGAAGGGACTTACGTGAGCGAAAGCCTCACCTTCAACCCGGGTGGGGAAAAGGAAACCCTTACTGATTTCACGACCAACCGCCTGGGGTTAAAATTCCTCCTCTATGACCCGTATAAGGACCCGGAGCGCAATAAGCCCAACCTTTACAGTTGGCGGGCGAACAACGCCTTCCAGCTGAAAAACCTCGTCCCTGCCGTTTCCATTTACGCCGGGGCTACCTTTACCCTGGGGGACAACCCCTTCTATCCCGGGGATCCCACGGTTTCCCCCAGGGTAATGGCCGCCACACAGAGCCGCCTGACGCCCAGGTTTGTGCTGATCACCAACGTCGCTTACGACCGTGTCGGGACCGATTTTCCCGAATGGAGCTACCTGGTGTCCCTGAGCCATGCCTTCAGGAACCCCAAATGGAGTGTTTTTGTCGAAAACCAGGGCATCCAGAGCGACCGGTACTCCGATGTATTGCTGCGCAGCGGAATCGCCCACCTGTTCCATGAAAATTTCCAGGCCGACCTGCTGGTCGGCGCCGGCTTCAAAAACACCCCCAGCCGGGTCTTTATCGCCGCGGGCATTTCCTACCGCCTCGATTACCACCAGGACAAGGTGAAACCGATTGACGAGCAGGAAAGCCGCATTGGCCGAAAAGCCCAAAAGAAAAAAAAGAAGAAATCCGGGGATTCCGGTAAGGGAATCCTGCCCGATCCTTCTTAAGGCGGGCCGGCCCCTGGCAAACAGGTGGTCCCGGGCGGTACTCCCCGGCAAAAGGGACTGCTTTTCCCATAATTCCTTTTCTTCTGTGCCCAAATATTCCTAATATTGATGCGGGAATAGCGTTGCCATGATCCGGATACAGGAAGCACTTAGCAGGAGAGAAATGAAAGCCTTTGTGCGCTTCCCTTTTGCCCTGTATAAAACTTCCCCCTACTGGGTCCCCCCCCTGATCAACGATGAACTCGACGCCCTCGACCCGAGGGTCAACCCGGTTTTTGAGCAGGCCGAGGCGCGCTATTTCCTAGCCTACCGGGGAAAGCGCCTCGTAGGCCGCGTTGCGGCTATTGTGAACTGGACTGAGGTGCGCCAGCAGGGCATCCCCAAAATGCGGTTTGGCTGGTTCGACTTCGAAGACGACCCGGAAATCTCCAGGGCCCTGCTCGACACCGTGGCCGAAATTGGAAAAAGCCACGGGCTGGAGTTTATGGAAGGCCCGATGGGCTTTTCCAACCTCGACAAGGTAGGGGTCCTTACAGAGGGTTTCGACCATATCGGGACCATGGTAACCTGGTATAACTACCCGTACTACGCAGAACACCTCAAATCGCTGGGCTTCCGGCTGGAAAAGGAATACATTGAAAGCAAATTCCCCAATGCCAACGCAGATCCCAAATATTTTGTCCGCATCCAGGAGGTGATCCGCAAACGCTATGGGCTTCGGCCGCTGAATTTTGAGAAAACCTCGGAAATCCTCCCATGGGTAGACCAGATGTTCGACCTCTTCAACGCCAGCTACGCCCGCCTGTCTTCTTTCGTGCCTATGTCGGAGGCACAGAAAGCCTATTTCAAAAAGCGGTATATTTCCCTGATCAACCCGGAGTTCATAAAGTTTATCCTGGATTCAGAGGATCGGGTCATCGCCTTTGCAATCGTAATGCCTTCATTTTCAAGGGCTCTTCAAAAAGCGCGGGGCCGCCTTTACCCCACGGGTTTCTTCCATTTGCTGAAGGCCCGCAAAAATAACAGGGATGCCGTTTTCTACCTAATCGGCATCCATCCGGACTACCAGAACAAGGGAGTGACCTCTATTATTTTCAACGAGTACTACCACGCTTTCAAAAAGCGGGGGGTTGAAATGTGCTACAGGACCCCGGAACTCGCCGATAACCTCGCAGTCCAGCAGATCTGGAAGCATTTTAGCCCGGAGGTCTACAAACGGCGCTGTACCTTCCGCAAGTCCCTGAAATAAAAAAACCCCGGCCAAGCCGGGGTTTTTCGCATTCTGGCCTAGGGCCCTATTCCCCCATGGCAGCCGCCACTGCGGCCGAAAGTCGTTTGTAGGTGCCGTTTTGCAGGCGTTCCCGAATTGCCGAAAAGGCTTCCAGGGTTTCAGAAATGTCTTCTGCGGTGTGCGTGGCCGTGGGGATCATCCGCAACAGGATCAGGCCCTTAGGGACAACCGGATAAACCACGATAGAGCAAAAGATGCGATAGTTTTCCCTCAGGTCCTTTACCAGGGCCATGGCCTCGGGGATACTTCCATTGAGGTACACCGGGGTCACGCAGCTGGTCGTCGTCCCAATATCGAAGCCGCGTTCCTTAAGGCCGTTTTGCAGGGCGTTGACGTTGTCCCAGAGTTTTTTCTTCAGTTCCGGACGGGTGCGCAGCATTTCCAGGCGTTTCAGCGCGCCCTTGACATAAATCATCGGCAGCGATTTCGCAAACATCTGGGAACGCATGTTGTATTTCAGGTAATCGATGATCTCCTTATCGGCAGCAAGGAATGCCCCGATCCCGGCCATGGATTTTGCAAAGGTGGCAAAGTAGACGTCGATATCATCCTGTACGCCCTGCTCTTCACCGGCCCCCGCCCCGGTGGCCCCAAGGGTCCCGAAGCCATGGGCGTCATCGACCAGCAGGCGGAAGCGGAATTTTTTCTTCAGGGCCGCAATCTCCCTGAGCTTGCCCTGTTCGCCCCTCATGCCAAAGACCCCTTCGGAGATCACCAGGATCCCGCCCCCGGTCTGTTCCGCCATTTTCGTGGCGCGCTCCAGGTTTTTTTCCAGGGATTCGATGTCGTTGTGCTTGAAGGTAAAGCGCTTTCCAACGTGAAGCCGCACCCCGTCAATGATGCAGGCATGGGAATCCACGTCATAAACGATAATATCGTCTTTTGAAACCAGGGCGTCAATGGCAGACATAATCCCCTGATAGCCGAAATTCAGGAGGTAGGAGGCCTCCTTGTTCACGAAATCGGCCAGTTCCCGCTCAAGCTGTTCGTGGAAGTCGGTCTGGCCGCTCATCATGCGCGCGCCCATGGGGTATGCCGCGCCGTGTTCCATCGCTGCTTCCCCGTCCACCTTTTTAATTTCAGGCAGGTTGGCCAGCCCGAGGTAATCGTTGATGCTCCAGGTGATGACTTCCCTCCCCTGGAATTTCATCCGGTTCGATATGGGGCCCTCCAGCTTGGGAAATACGAAATACCCTTCGGCCTGGGCAGCCCATTTCCCTAATGGGCCCTTGTTCTCTATTATTCTGTCGAATAAGTCTCTCATGGATAGTAGCTTGGTTATGTGCGTGCACCCGCCCGTCCGCATGCCGGACGAAGGCACCATCAAGGCGCAAAAGTACAGAATTTTATAACGGAATCATAAAATTGCAGGGCGGAAAAAAGCAGGGGCCGGAGGCAGGGGAACCCCTTACTTTATGTATTGTACCTTTTCAGGTTCCCCTACATTCTGGCTATCGAAAAAGCCCTGGTCTTCCATCCACTGGTCGCTGTAGACCTTGCTCATGTAGCGGGACCCGTGGTCGGGGAAGATGATTACCACCCGGCTGTCGGCGGTGAATTCCCCGGCGGCATCCAGTTGTTTGACGGCCTGCAGGGCCGCCCCGGAGGTGTACCCTGCAAAAATACCTTCCGTCTTGCAAAGCTCGCGTGCCATATGGGCACTTTCCTCATCAGTCACCTTAATGAACTGGTCGATGATTTCAAAGTCCGTGGCGTCGGGGATCAGGTTTTTGCCCAAACCTTCAATGCGGTACGGGTAGATTTCTTCCGTGTCGAGTTCCCCCGTTTCGTGATATTTTTTCAGGACGGAACCGTAGGCATCCACCCCCAGGATACGGATGTCGGGGTTTTGCTCCTTCAGGTACCGCGCCGTTCCGGAAATAGTGCCCCCGGTTCCGCTGCAGGCCACCAGGTGGGTGATTTGCCCCCCGGTTTGCCTCCAGATTTCCGGCCCGGTGGAATCATAATGGGCCTGGATATTCAGCTGGTTGAAATACTGGTTGATGTAGACCGAGCCCTTGATTTCCCCGTGTAGCCTTTTGGCTACCTGGTAATAGGAACGGGGGTCATCGGCACTGACGTGTGCCGGACAAACATATACCTTGGCCCCCATGGTTCGTAGCATGTCGATTTTATCCCGCGAAGACTTGGAACTTACCGCCAGGATGCACTCATACCCTTTTATGATGCTAACCATAGCCAGGCTGAAGCCGGTATTCCCCGAGGTGGTCTCAATAATAGTATTGCCGGGCCTAAGGATCCCCTGTTTTTCTGCTTCGGTTATAATGTGGTGTGCAATCCGGTCTTTGGAGGAATGTCCGGGGTTGAAGGCCTCCAGCTTGGCGTAATACTCCCCTTTAAAGCCTGCGGTTATCCTGCTGAGGGCGACCAGGGGGGTGTTTCCGATAAGCTCAAGGATGTTCGCGTGGGCCTGTATCTTTGGATCCATGCAAGTCTGGTTAGGGGTTGGCCGCTTTTGCAAGCGTCCGGTTTTGCCTACAAAAGTACTACTTTTTTTGAATTAGTGTATTTTGCCCGCCAGGTCAAGCAGGAAGGTATACTCCCTTGCGGTTTCCTTCAGGGCCTCAAAACGGCCCGATGCCCCTCCGTGCCCGGCTTCCAGGTTGGTATGCAGATACAGGCGGTTAGGCCCCGTTTTCATCACCCGGAGCCGGGCAACCCACTTGGCCGGTTCCCAGTACTGTACCTGGGAATCGTGCAGGCCCGTGGTCACCAGCATGTGCGGATAGGCTACCGGACGAACGTTGTCATAAGGCGAATAGGATTTCATATAGGCATAATACTCAGGGTCGTTGGGGTTTCCCCATTCATCGTATTCCCCCGTGGTCAGGGGAATGGATTCATCGAGCATGGTGGTCACCACGTCCACGAAAGGAACGGCAGCGATGACCCCATGGTAGAGTTCGGGTTCCAGGTTGATCACGGCCCCGACCAGCAACCCCCCCGCCGAGCCGCCATAGGCGTAAAGGCGGTCGGGGCTGGTGTATTTTTTTTCAACCAGGTACCGGGAACAATCGATGAAATCGGTAAAGGTATTCATCTTGCGAAGCAATTTCCCGTCCTCATACCAGGGGCGTCCGAGGTATTCCCCCCCTCGCACATGGGCAATGGCATAGATGAACCCCCGGTTGAGCAGGCTCAGGCGCGGGCTCGAAAAATAGGGGTCTATGGTGCTCCCATAGGAGCCGTACCCGTACTGCAGCAGGGGGCTGCTCCCGTCCAGGGGCGTGTCTTTATGGTAGACCAGGGAAATGGGTACCCTGGAGCCGTCCCGTGCGGTGGCCCAAACCCTTTCTGAGCGGTAGTTTTCCTCCCTGAATTCCGGGTCCATCACTTCCTGTTGCTTCAGGAGGGTTTTTTCCCGGGTCCGCATGTTGAAATCCAGAATGCTGTACGGGGACGTCATGGCGTTATAGACATATCGGAAGGTTTCCGTATCGAAATCGAGGTTTACATACGGATAGGCGACATAAGTCTCATTGTCAAAGGGAAGGAAGTAGCTCTCGCTGCCATCCCAGCGGGTAATCTGCATTTTGGTCAGTCCTTCATCCCGTTCTGCCAGAACATAATAGTCTTTGAAGATTTCCAGGTCCTCGATTAGCACGTGCTCCCTGTGGGGGATGAATTCCTCCCAGTGTTCAGAACCGGTCTGTCCCTCCCGGGTCTTCATCACCTTGAAGTTCGAGGCCCCGTCCTTGTTGGTTACGATGTAAAAGTGGTCGCCAAAATGGTATATGGAATATTCCACCCCGCGTTCCCTGGGGGAAAAAACCTGAAAATCGCCCTCCGGCTCGTCGGCCGGCAGGATGCGGTATTCGCTGGTCAGCGTACTGGACGACCCGATAATGAGGTACTTCCGGGATTTTGACTTGTAGATATAGGTGTTGAAGGTTTCATCTTCTTCCTGGTAAACCAGTTCGTCCTGGGCCGGGTCGGTTCCCACAAGGTGCTTGTAAATGCGGTCGGAACGCAGGGTTAAGGGATCTTTTCGGGTGTAGAACAGGGTTTTGTTGTCGGCGGCCCAAACCGAACTCCCCGTGGTATTTTCCAACAGGTCGGGATAGACCTCCCCGGTTTCCAGGTTTTTGATCCGGATAGCGTATTGCCGCCGGGAAACCGTGTCGGTGCCATAAGCGGCGAGGCGGTTGTCGGGGCTTACGGAAATCCCCTTGAGGTCGAAATACTCATGGCCCTCTGCGAGTTGGTTCACGTCGAACAAAAGTTCTTCAGGGGCTTCCATATGCTCCTTCCTCCGGGTGTAAACCGGGTATTCCTTCCCCTGTTCGAAACGGGTAATATACCAGTATCCATTGAAGGTATACGGCACCGATTCGTCGTCTTCCCTGATCCGGGCCTTCATTTCCGCGAAGAGCTGCTGCTCAAAATCCCGGGTATGGGCCGTGGCGGCCTCGAAATAGGTATTTTCGTCCCGCAGGTATTGCAGAACTTCTTCATTTTCCCGCTCCCGGAGCCAGTAATAATCGTCTGTACGGACATCGCCGTGTTTTTCAAGGGTGTGGGGTTTCCTCTGGGCAACAGGAGGCTGGATTTCTTGCATGGTGTTATGTTGGGGGTTGCAGGAAAGCGCAAAAATACTACTTAAAACAAGAATGCATACCGGGAGGAGGTTTCTCATGGGGCCAATAATAAAATCCGGTGAATTTAGTACTTTTAAGCTTTAAACCCTCTACACATGTTTGGAGATTTGATGGGAATGATGGGTAAGCTCAAGGAAACCCAGGAAAAAGTAAAAGCCACCAAAAAACGCCTGGATTTGGTTACCCTCAGGGAAACCGGGCCCGGAGGGGCTGTGGAGGTGGTGCTCACGGCCAACCGGGAAATAAAGGAAATCCATCTGGCGGACCACCTTTTGCAGGACAGGGAACACCTGGCAGACGCCCTGGTGGTTGCCCTGAACCAGGCGCTGGAAAAAGCCGGGCAGGTGCACGACGCGGAGCTCGCGGCCGTGGCCCGGGAAGGCATGCCCAACATTCCTGGCCTGGATTCGTTTCTGAAATAACCTATTAACGCTTCAGCGGTGCTGGAAGTACAGGAAAATAACGGCAATGGGTATCGATTCGTGGTAAAGAGCCGGGAAGGGCACCTCTTGCTGGAAAGCGTGGGGTTTCCCACCCTATCCGAAGTAAGGGCCTGTTTGAGCGAAGTGGGCCGGCACCTTGGAAGCCCGGCCTGTTTCGAGCGCAGGACCAACCACCGGGGGCAGTTCCACTTTGCCCTGAAAAACCCCAACGGACAGGTGTTGGGAATCAGCGCCCCTTACCGCTCAGAAGCGGGCATGGAAAACGGCATCAAAAACACCCTTACCCGCCTGCGGGAATCAGGTTTATCCCGGGGAAAGCCCTTCAAGGGCTGAAAGCGTATACTGGTGCATGGCTTCGGTATAATCGAGGTGGGTCACCAGCCTGAGTTTCCCCTGCCCCATCCCGATCAGCCGTATCCCCCGGGCATTGAGGGCCTCAACCATTTGCGCATCGGTGGCCACGGCCGGGTCCAACTCAAAAATCACGATATTGGTTTCCACCGGGGCCACGTACCGCACATAAGGCTTGGAGGCAAGCATTGCCCCGATTTCCCGGGCCCGTCGATGGTCTTCCTCAAGGCGTTCCAGGTGGTGCTTCAAGGCATACCGGCCGGCTGCAGCGAGGTAGCCCGCCTGTCGCATCCCTCCCCCGAGTACCTTTCGAACGCGCAGGGCTTTCTCCATGTCCGCTTTGGAACCGACTAAAAGGGAGCCCACCGGGCACCCCAGCCCTTTGCTTAAACAAACGCTGATGGTATCAAACAGGGCGCCATAATCGGAGGCATCCTCCTTTTTGGCCACCAGGGCATTCCAAATGCGGGCCCCGTCGAGGTGGTACTTCAGGCCGTGCCGGTCACAAACCTCGCGGATGCGGCGAAGCTCCGCAAAATCCCAGCAGGCGCCGCCCCCTTTATTGGTAGTGTTTTCAATGCAAACCAGGGTGGTGCGGGGGCTGTGGTAAAAATCCGGCGGGTTGATAGCGGCTTCGACCTGGGAAGCGGTCATCATCCCACGCTCGCCGTCCACCAGCTTGCAGGAGACGCCGCTGTTAAAACTTACCCCTCCCCCTTCATAGTTATAGATATGGGCAAACTTATCGCAAATGAGCTGTTCCCCCGGTTGCGTATGCAGTTTGATCCCGGTCTGGTTGGCCATCGTCCCGCTGGGAAAAAAAAGGGCAGCTTCCTTTCCGAATAGGGCGGCCACCTCTTCTTCCAGGGCATTCACCGTGGGGTCTTCCTTAAAGACGTCGTCCCCCACCCGGGCCTCCATCATGGCTTGCAACATGCCCGGGGTGGGCCTGGTAACCGTGTCGCTGATCAGGTTTACTTCCATGGGTTCCGTCCGTGTTTAGTGAAAACAGCCCATCCCGATAGGCGATCCATCGGGGATTTCAGGCGCCTCCACAACTTTGAAAAGTTCTGGGTGTTCCTCGAAATGCTTTATCCTGCGAAGGATCTCTCCGGCCAGGGGTTGTCCCCCACCCTGACGGGTAAGGGCCGTTTTCAGGTCGGAAAGGGCATCGTAGGCAGCCGCATTCACCTGGGGGTGAACTTCCGTTTGACGGGCGAGGTTCATCAGGTGTTCCAGGACCCTGAAATTGACTGCCTGCTGTACCCCTGTCCTGTAAGGGTCTTTGGGCAATTTATCCATTATGGTTCCCGCCACCAGGGCCGAAAGCACCTCCGGCAGGCTGAGCTGGCCGGCATCCAGGCTGTGCTGGTTTACCAGGCGGGAGGCCCGCTGCGGATGCAACAGGAACCCAAGGGTCATGTCGGCTGCCGTTTCGGCCGCAGATAAGGGGTCGAAACTAACCCCGGTCTTCCCCTTAAAGGATTCCCGGGTCCGGTCGTACCCGATGGCTCGCGGGGGAAACCATTGGAGGATTTGCCCGGGAATGGCCAGCTGGTCCGCCTCCAGGGTTTTGAGCACTGCCTGAAGAGCCTGCTCCTGCTCCTTCCGCGGGAGGGTTTTCCAGGGGTCAGCCCCGTCGCCGCGCACCCCGTATCTATAGTCCATTCCGCCTACCGACTTTACGGCTGCCTCCGTCTGGTAGCGGTGGAAGAAATACAGGGGTACAAAAACGTCTTCAAGTACGGAATAGGGCTCCAGGTTTCGGATATTGGCAGGGGAAAAGGATCCCATGGCCTTTTCGCGGAGGTTCAGCACACGCTCCAGTTCTTCCGCCGCATTGCGCCCATTGTCCCATAAATGGGCGTAGGCATGGGCCCCGCCCGGGGCACGGGCATCCCGGTCCGAGATATAACGGAGTCCGGAGGCTTCAGCCTGGCGGAGGATTTCCTGCAGGGCGGCCCGCTCGTCTGTCCCTTCCGGGAAGTCCGAATACGCATAGGCCACGGTGACCTTGTCCCAGGTGCCGATTCCGGTTTCATAGGCCCTGGAAAAATCCACTTTACCATCCACCTGGCGGATATCGGGATGGGGATAATCCATTACAGAGGTTTTGTCATTGCTGCTGGCTGCAAAATTATGGGCAAACCCCAGGGTATGGCCGATTTCATGGGCCGAGAGTTGCCGGATGCGGGCCAGGGCCAGCTCCATCAGGGCGCGATCGTTGTCGTCGGCCGATTCAAAGGGTTTTTCAGCCAGGGCCTGGGCAATCATAAAGTCCTGCCGGATCCGGAGGCTGCCCAGGCTCACGTGTCCTTTTATGATTTCCCCGGTGCGCGGGTCGGTCACGCTGCTGCCATAGCTCCAGCCCCGGGTAGAACGATGCACCCACTGGATCACGTTATACCGCACGTCCAGGGGATCGGCATCGTCAGGCAGCATTTTGAGCTGGAATGCATCCTTGTAGCCGATGGCCTCAAACGCCTGGTTCCACCACCGCCCCCCTTCCAGCAGGGCGGAACGCACCGGTTCCGGGGTGCCGTTGTCGAGGTAGTAAACAATGGGCTCCACCGCCTCGCTCACGGCGGCGGAAGGGTCCTTTTTTTCCAGGCGGTGGCGCGGGATATACCTTTTCTGGATGGGTTTTTCCACCGGGGTCGCATAATCGTAAAAAGAAAAGGGGTAAGACCCGGACCGCGGATCAAACTCCCGCATCTGGAAGCCCTGGTCGGGGAGTTCGATAAAGGAATGGTGCTGGGCCACGGTAACCAGTTTTGGGTTTGGGGTTACAGACCGGACATACCCTCCTTTGGGTTCGCCCTTGAAGGTCAGCAGCACATCGAATTCCACATTCTTGGGGAAGGCCCGGGTACGCTCCAGGTTCATGGCGCTGCGGGAAGCGTCCAGGGTGTAGGACCCCTGCCCGCTTTCACGGAGGCGGTCGGAAACCCCATGCGCATCCTGCATCAGGAACCCGGTTAAGTCCACCACATAGGTTTCCCCTCGGGTTTCCACTATGGGGAACCCAAAGAGGACGGATTTGGCAAAGGCCTGCTCTACCGATTTTTTCTCAAGGGGGTTATCGGTAAGGGCGCGGTACTGCAGGTTGGGTTGTATCAGCAACAATTTGTTTCCGGCCTTTCGGAAAAAGACCACCTGTTCGTTGCCCAACTGCCCGCGGTCCAGGCCGATATCATTGCTGCCAATCCCGCTGCTCAGGGAATACACGTACAGAAATTCCTTTTCCAGTGCTTCCACTTCCAGGTAGACCTTGTCGTCTGAAGCGTCATAGTAATAGTCAAAAAACCCTTCTGATTTCTCAAGGTTTTTACGCTTTTCCGCAAACTGCCCGACCAGGAGCATGGGGAACATAACCAAAAGGGAAAACGAAAGCAGGAATCTCATAGGAAAGTTATTAGTCCGTTAGATAGGCGCCCTAAAATACATTTAAGTGGCTAAGCTTCCAAAGCCTCGCTTTAAAAAATGTGACGCCCGCTGCATTGCAATGGGAAAGATGAATTAATTCTAATAAAAAATGTACCTTTTCACCAAACCCTGCCCGATGCAAAAGCGAAATACCCTTTTTTCGTCTTATCCGCGAGACCCCGGCCTTTTCGATGAACTATTCGACCCGGAGGGAAAGGTAACCAAAGTGTACCGCAAGCTTTTCAACCTTTACGGAAAGAATTCCATCTCCGATTACCTTGAATTGAATAACAAAGCGAAAGCCTCCTTTTTTAACCAGGGGATTACCTTTCAGGTCTATAATGAGGCAACCACCAGGGAGAAGATTTTTCCCTTCGACCTGTTCCCCAGAATTATTGGTGCAGAGGAGTGGGCACATATCGAAAAAGGGGTGGTTCAGCGCTGCCGGGCACTGAATTTGTTTTTGCACGACCTCTACCACGAAAAAGAAATCCTCAAGGCAGGGGTTGTTCCCCTGGAACTTATCAATTCCTCCGAGAATTACCTGGAGCAAATGGTTGGGCTCGACCCGCCCGGAGGCATTTACAACCACATTTCCGGAACCGATATTATCAGGCACAAGGACGGCGAATTCTACGTTTTGGAAGACAACATCCGATGCCCTTCCGGAGTTAGTTACGTTTTGAGCAACCGGGCAGCCCTTAAAAGGGCGTTTTTCGGGGTCTTCAACCACTATGATGTCCATACGGTAACCAACTATGCAGAAAACCTGCTCGACCAGTTGGAACGGGTAAAACCAGGTGGGGTCGACGTGCCTACCTGCGTAGTGCTTACCCCGGGTATGTACAATTCGGCCTTTTACGAACACAGCTACCTCGCCAAGACCATGGGTGTGGAACTGGTTGAAGGAAGGGACCTCTACGTGGAAAATGATTTTGTGTACATGAAGACGATTATGGGCCCCCGAAGGGTCGATATCCTTTACCGAAGAATCGACGATCATTTTATCGATCCGTTGGAATTCCGGCAGGATTCTGCCCTCGGAGTTCCTGGCCTTTTTGCAGCCTATAAGAAGGGGAATATCACAATAGTAAATGCCCCGGGGACCGGAGTGGCCGATGACAAAGCCGTATACACCTATGTTCCGGATATTATCCGATTCTACCTGGGTGAAGAGCCCATCCTGAAAAATGTTCAAACCTACCATTGCAGTCGCAAGGAGGATCTGGAATACGTGCTCGACAACATCCGGGAACTGGTGGTAAAACCGGTAGATGAAGCCGGGGGCTATGGAATCTCCATAGGAAACTGCCTTACCGACACTGAAGTGGAGGAGGTCCGGCAATCTATCCGGAATGCTCCCAGGAAATATGTAGCCCAGCCCATCCTGTCGCTTTCTGTGCACCCAACGTTTATTGAGGAATCACAGTCCTTCGAACAACGCCATATCGATTTGCGCACCTTTACGGTATTGGGTCCCGATTCCTCATATGTTTTGAAAGGCGGCCTCACCCGGGTTGCGCTTCGCAAAGGCAACCTTATTGTTAACTCTTCCCAGGGAGGTGGATCCAAAGATACCTGGGTACTTCAAAAATAAAGACCATGCTTGCTCGAGTAGCCGATAACTTATTTTGGATGGGGCGTTATATTGAACGGGCCGAACACATGGCGCGCTTCATGAACGTGAACTACTTTTCCTCCCTGGATGCCCCCAACACGACTTCCCAGTCAAGGGAGTTTGTACTCCGGTCCATGGTCAACATGACGGGCCTTTCCGTGGATTCCTCCGGGGTCCTGAAGGAGCAGGATGTCCTGTATCGGATCGGCACGGATCCCGGGGAATCCTCCTCCATTGTAAACTCCATAAAAAATGCCCGGGGAAATGCACAATCTGCCAGGGATTTAATCTCCACGGAACTCTATGAGTCCATCAATAAGTTTTACCACTTTGCCGTAGATTATCCCACCGGAAAATTTGTCAGGACGGGGCTTTTCGATTTCACCACACAGGTGACGGAGATGACCGCAATCATCCGGGGAAAAATTCGAGGGACACTGCTTCACGATTCCATTTACGCGATCATCATGTTGGGGGTTAACCTGGAGCGGGCCTTACAAATTACCAGGATCATCCAGGCTAAATACCTCGATGCACTTCATGCAGAGGGTGAACAAGAGGAGGGATTCCGATACAGTTACGAATGGACTACCTTATTGAAATGCACAGAATCCTACGATATGATGCGCCGGCTGTACAAAAAACAACCGACCAGCACGAGCACGCTCGAATTCCTTATTCTGAACCCCAACTGCCCCAGGTCGGTGATGAACAGCCTGAACCAAATATACCGGCATATTTCCATCCTGGACCCCCTTAGAATCAGGAACAAGGACTCCTCGGCCTTTCTGATTGGAAAAATCAGGGCTGAGTATCAGTTCAAAAGCATTGAAGACATCGATAACAACCACAGGGAATTCATCACGGAAACCCTGTCGTCCCTTTCTGCGATCGGATCCAGGATTGAAGGGGAATTTTTCTATTACTAGCATACTTCAAAAACAGCTTACCTTAAGGGCCTGGAAAGGACAGGGTGGAATGACGGAATACTACACTATTGAATACGTTGCGGAAAATACCTATGAGCACCCCGTGCTTGAGGCGAATTGGCAATTCCTTATTGTACCCCAGGAAAATGCCCATCAGCAGCGAATACAAATCTTTTTCGAGAACAGTGAAAATGCACCCTGGGAATTTTCCCGCAATGGATTCGATTTTACCACAATCCGGGTACGTTGTCAGGGGGCTTTTAAAACGATTTCCTTCCGGGCCGTTTTCCATCTCGAAAAGACCGAGGCGAATCCCTTTGAATTTGATTTGGGAAAACTCAGGGGGTTACCTGAAAATCCTGATGAGCTCAGACTTTTCCGGGTCCGGTTTAGTAGGTACCTGAAAGATACTCCCTTGAGCCGGCTCCCCCATGGGGCGAAAATCTTTGACTTCGACCCGAAGCATCACTTTTTTGAAAACCTTATCGGGTTAAATTCCTGGGTATTCCAAACCCTGCGATATACCAGTGGTGCCACTGACGTGGATACTCCCTTGGAGGTGGTTCTCGAGAAAGGCATGGGGGTGTGCCAGGACTTTACACACCTCTTCCTGGCCATTGCCCGTCATCATGGTATCCCCGCCAGGTATGTTTCGGGATACCTTCACCAGGGGCTCGGGTATTTCGGAGACGCCCAGATGCATGCCTGGGCAGAGGCTCACCTTCCGGGCATAGGCTGGGTGGGATTCGACCCCGCAAACAATATCCTTGCCACCACTGACCATATTAAAGTTGCCCATGGACGGGATTACTCGGACTGTGCCCCTTTAAAAGGGGTCTTTACCGGGATGGGAGGGAATGCCACCAGACACAGGGTTCAGGTCGAGACCCAACAACAATAGTGCAATAGTCGGTGGGTAATTGTTGAAAACGCCTTACTTTTACACCATTAAAATCCATTTTCATGAAGGAGAAATTGAAGTCACTTATGGAGCGCCTTGGTGCGTTAAGGAGGTATCTTTGACATAGATGCCAAACGCATCGAAATTCAAAACGAAGAGGAAAAAACCATGGAGCCCGGGTTCTGGGATGACCCTGTCCAGGCACGGGAAGTCATGAAAAGTCTCCAGTCCAGGAAGCAGTGGGTCGAAGACTTTGAAGAATCTGAGCGCCTGGTCGGGGACCTGGAGGTTCTTGTGGATTTCCTTGAGCAAGATGAAGTCTCTGTCAGGGAGGTTTCGCAGCAGTTGGACAAGGCTACGGAAGCTATCGAAAAATTGGAGTTTCGCAACATGCTCTCCGAGGAAGGGGACGAAATGACTGCGGTCCTCCAGATCACGGCAGGGGCCGGAGGGACCGAGAGCTGTGACTGGGCCTCCATGCTCATGCGGATGTACCTCATGTGGGCGGAAAAAAACCGGTATAAAATCCGGGAATTGAATTACCAGGAAGGCGACGTGGCCGGAATTAAAACGGTAACCCTGGAAATCGAGGGGCACTACGCCTTTGGGTGGCTCAAAGGGGAGAATGGGGTCCACCGGTTGGTGCGCATATCGCCTTTTGACAGCAACGCCAAAAGACACACCTCTTTCGCCTCGGTCTATGTCTATCCCCTGGTAGACGATTCCATCGAAATTGAAATCAACCCGGCTGATATCGAAATTACCACGGCGCGCTCCAGCGGTGCCGGCGGGCAGAATGTCAATAAGGTCGAGACCAAGGTGCAACTGGTACACAAGCCCACCGGCATTCAGATTTCGTGTTCCGATTCGCGCTCTCAGCACGACAACCGGGCAACAGCGCTGAAGATGCTCAAATCACAACTCTACGAGATAGAACTGCGCAAAAAACAGGAAGCCAGGGACGAGATTGAGGCCTCCAAGATGAAAATCGAATGGGGCTCCCAGATCCGGAATTACGTGATGCACCCCTATAAACTGGTCAAAGATGTGCGCACCGGGGCGGAAACCGGGAATGTCGATGCCGTGATGGACGGGGAAATCGACATGTTCCTGAAGGCCTACCTGATGATGATGGGGCAAAAAGACCCCGCCTAGCAGCTTACAAAAACCTTTTTAACATGATTACTGTTTACCACAACCCCAGGTGCCGCAAATCCAGGGAAACCCTGGATTTGGTAAAGCGCAGCGGCGAATCCTTCGAAATTGTGGAGTACCTCAGGACCCCCCTAAACGCTTCAGCCCTGAAGGCGCTGCTTGAAAAGCTGCAAATGGACCCTTCCGACCTGGTCCGCAAGGGCGAAGCGCTCTGGAAGGAAAAATACCGGGGTAAAGACCTGACTGACGGGCAAATCCTGGCTGCTCTGGAAGCCCATCCCATCCTCATGGAACGGCCCGTTGTGGTAAAGGGCGAACGGGCGATCCTTGGCCGTCCGCCTGAGAAGGTCCTGGAGCTATTCTAACAAGGCAGCCTGGATTTGTTTAAGGTTTAAGCAAATTCATTTAACAAACATTTAACCAAACCGGATTAAACGTTCCCCGTTTGATCCTATCTAAATACGGAACCCATGAAACAAGTACTCTTTTTCCTGATCGTGTTTTTGGCTACGTCCCAGTGGGGCCATTCCCAAATGGGTCGGTACGGCACTTTCGGACCGCAACGGTCTTCCATCCCCAGGGGCCCCGGGCCTGAAGCCCAGAAAGAGGAGCCCAAAACGGCAGAGGAACTGGTGGCCGCGGAAATGCCAAAAATTATTGAAGCCCTTGAACTCAATGCTTTTGAGGAGGCTGTGGTAAGTTCCGTGTTGACCAAATACGTGCAGCAGCGCATCGAACTTCAAATCCTCGCCCTCCCGGCAGAGCAGACCCGCGAGGCCCATGAGCGCATTGCGGAAAACCAGAAAGCCGACTTGCAGCAAGGGTTGCCGGCCGAAAAGTTCGAGCTGTTCATGGAACTCATGGAAAACGGTTTCGACCCTAAAAAGGCCAAAAAACAACGTCAAAAAAAGAAAAAAGACAAAACGTAAACTTTAGATGAAAAAAATTCTCGTGCCACTGATGGCACTGCTAAGCCTCACATTGCAGGCGCAAAGGCCACAGGGTCCAACAGATCGAAGCATCACCCTTACCGGAACGATTGTGGACCGCGACACGGGAACCCCCCTGGAATACGCCACCTTCGTCTTGCAAAAAGCGGACGATCCTTCAGTGGTTACCGGGGGCATCACGGACCTTGAAGGCAAGTTCAGCGTGGAGACCACCCCCGGGGTGTACAACATCAGTGCCGAGTACATTTCCTACACGACCTTCAGGCAGGAGAACCAACGTTATGTCCGCTCCACGGACCTCGGCATCATCCGCCTGGGGCTGAACGTGGAGGAACTGGAAGCGGTGGAGGTAGTTGGGGAGCGCACCACGGTGGAAGTCCGCCTCGACAAAAAAATCTACAACATCGGAAAGGACATCACCACCAGCGGGGGAACCGTTTCGGATGCCCTGAGCAACGTCCCGTCCGTGAATGTGGACGTTGAGGGAAATATCAGCCTCAGGGGCAACGAGAATGTCCGTATCCTGATAAACGGCCGCCCTTCGGCCCTGGCCGGATTTGGTTCCACAGATGCCCTGCAACAGCTGCCTGCCGAGGCCATCGAAAAAGTAGAGGTGATTACCAGCCCTTCGGCCCGGTACGACGCCGAGGGGACTGCGGGCATCCTGAACATCATCCTGAAGCGGGAAAAGACCCTGGGTTTCAATGGTTCGGTCAACACCTTCATCGGATACCCTACGAACAGTGGGCTCACCTCCAATCTGAACCTGCGCTCCGACAAATTCAACCTCTTTAATACCACAGGTTTCCGGTATCGCGATGCTCCCGGGAATGCTTTTTTCGACAACACCTATACCGCCGGGTCCTTTGACCGCATCATCGAGGACCGCGATACCGAACGGCTGAACCGCAGCTTCAATACAAACATCGGGATGGAATATTTTTTCACCGAACGGTCCAGCCTTACGGGAAGTTTTTTCTGGCGCTTCTCCAGGGACCGGGACCTGACGGAAAATGCCACCCAGCGTTTTGACGAAGGCGTGCTGCAGAGCCGCACCTTAAGGGAGGAAAACCAAAACGAAGACGACAACAGTTACCAGTTTTCCCTGAATTACCGCAACAACTTCGACGATGAAGGCCACGAGCTCACCGCCGACCTGCAGTATTCCATCGACGGGGAAACCTCTATAGCCCTTATCGAAGAACGCAACACCCTGCCCGATGACCGGTTGCTGGCCCTGGAAAACGTGGACCAAACCCAGGACCAGAAAGAATTCCTGTTCCAGGCCGATTACGTGCTCCCCATGGGAGAGGCGCAGTTCGAAGCCGGGCTGCGGTCGAACCTGGAACAGCAAATCACCGATTACCGGCTCGACTCCCTCGACCAGGCCTCAGGTAACCTGGTGGTAAATGAACAGCTGACCAATATTTTCACCTTCGACCAGAATGTACACGCCGTGTATACCCAGTACGGCAACAAATTGGGCAAGTTTTCCTTCCTGACCGGCCTTCGGTTGGAGTACACCCAGCTGAAAGGCAAGGTAGACACGGAATTCGACCTTTCGGAACTGGAGGACCTTTTGGGGGAGGACGTGGATTTGAATTTTGACAAAGATTTTGTGGGCCTCTTCCCCACGGTCAATTTGATCTACGAACTTTCTGACTCGGAAAATATTTCCCTGGGGTACAACCGCAGGATCAACAGGCCCAGGAGCTGGTTTATCAACCCATTCCCTTCCCGGAGCAGCCGTACGAATATCTTCCAGGGGAACCCGGACCTTGACCCGGCTTTCGCCAATGCCTTTGATCTGGGATACCTGAAACGCTGGGACAAACTCACCCTGACCTCTTCGGTTTATTATCAACTGGAATCCGGGGCCTTCGAAAGGGTACAGGAACCCACAGGCGAAACCACTACCGACGGGATTGAAATTGTGCGTTCCATCCCGATCAACCTCTCGACCAACCAACGGTATGGGGCGGAGGCCGGTATCCTCTACAACCCGGCGCGGTGGCTGCGAATCAACAGCAGCTTCAACTTTTTCCGGTTCGTCACGGAAGGGGAGTTCAATGGCGTGGATTACGGGGCCGAAAACAACAGCTGGTTTGCCCGGTTCAGCTCGAAGGTTACCCTGCCTGCAAAAATAGACTGGCAGACCAATGCCTTTTACCAGGGACCCACCCAGAACGCGCAAACGAAGACGGAGGGGATTTTTTCCCTTAACCTCGCCTTTAGCAAGGATATCATGAAAGACAACGGGACCATCCTGTTTAACGTAAGCGACCTGTTTAATTCCAGGAAGCGCCGCTCCTTTACGCAAACTGACTTTTTCACTTCAGACAGCGAATTCCAGTGGCGGGTGCGGTCGATTACCTTTTCGTTCATCTACCGGTTCAACGAATCGAAAAAACGGAACGGCAGGGGCCGTGACGGGGGTGATTACGAGGAAGAAGGTGGGGAGTTCAGCAGTTAGTCGCTGAAAAGACAAGGCATAAAAAAAGCGGGGTTTCCCGCCTTTTTTATGCTTCTCTCTTAGCCCTTCTGGCTTCCCGCCGCTCCTTCCAGAGCTCTATCAGGTTTCCTCCCAGCCAGTAGGGAACTACGAACAGGATGAGGAACATCATCAGCCAGAACCCTATGGTCAGGATGGTCAGAAAAGCCAAAAAGCCGAGGTATTGGTCAAATTCAAACATGGACAGGCGCTTTGAGGTACAAAGATAGGCGGATTTCCCAAAAAGGCGCAAATCATTCGCAAAAAATTCGCCCCCTTACGGCCTGCCCTTGGAGCGCTGGCCCCTGAATCCGTATCTTTACCCAAAAGAAACTACCCATGTCATTCCGAATTGAAAAAGACACCATGGGCGAGGTAAAGGTACCCGCCGACAAGTACTGGGGCGCCCAGACCGAGCGCTCCAGGAACAACTTCAAAATAGGGCCGGAGGCTTCCATGCCGAAGGACATCATTTATGGCTTTGCCTACCTGAAAAAGGCCGCGGCATACGCCAATTGCGAGCTGGGGGTACTGTCGGCGGAAAAGCGCGACCTGATCGCCCGGGTTTGCGACGAAATCCTGGAAGGACGGCACGACGAGCAGTTTCCCCTGGTGATCTGGCAGACCGGTTCCGGTACTCAGAGCAACATGAACGTCAATGAGGTGATTGCAAACCGAGCCCAGGAACTGGCCGGCCGCAAGGTTGGGGAAGGGGAAAAGGCCCTGCAGGCCAACGACGATGTAAACAAATCGCAATCTTCCAATGATACCTTCCCCACGGGGATGCATATTGCCGTGTACAACAAGGTGGTGGAGGTAACCCTTCCCGGGGTACGCCGGCTGAGGGATACCCTGAAAGCCAAATCGGAAGCCTTTATGGATGTGGTCAAGATTGGACGCACCCACCTGATGGATGCCACCCCCCTGACCCTGGGACAGGAGTTTTCAGGGTACGTATCCCAACTCGACCACGGCATCAGGGCCGTGGAAAACACGCTCGACCACCTGAGCGAACTGGCGCTGGGCGGTACTGCCGTGGGCACCGGGCTGAACACCCCGAAGGGCTACGACGTGCTGGTGGCCCAATACATCAGCACCTTTACAGGGCACCCTTTTAAAACGGCCCCCAACAAATTTGAAGCCCTGGCCGCCCACGATGCCCTGGTGGAAACCCACGGGGCCCTGAAACAACTGGCCGTCTCCCTCAATAAAATCGCCAATGACATCCGGATGCTGGCCTCGGGGCCCCGCTCCGGGATCGGGGAGATCCTCATCCCCGCCAACGAGCCGGGCAGCTCCATCATGCCGGGCAAGGTAAACCCGACCCAATGTGAGGCCCTGACCATGGTCTGTGCACAGGTGATGGGGAATGACGTGGCCATTACCATAGGGGGTACCCAGGGACATTACGAACTAAACGTGTTCAAGCCCCTGATGGCAGCAAACGCCCTGCAATCGGCCCAGCTCCTGGGCGATGCCTGCACGAGCTTCGAGGCCCACTGCGCCTCGGGGATCGAACCCAACCGGGACACCATTGAAAAGCTCCTGAACAATTCGCTTATGCTGGTGACCGCCCTGAATACAAAGATCGGGTATTACAAGGCCGCAGAAATTGCCAATGCCGCCCACCAGAACGGGACCACCCTCAGGGAGGAAGCCATCCGCCTGGGGTACGTCACCGGCGAGCAATACGATGAATGGGTAAAACCCGCCGACATGGTGGGAAGCCTGCGGGGCTAAAAATCCCGTGCCAGCTCAAAAAAGAAAAGGGATCCCCGGCGGGGATCCCTTTTGCCTTTAAAGGCTAGAGGCCTTTACTTTAATTCAAACTTGGAGGTTGCGAGCAACTTCAGGCGGTCATCGTAAACATTGACCATGTAGTTCCCTTCCTGGAACTGACCAGCGTAGTTGCTGATATAGTCACACACATCCAGGGACGCATTCTCGTAGTAAAAATTGGTGTTTTTGGTGTAGGAAATGGTGGGGCCATCCTCAATGGATTTGGTGTTGGCGCCCCCCATGAGATTTCCCTGGGGATCGAGTACCTCGATGTAGAATTCGCGGTCACCGGCCTGGGCAATGACATTGTCGGCCACGGTGAAGCATACTTTCAACTTCTCGGTGCGGCGGGCCCTGTTAGTCGATACAAGGCTGCCATTGTTGCGCTCCCGAACCGCATCCACCACAAAGGAGGTCAGATTCAGGGCGGAACCGCGCTCCACGGCGTCAGCCAGCTGGGTGTTCTGAACCACCAGCGAATCGTTGAAAACCGTTTGCTTTTCCAGTTCGGCAAATGTACTGTCGCGCTGCATGGCAATCATGGTGTTAGACTGCTTCAGGGAATCTACCTGTTTCAGCAATTGCTCGCGTTCCTGTTTCAGGACGGCAACCTGCCTGCGGTAGCGGGAAAGACTGGCCAGGTCGGCCTTCATGCCGCTCACCGAGTCGATGTATTTGGCGATTTCATCGCGCGCCTTCACCAGTTCCTCGTTCGTGGCATTGCTTTCCATAATCGCCTTGTCGTATTCGCTTTTAAGGCTGTTCAGGTCATTCACCACCAGTTCCTTTTCCTGCTGGAGGATGGCCTCGTTCTTCTTCTTATCCTGATAGAGGTTCACGGTATAGATCACCGTACCCAAAAGGATAACTCCCAGAAGACCGGCAAGTACCTTTAATCCGTTATTGTTTTTTGTTTCTGCCATAGGTGTAAGAATTGATTACTTTGTTTTAAGTACATTGTTTGTGCTCTATATACGGGGGAACCGGGTTTTTAGATTTTCAATACCGGAAAAAAAATAGGGTACAGCCTTTGGGCTGCTGGGGTAGTTTGTATCTTTAAGGTGTTCTGAGGAACTTTCAATTCATTTGCTATGACCCTGAAACACCTTTTTGCATCGTGCCTGGTTGGCAGCCTGATGGTTTTCTCCTGTAAGGGGGAAGGAACCAAAACCGGGGCCCCGGTCCAGGCCATGGCCGATACGGGCCCCGGGCCCGGGAAAGACTCCCTGGTGGTGCACCCGGTGTCACACGCCTCTGCCGTTTTACAGTGGGGGGGCACTACGCTATATATCGACCCGGTGGGGGACCCCGCCTCCTTTGCGGCGTTTGGCCCACCGGACCTCATCCTGATTACGGACATCCACGGCGACCATTTCAGCCTGGAAACCCTGCAAGGGCTCACCACAGAAAGGGCTAAGCTCATGATGCCGCAGGCCGTGGCCGACCAGATGCCCGATGCCTTCGCCCCCCAGGTTGACGTCCTTGGCAACGGGGAACAGAAGGAACGCTATGGGATTACGGTAACGGCGATCCCCATGTACAACCTGCGGGAGGAAGCCCGGGATTTCCACGTAAAAGGCCGGGGGAACGGGTATGTGCTGGAAAAGGAAGGGATGCGCGTCTATTTTTCGGGGGATACGGAAGACATTCCGGAAATGAGGGCCCTGGAAAACATAGACAAGGCCTTTATCTGCATGAACCTGCCCTATACCATGACCGTGGAACGCGCCGCCGACGCCGTCCTTGAATTTGCCCCGAAGGAAGTGTACCCCTACCATTACCGGGGACGCCCCGAGGTAAGCGATGTCGGGCGCTTTGCCCGGCTCGTGGCCGAGGGAAACCCCGGGATCCGGGTCGTACAACTCGACTGGTATCCGGACGCCCCTTATTAAAGTTGCCGATTGTAACAAACCGGCCCTTTTTGCGTCATATTTCCGGTTATCTTCCGATGAACGTTCACAATTTAAACATCCATCTTTCATGAAAACGCTTCTTTGGCGCTACAGCGCCCTGGGGGTCCTGTTCCTGCTGTTCAGCGCCTGTTCGCAGGACAAGGCCCAAAAACAAACCGCCTCTGAATTTAAGGTCCCGGTGACCTACTATACCCTCGATAACGGGTTGAAGGTGATCCTTTCCCAGGATGCCACCTCCCCTACCGCTATTGTGGCCGTCTATTACAATATCGGCTTCCGGATCGAACCCCGGGAACGCACCGGGTTTGCCCACCTCTTCGAGCATATGATGTTCCAGGGATCGGAAAACCTTGGGAAAATGGAATTCATTAAGCTCGTCCAGCAGAATGGCGGGGTGCTGAACGGTTCCACCCGCTTTGATTTCACCAATTATTTCGAGATTGTACCTTCCCATAAACTGGAAACCATGCTTTGGGCCGAGGCCGATCGGATGCGGGGCCTCGACATCACCCAGGAGAACCTGACCAACCAGCAGGGGGTAGTGAAGAATGAGGTAAAGGTGAATGTGCTCAACCAGCCGTATGGGGGATTCCCATGGCTCGACATGCCCCAGTACGCCAATGAAAACTGGTACAATGCCCATAATTTCTACGGGGATCTGGAAGACCTCGATGCCGCCAGCCTGGAAGATGTATCCGCCTTCTTCAAAACCTACTATGCGCCGAACAACGCAGCCCTTGCCGTAGTGGGCGATTTTGACCTGGAACAAACCAAAGGGTGGATCGAAAAATACTTCGGGAATATTCCCGCAGCCGACCTCCCGCCACAACCCGATATTTCAGAGCCCCGTCAGGAAGCCGCCAAAGAATTCGTGAAAAATGATTCCCTGGCCAATAAACCCGCAATTGCCGTGGCCTTCCATATGCCAGAGCGCAATACCCCGGAGTACTTTGCCATGGGCCTGCTCGACCAGATTTTGGTACAGGGCGACAATAGCCTGCTTGTTCAGAAACTGGAAAAGGAAAAAGGCTTTTCCTCTGACGTTAGCGGCGGAATCAATTACCTGGGGAATATGTTCAACTACAAAGGGCCCATGCTCTGGATGTATGACCTGACCTACGACAACGAAACCAGCCGGGACGACGTGCTCCAGGCCATCGACGAGGTCATGTCGGGCCTGAAGGAATCGGTGGACCAGGAAATGCTGGACCTGGCCATGGTAAAAATCCGTTCGAGGCTGTATGACGAGGTCGGCGGCTTCTTTGGCCTCGGGCGGGCCGACTTATTGTGCAGCTTCGCCCTTTTCGACGATGACCCTTCCCGCATCAATACCCTGGAGGAGGAATTCCGGAAAGTGGATGTGGAAACCGTCAAACGGACCATTGATGAATACCTGAGGCCGACGAACCGGACCATCCTGGTGGTGAACCCGCTGCTGGCCAACAACCCAAAAACCGAATAGCGATGAAGACATTCCTGTATTCCATGGCCCTGGCCCTGTTACTGCCCCTCGGGCCGCTTAATGCGCAACAAAAGGAAGTACCGCCCAAGGGTGGGGAACCCAAAAATTTCACGCTGCCCCAGAAGGAGGTGGTCGCATACGACAATGGCCTTACCCTGGTGATGATCCCCTACGGATCCATCCCAAAGGTAACCATTCAGTTCAGCATCAAAACCGGGAACATCCACGAAGGGCCCGACCAGGTATGGCTCGCCGACCTTATGGCCGACCTGATGAAAGAAGGGAGTACTACCCGCGATGCCCGCCAGGTCGCCGATGAAATGGCCGCCATGGGTGGCAACCTCAACATCGGGGTGGGCATGCATACTTCTTCCCTCTCCGCATCGGTCTTGTACGAGTTTGCCCCAGATGCCGTGCGCCTCATGGCCGACGTGCTCCGGAACCCGAAATGGCCCGGGGAAGCACTCGACCGCCTGAAAAGCGACATGAAACGGAGCCTTGCCATACAACTGTCCCGACCCCAGTCGCAGGCCCGGCGCGATTTTTATGCCACCCTCTACCCCGACCATCCCTACGGCCGGGTTTTTCCCACCGAAGCGCAAATAGACGCCTATGGGGTGGAAGACCTGAAAGGGTTCTACCAGGATAACCTCGGGGCCCAGCGGACTACCATCTATGTGGCAGGCAACTTCGATGCCGGGGCCGTAAAAGAAGCCGTGGAGGCTTCCATGGCCGACTGGCAAAAAGGCAGCCCGGCGGATTATCCGGTAGCGGAGCCGGTCACGGCGCCTTCCCTGAAGATCATCGACCGTCCGGGGGCCCCGCAGTCGACCATATATTACGGCCTTCCCGTCCCAGGGCCGTCAGACGCAGACTTCCTGGCCCTGGACGTGACCAATTCCATCCTCGGGGGTTCCTTCGCCTCCCGAATCACCAGCAACATCCGGGAAGACAAGGGGTATACCTACTCCCCCACTTCGGTTTTGGCGACGAATTACCGCTCAGGGGCCTGGTATGAGGTCGCCGACGTGACCACCGAACACACCGGGGCGTCGATCCGTGAAATCACCCGTGAAATCGAACGCCTCCAGCAGGAGCCCCCTTCCGACGAAGAACTCGAAGGCATTATCAACTACGAATCCGGGATTTTCGTGCTGCAGAATTCCACGCCCTCAGGGATCATCGGGCAACTGATTTTCCTGAATACCCACGACCTGGATGAATCCTTCCTGAAAAACAAGGTGGCGAACATGCATGCGGTAACCCCGGAACAGGTATCGGAACTTACCCGTAAATACCTCCGGCCCGAAAACATGACCCTGATCGTGGTGGGCGACAAGGAAAAAATCGAGGGCCAACTGGAGCAAACCCTGGAACAACCGCTGAAACAATAACCCTTTCGGCCCAAAAGCAAAAACTCCCGGGGCTTCCCGGGAGTTTTTTTATTCGCGAACGAGCTTTTTGTACTTAAAGCGCCTGGGCGTGGCCTCCGCCCCCAGGCGTTTTTTCTTGTTCTCTTCGTAGTCGGAAAAAGAACCTTCAAAGAAGTAGACCTGGGAATCGCCTTCAAAGGCGAGGATATGGGTACAAATCCGGTCGAGGAACCATCGGTCGTGGGAAATGATGACCGCACATCCGGCAAAATTTTCCAGGCCCTCCTCCAGGGCGCGCAAGGTGTTGATGTCGAGGTCGTTGGTCGGCTCATCCAACAGCAGGACATTCCCCTCTTCCCGCAGGGTCATGGCCAAATGCAGGCGGTTGCGTTCCCCCCCGGAGAGCATGCTGACCTTTTTGTTCTGCTCACTGCCCGAAAAATTGAAGCGGCTCAGGTAGGCGCGGGAATTAACCTGTTGCCCGCCCATGAGGATCAACTCCTGTCCGTCGCTGAAGTTCTCCCAGATGGTCTTGTCGGGCTTTATATTCCCGTGGTCCTGGTCCACGTAGGCGATTTTTACGGTATCCCCTATGGTGAAGGTCCCTTTGTCGGGTTGTTCCTCCCCCATAATCATCCGGAAAATTGTCGTTTTCCCGGCCCCGTTGGGCCCAATGACCCCAACGATGCCTGCCTGCGGGAGCCTGAAGTTCAAATCTTCGTACAGCAGTTTGTCTCCATAAGCCTTACTCACCCCCTGGGCCTCGATCACATGCGTGCCCAGCCTGGGCCCGTTCGGGATATAGATTTCCAGGTTTTCATCCAGTTTTTTCTGGTCCTGGCTCAAAAGTTTATCGTAATTGTTCAGACGCGCCTTTTGTTTGGCCTGCCTTCCCTTTGGGTTCTGGCGGATCCATTCCAACTCCCGCTCCAGGGTCTTCTGCCGTTTGCTGGCCTGTTTCTGCTCCTGGGCAAGCCGCTTGGATTTCTGTTCCAGCCAACTGGAGTAGTTTCCTTTCCAGGGGATGCCCTCACCCCGGTCGAGTTCCAAAATCCAGCCCGCCACGTTATCGAGGAAATACCGGTCGTGGGTCACCGCAATAACGGTACCCCGGTACTGGGCCAGGTGGTGTTCCAGCCATTGGACGGATTCGGCGTCGAGGTGGTTGGTGGGCTCGTCGAGCAGGAGTACGTCCGGTTCCTGCAGGAGCAGGCGGCATAACGCCACCCGGCGACGTTCCCCCCCGGAAAGCACCGAAATCTTCTTGTCCGCTTCCGGGGTGCGCAAGGCATCCATGGCCACTTCCAATTTTGAATCGAGCTCCCATGCGCCGGAGGCGTCGATCTGGTCCTGAAGGGCTGCCTGCCGGTCCATCAGCTGCTGCATCTTGTCGGGGTTTTCGTAAACCTCCGGCAGGGCAAACATGTCGTTGATTTTATTGTACTCGTCCAGGACTGCAACGGTTTCCGCAACACCTTCCCGGACTACTTCAAGGACCGTCTTTTCCGGGTCGAGTTCGGGTTCCTGCTCCAGCAGGCCTACCTTGAACCCCGGGGAGAAAACGACATTTCCCTGGTAGTTGGTGTCCTTCCCGGCGATGATGCGCAACAGGGTCGACTTCCCGGACCCATTAAGCCCGAGGATGCCAATTTTGGCCCCGTAGAAAAAACTCAGGTAAATATTCTTGAGCACGGGGGTATTGGCATTCTTGTAGGTTTTGGTCACCCCCGACATGGAAAAAATAACCTTCTTGTCGTCTGACATATCCTTTAGAAAATTAACAGTGAGTAAAACAGGGGGGGTCAGACCCTCCCTTTCAGGGCGTTAAACACCCAGGCAATAGCAAAAAATCCGATCCCCACGGCTGCGAAACCCCATCCGGCCACTTCGTTGTACCGGAAGGCCCCCAGGGCAATCAGCCCCAGGCCTACAATAATCATGATCAGGGTGGCCCAGGCCAGTATGGTATTTTTATTTATTCCCATGTTTCAGCTAGTTTGGTAAGTAGACAAATATCGGAATTTTTTCGGGCCCGGGGAACCCTTCGCGGGCCCTTCAGGACGCTTCCGGAAAAACAATCCCCGCCTGTGCCCGGATCCGGTCCAGGAGCCCGTGCAGGGCTGTGCTGTCGGCCCAGGACCAAAGGGCGCTCTGGGTGCTGCCCGCTTCAAGGCAACGATGCACTTCTTCAATTTCGTACGTATAACCGGCCCCATTAAACGGATGGCTAACGGTCCGGACCTCCCCTCCCAGGTCCAATTCATAGGACTCTGCCTGGTGCCACCTCGGACTAAGGTAGATGTTCCCGGAATGCCCGGATATCTCGGCCCGCATTTCGGACCGGGAAGTAAAGCCACTATACAACAGGGCCATGGCTTCCGGGTATCCGAACAGGATGCCGATCTGCTTTTCGACCCCTGTCTGGTGGAAATTGGCCAGGACCCTTACCTCCTCTGGGACGCCCAGCAGGAGGTAAGCCAAAAAAACCGGATAAATCCCGATGTCGAGGAGGGAGCCGCCGGCCAGTTCCGGGTTGAGGAGCCGGCCCCTGGGGTCCCGGTCGAGGGCAGGGAAGGCAAAATCGGCCTTCAGGTACGCCAGGGGACCCACCCCCCCGTCCCGGACAAAGTCGCATACTTCCCGGATGGCCGGGTTGAAGCGGCTCCACAGGGCCTCCATTAGGAACAGGCCTTTCTTATCCGCCAGGGCGTGCATGTTTTTAACCTGGCCGGAATTGATGCCCATCGGTTTTTCGCAAAGCACGTGCTTCCCGGCCTCCAGGGCTTCAAGGGTATGGGCGTAATGAAGGTTGTGGGGGGAGGCGATGTACACCACCTCCACGGCGGGGTCCGCAAAAAGTTCCGCATAGGAGCCATAAGCCTTCCGGGCCCCATAGTGTGCCTTGAATTCAGCGGCCTTCCCTAGGTCCCGGGAGGCCACTGCCCTGAGTTCCGCCCCGGAAACCCGGGCCAGGTCTGCTGCAAATTTGCCGGCAATGTGCCCGAGGCCAATTAGGCCCCACCCTACCTTGCTGTTCATGTTACGCTTTGTTAATGGATAAAGGTAATCATAAATCCTGCGTATCTTTAAGCCGCAAACCGCTATAAGCCTGAAACCCGCCATGGACCTTACCTTCAACAAGAACGAAGACCACCACAAACTGAAACTCTCCGACCTGAAGAAAAAATATGCCCGGATCAAAAAAGGAGGGGGGGACCAGCGCATTGCCAAATTGCATGCCGAGGGAAAGATGACCGCCAGGGAACGCATCGAATACCTGTTGGATGACCCTGCCGATGCCCTCGAAATCGGGGCCTTTGCCGGATATGACATGTATGCCGACTACGGGGGGTGCCCCTCGGGGGGGGTGGTCGTAAAGCTTGGGCACGTACAGGGGCGGCTCTGCGTGGTGGTGGCCAATGACGCCACCGTGAAGGCAGGGGCCTGGTTTCCGATCACGGGAAAGAAAAACCTCCGGGCCCAGGAAATCGCCATGGAAAACCGCCTGCCCATCATTTACCTGGTCGACAGCGCCGGGGTTTTCCTCCCCATGCAGGATCAGATTTTTCCCGACAAGGAACATTTCGGCCGTATTTTCCGAAACAATGCCCGCATGAGCAGCATGGGCATCCCGCAAATCGCCGCCGTGATGGGGAGTTGTGTGGCTGGGGGGGCTTACCTGCCCATCATGAGCGATGAAGCCCTGATCGTGGACAAGACGGGCAGCATCTTCCTCGCGGGCAGCTACCTGGTAAAGGCGGCCATAGGGGAAAGCGTGGACAACGAAACCCTGGGCGGGGCCACCACCCACTGCGAAATCAGCGGGGTAACGGATTATAAGGCCAAAGATGACAAGGACGCCCTGGACCGGATCAAAAAGCTCATCGGCAAAATGGGGGCTTTTCCCCAGGCGGGCTACAACCGGGTCGCGCCCCAGGCGCCGGCAAAGGACCCGGGGGACCTTTTTGGGTTGCTGCCCATTTCCCGTTCTGAGCCCTACGACATGCTGGAGGTCATCGAACGCCTGGTGGATGCGTCTTCCTTTGAGCAGTACAAAGAGGGGTATGGGAAGACCCTGCTGACGGGCTATGCCCGCATCGATGGCTGGGCCGTGGGCATTGTGGCCAACCAGCGCAGAGTGGTGAAGACCAAAAATGGGGAGATGCAGTTCGGGGGGGTCATTTATTCCGATTCCGCCGACAAGGCCACCCGCTTTATCGCCAACTGCAACCAGAAAAAAATCCCCCTGGTCTTCCTGCAGGATGTCACCGGGTTCATGGTCGGCAGCAAAAGCGAGCACGGGGGCATCATCAAAGACGGGGCAAAGATGGTCAATGCCGTCAGCAATTCGGTGGTGCCCAAATTCACGGTCATCATCGGGAACAGTTACGGGGCCGGGAATTACGCCATGTGCGGAAAAGCCTACGACCCCCGCCTTATCGTGGCCTGGCCCAGCGCAGAACTGGCTGTGATGAGCGGCAATTCAGCGGCCAAAGTCCTGTTGCAGATCGAGAAAGCCCGTCTGGAGAAGGCCGGGGAATCCTTCGATGCGGACAAGGAAAAAGCCCTTTATGAAAAAATCAAGGAGCGGTACGACCAGCAGATCTCTCCGTATTACGCAGCCGCCCGCCTTTGGACGGACGCCATCATCGACCCCCTGGCTACGCGCCATTGGATTTCCATGGGGATTGAGGCCGCCAACCAGGCCCCGATTGAAACCCCGTTTAATATGGGGGTGCTGCAGGTATGATTACTCTGCATCGATCCGTTGCATATTCAATTCACGGCTCGAATGCAGCTGGAAATTGAAGTTTCGCGGCTCTGTAACCTCCACGATTAACTGGTATTTGCCCGGGTAGGAAACCCCAAGGATATCCCCCTTGGCTACCTTCATCCGGTACCGGCCCCACTTGTCGGTCTGCACGGTGGTATTTCGGGTGTAATTGATAACCGTTGCGCCTTCCATCGGCTGGCTGATTTTCTGGCCCCTCAGCGCAGGCCCTGCACTAAAAACAATCCCCGAGATTTCACTTTCACTGCGCAACCGCTTCCTTACTTCCCTGGGCGAAGGCATCCTCCGGGGGTTGTCCGTGAAGAGGGTGGCCTGGACCGAAAACCCCACTACGGCCCCGTCTATCGTTTCCCAGTCACCCTGGCTTGCATAGCGCTTGTAAGACTTGCCATTGGGATGGTTTCCCGCCGGCAGGGAAAGCATTACCTGCGGGGTCCCGTGGACCCCCAAAAGCTCGAGGCTTACAATAAAATCGTCCCGTACCCACAGGTCGTAGGGTTTCAGGTCAATGACCGAAAATATAGTTCCGGCCTTCACGGTATGGAGGATATTTTTGCCGCTTTTGTTGAGGTTTTCTCCCGGGATGCCACTATTCCGGTTCGGGCTGTAAAAATTGATCCGCAATTGCACGCTATCCGATGGGTTCTCAAGGATATGGAAATACAGGGAATTCAGGCGGTACAACCCCTTTCGCATCCTGATCGCGGAGGCCAGCTCGCCCCCAAGGGCCACACTGTCCTTCCAGTACCCAATCCCTTTTCCAATCAGGTCCGGGTAGCCATGTTCCTCCTCCACCTCCATAAGCTCAGCGCTTGAAACAACCACTTCGCTGAGAGAAATGGGTTCGGGTTCCAGTCGGAATACAAAAACTTTTTTTCGGGTATCGAGGCGGGCCAGCGGGATTTCACGGGGCGTATAGCCAAGGGAGGAAATCCTCAGGATGTCCCCGGCATCGACTTCCCCGGGCCGGAATTCGAGCAAAAACCGGCCATCCTCGTGGCTTACCGTACCTATGCCACGTCCGACTACACCGATGTTTACAAAGGGTATGGGGTTCCCGCTCAGGGCATCCACCACCTGGCCTTCATAGGCAAGTTGTGCCTGGATAGTGAGGGTCCAGAAAAAGATAGTGCTCAGGAGTATCCCCTTCATAGGATTTACCGGACACTGGCCATCCCGGGGTTGTTAATGGTCAACAATTTTTGCCAGGTATTTTTAAGGGCCAGCTTAAAGGCCCGCACCTCTTTCCGCTGGTTCCGCTCCCCGTAATTGTAGTAGGTGGTGACCTTCAGGTAGGTGGGGGTCAGGCTTTTGTTACCCAGGTATTTTATGTTGACCTGCCACAATCCGGGCAGGGCATTGTCGATTATGTGTTCCTCCATGGAATACCCCTGGAGTTTTTCAACGAGCAGCCGCTCTTCATTATCCACATAAGTGTGTTTCCAGGTATGGTACTGACCTTGCGGGTTAACAAATTGTAATTCGAACTCCGCCTCGGTCTCGCTCCATTCCACCACCACCCGGGTAGTGTTCTCTACATAGGGGTCCGATTTGATTTTGCCGACATCCATCCCCATCTGGTTGCCGTGTACCTTCAGCAGGTTGTCGCTCTCGTTCTGGACGATCCTGGAGAATTCCTGCGATTCCACGAGGAAATTCTCATCGATCAAATATTTGTATCGGGCATACATGCCCGCGGCTTTGTCATAAAAACGCATTTCCCGATATGCCACGGCGAGATCCTGATACGACTGGCCGTACTGCGGCCGCAGGATGAAAATATCCTTGTACAGCTCCAGGGCCTTTTCTGCCCGCCCCTGCTCCTGGTAGCTATACGCCAGGGCTTTAAGCAGGGCTGCATTGCCTTCGAACCTCGAAATATTGGCTTCAATAATCTCGTCTGCAAAGGCCGCTTCCCCGAGCGCATCGTAAAAATGGCGATAGGCATCCAGGAAAAAATAGGGGGAGCTTCGGTAAGGACCGGCGTACCGGTTGTACACCTCGCGGGCTGCATCAAAGGTGGTGGCCTCTTGCAGCTCGGTCAGGTAGGTGGGCAGGTCGTTTTGGATGGCCGCTTCCCCCAGGGCCTCGCCCTTGTAATAATTGTTGCGCAGGCGGGCCAGATCCGTGTTCATTTTCCCCTGTGGATTCCCGGAAATGGTGTTGATGATAATCACCCCTCCCCCTCCAATGGCGCCATAACGCGCTGTATAGGCCATGTTCGATACCACAGCCAGGCGTTTGATCTGATTCACATCCAACCAGATGGGTGCCTGGGTTAATATGAGCCCGTCCACGTCATAAATGGCGACCCGTGCATTTCCAATGGATCCGGGGCCACGGATGATAATATCCCCCCCCTCCTGGCAATTCCCAACGGCCCGGACCCCTGCAAACCGGTTTTGTATGACGTCCAGGATACATAGCCCTATGGCAAGGATGTCCTCCTGGTCCATTATACGAACCTGGCCCGGCGCCCTGTCGGCATCGAGGTAGCCCCAGGCCGTACGGATGATCCGCGGGTTGGTGCCGTATTCAATGGCCATGTCTTGTTGTGATTTTCGCTTGCTCCCCGTTACGGTAACCTCTGGTAATTCTTCCACATCGGGGATCATCATCAGGTTCAGGTAGCTGGTGCCTTCCTCCACACGAGCAAAGTAATCCCTCATGCCATTGTAGGAATATTGGAGCAGGCTACCCACCCCGGAACGGATTTCGTACTTCCCGTCAGCATCTGTGAAGGCCTGGGTTTCCGAACCCTGGACCTGTACCCGAACGTCTTTGAGCGGTTGGGCGCCATCAGTGACAGTCCCCTGGACCAAACGGGTTTCCTGGGCGGCCAGGGCAATGGCAAAAAACAATAGCGCGAGGGTTGGGACACATTTTTTCATGACAGTGATTTTTGAGTTCGGCAGCGGCCAAAATCGCCCGCTTTTCCTTTTTTCCCCAGTGGGTAAAACAGCATCCACAGGACAATAAGGTCCGCAAGGCTACATCGGTGAACGCTCCGTTAAACCCAGGATGCGTTCCCGGTCCTTCTGGAGCATTAGCCAATAATTGCACAACAAAAACCGTTCCGAAAACCCCACGCCTTCAAGCTTAAGGCCTAAATCCTTCGGGCTGGCCCTCAAGGGTATAGCACGAACATGCCCCGGGCAGGTAATGCCCGTAAATGCAGCCGTGTATCATGGGGAATCAGTTCAAGGCCACCGTGGCTCCTTTGGTCAGCGTAAACAGCCGTTGGTTTACATCCTTCAGGCTGAGCTTGAACACGCGGACCTCCCTGCGCTGGGCGGTGGTCCCGTAATTGTCGTAAAGGGTCACCTTCAGGTAAGTCGGGGTCAGGCTTTTGTTGCCCAGGTAACGCACATTGACCTGCCAGGTACCCGGAAGGGAATCATCGACCAGGAATTCCTGGGTGTTGAAGCCGATTTCCTTTTCCTTCATGATAGCCTCCGCATCGTGGGCCAGGGAGTGCTTCCAAAGGTGGTACTGCCCGTCCGGGTTTACGAACTGCAGGTCGAATTCGGCCTCGCCGTCGTTCCATTCAAAGACCACGCGGGTACCCTGAAAGTCCTCTTCTTCCACATAAAGGGAAGGGCGCTTCTCCGCACTGACCAGGGCAGCCCTGTGGAGGAAAAGCAGGTTGTTGTATTCCCGGTTCAGGATTGGCACAAACGCGGAACTGTCAGCAGGCACCATCCCTTCTGCCACCAGGTAATCGTACCGCTTGTACTGGGCAGCGGCTTTGTCGTATTCCCCCAGGCTCCGGTAACTGTTCGCCAGGTCCATGTACGATTGCCCGTAATTCGGACGGAGCTTCATGACCGTTTTATAGGCCTCATGGGCCTTGCCATGCCTCGACTGGCTTTCGTAGGTATAGGCAAGGGCCTTGAGTAAAACCGGGTTCCTGTCAAAAAGCGATGCCTTTTGCGCCAGGATACCGTCGGCAAAGTCAGGGTCGTTGCGTTGGTCATAGAAATGGCGGTAGGCATCCAGGTGGAAGAATGGGGAGCTTCCGTAGCGATTCGCAAACGACTGGTACACCTCCCGTGCCGCCTCCCGGGATGGGGCTTTGCGGAGTTCCTGGAAGTAGGTGGGCTCGCTTGCTTCCAGTTCGGCCCCACTCAGGATTTTTCCCGTTTCATAGTTGTTTCGCAACCTGGCCTGGTCGGTAAGCTTTCCGCTGCGCGGGCTCCCCGCGAGTGTGTTGATTACCACGACCCCCCCGGCCCCCAGGTTCCCATACATGGTAGAAGTCGCAAAATTATTCAGGATGGCCAGGCGCTTGATCTGGTTGATGTCGAGCCAGATGGGCGGCTCGGTAAAGATTTGGCCGTCCACGTCGAAAATGGCAGCCCGCTGCTGGAAAATGGAGGACACCCCGCGAATGAAGACGCGCTGGGGCCCGAGGTCGTCAAATTCCCTGAAGGAATCGGCATCGCGTTGGGGAACCCCCTGGATGTTAGTGAGCTGTCCCTCGGCTGACGGGCCGCCAGCCCCTGTACAGTCCCCCACTACCCGAACACCGGCAAAGCGGTTGCGCAGGAGGTCAAGGATACAGACAAAAACAGGGGTAATTTCCGTTTCATCCATAAACCGGATGTTCCCCGGGGCGGTATCCGCGTTCAGTATCCCATAGGCGGTCCGGATCAGGCGTGTGTTCACCGGGTATTCCGCTTCCAGCTCCCGCTGGGTTTTGCGGTTGCTGCCGATGACCACCACTTCATCCAGTTCCTCAACGTCGAGCACCATCGAAGGGCTTAGCACCCGGGTGACGTCTTCTACACGGATCCGCAGGGGTTTCATCCCCTGATACGTAAACCGGAGCACATCCCCTGTGGAAGCTTCAATCGCATACGCTCCATCGCTGTCGGTAAAAGTGCTGTTACCGGCCCCTTCCACCGTGATGGCTACATCGCCAAGGGGCTCACGCCCGTCGGTCACGCGACCCGTGATCGTTTTTGTATCCTGCTGGCCCCACAGCAGGGGGCCTGCAAGAAGAAATAATACCCATAGCTTTTTCATGACAATTTTTTTTAACTTATTCAAAGATAAGGTTTTATCTGTTAAAAAATTCCAAAATCCGCAACGGGCCAAAAGAATAAAATCGCCGACCTCCCACCCGGGAAGCCCCATGGAAAACAGGGTAAGGGAAACCCCTCAGGGGATGAGCAAAAGGGCTGTCTGCCGTCCATTGACATAGCGGAACCCCTCCGGCCCGAAATACCCGGCTTCTTCCAGCATGATGCGGACATCGCGCTTCCACTGCGGGAGGTACACCGTGGTATTCAGTTCAATGGCGTAGGCGGTTTTGGGGTGCAGGGGGTATTTCTCCCCATCGTCCCGCATGACCCCCTCCTGGGCGTCCCACATGCCGATGGTCGTCCCTGCCGAATGCCCATAGGTGCCCAACGGGTGGGTATAAATCGCCGGCCGCAGCCCGTCCTTACGGGCGGCGCCCAGGGCACTGGCCAGGATCTGGTTCCCCGTGCGGCCTTCCTGCATATTTGCGGTCAGGAAATCCTGTACCCGGTTGCCCTGTTTCAGGGCATCCACCAGGAAGTCGGGGGCCTGGTCTTCCCCGGGGCGGAGGACGTAGGCCAATTGCTGGCAATCGGTATTGAGCCTCAGGTAAGAGATCCCGAAATCGCAGTGCAACAGGTCCCCGGGCAGGATGACCATATCCTCGGGGCGGTTGGAAAAGGAATACAGGTGTCCCTGCAGCGCTTCCGCAGAGCGCTGCACGTCCACGGTGGGGTGGAACCAGGTCTCCAGCCCCAGGTCGGTTACCTTCTGGCGCATCCACCATTCCACGTCCGTGGTGGTGGTAACCCCAGGGGTAATCACGCGGGTAGAAAAGGCCTCCCTGATAATGTTATGGGTGATTTCGACCAGGTGGCCCATGAGGACCATTTCCCGTTCAGTCCGGGTTTCGATCCACCCCACAGCCAGTTCTTCTGCGGAAACCACCCGCTTCCGGTAGGCCTCGGGGAGGTACGACATCAGGGCTTCATAATCCGTTTTGTCGAGGCCATCGGCAATGTTGTGGTCCCGTGAAAAATTCAACCCGATTCGTTTCGGGTCCCTTTCCGCAATGAGGTCGACCAGGCGCTGCCACTGGTCGGGTTGCACTTCCTTATCCCAGGCGGAAACAATGCTTTCCCCGATATTGTAGCGGGCCACGGCCAGCTTGTCCATCCGTCCGGAGGAAGCCTCCCGGTAAAACAGCAACATGGTCCTGCGCCGTGCATTGAGCCAGGTAGCCGGCAAAAAGGTTTTAAGGACGGGATCCTCATTGTACTCCCTGGAGATCAGCACCCACATATCGATGCCGGTGCGGTCCATCAGCGCAGGCAGCAGGGAATCGAGGCGCTCTTTTAAAATCTCGTCGACCACACGGGCCCGTTCGGCCTCGGGGAGGATGTGCTGGGCCCGGGAGGCAAGGCCAAAACAAATAAACAGTAGCGCCGGCAGAAGGTGTCGGATTTGCATATCAGTGCTTTTGAAGTTGGTTCAGGATGGCAGGGCGGTCGAGTTTCCCGCTGGCGGTTTCCGCAAATTCGGGCAGGCTGAAAACCTCCCTGGGCGTTTCATGGGGGCCGGGGATGCCCGATTCCCTGATGCGCCCGAGCAGGGCCTGGCCTTCCTGGTCCCCTTCCAGCACGAGGACCAGTTTTTCCCCAAGGGCTGCATCGGGCAGCCCTCCCAGGATAAACCTGCCGGGGATCAAGGGGGCAATGCGGGCCTCCAACTGTTCAGGGATCAATTTTACGCCCCCGGAATTAACCGAATTGTCGACCCGACCCAGCCATCGGAACTGGTTTTCCGATTCCAGGTGTACCAGGTCGTTGGTCACCACGGGTGAAGTGGGGAGGTAGGGCACGTGTACCACCAGGCAGCCCCGGTCGTCCGCCTCCAGGGTGATTCCCGGAAGGGCCCTGAAAGGGGGCAGCACCCCTTCCGGGGATTCTGAGAGGGGCACCGGCTGAAGGCGCCTCAGGGCAATATGGCTGGCGGTTTCGGTCATCCCATAACTTTCGTATACCTGCGGCCCGTCCGCGGGGAGGAGCGAAAGCAATTCGCGGGAAAGGGGCGCCCCACCCACCAGGATCTTCGATATCCCCCCCAGGTGCTCCAGGGAATGGAAGAGCTGCAGGGGGACCAGGGACACGAAATCCACGGTAAGGTCAACGCCCTCCAAAGGCCGCGAGGTCGGGGGGACCAGGGAAAGCTTCCACCCGAGCACCATGGCGCGTACCAGCATCATTTTCCCGGCAATGGTCCGGGCAGGCAGACATAAGAGGGCCCGCGTATTTTCTTTCAGGCCCAGGAATTCCCCGGTAACCCGGGCGCTTTCCACCATGGCTTCCTTCGAAAGGGCCAGGGATTTGGGCGGGCCGGTGGACCCGGAGGTCTGTTGCCGGATATCCGGGCCTGGAGAGATCCAATCCATCAGGAAGTCGCCGATTTCCCGTTCGTAGGGTTCCCCCTCCTTGATCAGGCTGTAGGCCACTTCACTGAGGTCCTCAAAGGCTGTGGGCAATCCGTTCAGCGTAAATGCCGGGTTCAAATATTCTTTCATGTCGTTTCCGGTTTTAATGCGGCTATGGCTTCCTCCCTGCTGAGGACACGGCCTGTCAGGCGTTCTTTCCAGTGGGTCCAGCCGTATTTTTTCCCAAAGAAATACAGCAACAGCGGGAAGACCACAAAGACCGGGAGCAGGGCATCCCAGCCGAATCCCGGCTGGGAAACGTCCTTGAGGACGGAATCGGTCTGGAAGGCGGTCCAGTCTGCGGTAACCAGCAGGGCGGTTACCAGGTTGTTCGCCGCATGGAAGCCCAGGGCCAGTTCAAGCCCTTCATCCATCAGGGTGATTATCCCCAGAAACAGCCCGGTTCCGATATAGAAGACCATGATTTCATAGCCCAGTTTTTCCACTTCCGGGTTGCCCAGGTGCATAAGTCCGAAGACCAGGGAGGTCACCAGGAGGGGAACCCAACGGTTCCCCGCCATAATGCCAAGCCCCTGCATCATATGACCCCGGAAGAGGTATTCCTCAAAACTGGTTTGCAGGGGGATCAGCAGGATGGCGATTACCGCCAGCTTCCAGAAGGCTTCCCATCGGAAATTCAGGACGTAATCACCCGGGGAAAGCAGGTAGTCCGCCAGGGTAAGGCCCACGACGATCAGGGACCAGAGGCCAAAGGCAAAAAGGACCCTGTTCCAGTCGACCCTGGGGCGCGAGGTGGTCAGGGACCGGATCGATTGGGGGTGCACCAGTTTGGTCCACCCAAGGACCACGCCCAGGCCCAGGGCCAGGGGGGCCAGCAGGATGACCAGTACGGTATTGGTCCCCAGCTGCTCGATCATTTGGGCCATCATCTCCTCAAGGCTTACCGGGGAATTCAGGGTAGCCACATAGTTAAACGCCATCAACCCGATAAATCCCAGGGGGAGGAAAAGGTATTTCCAAAGGCCCAGGTCACCGCGATATCCTTGTTCTATGTACATAACGAATCTTTTAGCGTAGCCTCCCAGGGCTTGTCGCTCCGGTACCAGAGCTTTCCCCCGGCTACTTCAAGGGGTGAGGCAAAGTTATTGGAAAAAAGGGAACCCGTACCCAGCCCCTGGGGCATGGTCACCCCCAGGGTTGCCGTCCACTGGGCTATGGCATTCAGGCCTATATTGCTTTCGAGGGCACTGGTGATCCACCAGCCGACACCCAGGGACCCTGCGGCCTCTATCCATTCCCGTGACCCTGCATAGCCCCCGACCAGGCTGGGCTTCAAGATGATATACTGCGGCCTGATGGCTTCCAGCATCCGGCGCTTTTCGACAGGGATGAAGCAGCCGATCAACTCCTCGTCCAGGGCGATGGGCAGGGGGGTGTGCGCACAAAGGCCGGCCATGGCTTCCCAATTGCCCGGGGCAATGGGTTGTTCGATGGAATGCAGGTTGAACCCTGCAAGGCGTTGTAGTTTGCCAGGGGCTTCCTCCGGGGTAAAGGCCCCGTTGGCGTCTACACGGATTTCCAGGTCCCCGGGTCCGAAGGCCTCCCGGACCCCCTTCAGCAACCCCAGTTCCGCGTCGAAGTCCATGGCCCCTATCTTAAATTTGAGGCACCGGAACCCTGCCTCAATTTTTTCGCGGACCTGCTGCTTCATATACCCCAGGTCCCCCATCCAGATCAGGCCGTTGATGGGGATGGGTTCCCCCCTCAGGAAACCGGAAGGAAAGAGTTCGAAGGGGGAAGGGCCCCCGAGCGAATACAGCGCCTGTTCCAGGCCAAAAACGATACTGGGATACTCCCGAAGGGCTTCCAGGAGGCCCTGTTGCCCCCCCTGCACCTGTTCGCAAGCCCAGCGGAGCCGCGATTCGTAATCGGGGTGGTCATCGGCGCTTAGCCCCCGGAAGAGGCCGGCTTCCCCGATCCCGAAGCGCTCCCCGTCCGAGAGACAAATAAAATAGGTGTCTTTCCGGGTAAGGACACCCCGGGAAGTGCCCCCGGGCCGGAGGAAATTCAGGGTGTATTTTTTAAAGGCAGCTTTCATAGGGGGCCTTCAAATTTACGTATATTTTCAGTCGTAAAAACGCCAAAAAATGTCGCTGGACAACAAAGTAATCTGGGTTACCGGGGCCTCTTCAGGCATTGGCGAAGCCCTCGCCCGACACCTTAGTGAAAGGGGGGTACGACTCATCCTGTCTGCGCGGGATGAGGGCCGCCTTCAGGAGGTGAGGCAGCGCCTGGCCCACCCCGACCGGGCGGCCATCCTGCCCCTGGACCTCAACCAACCGGAAACGCTTGCCCGCAAGGTGGAAGAAGCCCTTGCGCTATACGGACACGTCGACCTGTTGATCAATAATGCGGGGATCAGCCAGCGCTCGCTCATTGTGGAAACCGGGCTTTCGGTCTACGAAAAGCTCATGCGCGTCAATTACCTGGGTACCGTAGCCCTGAGTACCGCCTTGTTGCCCCACTTCATCGCGCGGGGGCAGGGGCAGTTCGTAGTCGTGACGAGCCTCATGGGGAAATTTGGCTCCCCCTACCGTTCGGGATACTGCGGGGCCAAACACGCCCTGCACGGCTTCTTTGACGTACTGCGGATGGAACACCAAAAAGACGGGGTGCAGGTAACCCTGGTATGTCCGGGCTTTGTGCGCACCGATATTGCCCGCAATGCCCTCGTAGGGGACGGCTCAACCCAGCAACGGCAGGACAAGGCCACCGAACAGGGGATGGACCCCGACCTTTTCGCCAGGAAGATGCTCAGGGCAGTGGAAAAAGGGAAATGGGAGGTCAACATTGGCGGGCGGGAAACCTCGGGGGCCTTCCTCAAGAGGTTCTTCCCGAAACTGCTCCACCGGGTGGTCCTTCGCAGCAGGGTGGTCTGATCAGACTTCCAGGGCCTCCCCTATTCCGGGCAGCAACAGCGTTTTCCCGGCAGCCTCAAAAGCCTTTCGGGCCTGGTCTGTATCGATGGTAATGTAGCCAAAGGTATTGTAGTGTACCCCCATCACCCGGTCGCATTCCACGAAATCGGCGGCCCTGATGGCATCGGAAACCCCCATGGTGAAGTTGTCCCCTATAGGCAGTATGGCCAGGTCGGGCTTCCCGAAGAGGGGGATCAGCTTCATATCCATGGTAAGGGCGGTGTCCCCGGCAATATATACTGTCTTTCCGTCGCTTTTTAAAAGGAAGCCCCCGGGTTGCCCCCCGTAGGTGCCATCAGCAAAGGAAGAGGTATGGACGGCGTTCAAGTACTTCAGCCAGCCAAAGCTGAATTCCCGCTCCCCTCCATGGTTCATGGGGTGCCCCTGAAGGCCCTTGTTCTGGTAATGGGAAACAATTTCGTAATTGCTGATGATTTGCGCCCCGTGGCTCCCGGCCAGGGCCTCCACGTCGAGGGTATGGTCCTGGTGGGCGTGGGTAAGCAGGATGGTGTCCGGGCGCAGGTCGTCGAGGCTGACCTTGCCCGCGGCAAGTTCATTGCCGGTGATGAAGGGGTCCACTACCAGGCGGTGTCCTTTGGTTTCGATCAGCAGGGCGGCATGGCCCAGGAAGGTAATTTTCATTTGGAAGGGCGTTTTCCCCCAAAGTTATTTAAAATGGAACCAAAAACGAACCCCTTCCTCGGTTTTGTCGACATTCAGGTTCGACTGCAGTTGGTTGACCAGCCTTTTGATGAGCCGGATCCCCATGGAGCCTTTTTCCCGTTCGTCGGAATCTGGCGGCAGGCCCACCCCGTTATCGGAATACTCGAAAAAGCCACCCTCCCCATTTTTTCGGATGTGGATATAGATGTTTCCTCCCACCCCTTCCTCCGGAAAGGCGTATTTAAAAGAATTTGATACCAATTCATTGAGGATCAACCCGATAGGGATGGCACGATCAATGTCGAGTTCCACCCCTTCGGCCTCTATGGAAATATTGATTTGATGCCCCCCCTTGCGGAAGACCGACTGGATGCTGTTGATCAGGCTTTCGATGTAGCCCTGCATCTCGATAACCGAAAGGTCGTCATTCTGATAGAGTTTCTGGTGGATCAGCGCCATGGCCTTTACCCGGGTCTTGCCTTCCTCGAGGGCCTCTATGGCCGCCTTGCTCCGGGTATTCTTGGTCTGCAGGCTCAAAAGGCTCGACACCATCTGCAGGTTGTTTTTGACCCTGTGGTGGATTTCCTTCAACAGGGAGTCCTTCTCTACCAGGGAATTTTCGATAATCCGCTTCTGCTCGGCGATCAGCCGCTGGTTCTTGATGCTTTTCAAATAGGCATATACCAACCCGGCAAACCCCAGCAACGTGAAGACGAGGGAGATGAAGACCAGGTTGATCCGCATGTCCTGGGCTTCCATTTCGGCCCTTCCCCGCTCCAGCTCCAGTTCCTGTTGGTTGCTTTTGAGCTTCATGCTTTCCAGTTCCTCATTGGAAACGATGGAGGCCAACCGCTCTTTTTCATTGTCCTGCTCCAACTTGCCCATGGAATCCTGAAAACGGAGAAACTGGCGAAGGAAAAAAGTTTCATTGCCAAAATCTTTCCTGGCCCCAAAATATGCCGCCATCAGGCGCAGTTGTTTCGAAACCAGGTCGGGCCGGTCGGTCTCCAGGTCCTTATCCAGGTATTCATAGGCCTTCCTCAAATTGCCGAGTTCCATGTAAGATTCGGCCAGGGCCAGGTTATTTTCGGCGATTTCCTCCCGGTGCATGTCTGTTCCCGGCAATTGCAGCAGGCCCAGGCTGCTTTCCAGGTAGGGTAAGGCTTCACGGTACTGGGCACTGAGCATATGGGCCTTGCCGATGTTGCCCTCGATCGCCCCTTTAAGGATATTCGCCCGATGGATTTCCCGTTCGGTCTTGACCAGGTTGATGTCGTTCAGGTAGACCACGATGTACCCCTGGGCCTTTTTAAAATAAGACATGGCCGTAGCGCCCGACCGGTCCATAAGGAGGAAATGCCCGATATGGTTGTTGTAGTCGGCCAACTGGTAGAAATCCGAAGGGTCCAGGGTTTTTTTCACCTCCAGGATATAGGTCTCCATGGCTTTGCGATGCAGGCCCAGGTTGGCGTATATATCGTAAAAGGTGATGTTTTCTGAAAATCCGAGTTCCCGTTTTCGCTTCCTGATTTCGATTTGCTTCTCGTACTGCCGCATCTGGCCGTAGCTCTTATCGATCAGTTCAAGCAGGAGTTTCGGGTACTGCGGGTCGGAACGGTCCAGGTCCAGATAGAGTTCCTGGGCCTGGGAGGCACTTTTCCGGTACTCGCCCAGGTCGTAATACAAATGGGCCCTGATCATGGAATATACCTGAACGGCCGCGGAATCGCGGTTTGTGGCTGCATTTTCCAGGTCGGCATTTACCCGGTCCATCCACTGGTAAATCGAATGGTCGCGATAGCGGGAAGGGGTCTCGAAAAAGAACTGCAATTTTGCCTCCGGGGTAGCCTGGCTGACATAGGTGTCCAGGGCGGTTTGCCCGGGGGAGCCGTACTCCTGTCCGGCAGCCGAAGGGGAAAGACCCAGGAATACGGAAAAAATGAATATAAAATATGCTTTTTTCATAAAACCAGCCATGGCCACCCGTCACCTTCCGGGCGGGGCCGCACAGCGCTGTCAAACTTACTTTTATCTAACGATAAACCCAAGTATTTGTTGCCCCTGTTCCGGGGCGTCCCCTGCCCTTCCGGCACCCCGAAAGGGGCATTAAAAAAAGGCCATGTATTTCGAATACACAGCCTTTCGTCAAATAGCAAGATTTGGGATCTTAACTTTAAAACATTTCAAAGATACCCCCTGCATTCCAGCCCTCCTATATTTTGTTGTGAAGGCCTCAAAAGTTGTGGTAAACTGACCCCTTCGGCCTTAAAAGTGCATTTCACCGGGTTTTTTTGAAGGATCCAGACCCACCCGGAACCAAAAAGAGCCCTGCCGTGGGGCAGGACTCTTTTACGAGAACACTATATGAAAATGAAAAAACTAATCCGTTAATTCATGTACGAATATAGGGCAGGTCCCCGGTTTGCTCAACATATTGTTGCCAAACCCGTATTTTTTGTGGTGAAGGCGCGCCCGGGTAGGGTTAACCCTTGCAGGAGGGGATCAGGAATTCATGGCGGAGATGATGAACTCCTTGAAATCCTTGGAAATCGGGATGAGGGTATTGTTCACCAAAATATCCCTTGTATTGATCGCATCGATATGGTCCACATTCACGATATAGGATTTGTGGGCCCGGTAAAACTTGTTCGGCGGTAATTTCTCCAAATAATCTTTCAACGGGGAACGCACAAGGAACTTCTTGTCGGCCGTATTGACCTCCAGGTAAACGTTATCGGCCTTGATGAACCGGATATCATCAAAATAAATCCGGTAGTACAGGTGTTGTTTTTTTACAAAGATGGAATCCTTGAGGATGGAATTCGAGGAAAAGCCCTCGGCCGCTTCTTCCTCCCCTTCCTGGAAGGAAAGGCGCTTTTTACGGCTCTGTTCGAAATTGGAAAGCGCAATTTCTATGGAGGTATACAGGTCCTGCTGTTCAAAGGGCTTCACCAAATACCCGTTGGGTCGCACCGTTTTGGCATTCTCCACCGTGGCCCGGTCTGAATTCGAGGTGACGAAAATAAACGGGATATCGTAATGGTCGCGGATGTGTTTTCCCAGGTCGATGCCCGTTTTATCGGAAGCCAGGATGATATCGATCAGCACCAGATCGACCTGTTTGTTTTTCAATACCTCCACGGCCTGCTCATAAACAATCACATTGTCCACAATCTCATAGCCGATTTCCTCCAGCATGGATTGCATGTCGTCGGCAATGATCACATTGTCTTCTACGATCAGGATTTTTATCGGTTCTTCCAAAGCGGCAGGGGTTTAGTGGGTTATTCCTTTCAAAATTACAAAAAATAATGATTGGAAAGGAACAGGAGCAGGCCTGCCATAAAGGTGCTCAGGGCGATCTTTTTCAACTCGGGGTCCAGGTCGGCCGGACGTTCGGCACGCAGCACGGTGGCCAGGTGCCGGCCTACAATAAGGAAGGGCAGCAGGCAGGTCGCCTGCGGCCAGGGTTCTGCCTGGGTAAAAAGGAAAGCCAGCAGGGAGGAGAAGGCCAGCACGCAAAGGAACACATGATAGCGGACCCCATTCCGGTAGCCCCATTGGACCACCAGCGTGTTCTTGCCCGCCTCCCGGTCCGATTCCGAGTCGCGCAGGTTGTTCAGGTTGAGCACTGCCGCACTCAGGGCGCCAATGCCGATGGCCGGCAACCAGCCTTCTGCCGGAAGGTGGCGGGTGAACAGGAACTGGCTTCCCTGTACGCTGAGCAGGCCGAAAAAAAGGAACACAAAGAGGTCCCCCAGCCCCCGGTATCCATAGGCATCGGACCCGACCGTATATTTGATCGCAGCCCAGATGGCCAGGGCTCCCAAAAAGAGGAAAAAAGCAAAATACCCGAAAGATCCGGGGCCAAAGGCCCGCCAAAGGGTAGCCAGGGTAAGCAGGGCACTCAAAGCCGAGGCCCACCCGATGCCCCGCCGAAGGGATTCCGCGCTGAGTGCCCCGCTTTGCAGGACGCGCTGTGGGCCCACGCGGCGTTCGTTGTCGGTTCCCCGGATGCCGTCCCCGTAATCATTGGCGAAATTTGAAGTGACCTGATAGGCCAGCGTTGTGGCCAACAGCAACAGGAAGAGGAAAGGATCCCAAAAACCCGACCCGGTGGCCAGGGCGGCCCCGGCCAGGATGCCGGCAATAGAGAGGGGCAGGGTGCGCAGGCGTGCCGCCCTTACCCAGGTCTTGAAATGTTCCAAGCTAGTTCGGGTCTTCTATGGCAATGCGCTTGCCGTCCTGGTAAGAGGCCACAAAGGCGTCCGTGAACCCCATATTGACGAGCTCTTCGCGGAACCTCCTGGCTTCCTCAAGGGTTTCGAAATTCCCGAGGGAATACGCGTAGAAGGGATTGTTCTTCACCAGGATGGTATTGGTAAGGGCCTGGGGGGCAAGGTTGAAATTCTTGTCAATGAAGGCCTTGACCTGAACGGAATAGATTTTTTCCTTTTCAATAAATTCCTTGGCCAGGTAGAATTCCTTCACCAGGCTCAGCTCTTCGTTCTGTTTTCTCAGGGTGGCCAGCCGTTTGTTGACCATATTCAGGCTGTCGGCCACCCAGTCCATACTCGGGAGGGCCTGTGCCTTATTGGGGTTCGAGGTCCACCCAATGGTAAAGGAGGTAATGGCCAGGGCACCGACCAGAAAAAGTACGGTAACGCCGGCGAAAATGTTGCGCTGCACCCGGCTGCGCTTCAATTCGCGGTTTTTCACCTTGATCTGGTCGAGCAGGCGCTCGTTGATGATCTGGGCCTTGTCGATGTCCTTATGCAATTCCAGCAGGTCGCTTTCTTCGATAAAAGGCATGATTGGGGAGCTTTACGTTTTAATGGCTTAAAAGTAAGTAAATTGCTACGATCCAGCAAACTAAAAGTACCGGGGTCACCTGACCTGTCCGTGGAGGGCGCCCTCAGGGTGTTTTCCGCAGGGAGATCCCCCCGGGGCCCAGTTCTATCCGCCGTTCGCGATAGAGGATCCCGATTCCCTTCTTGAACAACTTTTTACTCATCTGGAAGCGTGCCTGGATGTCCGCGGGCGATGAACCGTCGTGAAAGGGAAGCGTGCCCCCGGCCCGCTTCAGTTCTTCGTAGATCCGGGCAGCTGCGGGTTCCAGCTTCCGGTAGCCCATGGGTTCAAGGCTGATGTCGAGTTTCTGGTCTTCCCTGATTTTTTGGACGTATCCCGTCAGCCTATCCCCGATTTTCAGGTCCCGGTAGACCTGGTCGCGGTATATCAGGCCTTTATGCCGTTGGTTGACCACCACCTCGAAGCCGAGGTCGGTTTCCCGGTAAACCAGGAGGGGTACTTCCTGTAGTGGCTCGAGCCGCACATCGCGGTTGTCGAGGAACCGGTCGAGGCGGGTGGATGCCACCAGCCGCGAAGACTTCGGGTCGAGGTAGCAATACACCACGCAGGTTTGCCCCTTTTTCAGGGGGGTGGCCTGTTCCCGGAAAGGGACCAGGAGGTGTTTTTCAAGGCCCCATTCCAGGAATGCCCCGTAATCATTGACCTCCGCAACCCTGAGGGCTGCGAAGGAATCCCGGGTGATGCCCGGGGCCAGGGTGGTTGCCACGGGCCTTTCCTCGTGGTCGAGGTAGCAGAACACCTCCAGGGCATCCCCTATTTCAAAAGCCTCCGGCCGGTATTTGGCAGGCAGCAGGATTTCGTCCCCTTCCGGGTCAGCCAGAAAGAGGCCCACCCGCGTATCGCGGTCTATGGTCAGGGTATTGTATTTTCCCAATTCGATCATAATAGCTTTTTTAGCGTCTTGCCCGCCAGGGAAAATACCAAACGGGGGAACCCCTTAGCGGTAAACATCCTCCTTCTTGAACCGGCGCGCCAGGATGTAATACACCACCGCGCGGTATTTGTTCCGCTCAGAAGCGCCGTATTCCCGCATCACCTCCTTTATGGCATGTGTGAGGTGCGGCCCGTCGGCAAGGCCCAGTTTTTTGACCAGGAACTGCTTCCTGACCGTTTCCAGTTCCGTTTCATCTGTGCCCGAGACCAGGGAGGCGTCCCTGTTGTAAATGGCCGGGCCCAGGCCGGTTGCCACCAGGTTCAGGAACTCCAGATCAGGGGTTTCCCCGAACTTCTCGCGGATGTGCCCGGCGTAGTTTTCGATTAGTTCGTCTTTGCTTTTACTCATGGTTCTTGGGGGTTTTTAAAGTGTTACGGGTATGGCCGAAGTTAAAAAATCAAAGTAGCCCAGCAAAACCCCGTCATTAACTTTCCTGGGGGTTTTAACCTCGAGCAATCGGGGTTTTTCTGAGGGGGCAAAAAAACCTTCCAGGGCCTCGCACAATCCCTCCCGGGAGTCGGCGAACCGATACTCCAGGCCATGGGTTTCGCAAATCGGGGCCAAAGCCCCTTCCTGCACGGTTTCAAAAAAGGTTTCAAAGGCAACGCTTTCTTCCTTCCCCGGAAGGATGCGGAAAATCCCCCCTCCCTGGTTGTTGATGACGACCACCCGAAAATCGGGCCGAAGATAGGAATTCCACAGCCCGTTCTGGTCGTACAGGAAACTCAGGTCCCCGGTGAGCAGGACCACCTGGGTACACGACCCTACGGAAGCCCCGACGGCGGTGGAGGTGCTCCCTTCTATCCCGCTGGTCCCCCGGTTGCAGAACACCGGGTTGGAGGGGTGCATATCAAAAAGCTGGGTGTACCGGACCGTGGAACTGTTGGCCAGCTGTACCTGTACCCCTGGGGGGATCCGGTGCAGGATGTCCCGGAAAGCCGCCATATCGGAGAAGGGGACCTGTTCCAGGTAAGCCTCCCTCTGCCTGCGGCATGCCTCCCGAAAAGCCTCCCAGGCCTTTCGGTAAAAGAAGGTACCCGGTTGCACCCTTGTAAGCAACCCTTGCAGGAAGCGGGCTGCCTCCAGGCGGAAGTGGTCCCGGAGGACATAAAACGTATCAAAAGCCTGGTGGGGGTCGGCATGCCAGTGTTCCGCAGGGGGGTATTTTCGCAGGAACTGCTTGATTTTCTTGGAAACAACCATCCCGCCAAGGGTCAGGAGCAGGTCGGGGCGGAGGGCTTCAAAATAGGCCTCCGGGGTTTCAGTGCGCTCCAGGGGGGCCAGGATGGCGTCGATGCTGGGGAAAAAAGAAGGGTGGTGTACGTTGGAGGTGGTTTCGGTAAAGACCATTACGGAAGGGTCTGCCCCAAGGAGGGCCAGGGTTTCCGCTGTCAGGCTTCCGGGCGGAAGCGCCCCGATGAGGATCATTTTCCTGTCGTTCGCCCGCCACTTCTGCGCCAGGACTTCCCACTCCGGTTCTGCTTCCGGTTGGGCTTCCTCCCTGAAGTACAAAGGTGTCACCACCGGGGACTCCGAGGTACCGTATAACGGCTCTTCAAAGGGGGCATTGAAGTGCACGGGCAACCGGTCGCGACGGGCGACCTGCAGCCCCCGGCTGATTGACCGTTCATTTTGGACCTGCCTTTCAGCCTGCAATGCCCGGAACGCTTCGGCCCCATCAGGCCTTTCCCCTTCCCTCCAACGATAGGCGGTCACGGCATGGGAAACATCCTGTAGCAGGTCAGCCTGGAACCCGATATGTTTTTCGAATACCCCTGCCTGGCGAATGGTTTGGCCGTCGCCGATATCGACCTTGTAAGGGGGGCGGTCCGCCGAAATCACCACCAGGGGGATGCGGCTGTAATACGCCTCAGCCACGGCCGGGTAATAATTGAGCAGGGCGCTCCCGGAAGTGCAGACCAGGGCAGTGGGTTCCCCGCTTTGCTGGCTGAGGCCCAGGGCGAAAAACCCGGCGCTGCGCTCGTCCACGATGCTAAAGCACTCAAAAAAGGGGTCTGCGGAAAATCCCAGGATCAACGGGGCGTTTCGGGACCCGGGTGAGATCACCACCTGCCGGATGCCGAAAGACCTGCACAAATAAACCAGGGTATGCGCCAGGGGGATGGTCGAATATTTCATTGCGACTACAAAAGTATGAAGCCGGGGGGTCACTCCCTAATCCATCAACCGGAATTCTTCAGCATGGATAGCATGGTGGTACTTTTCTGCTGGGTTTCCTCCCATTCGGCTTCCGGGTCTGAATCGGGGGTAATGCCCCCGCCCACATAGAGAAAGGCCTTTCCATTGCGGAACTGGAGGCACCTGAGGTTGACAAAGAACTCAAAAGTATCCGCCTGTTCCAGGCCCACTTCCCCCAGGAACCCGCAATAGTATTCCCGGTTAAAATTTTCGTTGCTCCGGATAAAGTCATAGGCGGCCTCTCTGGGCAGGCCGCAAACCGCTGGTGATGGATGGAGGGCCCTGAGCAATTCGAGCGCCCCGGAAAGCCCGGTCGCAGCCCGGATGGAGGTCCCGAGGTGCCACAGGCTTCCCGCCCTGACATTGCGGACCTGCCCGGTCTGGGGTTGCATCCCCAGGGCTCCCATCTCCCTGAGGATAAAATCCGTGACCACCTGTTGCTCATGGCGTTCCTTCCCGGTCCACCGGGGGAGGGCTTCATCAGGGTCTGCCGGCCGCGTCCCGGCCAGGGCAATGGTTTCGGCCACCCCGGAATCGAAGCGCAGCAGGAGTTCCGGGGTGGCGCCCATCCAGGTGCCAATCTCCGGGTGGTGCCAAAAATACCCGAAGGCATCCGGGTACCAGCGCAGGAGTTCAAAGTAGGCCGACAGGAGGTCTTCCGGGGCCTCCACCGAAAACCTTCGCGCCACAACAACTTTTTGGAGGCTTCCGCGCTTTAAAGCCTCCACAGCCCGGCCCACCAGTTCCTGGTGGATTTCCCGGGCCACCGCGTTTTTGATGGCCCTGGCAGGGACCTTGTTTAACCTGTTGCCCTGAAAACTGGTTTGGAATTGCCGGTCGGCCCGAAGGCGCACGGCCCGCGCATCGGCCAGATGGAAGGGCACCAGGAGGAACCCGGGCGCATGATCTTCCAGGGCGGGGATCACTGCTGCATCCTCCTGCAAAACGGCCATGACTTTTGCAGCCCCCGGTTTTTTGTACAGGACAAAGGGGAGGTCGGCCTCGAGCTGCATCGCTGCAATTTGCAGGAATTTTGCAGGTTTTTTACTTTTTGGGGAGGGCAATGGTTGTCAGTTTGCACAGGGAAACCAATTCGTCCGCTGCATTGGTTACACGTATTTCCCATAACTGGGTAGTCCGGCCCTTGTGGGCCAGGGAAGCCTTCGCGTAGACGAATCCTTCACGAACCCCCCTGACATGGTTGGCGGAAATTTCTATCCCGCGGACCATAAATTGCTGGGCGTCGATAAAAATATAGGAGGCGGCACTGGCCACGCTTTCTGCCAGGGCTGCGGTTGCCCCGCCGTGGAGTACCCCATCGGGTTGGTGTACCCTCGGGGTAACCGGCATACGTGCGATCAGGAAATTCTCCCCCACATCGATGTACTCAATCTGCAGGGTTTCCATCAGGGTATTTTTACTGACCCCGTTGCAGACCCGGAGTATTTTTTCTTTGTATTCCTCCATGCAATGTACATTTTTGTAAAGGTAAACATTCCCGCAACATCCCATGAAATCCACTCCGCCCGAAAATACCCATGAAAAATGGCTCACCTACGCTGCCACTACCCCTTACGAAACCCTTTTTGAACGTACGCCTCAAACGCGGAATGTCTGGGTGGTTTTTCACGGCATTGGTTTTCTGTCCCGGTATTTCCTCCGGTACTTCACCCACCTGGACCCGCGCGAAAACTATGTGATCGCCCCCCAGGCCCCTTCCCTGTATTACCTCGATGCAGCATACAAAAACGTCGGCGCGAGTTGGCTGACGCGGGAACATACCCGGGAGCACATGGCCAACCTGCTGAATTACCTCGATGCCCTTTCCCGGGCAGAATCTTTGGAAACAGCGCCAAACCTCATCCTTATGGGGTATTCCCAGGGGGTCTCCGTGTTGTGTCGGTGGGTAGCCCAGCGGAAGGTCAGGTGTTCCCGGCTGATCCTTTATGCCGGAAAAGTGCCGCTGGAACTCACCCCGGCCGATTTCAGCCACCTCGGGCCCGAAACCCCCGTGGAGGCCTTTGTGGGCAGGTCAGACCCCTTCCTGGAAGCGGACCGTACGGAGGTATATGCCCGCCTTGAAAGCCTTTTCCCCGGGCAACTGCACCTTAGGGAATACGATGGGGGGCACGAACTCCACAGGGAACACCTGACCGTTTAGGTTCCCCCTTGTAGGTTCCCGGGAGTTCCTGTGCCCCAGTTCCGGAGGAAGCCGGGCAAAGCCCTTTATTTTTTTGGGGGTGACGCCTCCCCGGGGTAATAAGAAAGCTTGCGGGTGACGAAGGTATTTTCGGGGGTCACGATTTTTTTGATCCAGTTTCCCGGGTCACGGCCGTCCATTTGGTAGAGGAACGCCTTTTCCTGTACCCTGGGGTTGCCCGACGGGTCCCAGGAGGAGGTGGTCTGCTGCCCGACAAGGCCGTCCGCATTATACCCGTATGCAAAGGATTCCGCCTTGCGGAAGGTTTCCCTGGCCACATCGTAGGTGAACCGGGTTTCCCGCACCAGTTTCCCGCTGGCATCCCGTGTCTGTTCCACCGCCCGTTGGGGCGCGCCCTTGAAGTATTCCCTGACCAGGCATACGCTCAGGGCCCCGGGCCCCTCCCCATTAACCGAATTCCTCACGGACTTCTGGAGTTGGCCGTTCAGGTAGTAATTGGTGGTTTTTTCATTTCCCTTTTCCGTGTATTCCAACAAGGTTTCATCAATGCCTTCATCGTGGATCCGGACGATCCGCCGGAGCAGGGTATCGCGGTCAAACTGATAGGTTATCTGTTCCTGGATCTGCTGGTCGTACGAGAGGATCTTTTCAACCACCCTGATCCCCTTCAGGGTATCGCGCTCATAGAACCGGGCGAAAGAAGTCTGCTTTTCAAAAGTGCTCCCGCGGTACACCTCATCGCGGCGCTCGCCCAGCCTTCCCCCTTCATACCGGTAATAGGTAACGTCATAATCCGAATCGCTGTACCGGGTTACCGATTTCAGCAGCCGGCCCTCCCGGTCGAATTCAAAAAGCTCCTCCCCGTAGTCCGTAAGGATGGTACACGCCTTAACCGGGCCCCTGAGTTCAAAATCGTCCCGGGTAAAGACCTCCGGTTGCCCGCACAAGACCCAGTGGAAGCCTGGTTGCAGGAAGAGGATAACCGTCAGGACAAGGTATTTCATACCGTAAAGGTAGCCCATTCCGGGAAGAAAAGGAAAGGCCCGGAAAACAAAAAAGGGCAGAATGTTCTGCCCTTTTGTACTTCATTCGGGAATCGACTGCAGATTATTTGACTTCTTCAAAATCAACGTCTTCCACATTATCGCCCTCCCGGGTATCCCCTCCGGCAGTTTCCTGCCCGGAGGCTGCCCCGGCGTCCCCGCCCTGGGCCTGCGCCTTGTACATTTCCTCGGATGCGGCTTTCCATGCCTCGTTGATTTTATCAAGCGCCGGTTGGATCACTTCCGTGTCCTTGCTCTCATAAGCCTTCTTCAACTCCTCAAGGGCCGCCTCTATCGGCTGCTTTTTATCGGCAGAAAGCTTGTCGCCAAATTCCTTGAGCTGCTTTTCGGTCTGGAAAATCATGCTATCGGCTTCATTGAGTTTTTCAGCTTTCTCCCGGGCTTTCTTGTCCGCTTCGGCATTGGCTTCCGCCTCGGATTTCATCCGTTGGATTTCCTCCTCCGTAAGGCCTGAAGAGGCTTCGATCCGGATATCCTGCGACTTGCCCGTAGCCTTGTCCGTGGCCGAAACCTTGATGATCCCGTTGGCATCGATATCAAAGGTGACCTCGATCTGGGGCGTTCCCCTGGGAGCGGGCGGGATCCCGTCGAGGTGGAACCTTCCGATGGTCTTATTGTCCGCCGCCATGGGCCGCTCTCCCTGCAGGACGTGGATTTCCACTGAAGGCTGGTTGTCCGCAGCGGTGGAGAAAATCTGGGATTTTTTCGTCGGGATGGTGGTGTTGGCTTCGATCAGCCTGGTGAGTACCCCGCCCATGGTTTCAATCCCCAGGGAAAGGGGGGTAACATCCAACAAGAGCACATCCTTGACATCCCCGGTGAGCACCCCGCCCTGGATGGCGGCACCTATGGCCACTACTTCATCGGGGTTCACCCCCTTGGAGGGTTTTTTACCAAAGAATTTCTCGACGGCTTCCTGTACTGCCGGGATCCGCGTGGATCCCCCGACGAGGATAATTTCATCGATGTCGCTCTTGGAAAGCCCGGCTGATTTCAGGGCCGACTCGCAAGGGGCGATGGTCCGTTTGACCAGGTCCTCGATCAGTTGCTCAAATTTGGAACGGCTGAGGCTGCGCACAAGGTGCTTTGGCCCGGTTGCCGTGGCCGTGATGTACGGCAGGTTGATCTCGGTCTGGGAGGTGGAGGAAAGCTCTATTTTCGCCTTTTCAGCAGCCTCACGAAGCCGTTGAAGGGCCATGGGATCTTTCCTCAGGTCAATATCCTCCTCGCTCCTGAATTCCTCTGAAAGCCAGTCGATAATTTTTTCGTCCACATCATCCCCGCCAAGGTGGGTGTCGCCATCGGTGGCCAATACCTCAAAGACCCCATCGCCCAGTTCGAGGATGGAAACGTCGTGGGTCCCGCCCCCGAAGTCAAAAACCACAATTTTCTGGTCCTTGTCTTTTTTATCCAGGCCATAGGCCAGGGATGCGGCCGTGGGCTCATTGATGATCCGCTCGACCTTAAGCCCGGCTATCTCGCCGGCTTCCTTCGTCGCCTGGCGCTGGGAGTCATTAAAATAGGCCGGCACGGTGATTACCGCACGGGTAACCGACTGCCCGAGGTAGTCCTCGGCCGTCTTTTTCATTTTCTGGAGGATCATGGCCGAAAGTTCCTGGGGGGTGTACAGGCGGCCATCAATGGATACCCTGGGGGTATCGTTGTCCCCCTTCACCACTTTGTAGGAAACCCGTTCGGCCTCCCTTTTGGATTCGGAATATTTATTCCCCATAAACCGCTTGATGGAGTAGATGGTCTTCTCGGGGTTGGTTACTGCCTGCCGTTTGGCCGGGTCCCCAACCTTGATTTCACCGCCCTCTACAAAAGCGATCACCGAAGGGGTCGTCCGCTTGCCTTCTGCGTTTGGGATTACCACGGGCTCATTTCCTTCCATCACGGAAACACAGGAGTTGGTGGTCCCCAGGTCTATGCCGATAATTTTGCTCATCCTATTTACTTTATAATTAGCGTTTCGGTTTTCAATCGCCTATGAAAGGACAAACAACATGCCAAGCCAGCAAAACTGACAGAGTGTCATTTCAGGCCGGCATACCCTCTATAGTTCCCCGGGGAAACCGGCCGAAAAATATTCTTCCCCCCTGCTGCGGCTATGGGGTTTGGATTTGTATTTTAGCCAGGATAACTCGAGCCGGAAAACCATGGAATGTATTAGTGTCTTCGACATGCTTAAAATCGGGGTAGGGCCGTCCAGTTCCCATACCCTGGGCCCCTGGAGGGCGGCCGAACGCTTCCTGCAGGAGCTGGCTTCCTGCGGCAGGCTCGGGCAGGTGACCGGAATCAGGGTGCTGGTCTATGGGTCCCTTTCGCTCACCGGCAAAGGACATGCCACCGACCTGGCCATCCTGATGGGGCTGTCAGGCGCAGACCCGGAGCGCATCCCCATAGAAGAAATCCCCCGTACCATCATGCGCATCCGAAGCGAGGGTACCCTGCAACTGGGCGGGGAAGTACCCATCCCCTTTGTGGAGTCCGAGCACCTGGTATTCCTGAAGAAATTCCTCCCCTTCCACGCCAACGCCCTGACCTTCGAGGCCAAATGCGGGGAGGACCGGTTGCTGCGGGAGACCTATTACTCCATAGGAGGGGGTTTCGTGGTCAAAAAAGAACGGATATCGGCCCGGAAAAAAGCCGCGGCCTTCCAAACGTTCCCCTACCCCATCCAATCCGGGAAGGAACTGCTGGCGTATTGCCATGAGCTCGGCAAGCCCGTTTCGGAAGTGGTTTGGGCAAATGAGTGTTCCCTGCGAACCCCGGAAGAGATCGACCGCGGCCTGCAGCGCATTTGGGACACCATGCTCGGCAGTATGTACGAGGGCTGCCACACGGCCGGCGAATTGCCCGGGGGCCTCAGGGTGCGGCGACGGGCCCCGGACCTTTACAACAACCTCCGGGGGCCGGTAGCCTACGAAAACCCCGCCGAATGGATCGAGTCGATCCGGAAAACCGAGGTGAAATTCCGGCAAATCCTCAAGTGGGTCAGTTGTTTTGCCATCAGCGTCAACGAGGTGAATGCCGCCCTCGGGCGCATCGTGACCTCCCCCACCAACGGAAGTGCCGGGGTGGTACCGGCCGTATTGATGTACTACCTGGTCATCGAAAACCACCAGGCAGGGTTTGAGCACATCCGCAAATTCCTTTTAGTGGCCGGGGAAATTGGGAGCCTTTTCAAAAAAGGGGCGACTATTTCAGCGGCCATGGGGGGATGCCAGGCCGAAATCGGGGTGTCGTCGGCCATGGCCGCCGGAGCGCTTACGGAACTTATGGGGGGCACCCCGGAACAGGTGCTTTGCGCGGCGGAAATCGCCATGGAACACCACCTGGGGCTTACCTGCGACCCCATTGGCGGGCTGGTGCAGGTGCCCTGTATCGAACGTAATTCCATGGGGGCCATCAAGGCCATCAACGCCGCAGAACTGGCCCTGGAGTCGGACCCCACCCACTTGAAAGTGCCTTTTGACAAAGTAGTGCAAACCATGTGGGAAACCGCCAGGGACATGAATTCCAAGTACAAGGAAACCTCCCAGGGCGGGTTGGCTGTTGGGGTGAACCTCAGCGATTGCTAAGGCCGGTCAGGGCCTGCAACCCTCCCTGCGCCGGGTATCGGCCAGGTAAATGATTTTCCAGGAGGTGCCGTCGTAAAACAACTGGAAGGAATTCACCCCGCAGTGCCGAAACTCGCCCTGCACGTAGAATTCATACGGGGTCCAGGCGTGTGCCATGTCGGCATCGGTCCGGATATGGTACGCCAGCAGGCGCTCCTCGATTTTCAGGGTGTCTGGCAGGGAAGCCATAGAACGCAAAAAATCCCCCATCGACTCGCTTCGCAACACCGGGGCCCCGGTGGCCTCCCGGCCAATGGTTTGCAGGCGCACATCCGGGCCGAGGGTGCTGCGGATCACGGCCGTATCCCTGGCGTGGAACCCCTCAAAAAACCGGTCTATGGCCTGCCGCACTTCCCCTTCCCCCGGGGATTGGGCCCGGGCAGCGCCCAGGAGCACTAAACAGAACAGGAGCAATCGTATTTTCATCGGCAGGTGGCTTTTAAACCCGAAAAAGATACGGCAATTCTCCGGACCGGCGTGGAAAGTTGCCTCAAAACGCCCTACGTTCCCCCTCAAAATATGTACCTTTAGCCGGCTAATCCGATCCTCATGTCAACCGCCAAAAAAGAATACAAGCGCATCACCGTCAAATCCCTCATCGAAATGAAACAGCAGGGGGAAAAAATCTCCATGCTTACGGCCTACGACTATTCCATGGCCAAAATTGTGGATTCCGCCGGCGTGGATGCCATATTGGTGGGGGACTCGGCCAGCAATACCATGGCGGGCCATGAAACCACGCTGCCCATAACCCTGGACCAGATGATCTACCACGCCAGTGGGGTGATCCGGGCCGTAAAAAGGGCCCTGGTGGTGGTGGACCTGCCTTTCGGGAGCTACCAGAGCGACCCCAAGGAAGCGTTGCGTTCCGCCATCCGGATCATGAAGGAAAGCGGGGCCCATGCCGTTAAGCTCGAGGGGGGGGAGGAAATCCGGGAGTCGGTAAAGCGCATCCTCAATGCCGGGATCCCGGTGATGGGGCACCTGGGCCTTACCCCGCAGAGCATCTACAAGTTCGGCACGTACACCGTAAGGGCCCGGGAGGAAAAGGAAGCCGAAAAACTGATGCAAGATGCCCGGATGCTCGAAAAACTGGGGTGTTTTGCCCTGGTGCTGGAAAAAATCCCGGCAAGCCTTACCGAAAAGGTCTCCAAAAACCTGACCATCCCCACTATCGGGATCGGGGCCGGGGTGCATGCCGACGGGCAGGTGCTGGTGATCCACGACCTGCTGGGGATGACCCACGAATTCAATCCGCGTTTCCTCAGGCGGTACATGAACCTGTATGACGACATGAGCCAGGCCATCGGCCAGTATGTGGACGACGTTAAACGCCGTGACTTCCCCAACGCCCAGGAACAATATTAACCCCGTACCCGGGTTTATCCGGCCCCGGCAAGACCGCTCCCTACGTGAAACCCGCCGCGCACAGTACCCCCGAGAACCTGCAGGTGCTCTATGAAGACAACCACCTGGTCGCCGTCAACAAGAGGGCCGGGGACATCGTACAGGGCGACAAAACCGGCGATACCCCGCTGAGCGGGATCGTAAAGCAGTATATCAAAGAGAAGTACGGGAAGCCCGGGGAGGTATTCCTGGGGTTGGTGCATCGGCTCGACCGGCCCACCACGGGAATTATCGTCTTCGCGCGCACTTCCAAAGCGCTGGAGCGCATGAACGCCCTATTTGCCTCGCGGGAAACCCGGAAGACCTACTGGGCCGTGGTAAACGAGCCGCCTCCCGAACCCCAAGGGCGGCTGGTCCATTACATGCAGCGCAACCCCAAACAGAACAAATCATACGCCCACCCGGCCGATGCCCCGGGGCGCAAAAAAGCCGCCCTCCGATACCGGCTGCTGAAACAGCTGGACCGGTATTACCTGCTCGAAATCGAACTGGAGACCGGGCGCCACCACCAGATCCGTGCCCAGCTGGCCGCGATTGGCTGCAGCATCAAAGGCGACCTGAAATACGGGGCTCCCCGAAGCAACCCCGACGGGGGCATCCACCTTCATGCCAGAAGCCTGGAATTCATCCACCCGGTGCGGAAAGAACCGGTGAAGCTCGTGGCAGACCCGCCCGAAGACCCGCTATGGGAGGCGTGCCTGTAACTACCGGGGACAGGATTTTATTCTGAAGTAATTTCACCTTCAACCAGGCTGAGGATCTCCTCAATTCGTTTCCTCAGGATCAGGGACTGGACATTTGCCCATTACCGGGCGATCAGGATCCCAATAACCGTTCTCACTGTTTATGGCCGGGTACCCTTAGGCCCCATCCTTAAAATTCCCGCGGGAAGGTTTGGCCCTCTATTTTCAAAAAGACGTTTGCCCTGAACCTGCATGGCCATTGCAGGCTAACCGTCTACCTTGTCAGCGCCAGGGCTTTTTCCCTGATGATTTCCGCCACAGGCCTCCCCTGCAAATGGCTCTCCAGCCACGAAAGGATATCGAGGTAGAGGAAGGCCCGTTTCTCATAGGGGTGGTTTTCGTAGGGCTTCAGGCGCTCGTAAAGCTCCTGGAAAGCCGCTTTGAGGTCCTGCGGATAAATGGAGCCCATTTTCCGGAGGAATTTGATCATCTCCCGCTGCACGGCGTGGAGTTCATTCATTTTGAGCAGGAATTTGTAAGTGCTTTTCAGCTGTACCTCCAGATGGTAGTCCATACCGGCCTCGTAGTGGGCCACCAGGGAAAGCACCCTGGCAAAGCACATCAGGTCTTCCCTGACTTTGAGGGTCTTGTTGCGGATGATTTTGTTCAGGTAATGGATGCAGGCCTTGTGGTCGCCGATGCCAAAGTACAAACAGGCGATCTTGTAATAAAACAGCATCACGTGGTGCTGGTCGATCCGGTCGCGGTGCTTGCCGATGCCGTACTCCACCACCTTCACCAGGTACAGGCCCTTTTCAAAGGTCCCTTCCATAAAGTGGAGGTTGAGCTTGTTGGCATTGATATAGAGGAACGACAGGGAAGCGACGTTATCGTTCTTTGGGAATTCCGCACGGGCGATCACCTGCTCCAGCTTTTCCAGGGTAGCGCGGAACTGGGAACTGTATTTGACGAAAAAAAGCGATTCCAGGAGGTAATTGTTCCCTTTGAGGAAAAACACGGGGTTCAGGTCGATCATTTCGGGATGGTCGTAAAACAAATCCACCCACTTGCTGGAATACTTGTAACACGACAGGAAATCCTGTGTCAGGAAACTGTACCAGAGATAGGTTTTATAGAGCCATAGCTTTTCGCGGAACCCCAGGTCCTCCATCCGGTATTCCGGGAGGTTGCTTTCAAAAAATTCGGTTACCCTGCGGTGGTCTTCATCGTTTCGGACGTAACCCATTTTCAGCATCATCCCGTAGAGCTGCAGGGAAAGGTTGGAGAGCTTGCTCGCCGTGGCGTTCAGTTCCGACAGCCAGCGCGACTGCTCGGAGAGTTCCCCGGCCCTGTCGGGCAGGCTCCGGGTGATGTACTGCGACTCGATGATCTTCTCCAGCTCCACGATTTCATAGGCAATGTTCTTTTCCTCGTTGGCGATGGCAGTGGCTTTTACCTTGTCGAGGATTTTAAGGCTCTGCCGGTAGAGCCCCTTTTGATAGAGGATGGTGGCGAAGTCGAGCTGTTCCCGGAGTTGTACTCTTATGTTCTGGTTCACGGGGTTCAGGCGCAGGCTGATCAGGATTTGCTTGTACAGGTGTGCCTTGAGGTTCGAAAGTTGGGATTTCTTCACAATACCGCTGCCCAGGATGGCTTCCTCATCGTAGGCCTTCAGTTTGTCCAATAAGTTAAACAGGGCCAGGAACTTGGCATCCGTATTGACCCCCAGGCGCCCCACATAGAGCTTGAACTGCCTTTTTTCCGATTTCGACAGGGATTTCACCAACACAAACAAGGTGTCTTTCTGGGCACTTGTCATCGTAAAAAATACAATTTATCTTATTGAATTACAAATACTTAAATACTTGTTTCCCCGGCTTAACGTTGTAAATGAAACCGGCCGGCCCCTTCCTTTCCCAAAGGTCCGGTTACCTTCGTACAAGGTTTAAAAGTACGCAATTCTATAATGAGCAAGGAGAAAGTTCAGATTTTTGATACGACGCTGAGGGACGGGGAACAGGTTCCTGGCTGCAAGCTGGACACTGCCCAGAAACTGGTCATCGCCGAGCGTTTGGACCAGTTGGGGGTCGACGTGATTGAGGCCGGCTTCCCTATTTCGAGCCCGGGCGATTTTCAGTCCGTCTCGGAAATTGCGAAAATCGTGGCCAATGCCACCGTCTGCGGCCTGACACGCTCGGTGGAAAAAGACATCGAGGTGGCCGCCGAAGCGTTGAAACACGCCAAGCGGCCCAGGATCCACACGGGTATCGGGACCTCAGACTCCCACATCCAGCACAAATTCAAAGCCACCCGGGAAGAAATCCTGGAGCGGGCCGTGGCAGCCGTCAAATACGCCAAGCGCTTTGTGGAAGACGTGGAATTCTACGCCGAGGATGCCGGCCGTACCGATAACGAATACCTGGCCCGCGTCTGCGAGGCAGTTATCAAGGCGGGGGCCACGGTCCTGAATATCCCCGATACCACAGGCTATTGCCTGCCGGAGGAATACGGGGCCAAGATGAAATACCTAAGGGAAAATGTTAAGGGGATAGACAAAGCCATCCTTTCCTGCCATTGCCATAACGACCTGGGGCTGGCCACGGCCAATTCCATTGCCGGGGTAATCAACGGGGCCAGGCAAATCGAATGCACCATCAATGGGATAGGCGAAAGGGCAGGCAACACCTCCCTCGAGGAAGTGGTCATGATCCTCCGCCAACATCCATACCTGAACCTGGATACGGGCATCAACAGCAAACTGCTGTACAGCACCAGCCAGATGGTCTCCCAGAAAATGGGGATGCCCGTGCAACCCAACAAGGCCATCGTAGGTTCCAACGCCTTTGCACACAGTTCGGGGATCCACCAGGACGGGGTCATCAAAAACCGGGAGACCTACGAAATCATCGACCCGGCCGAGGTGGGGGTCACCGAGTCTTCCATCGTCCTAACCGCCCGCAGCGGAAGGGCGGCCCTGGCCTACCGCGCCAAAAAGGTGGGCTATGAGCTGACCAAAGTGCAACTGGACGCTGTTTACGAACAGTTCCTGAAATTTGCAGACTGCAAAAAAGAAATCCTGGACCAGGACATCCATCAAATTGTGGAAGCCTCGGCCATCAACATCGAAAGCATCGCCTGATGAAACTTAAAATAGCTTTGCTCCCGGGAGACGGGATAGGACCGGAAGTCATCGCCCAGGCCGTTTCCTGCCTGCAGGCCGTGGAGGAGACCTTCGGGCACGAATTTATTTTTGCCAGTGCCCCTGTGGGGGCTGTGGCCATCGCGGAATCCGGGGACCCGCTACCCGAAGACACCCTCGCCCTTTGCAAGCGCTCCGACGCCGTGCTGTTCGGGGCCATCGGAGACCCGAAGTTTGACAATAACCCGGATTCCAAGGTCCGCCCTGAACAGGGGTTGTTAAAACTTAGGAAGGAACTGGGGCTCTTCAGCAACATCAGGCCGGTAAAAGTCTTCCCGACTCTGATCGGGAACTCCCCCCTGCGCCAGGAAATTATTGAGCATACCGATTTTGTGATCTACCGCGAACTTACCGGGGGCATTTACTTCGGGGAAAAGACCCTGAGCCCGGATGGCACCTCTGCTTCGGACCTCTGCCTCTACACCGAAGAGGAAATCAGCCGGATAGCCCACCTGGCCTTCAAAGCGGCCAAAAACCGCAGGAAGAAGCTCACTTTGGTAGACAAGGCCAACGTGCTGGAATCATCGCGCCTGTGGCGCAGGGTGGTTACCAAAATCGCGGAAAGCTACCCGGAAGTGGAACTGAACACCCTTTTTGTCGATAACGCCGCCATGCAACTGATCCTGAACCCGGGGCAGTTTGATGTCATCCTCACGGAAAACATGTTCGGCGACATCCTCTCCGATGAAGGGAGCGTCATCGGCGGGTCGATCGGACTGCTTCCCTCGGCCTCCGTGGGCGAACGCTATTCGATGTTTGAACCGATCCATGGTTCCTATCCGCAGGCAACGGGAAAAAACATCGCCAACCCGCTTGCCAGTATCCTTTCAGCCGCCATGCTCCTGGAGCATTTCGGGCTCAGAGAAGAGGCCCATGCCGTTTCCCAGGCCGTGGACCGGTCGCTCAGGGAAGGGGTCGTTACCCCAGACCTGGACCCCAATTCCAAGTACGGGACCGATGATGTGGGCCATTTCGTCGCCACCCATATTGCAGATGGTGATGAATATCGCGGACTGAACAAAGAAAATATCGGATTGGGTAAATCGACCATCATTTGATTCCCAATTTAAATTATCCGTGAAAACCCCCGAAACCCGGGGGTTTTTAATAGCCCCATTCTCTACAGGGGCCTATGGAAATCTTGGGACATTGTGTTATCTTTGAGCGCTTAAAGGGGCAGCATGAATATTTCCTACAACTGGTTAAAACAATTCCTGGAAATTGACTGGGAGCCCGCCAAAACCGCAGAACTCCTGACGGACCTTGGCCTTGAAGTGGAAGGGATCTCCCGGTTTGAGTCGGTAAAAGGCGGCCTTAAAGGCGTCGTGGTCGGGGAAGTCCTGGAGGTGCGGAAGCATCCCAATGCCGACAAATTGAAACTGTGCAGGGTGGCTATTGGCCCCGAAGACCCGGTTTCCATAGTTTGCGGCGCCCCAAACGTGTCCGAGGGCCAAAAGGTGCCCGTGGCGACCGTGGGGGCCACCCTTTACGATCCCGAAGGAAAACCCTGGAAGATCCGGAAAGGGAAAATCCGCGGGGAGGAAAGCCACGGCATGATCTGTGCAGAAGATGAAATTGGCCTGGGCGACAGCCATGCCGGCATCATGGTGCTGGAAACCGAAGCCCCGAACGGCACCCCCCTCGATGCCCTCATCAGCGTGGAGGAGGACCAGGTTTTCGAGATCGGGCTCACCCCCAACCGGGCCGATGCCATGAGCCATTTCGGGGTGGCACGGGACCTGAGAGCAGGCCTCAAGCAATTGAAAATCAACAAGGAACTGCGGACCCCCTCGGTGAGTTCATTCAACGTTAACAACCGGTCCCTACGCATTGAGGTTTCTGTGGAAGACCACCAGCTGGCCCCGAGGTATTGCGGGATCACCCTGACCAACCTGATCGTGCAACCGTCCCCGGACTGGCTCAAAAACCGGTTGCGGGCCATTGGCCTGAACCCCATAAACAATGTGGTGGATGCCACCAATTATGTGATGCATGAGTTGGGGCAGCCCCTGCACGCTTTCGACGCCAACCGGATCTTCGGAAAAAAGGTGATCGTTAAGACCGTGGAGGCCGGGACGCCCTTTATGACGCTCGATGGAGAAGAACGCCTCCTCCACGAGGAAGACCTCATGATTTGCGACGGGGAAAAACCCATGTGCATTGCCGGGGTGTTCGGGGGCATCAACACGGGGGTTACCGAAGACACCCGTTCAATTTTCCTGGAAAGCGCCTATTTTGACCCCATCTCCATCCGAAAGACCGCCAAGCGGCACGGACTGAGCACGGATGCCTCATTTCGGTTCGAACGGGGGGTCGACATCAACAATGTGGAATACGCCCTGATCCGGGCGGCCATCCTGATCCGGGAACTCGCCGGGGGGGATATCAGCTCCGATGTCACCGACCTGTACCCCAATAAGAAGGAAGATTTTCAGGTCTTCCTGACCTTCGAAAAAATCGATTCCCTGATCGGGTATCAGATCCCAAGGGATTCCATCAAATCCATCCTCGCGTCGCTCGATATACAGGTAAAAAGCGTAACGGAATCAGGCCTCGGCCTGATCATCCCGTTTTACCGGGCCGATGTCAGGCGGGAAGTGGACGTCATCGAGGAAATCCTGAGGGTTTACGGGTACAACAACATCCCAAATAAGGAAAAGCTTACGGCCTCCATCCTACCCCCTCCCCCCGTGGAGCCCCACCGGGTGGAAGAAGCTGCAGGCAGCCTGCTCACCGCCAACGGCTTTTACGAAATCCTCGGGAACAGCCTTACCAACCCCGACCACCACAAAATCCTTCCCGGCGGGGGATCGCAGGTCACCCTCCTCAACCCGCTGAGCAATGAGCTGTCGGCCCTGAGGATGGACCTTTTGTTCAATGGCCTGGAAACCGTCCGTCATAACCTGAACCGGCGGCAACAGGACCAGAAACTTTTCGAATTCGGAAAGGTATACTGCCGTCAGGAGGATGCATTCCATGAAGCGGAGAGGCTTTCCCTTTTGATCACCGGAAAAAAACACGCGGACCATTGGACCGGTGCCGGGGAGGAACTCGGATTCTTTTACCTGAAAGGAGTAATCATTCAACTCTTCGATCGGGCCGGCATAGGCCCATGGAAGGAGGAACCCCTGGAGGATGCCAGGTTCGGCGAAGGGCTGAAAATGGTCCGCGAGGGCCGCACCCTCGCGGAATTCGGGCTGGTCCACCCTGGAATCCTAAGAGACTTCGACATCAAACAACCGGTTTATTATGGCGATATCCGATGGATGGAGCTGGTGAATGCCGCTTCGGACCGGAGCTTTACCTATCAGGAAATCCCCAAATTCCCAGAAGTAAAGCGCGATTTTGCCCTTTTGCTGGACCAACAGGTCACGTTTGCCCGGCTGCATGAGCTGGCTTTCGCCGAAGAACGGAAACTGTTGCAAAGCGTCCAGCTCTTCGATGTGTATACCGGGGACAAACTGCCAAAGGGGAAAAAGTCCTATGCTGTGAGTTTTACCCTACAGGACCCCGGGAAGACGCTTACCGATAAGGGCATTGATGCCGTCATGCAGCGCCTGCGGCTCCGGTTTGAAAAAGAATTGGGGGCACAGCTTCGCTAACGCGACCCGGTCGCGGGAGACACGACCGCGTCGATTCCATGAAAAACCAGGTTTTCCACCGCCCGATCGGCATGAACGATGCGGGCCTCCCTCCCTGAGCAGTCAGTAAGGACAATATCCGTACCCTCAAGGGTGGCCAGCAAGGGTTCCCCCTGCACGGTGGTAAACACAGCGGACCCACTTCCCCTGGAAAGGGCCCTGAGGATCCGGGAGGCTGTTAGTTCCCCGGCTACGATATGGTACCCCACCAGGGTTTTTAACTGCCTGCGGTTCTCAGGGTCCAGGAGCCCGCTGGCCCCGGAACTTTCAAGCTTTTGGAACGCTGTGTCCGAAGGGGCAAAAACAGTAAAAGGCCCGCTGGCTTCCAGCATGTGCTGAAAATCGGAAAGGGCAATGGCCTTTGCAAGGGTTTGGTAAGGCCCGGGGATGGGTATGGCTGCCCCGTCAAAAGGAGCCCCCTGTCCCCTGAGGTCAGCGGTGAAGGGGGCCAGGCCCAGAAAGAGGGTTAACATAAGGAGGCGCATAAAAAAAACCGGATTGAGGTCGTGGCTCAGCCTTTCGATGAAAGGTCGAAAAAGCCTGGTAAGATACCTCTTTATGACAAACCTCAGGAAATCCTAAAACATCTTCCTGATTTTTTTAACAATACTTTAACAATCATGGGGTCTGCAATTGGTTTTGCATGATGCCCGTCATTCCTTAATTTTGAGCAATTGCTAAAAAAAAGAAAATGATCAACAGGACCGATATCGCCAAAGAGCTGGAAAGAGCGCGGGACACCTCTCCGAATGCAGTTTATACGGAACAGTGGCTGGAGGCGCTTTTGAACCCTTCCGGTGGCTCTTCAGCCCCCGGAAACGAAGAAGGGGATCCCCTGCCCGCCAACCGCTTTGAGTTCGACCTGCTCGATACTTCCCGGATCTACCACGTGGACCAGATCCGCAAGATCTGTATCGATTTCAGGCTTCGCTTTCTTGACCTCTCCTATTTCAAGCCAGAAGTCCCGGAAGAAGCCCGGAGGGCAGTTTCCTCATTGGAAAAGGAACACCAGACCCGATTGGAGGGGATGAAAATCATTGCCCCGTCGCGACTTTTCAAACTGGAGGATAAGGATGACCCCCTTCTTTTTGCCCCCATGGGGAACGGGTATTATTACCTCGTCCATAAATGGGGGAATGACCTGCACCCTTTCAGGAAATGGATGGTGTGGCCGTTCAAAAACATCGTCAACCTCACCCTCCTGGTGGTGGTGCTCAGTTACCTCCTGACCCTGCTGGTTCCGGACGGCCTTTTTTCGAGGAACAACAGCTCCGCCGAATTCTGGATTATCTTCTTCTTTATGTTCAAATCCCTGGCGGCGGTCACTATTTTCTATGGCTTTGCCCTGGGCAAGAATTTCAACCCCGCCATCTGGGACAGCAAGTATTTTAATGCCTGAGGCAGACCCCTCCCCGGGGGCTGCCGCTTCACCTGCCGTACTGCTACCACCCTCAGGCGGTTACCTGGTAAAGCTTTTCGCGCTGTTCGCGGATAGCTGCGTCTGACATGTATTCGTCAAATGACAGGTAGCGGTCGAGGGTATTGGCCGGGGTGAGTTCCACGATACGGGTGGCCACGGTCTGGGCAAACTGGTGGTCGTGGGTGGTGAAGATCACCGTGCCCTTGAATTGCTTCAGGGAGTTGTTGAAGGCGGTAATGCTTTCCAGGTCGAGGTGGTTGGTGGGTTCATCGAGCAAAAGGACGTTCGCCCTTTGCATCATCATCCGGCTCAGCATACACCGGACCTTTTCGCCCCCGGAGAGGACCGTGCATTTTTTTAGGGCTTCCTCCCCGCTAAAGAGCATCTTCCCCAGGAAGCCCCTGAGGTAGACTTCCTCCTTTTCCTCCTGGGTCTTCGCCCATTGCCGCAGCCAGTCCACCAGGTTGATATCGTCCTGGAAAAAGCTGCTGTTATCGGCAGGGAGGTAAGATACGGAAGTGGTAACCCCCCAGGAAAAAGTACCCTCCTCCGGTTGGCGGTTCCCGGCAATAATTTCGTAAAATGCCGTTGTGGCCCGGGAATCCCTGGATATCAGGGCCACTTTATCGCCTTTGGCCAGGTTGAGGTCTGCCTTGCGGAACAGCCACTCCCCTTCCTCGCTCCGGGCCGCGAGGTTTTCCACATGAAGGATCTGGTCCCCGGCTTCGCGTTCCCTGTCGAAAATAATGGCCGGGTACCTGCGGCTCGAAGGCTTGATATCTTCAATCTTGAGTTTGTCGAGCATTTTTTTCCGGGAGGTGGCCTGCTTACTCTTGGCCACGTTGGCGCTGAAACGCTGGATGAATTCCTGCAATTCCCTGGCCTTCTCTTCCGCCTTCCTGTTCTGCTGGGCACGCTGGCGGGCCGCCAGCTGGCTGCTCTCATACCAGAAGGTGTAATTCCCCGAATACAGGTTTATTTTGCCAAAGTCAATGTCGGCCACATGGGTACAAACCGCATCCAGGAAATGACGGTCGTGGGAAACCACAATCACCAGGTTTTCATAAGAAGCCAGAAAATCCTCCAGCCACTGTATGGTATCGTAATCCAGGTCGTTGGTCGGCTCGTCCATCACCAGTACATCAGGATTTCCGAAAAGGGCCTGGGCCAACAACACCCTTACCTTCACTTTTGAGTCCAGGTCCGACATAGAGCTGTAGTGAAGGCTTTCGGGAATCCCAAGGCTCGAGAGTAGCGCCGCAGCATCGCTTTCCGCATTCCATCCATTCATTTCCTCGAAGGCCACCTGTAACTCTCCGATCCGGTCTGCATTGGCATCATTGTAATCTGCATAAAGGGCATCCATTTCGGTTTTGATCGCGAAAAGGGGCTTGTTGCCCATAAGCACGGTTTCCAGCACCGGATGGGCATCGTAGGCATTGTGGTTTTGCTCCAGCACCGACATGCGCTTGCCCGGTTCCAGGTGTACCCGGCCAGAAGTGGGGTCGATGTCCCCGGAAAGGATTTTGAGAAAAGTCGACTTCCCGGCCCCATTGGCCCCGATGACTCCATAACAATTCCCGGCGGTAAACGTGACGTTAACCTCGTCAAACAGAACCCTTTTTCCAAATTGCACGGAAAGGTTGGAAACAGAAAGCATGGCCGTATTTTTAAAATTTCGGCAAAAGTACATAAAATAACCCCGGCAGTCCAGTAAAACGCCCTGTTAAAACCCCCGGCTGTAACCCGCTGATTTCCATTTTTTAACTCCCCATTAACAAGGCGGGAATAGGGCTTTGTTTAGATTTGTCCTGATCCGATGCCGAAAGACTTTATGAACCGAGCGCTACTCGCTTTCTTACTGATAGGGATATTTGGCTGTAATCAGAAGCAGGAGCCATCAGACGGAGTGTACTTCGCAGGTGAAATCGTAAACCCGACCGACTCCTATGTAATCCTGTATAAAGGGGAAGAGCCCGTGGACTCCGCCCTTTTAAATGCCGACAACCGCTTTGTCATGCAACTGGACTCCCTGGATGAAGGGTTGTATAATTTTTACCACCGCCCGGAATTTCAATATGTGTACCTGGAGAAAGGCGACAGCCTCCAGATCCGCCTCAATACGGTATCCTTTGATGAATCCCTTGTGTTTTCGGGCCGTGGCGAAACCCTGAATAACTTCCTGATCGACCTTTACCTCGAATCCGAAAGTGAGGAAGGGCTCATACGCCATTCCTTTGTACCCCTGGAACCCCAGGCTTTTAGCGTTAAACTAGATTCGCTTAAAGCGCACAAAATCAGAAGGCTGGAGGCGCTCCAGGAAGACTTCAACCTTTCCGAAAAGGGATATGAACTGGCCCTTTCCAGTATCCTGTACAAGAATTTCTATTACAAGGAGAAATATCCTTTCTGGCACCGGCAGGTCATCGGGGAAGGCGTTTTGCATGACCTTCCTGCCGATTTCTACGCATACCGCAGCCAGGTTTCCTACAACAACCCAAACCTTACCTTCCTGAAACCCTACCACGATTTCATGCTCTACCATATTGGAAACCTCGCCTTTATGGGATGCCAGAAATCCTGCGATATGGACCAGGTAAAACTCAGGAATCAACTGCATTTCAACCAGCACCAACTGCAGCTGATCGACAGCCTCGTTACCGGACAGGACTTAAGAGATAACCTCTTCCGGACCGTGGCTTTTGAATACCTCTTAAAAAACGATACGGAAGAGAATTTTGAGGCCTTCATGAAGGATTTTCATGCCCGCTCCGGAGAGAACAGGCACCTTGAGGAGATCAATACCCTAAGTGAGTCCATCCGCAACCTCAGGCCCAACGTGGAGTTGCCGGCCCTGTTGGTTGAAAATACCGAAGGGGAGCGGCTCAGCCTTAAGGATATCGCTTCCACGGGAAAGGTGGTATTCTATTTTTGGTCCGGGCCGGAACCGAGGCATCTGGTCAACATTACGCGCAGGATCCACGCCCTGAGCCAGAAACATCCGGATACCCGCTTTGTGGGGATTTGCCTCCGCACCAGCCGCGACCGGTGGAAAACCCTTCTTGGGAACCACGGGCTCAAGGCCGAAGACCAGTTCTGGACCGGGGATTTCCAAAATTTCGCCCATACCCTGGTCGTCTACCACCCGTTTAAAAGCATCCTCACCCAGGATGGCCGCATCGTAGACGGGTTTGCCAACCTGAACACTTCTTTCTAGCAATTTTCCCAAGGCCTGTTAAAAAAGGAAGGAAGCTCCCTCCCCTGGGGAGCCTCAGGAATTTCCCTTGCGATAATCTTCCAGGAACTTTTCGAGCCCAATATCGGTAAGCGGGTGCCGAAGCAACCCCTCTATGGAGGAAAGGGGTCCGGTCATCACATCGGCCCCGAGCTTGGCACAGGCAATAATGTGCATGGTGTGGCGGATGGAAGCCGCCAGGATTTCCGTCTCAAATTCGTAATTGTCGTAAATCTCCCGGATCTCGGCGATCAGGTTCAGCCCGTCGGTGGAGATGTCGTCGAGCCGGCCGATGAAAGGGGAAACATAGCTGGCCCCTGCCTTGGCGGCCACAAGGGCCTGGCCCGCCGAAAAAACCAGGGTACAGTTGGTGCGGATCCCTTTTTCCGAGAAATACCTCAGCGCCTTTACCCCATCGCGGATCATCGGGACTTTTACCACAATCTGCTCGTGCAGGTCGGCCAGTTCTTCGCCCTCGCGGACCATCTGGTCGAAGGTGGTGCCAATAACCTCGGCCGAAACATCCCCGTCCACAAGGTTACAGATATCCACATAATGCTTCAGGATGTTGTTCCTGCCGGTAATGCCCTCCTTGGCCATCAGGGAAGGGTTTGTGGTTACCCCGTCCAGGACGCCGAGTTCCTGGGCTTCACGGATTTGATCTAGGTTGGCGGTATCGATAAAGAATTTCATGGGTAAAAGTGGTTTGTATGAGCAGGAAACGCCCCGCTTCCCGGGGCAAAACTACAATTTATAATGGTTCAGCAACAGGCGTTCATAGATTTTGTCGGGGAGTATTTTTTTCAAAGCCAGCGACAGGCGCTGCAGGGCACTGCCTGAGGTGTAATGCACTTTTGGGCGACGCTGTTGCAGTATGTAATACACCTTGCGGGCAAGCACCACGGGGTCCTTCCCGGAGGCCACATGCTGGTCCATCAACCCCAGGGTCCGCTGGTAGGCCTCCCCGTACGGGGAACCTTCGAGTACCGGGCAATGGTAGCGCCCGGCGGCTATATTGGTGGCGAAGTCCCCCGGGGCCAGATTGGCCATCCGTATCCCGAAATCCCGGATTTCCATCCGATAGGCTTCGGTAATGATCCCCAGGGCACCCTTTGAGGCCGAGTATCCCCCCCGATAAGGGAGTCCCATATACCCGGCAACGGAAGTAATGTTCAGGATGAAACCCTGCCCGCGTTGGCGCATGTGCGGCAAAACGGCGCGGATCACCCTCAGGGGGCCGTAAAAATTCGTTTCGAAGGCATCGGCCATCGCTTCAGGGGGTGTCTCCTCGAGGGGGCCCGTAATGCCTACCCCGGCATTGTTGATCAGCACATCGACCCGGCCTTCCCGCAGGATCAGGGCTTCGACCGCCGCTTTAACCGAGGCTTCCTGCCGCACATCCATCCGGAGCAGGGGGAACAGGTCAAAGCCGGGATACCTTTCCGGGTTTCGGGCGGTACCATAAACCCGGTAGCCGCGTGACGCCAGGTACTGGCCGGTGGCCTTTCCCAGGCCGGAAGCCCCGCCTGTGATGAGAACAACTTCGTTGCTGTGCCGCATACCTGCAAAGAAATGAAAAAAGCAGCGTTTTTGCTGCCCGGGACGAGGGGAACCTCTGGGAATAGGGTAAAAAAAAACGGCAAGCTACCTACATCGCACCGCTACGACCGCTTACCCTTGCTGCGTTCCCGCCCTGGGGGATTCTGCAGGAGCTGGTCGTGTAGGACTTGCCGCGTGCAAATATAAGACCTTTTTTGGGTTTGGGACAAAGCGAATACCTCCTTAATTTAGCAAGGCGCCAAAAAGCCCGGTTCGGGCAACAACCGGCGGAGCTAAAAAACAAGCAAATGAGTCTTTGGAAAACTTCAGTGGCAGTGGCATTTTTAAATTTGTTCCTGGCTTGCGGGGAAACCGATCCCTCGCGACAGTTCTCCCTGGTCCTGGAGGAAGGGGGGGGGAAGTACACCGCAGGGGCACAAGTTGGCGTGAGGCTGGAAAACCGGGAAGGGCTGGCCGTGGATTCCCTGGGATACTTCCTGGACGGTACCCCCCTGCAGGCCGAGGGAAACCGGCTCACGCTCACCTCCCAAACCCTGGGCAGCAAAACCCTCGAGGCCCGATTCCTTAACGGGGGACAATGGGTCACCCTTGAAAAGGAGATCCTCCTGCTGGCTGAAAACAAACCGGAAATATACACCTACGAGATCCTGGCCACCTACCCCCACGACCGGGAAGCCTTTACCCAGGGACTCGAATTCCACGGCGATACGCTCTACGAGAGCACGGGGCGCAAAGGGGCCTCCACCCTCAGGAAAGTGGATTACCGGAGCGGAAAGGTGCTGAAATCCGTGGCCCTCGACAAACAGTACTTCGGGGAGGGGATCACCATTTGGAACGATACAATCGCCATGCTGACCTGGAAGGAAGGTATGGGTTTCCTGTATGACCGGGAAAGCCTGGAGCCCACCGGAACCTTTTCCTACGGACAAAGCCGCGAAGGATGGGGGCTGTGCAATGACGGGCGCCACCTCTTTAAAAGCGACGGGACCCAGAAAATCTGGCGCCTCGACCCGGTCACGCTCAAAGAAGAAGGTTTTATCCAAACGGTTACGGACCGCTCTGTATTCAATAAAGCCAATGAACTGGAGTACGCAGGGGGAAAGATCTACGCTAATGTCTGGCAAAAGGAAAGCATGATGATCATCGACCCGAAAACCGGGGCCATTGAGGGCGTGGTGAATTTCGGCGGGCTCCGCGACCGGGTAACCCAGCACCGGGACCTTGATGTTTTCAACGGGGTTGCCTACCATGAGCAGCGGGGAACCTTCTTTGTGACCGGCAAGAACTGGGACAAGCTCTTTGAAGTCCGGATCGTGAAGAAAGGGGAATGAAAAAATACCACAAAGACCTGGTCGTAACGGCCGCGGACCTGGATGCCCTCCAACACGTAAACAATGTACGGTACCTCGAATGGGTACAGGAGGTCTCAAAAGAACACTGGGAGGAACTCGCCCTTCCCGGGTGGGACGATAAATACCTCTGGGTGGTGAAAAGCCATGCCATTACCTACCACCGCCCGGCCCTGGAAGGCATGGTGCTGCGGCTTTCCACTTTTGTGCCGGAAGCCCGTGGCGCCCTGTGCCGTCGCGTGGTAGAGGTGGAAGAAAAAAATACGGGGCTCCGCATTGCAGACTGTACTACGGAGTGGGTTTTGCTGGACCGTAACGGGGGCCGGCCCATTCGCATGCCGGAGGAGGTCCGGCTGGCTTTCATATAGTTTCATGCCCCCATCAGGCCATCCCCGATGGGGCCAGGGACCGCTGCGGGTGAGGAAAACCATAAATATTCTATGGTTTTTATATAGCCGCAAAATACAGGGGATCACTACCTTGGGAGATATTTTAGCACCCCGTGGAATACGCCTATGGCATCATATCTCCCAATGCGGCAACGAGTCTGCAACTCCAGCATTTTCTGCAAGAGCATGATGCTTTCTTTTGTGTTTCGGTAGATCCCACTGCCGGGGAAGGCATAAAAAGCCTGCTGAAATTCAAGCCAGATGTGGTCTTTGTGGACCTCGATGGGCAGGCCGCCGAATGCTTCCGCATGTGGGGGGAGCTGGCGCAGTACCTGGAAGCAATCCCGGCAGGGGTGGCCATGGCGTCTTCCAACAGCTATGCCTATGATGCCCTTAAAAACCAGTTTTTCGATTACTGGATCCTCCCCCTGGAGGAATTCGAAATCCGGAAGACCCTACTAAAACTCCAAAAACGCCTGCCCAGGCCTGAGGTGCCCACAACCATCTGCCTGCAGTCTTACAAGGATTACCAGTACCTCAACACCGGCGATATCCTCTACCTGCAGGCCGACAACAATGCTACTGATTTTGTGCTGGCCGACGGGCGCAGGGTAAGTGCCTATAAAACCCTGAAGAGTTTTGAAGGGCAACTCCCGCCAAACTTTGTGCGGATCCACCAGAGTTACATCCTGAATTGCGATTACGTTTCGCGCATCCACTATGGCAAAAACCGGTGTACCCTCCGGGGCGGCCGCACGGAGCTTCCGTTCTCGCGGGGTTACCGGAAAAATGTGGATGCCCTGAAGGAACTCCTCACCCAGAAAGCCTACCTGGGGCATTCATGACCAGATTCTCCCAAAACCCTGTCAAATCCTCGCAGAGGCCCGCCACTGGCTAAACGCAGGGCAAATCATGCAATAAACCTCCTGAGGGATTGTAGTTTAGGAGCACGTTAATGTTCAACCAAAACCCTGATGAAGATGAAAAAATTTGTCCCTATTGCCGCGATTTGCCTGTTGTTTGCCGGAACCTTTGCCTCCTGCGAGGCCGAAACTTCCGTAGAGGATACCGAAGCCCTGTACAACCTGGAAGTACGGGCCGGGGAAGACGACAACCATAATACAAAAGGCAGGAATGGATAACATTGCAAGACATCCTGTTGCATAAAAGAGCCCCAGACTTCGGGGCTTTTTTATATCTTAAAGGTAAAATACAGCGTGCCATGGGTAGAGTGGTCCACATCCTTACCGCAAGCCTTGCCATCTTTTTTGCGCATGCCCAGCAGCCCGGACCCGGGATATCGCGCCAACTGCTGGTGTGGAAGGACAGCCTTGAACGCCCCACCACAGAAGACAGGGTAAAAAGGGAGCTGATCGGCCGCATTTTCGACAACCGCGACCACCTCTGGCCCGACACCCTGCTCCCGAATGTGCTGGCCCGGCTTTCCTACCACGCCGTGGACCTGACGGATGACTCCCTTTTTCTCGCCATCAACCGCGAGGCCCGTTTCGTGGCCCGCGCCTTCCGGGATACCCTGGCCCTGGGCAGCACCACCTGGGACCTGGGGTGGTATCATGAAAAAACCCTGCAGCGCGACAGCGCCTACTACTATTTTTTCCTGGCCAAAGACCTCTACCAGGCCCGGGAAGACCTCGCTTCCACGGCTTCCCTTTACCGGAAGATGGCCTCGATGCAAAACCTATTGAAGGACTACGCGGGGGCGGAGGCCAACCTGGTGGAGGCCATTCGCATTTCAGAAATAATTGGTGACCGGGAAGGCCTGTTCCGGTGTTACCAGATGCTGGGCACCAACCTTAAAGACCAGGGGATATACCCGGAGGCCCTCGACTATTTCGAACGGGCCAGGGGATACCTTCAGGAAATTGACGGAGGTCCTAATGAATGGTATGCCTTCTACAACAACCTCGGCAACGTGCACCGCGCTTCAGGGAATTATCAACTGGCGGCGGAATACTATCGGCAAGCCATTGAAAATGACAGTTTAGAATACAAAAACCCGCGTGAATTCAGCCTTTACAAAACCAACCTGGCGACGGCGCTCTATGCTTTGGGTCGAATACAGGAGGCTGAAAAGGCCTACCTGGAGGCCCTGGCAATCAGGCAATCCGGAGGGAATGCCCTGGACCTGGCATCCTCCCATTACTTCCTGGCCCGTCTATACCAGGGCGAAGGCAGGGATTCCCTTGCTGAAAACCACCTGGAACAGGCCCTGGGATATGCGGAAGCCAGCAATAGCCCGGAACGGCTGCTGGAGCTCTATCCGCTTGCCGCCCAAATCGTTCCTCAGGAGGCGCCCTATTTTTTTCAACAGTATGCGGCCCTGAACCAGGAATTACTGGAAAATGAAAGGGACGAAAGAAACCGGTTTGCCCGAATCCGCTATAATACCGAACAATATATCGCCCAGAATGAGGCCCTGGAGCAACAACTCCTGTTGTGGGTGGGGATCGCCCTGGGGGTATTCCTGCTCAGCGCGGCCGCCGTGGTGATTATCCTGCAGCGCATCCGCAACCAGAAACTGCGGTTCCAGCAGCAGCAGCAGGTGGCAAACCAGGAAATTTTCAACCTGATGCTGGGCCAAAGCGAGAAAATTGAACAGGAAAAACAAAAGGTCCAAAAACGCATTTCCGAGGAGTTGCACGACGGGGTCCTGGGGGAACTTAACGGCATACGGATGGTGCTGTTGGGGCTTAACGGGAAATCGGACCCGGCCTCGCTTTCCATGCGAACCAAAGCCATTGAAAAGCTTCAGGGGCTTCAGGAAGATATTCGGGGGATTTCACACGAGCTGAGCAATGCGGTTTACCGTAAAATCCATAATTTTACCCATTCGCTTACCGAGTTGGCAGAAGAGATTTCCCTGGGGTCGGGCGTGCTCTTTAATTGCCAGTACAATCAGGATGTGGACTGGGACGCCCTTCCCGGGGAGGTAAAGATCAACCTGTACCGGGTAATCCAGGAAAGCCTGCAAAACGTGGTAAAGCACGCCAACGCCTCGGAAGTGACCCTCCAGATGGAAGGCGACAGCACCCATCTGGAGATCCATGTCAGGGACGATGGCAAAGGCTTCAACCCGAGGCTGGCCAGAAAGGGCATAGGCCTAAAAAATATCCAGTCGCGGGTTAGGGCCATCGGAGGCAAGCTGAAGGTATCGTCAGCACCCGGAAAGGGGACAACGCTTTCGGTTCTGCTGCCATGGCCGGGAGCAAACCCCCCGGCAGGCAGCCATCCTTCGTGGAAATACAGGAATACTGAAACACTTGAAACGGGATGATGGAGACGGATCAAATAGTACGGATACTTGCTGTGGATGACCACGAGATGACCACCCTGGGGTATAAGTATATCCTGGAAGACACTGCTTTCAAGGGGTTTCGGGTCGACCTCGATACCGCAAAAACCTTTGAGGAAGCCAAAACCAAACTGGAGCAGAGTACCCGCGGGCTTCCCTACCGCATCCTCCTGCTCGACATCCAGTTGTCACAGGGAGAAAGCGGACCCACCAAATCCGGGGAGGAACTGGGAATCCTGGCGCGGAAAATCACCCCGAACACGCGTATTGTGTTTATGTCGTCCTTCAGCGATAACTACCGGATCAACAGCGTAATGCAAAGCGTGGACCCGGAAGGGTATATGGTGAAATCCGAAATCGACCAGCCTTCGCTTCAGGCCATGGTGGAAACCATCCTGGAATCGCCGCCCTACTATACCCAAAAGGCGCTCACGGCAATTCGGAAGCGAATGGCCAATACCATCCACCTCGATGAGAACGACAAGAAAATACTGTATTACCTTTCCCAGGGCACCAAAACCAAAGATATGGTGGAACATATTTCCCTTTCCCTGCCCTCGATTGAAAATCGGAAACGACAGATAAAAGCGCTCTTCGGCATCGAAAAACAAAACGACCAGGCCCTGATTGCAGAGGCGCGCAGACGGGGCTTCCTCTGAAGCCGGCCCCTGTTGTCCGGGGAATTTTTTAAGTAAAATCTTACAAAAACCATAAAACTTTTATGGTTTTCCTATAACTGCACCTTCCGGATTAGGCCTAATTTTGAATGAAGATTGCTAATCCTGAAGGTTATGCGCAATTCCCTTATGTTCCCAAGGCTTCTTGCTGCCGGCACACGGAGCCCCCTGCGCCTCCATGGGCTGGATGAATTCACGCGCTCCCTGGAGCGCCTGTTTTATTCCCGGGCCCGGGTGGAGTGTACCGGCATAAACAGGTCGTCCGCAGGCCTTACCCTCTCCCTTGAATGCCCCCTGAGCATAAGGGAGGTACTGGAAGCCTATGGCAAAGGCTGCTGGGGGCATGAGCGGATCGAAGTTGGAAACGGGGCCCAATACAGAAACCTTGGGTCCCTCCATCGGGAGTTGGAACAACGAAGTGGCCTAAAGGTCGTAACGGAGGAGCTTTCATTGCGGTGCACAGACACCCTCCTGGTATTGCAAAAGATTCGGGCTGAAGGGGTCCATGAAGACTTCTACCCCCTCTTGCATCTCCTCGGCCTGCAGGATGCCAGGGTTTGGGATCGCGCTGAAGGAAGGCCTGTTGAAATATATGCGCCGTTACGGTTGGCCAATCAGAAAATCACCCCCTGGCGCCCAGATGACCCCATTCGATATTGGGCCATTTATTGCGAAAACCAGGAACAACCCCTGATTTTCGATTCATGCCTGATGCAGAAAATAGAGGGCGACATAAGCCTTAGCCTCGGTTGAGGCACCAACCGGGTTGCACCAGGCAGGGGACTTAGCCCGCAAACAGGGGAAGCCCACCCATAAAGGCGTTTACTTCCTTCCTGACCGCTGCAGCAGCGGCCTCCGAATCCGGATCCAGCAAAACACGGTCTATCCAGCCGACGATCTGCTCCATATCGCCTTCCTTCAATCCGCGGGTGGTTACGGCGGCCACGCCGAAACGGATGCCTGAGGTGACAAAGGGCGACTGGTCGTCGAAAGGCACCATGTTTTTGTTTGCCGTAATATCGGCCCTGACCAGGACCTTTTCGGCCTCTTTCCCGGTGATGCCCTTATTCCTGAGGTCGATCAGCATCATGTGGTTGTCGGTACCCCCGGAGATGATGTGGTAGCCCCGGTCGACGAACGCCCGGGCCATTGCAGCGGCGTTTTTCTGAACCTGCACCACATAATGCAGGAACCCGTCCGTAAGGGCTTCCCCAAAGGCAATGGCCTTTGCCGCGATGATATGTTCCAGAGGGCCTCCCTGGTTCCCGGGGAACACGGCCAGGTCGATCAGGGACGACATGCGCTTTAACGCCCCCGACTTCAGGCGCTGCCCAAAGGGGTTCTCAAAATCTTCGCCCATGAGGATCAACCCCCCCCTGGGGCCCCTCAGGGTTTTGTGGGTCGTGGTGGTAACAAAATGACAATGGGGCACCGGGTCGTTGAGAATGCCCTTGGCGATCAGCCCGGCAGGATGGGCAATATCGGCCAGGAGGAAGGCACCGGCCCGGTCTGCGATTTCCCTGAACCGGCGGTAATCGATATCCCTGGAATAGGCAGAGGCCCCTGCAATGATGAGGCTGGGTTTTTCCTTCAGGGCCAGCGCTTCGATTTGGTCGTAATCGAGGCGGCCTGTTTCCCCGTCAACGCCATAGAACACGGGCCGGTAGAGCTTCCCTGAAAAATTTACCGGGGACCCGTGGGTGAGGTGCCCCCCGTGGGAAAGGTCGAACCCGAGGATGGTATCCCCCGGCTTGAGGATGGCCTGGTAGACCGCAGCATTGGCCTGGGACCCGGAGTGGGGCTGCACGTTGGCGTAAACGGCCCCAAAGAGTGCCTTTGCCCGGTCGATGGCGATTTGTTCCACCTGGTCCACCACCTCGCACCCCCCGTAATAGCGCTTCCCCGGATACCCCTCGGCATACTTGTTGGTAAGCACGGAACCAGCGGCTTCCATCACCTGCGGACTCGCAAAATTTTCTGAGGCAATGAGCTCAACACCATTTAGTTGGCGCTGTTTTTCGGCTTCGATGAGGTCAAAAATCTGGTGGTCTCTTTCCATGCTTCCGGGCGGGTTTTTAGTCGGGTAAAAGTACAAATTGCCTCGGGTTAAACCAGATAAAATGATATATTTGGTCAGGATTTTATCAAACGTCAATTAACAATTTCCATGTCCATAAAAGCCAATGATCCCAGCCGGAAGTCGTGGCTTCCGGTGCCGCCGGAATCTGATTTTCCCATTCAAAACATCCCTTTCGGGGTTTTCCTGACCCGGGACGATGTGATCACCATCGGGACCCGTATCGGCGATACGGCCATTGACCTCGGCGCCCTGCACCAACTGGGGTATTTCAGCGAAATCCCGCTGACGGATGATATTTTCCTCCAGGATTCCCTGAACGATTTTATTTCTGACGGGAAAAAGACCTGGAGGCTGGTCCGCAACCGCATTGCCGAACTCTTCGACCGCAACAACCCGGAACTGCAGCACAACGAAGCACACAAAAAGATCATCCTTTTCGCCCTTGATGAAATCGAGATGCAGCTTCCGGTGCTGATCGGGGACTATACGGATTTCTACTCCAGCAAAGAGCACGCCACCAACGTCGGCAAAATGTTCCGTGACCCCGAACATGCCCTGTTGCCGAACTGGCTCCACATCCCTGTGGGTTACCATGGAAGAAGTTCCAGCATCGTGCCCAGCGGAACGCCTATCCGCCGGCCCTACGGCCAAACCCTGCCGGGGGATTCAAAAACCCCTGCCTTCGGTCCTTCAAAAAGGGTCGACTTCGAGCTGGAAATGGCCTTTATCACCACGGACGCCAATAAATTGGGGGAACCCATCCCGGTTGGTGAGGCAGAAGAGTACATTTTTGGACTCATCCTGTTCAATGACTGGAGTGCACGCGATATACAGAAGTGGGAGTACGTCCCCCTTGGTCCTTTCCTGGCAAAGAATTTTGCCTCCTCCGTTTCCCCCTGGATCGTAACCCTGGACGCCCTGGAACCCTTCCGGGTCCCAAGCCCGAAGCAGGATCCCCTGCCCCTGCCCTACCTGAGGCAACCGGGTCCGGGAAGCTTCGATATCCATCTTGAGGTCGAGCTGATCCCCGAAGGCGGGGCAGCAAACACCATTTCCCGTTCCAACTTCAAATACCTGTACTGGACCATGGCCCAGCAACTGGCCCACCACACCGTGAATGGCTGTAAGGTGAACAGCGGCGACATGATGGGAAGCGGTACCATCTCGGGGCCTACCCCGGATTCCTATGGTTCCCTCCTCGAACTGGCCTGGATGGGAAGCAAGCCCCTGGAACTTCCCGGAGGGCAGCGCCGCACCTTTGTGGAAGACAGGGATACGGTGGTCATGAAAGGGCATTGTAAAAAAGACGGGCTTCGCATCGGGTTCGGAGAGGTGCGAACCCAGCTGTTGCCCGCCCTGCCCCCGGAAACGTTCCCGGGGTAACCCCTCGCATTTGGTCGGGGATATACGATATCCGGTCGATATTCGTTTTAGTGGTGACCGGTTTTGGCACCTCTTTTGGATGGGTGATGCCAAACCCCTAAAGTGATCGACCATGAAAAATGTATTCCTTCAAGCCATCGCCCTGGCCTTGCTCGTATCGTGCGGGGGTGTCAAAAAAACCCAGGAAGCCCTGAACACGGGTAATTTCGGACAAGCCATTGACAAATCTATCCGGGAACTGGCCGGCAACAAAACCAAAAGGAGTAACCAGCCCTATGTGGTGTTACTGGAGGATGCCTATGGAAAATTTGTGGAATCGGAACTCCGGGAAATCAATTTCCTCGAAAAAGAGGGCAACCCGGCAAACCTGGAGCGTATCTATCGCAAATATACCGGCCTGAAGGAGGTGCAAAACCGCATCCGCCCCTTGCTTCCGCTCCCGGTTTATGAAGAAAACCGGGAAGCCCGTTTCGCCTTCCGCGAGTATGACCGGGAAATCCTGTCGGTAAAGCAGGACCTGTCGGCCTACCTCTACGACAATGCCTCCAACCTTCTGGAGCAGGCGACCCAAAAAGGAGAGTTCCGCAAGGCCTTTGAAGATTTCCGCTACCTCAATGAAATAAACCCTGGATATGCCGATACCAAAGAACAAATGGATCGGGCCTACCAGAACGGACTGGATTATGTGCGGGTGCAAATGATCAACGATACCCGCCAGATCATCCCCGAACGCCTGGAAGCCGACCTGTTGAATTTCAATACGTATGGCCTGGACGACCTCTGGACCGAATACCACACCAACCCCCTGGATGACATCGATTACGACTATGAGATGCAACTGGCCTTCCGGGAGATCCTCATCTCCCCGGAGCAGGTTTCGGAAAAGCAGCTGATCAAGGAGCGTCAGGTTGCCGACGGAACCGAATTCCTGCGCGACCGGGATGGGAATGTAGTGCGCGACAGCCTGGGGAACCGCATTGAAGTAGACCGGTTAAAGACGGTCCGATGCAATTTCTACCAGTTTACCCAGCAAAAAATGGTGGAGGTAATGGGTACTGTAAATTTTGTGGACCTGAGGAGCCGGCAGCCCCTGAACCAGTACCCCCTGTCGAGCCAATACGTATTCCAGCATGTGTATGCGAACTTCGACGGGGACCGAAGGGCCCTGGACAATGACCTGGTCGCTTTGCTGGACCTGGCAGCCGTACCCTTCCCTTCCAATGAAGAAATGGTCTTCCTGGCCGGGGAAGACCTCAAAAACCGGCTAAAAAACATCATGGCCCGCCAGCGGTTCAACTGATGTAAAACCCGGCTCAGGCCGGGTTTTTTATTACCGCTTCAGGCAGCAGGCCCCCTATTTCCCCATGGGAGGCCGAAACCCGGACCTCCCCGCGTACCACGAGCAATACCTGGGGCGACTGGTGCCAGACGTCCAGGCGGTCGGCCACCAGGTTGGAGATCCCGCGATGGCGGATCAGGTCCAGGAAATAAAAGTCGGCCTGTTCCCCCGCCTGCCCCCACTGGTTTTCAAACCGCCTCAGCATCATGGCGCTCAACCCACAGGAGGTGGAATGCTTGAAGATGACCTGGGGGCGCACATGGCTCGATTCTATAAGGTCTTCGAGGGTCTGGGAAGCGTCGAGCGGCTTCCAGGGAAACCCCGGCCCCCCGGATTGGCCCTTGGGTTCCCCCCCACCGAAAAGGGATTGGATGCGTTCGATCATTGAAGGTATCTGGAGTTTATTTCTGACGTATTGTCTTGTTTTATCGCATTTTTGCTGCCAGGTTGTCTGTCTCCGGAGCTTGGTAAGGTTATTGACCGTGAAGGAAAGAAGCCCATATTCAAAGATAAAACAACAGGGACATGAACATCAATAATTTTACCATAAAGTCGCAGGAAGCCCTGCAGCAGGCGCAACAACTCGCCCAGGAGTTCGGTCATGCCCAGGTGGAAAATGAACACCTCTACAAGGCCATTTCCATGGTGGACGAGAACGTGTTGCCTTTTTTGCTCAAAAAACTGAACGTGAATGAAAACCTCGTAGAGCAGATCCTGGAAAAGGAGTTTCAGAGTTTTCCGAAGGTCTCCGGGGGAAACCTCATGTTTTCCACTGAGGCCGGCAAGACCCTCAACGAGGCATCCATCATTGCCCGGAACCTGTCCGATGACTTTGTTTCCATAGAGCACCTGCTTTTGGCTATTTTCAACTCCAAAAGCAAGATCGCCCGGATCCTCAAGGACCAGGGGGTGACCGAAAAGGACCTGAAGGCCTCCATCCAGGCCCTCCGCAAGGGAGACAGGGTAACGTCACAGAGCGCGGAAGAAACCTATAATGCCCTGGAGAAGTATGCCCGAAACCTGAACAAACTGGCCGATAGCGGAAAGCTGGACCCGGTGATCGGGCGCGATGAGGAAATCCGGAGGATCCTCCAGATCTTGTCGAGGCGGACCAAAAACAACCCCATGCTGGTGGGGGAACCGGGTACGGGGAAAACCGCCATTGCGGAAGGCCTGGCCCACCGTATCATACAGGGGGACGTGCCTGATAACCTCAAAGACAAAGTCATTTATTCCCTGGATATGGGTGCCCTGATTGCCGGGGCCAAGTACAAGGGGGAATTCGAGGAACGGCTGAAATCCGTGATCAAGGAGGTAACGTCCTCGGAGGGCAATATTGTCCTTTTTATCGACGAGATCCATACCCTGGTCGGGGCCGGAGGCGGGCAGGGGGCCATGGATGCCGCCAATATCCTGAAACCTGCGCTGGCCCGTGGCGAGCTCCGGGCGATCGGGGCGACCACCCTGGATGAATACCAGAAATATTTTGAACAGGACAAGGCCCTGGAGCGCCGGTTCCAGAAGATCACCGTGGATGAACCCGATACGGAGAGTGCCATTTCCATCCTGAGGGGCCTGAAGGAAAAATACGAAACCCACCACAAGGTGCAGATCAGGGACGAAGCAGTGATTGCCGCCGTGGAACTTTCGCAGCGCTACATCACCAACCGCTTCCTCCCCGACAAGGCCATTGACCTTATGGATGAGGCAGCCGCCCGGTTGCGCATGGAAATTAACTCCAAACCCGAGGAGCTCGACGTGCTGGACCGGAAGATCATGCAGCTGGAGATCGAGATTGAGGCGATCAAAAGGGAAAACGACCCCAATAAATTGAAGGCCCTCAACGTGGACCTGGCCAACCTGAAGGAAGAGCGGGCCTCTATCTTTGCCCAGTGGGAAAGCGAAAAAGGGGTGGTGGATGCCATCCAGAAGACGAAACAGGACATCGAGGACTTCAAACTCGAAGCAGAGCGGGCCGAGCGCAACGGCGATTACGGAGCCGTGGCCGAGTTGCGGTATGGCAAGATCAAGGAAGCCCAGGCCCGGCTGGAAACCCTCCAGCGGGAACTGGCCGAACAACAACATGGCGGCACCCTGATCAAGGAAGAAGTGACCGCGGAGGATATCGCCGAGGTGGTAGCCAAATGGACCGGGATCCCGGTAAACAAAATGCTCCAGAGCGAGCGGGAGAAACTGCTGAAACTGGAGGATGTGCTCCACGAACGGGTCGTGGGCCAGGAGGAGGCCATACAGGCCGTTTCCGATGCCATCCGGCGCAGCCGGGCCGGCCTGCAGGACCCCAAGAAGCCCATCGGTTCCTTCCTTTTCCTCGGGACCACCGGGGTCGGAAAGACCGAATTGGCCAAGACGCTGGCGGCCTACCTTTTTGATGATGAGAACGCCCTTACCCGGATTGACATGAGCGAATACCAGGAGCGCCATGCCGTTAGCCGGCTGGTTGGGGCCCCTCCCGGTTATGTCGGGTACGACGAAGGCGGGCAGTTGACCGAAGCGGTGCGGCGCAAGCCCTATTCCGTGGTCCTGCTCGACGAAATCGAAAAAGCCCACCCCGATACCTTCAACATCCTGCTGCAGGTACTCGATGAAGGGCGCCTGACAGACAACAAAGGCAGGCTGGCCGATTTCAAGAATACGATCATCATTATGACCAGCAATATGGGAAGCCACATCATCCAGGAGAAGTTCGAGGAATACCACGACATGGAGCAGGCCTCCGAAGCGGCGCGTTCCGAGGTGCTGTCCTTGCTGCGCAAGTCGATTCGCCCGGAGTTCCTGAACCGGATCGATGACATTATCATGTTCACCCCCCTCGACCGGGAGGCCATCCGCGAAGTGGTACGCCTGCAGCTGGAGCACCTGAAAAAAATGCTGGCCAGGGAGCACATCACCATCGACGCCACGGAAGAGGCTATTGACTACCTGGCGAAAAAAGGATTCGACCCCCAATATGGGGCCCGTCCGATCAAGCGGACCCTGCAACGGGAGGTGCTCAACACCCTGTCAAAGGAAATCCTCAGCGGCAACATTAAGCCGGAGAGCATCGTCCTGATCGATTGTTTCGATGACGCCCTGGTGTTCAGGAACCAGGATGAGCTGGTGGAATAAGGCTGCCCTGGCAGTACTGGAAAGCCCCGGGCCGCGAGCGGCCCGGGGTTCTTTTTTGCCTGCACTTATACCGCACAGTATCTTTTTTTTATCTTCGTAAAAAATCCACGCCTGATGACCACCAAGGCCGAGCGTACCACCGCCTACATTATTGAAACCGTAGCCCCCGTGTTTAACCGCCACGGGTACGTGGGCACCAGCATGAGCGACCTGACGGAGGCCACAGGGCTTACCAAAGGGGCATTATACGGGAATTTCGAAAACAAGGACGCCCTGGCCCTTGCCGCGTTCCAGTACAACAGCAACCGGCTGCTCAGCGCCCTGGATGAGGTTCTTGGCGTGGACGGCACCGCCATGGAAAAGCTGTCGCGCCTGCTCGATTTCTACCGGCATTACGACCACTTTACGCGGGACATGGGCGGATGTCCTGTGCTCAATGTCGGCATGGACGCCCTCCACAACCACCGGACCCTTTCGGCAGCGGCGCGGGAAACGGCGCGCACCATTGAGGGAAAAATCGCACTGGTCCTTGAAAACGGGGTAAACCGGGGGGAAATGAAGGTGCCGGTACCCCCCCTGCAATTTGCCAAACAACTCTACACCATGATACAGGGTGCGGTCGCCATGGCGAGTATCATGACCGACCGGAAATACCTCCACAACACCATGGCATACCTTGAGGTCCTGGTCCGGAGGGAAATCAAAAAATAAAAGCAGGCCTGGCCTAACGGACCCTGAAGATCCAGAGTTCACCCTGGTACCTTCCATTGAATTTGCTGTCGCGCGCCCTCCTCGCGTCCTCTATGGTCTCATATCGCTCCAGGTACACGTAGTTGAACCGGTTCGCACTGCGATAGAACGATTTCGGTTCCAGGCCGCGACCCTTCAACCTTTCCATAAAGAGGTCGTAGTATTTTTTGGTGCTGAAGACATTGGTAATCAGGTAGAATCCTGGCTCAAGCCCTTCTTCGCGGCTGACTTCCTGGTATTTCTCGCCTTTCTCCGGAACCACCACCGCTTCCCGGCCGGCAAGGGCAGCCGCTGCCCGGTCCAGGGAATCTTTACGGCGCTGAAGTGCCAGTGCCGCTTCTGCCTCCTGCCGGAGGGAATCCTCGCTGCGGCGCAGGGCGAGGGCCGCCTCCTGCATTTGCCGGATGGAATCGCGTCGTTGTTGGAGCACAAGATCCTGTGCCCGGGTGCGAGCATCCAGGGAATCCCTTCGCTGGGCCGCCTGGCGGATGGCTTGTTCCTGGGCTTCGATTTGTTCGGCTACCCGAGCCTCCTCTTCCCCAGCCTCCTGCTCAACAATGAGTTCTTCCGCGGGTTCCTGCGGGGGCTCCGGCTTTTTCCCGCCAAAGGAAAAGGCCATCACCACCTCAAAGGAGGTATCGCTGTCCAGGGGGCTCTCATCCGAACCAAACTCCAGAAGCGCCCCCAGCGAAACCTTTTGGAACAGGCGTACGCCCGCCCCGGCTGAAACGCCATAGTAACTGTTGTATCCGGCCTGTGCCCAGTAAGCAGGGGCCGCCCAAAGCGCATTCAGCCCTACCTGATTGTCAAAACCCGGGATCCTGCGGTAGTACGCCCGGGGTTCAAGGGTAGTAACCTGGCCTGCAGCGTTTTCAGCCACCTGAAACGCATACCTTCCCATCAGGGTAATCGTTTTCTGGTCCGATTCCGTCACGGCCTGGCTCTCCGTAAAATTGTAGTCAAAGAGGTTTTCGGCCACCACGCCCAGGGCAAAGCGTTCGATGGAGACTTCCACGGCAGGGGCCATTTGCAAGATAAAGTCGTTTACGGTCCGTTCTATGGGCAAAATGGGCTCCGAAGGGTTCAGGCGGTCATCGGCCAGTTCCTGCTGGTACCCGAAAAGGTTGAGTCCGAAGGCAATGCCAAACCCCTCCCCCACCGGGACCCGATAAGCGAAATTCAGGACCCCTCCGGTCTGCTGGAAGAGTCCTGAATTGTGCTGAAAAAAACCGCCCCCGAAAGCCATATTGCTTTCCCTCCGCAGGTAGCTCAGGTAGAGGGTGGTCGGGTCGGCATCTATGGTCTGCCATTGCCACCGGGTCCAAAGGGCCAGGCGTTGCTGTTGCTCCTGGGAAAGGGAAAGCACCGGGCTGAAGAGGTTCGCGTTATATTCGGTAAGGTTATGCTGACGAAAATCAGGCGGCAGGTCCAGGGACTGGGAAAAGGCCACGGAAACAAAGAGAAAGAATAAACCCGCAAAACCTTTTTTGCCCATATCCGGATTTTTAAAACAATGGTTTTGAAATGCTATATTTGCTTTGCGACCGCCGCGCTGATCGGGGAGCCTGTAATGTACGTAAAGCACAAAACTATGAAAATTTTTCCCTCCTTTTTTTTCGGAATATGCCTGTTAACACTTTTGGCCTGTAAAGAGGAACCCGCTGTACAGCTTGAGGAGGCCTCCCCTGAGGTGACCACCTTTTACTTCATCCGGCATGCGGAGAAGGACCGTACCAATCCAGGGGACCCGGACCCGGAACTCAACCAAAAAGGGCTGGGAAGGGCCATGCACTGGGCAGAAATCCTGGACGCGGTCGACCTTAATGCCATCTATTCCACCGATTATGAAAGGACCCGAATGACGGCGGCCCCCGTGGCCGTCAAACAGGACATTACCGTACAGTATTATGATCCAAAGACCCTTGATACCGGGGCCTTCCTCGCCGAAAACCGCGGCAAAAATGTCCTGGTGGTAGGCCACAGCAATACCACCCCGGAACTGGTGAACCGCCTGTTGGGGGAAGACCGGTTCCCCTCCATGGAGGACCATGACAATGGAAGCCTTTTTATTGTGACCCTTTCCGGTTCGCACCCGTCGGTCACCCGGCTGCACTTCAATTGTAATTGCCCGGAATAACCTCCAGGTCGGTGAGTTCGATCCGGGAGAGGAGCTCCAGTTCCCCCTTTTCAAATAGGCTGTCGAGTGCGCTTACCGGCAAAGGGCCAATGTATTTATAATTTTTGTAGTCTGCAAAGCGGATGCCCCCGGCCCGTCTCTCATTGTACGCTTCCCGAAAGCGTTTGCCACCCCCGTTGGTATGGTATTCATACGCCAGGTAGTCGGGAAGGAAGCTTTCGGTATGGAACCAGTAGACAAAAACATCTTCGAAATCGGTTCCCCCGCCTTCCTCCCGGAAGGTAACCCGCACCTTATGGTAGTCGGATCCCTTCAGGCGCGCCTTGCCGAGGTACTCCTTTTTCACCGCGGCATCGTTCAGGCCATATGGCAGGTAGGCAAAATAGTGTACGGAATTCACCGCCTCGGAGACGGCCTTCCGCGTAGAGTCGGCCAGGGCCACGGGTTGCCCGTCGATTTTTCGCTCAAAGGCCCCTCCTGTCAGGATATCTTCAATGCGGGCCGTATCGGTAGCGGTGGTCCGCTTGAGCACCCGCGTTCCCGCTTCCCGGTAATACTCGTATTGCCGGTCGCGGAAGGTAAACCGGACCCGGCTCTGTTCATACCGGTCGCCCCCGGCCGCTTCGATAGCCCGGTCGACAATAGCTTGTGCTCCGGGGGTTTCGGGTCGGGTTTCCCTACAAGCCAGGGCCAGGACGACCAGGATAAAAACCAGGGCTTTTCGCATGGTAGACGTATTTGATACAAAGGTGGGATTTTTGAGCCAAACCTTACGGGCCTTGGGAAAATTCGAGGGGATACCCCGGATTTTGTGCTACTTTTGCAGCGATGCAGAAGCAAATAAACATCAAAAACAAGCGGGCGCGCTTCGATTATGAATTCCTCGACACCTTTGTGGCGGGAATCGTGCTGTCGGGTACGGAAATCAAATCCATACGCGAAGGCAAGGCGTCCATTGCGGAAAGCTTTTGCGAATTCAATGAGCAGGGGGAACTTTTTGTGATCAACATGCAGGTGGACCCTTACAGCCATGGCACGCATTACAACCACCAGCCCAAGGCCGCCCGGAAACTGCTGCTCCATCGGCAGGAGCTCAGGAAATTACAGAAGGAAGTGAAAACCAGCGGGAACACCATCGTGCCCCTGAACCTTTTCATCAACGAACGGGGCCTGGCGAAAATGAAGATTGCCCTTGCCCGGGGAAAGAAACAATACGACAAAAGGGAAACCATCAAGACCCGGGAGACCAAACGGCACCTCGACCGGGTTAAGAAACAGTTCAATAACTGACCGCCTCCCTAGCCCTTTTTATCTTCCAGCAACGGGACAAAACGGAAGCTGCCGCATTCCCGCCGTTCGAACTCCTTCTCGCCTGTACGGCGAATCAGCAGCATGGTCTGCTCCTCTTCTCCCACGGGAATGACGAGCCTTCCCCCCACTTTTAGCTGCGACAACAGGGGCTTGGGGATCAGGGGGGCGCCGGCAGTGACGATGATGCTGTCGAAGGGGGCCTCCTCGGGCAACCCTTTATAACCGTCCCCAAAGACATAGCGCTTGGGGCGGTATCCCATTTTTTTGAAAAACAGGCTGGTTTTTTTGAATAGGGACAACTGACGCTCCACGGTGTAAACCCGGGCGCCCAGTTTCAACAAAACGGCGGTTTGATATCCGCTTCCCGTGCCGATCTCCAAAATTTTATCGCCGGGGCTGACCTCCAGCAACTCGGTCTGGAAGGCCACCGTGTACGGCTGGGATATGGTCTGCCCGGCCGCTATGGGAAAGGCCTTATCCTGGTAGGCGTGGTCCTCGAACCCGCTGTCCATAAAGAGGTGGCGGGGGACGGACCGGATCGCATCGAGCACGGCCTTGCTGGCTATGCCCCTGCCCGCAAGCAACTCGGCCAGCTGGTTTCGTTTTCCCTGGTGCTTTAACGTGTCCCTCAAGGCGGTGAAGTTTTCGCGAATTTAGAAAAACTTGGGCACAGTAGCCCCCAAAGGCGGAAAATGCCCGCTGGCGCCCGTGCTCCTGAGAAAGGTCAGAACTTCTTTGTCCCCCGGAAGGTCAACTCACAAAGTATGATTATTTTTGAATCCTAATCCAACTCCTCGCATATGTTAAAAGCCGGCGTACTGGGTGCAGGCCACCTGGGAAAAATACACCTGAGGTTGCTCAGGGAATCCCCCAGGTACGACCTGGTGGGGTTTTACGATCCCGATAGCATACAGGGAAAAAAGGTTTCCGAGGAATTCGGCATTCCGTACTTCGACAACATGAACGCCCTGATCGCGGCCGTCGACGTGGTGGATATCGTAACCCCCACCCTTTCCCATTTCGACTGTGCAAAAAAAGCCATTGAGGCCGGAAGGCACGTGTTTATCGAAAAACCGGTAACCCACACCTACGAGGAGGCCGCCCTGCTGATGGAACTGCTCCGTAAAACAGGGCTCAAAGGGCAGGTGGGGCATGTGGAACGCTTCAACCCGGCTTTTCAGGCGGTGCGGGGGTTGATCGGAACCCCCATGTTCATCGAGGCCCACCGTTTAGCCGAGTTCAACCCCAGGGGTACCGACGTGCCCGTGGTCCTCGACCTGATGATCCACGACATCGACATCATCCTCAGTGTGGTGGATTCCGAAGTCCGGGACATCCAGGCCAGCGGGGTATCGGTCATCAGCAGGTCCCCGGATATTGCCAATGCCCGGATCGCCTTTGAAAACGGGTGCGTGGCCAACCTGACGGCCAGCCGGATTTCGCTTAAAAACATGCGCAAATCGCGATTTTTCCAGCAGGATGCCTATATCTCCGTGGATTTCCTCGACCGGAAGGTGGAAGTCGTGCGCATGAAGGACGCCCCGGCCACCCCGGGGGAATTCGATATGATCTTGCAGAATGCCGAAGGGGAACAGAAACAGATTTATTTCGAAAACCCGGAAATCATCGCGAACAACCCCATCCGCGACGAGTTGGAGCAATTTGCCGATGCCATTGAAAAAGACCTGGAGCCCGCAGTACCCCTTCGGGCCGGGGCCCGGGCGCTTGACGTGGCCCTGAAAATCATCGATGCCTTCGGGCGGGGCAATTCCCTGTAATCCGACACACAGAACCAAACCAGAAAGAAAAATGATCAAAAACGTAACCGTCATCGGAGCCGGTACCATGGGTAACGGAATCGCCCATGTATTTGCCCAGCACCATTTTGCCGTAACCCTGGTGGACATTTCCCCGGAAAACCTCAGCAAGGGAATGGCGACCATAGAAAAGAACCTGCAACGCATGGTCACAAAAGGCATTCTCGACCCGGAAGGGGTACAAGCCACCCTTGCCAACATATCGACCGCGACCCAATTGGAACCCGGGGTTTCAAAGGCCGACCTGGTGGTGGAGGCTGCCACCGAAGACCGCGAGCTCAAAAAAAAGATTTTCAGGGAAATGGACAGGCATTGCCCTGATGGGGCCATCCTGGCCACCAACACTTCCTCCATCTCCATTACGGAAATCGCCGCTGTGACCCAAAGGCCCGAAAAGGTCATCGGGATGCACTTTATGAACCCCGTGCCCGTTATGAAGCTCGTGGAGGTGATCCGGGGCTACAGTACCTCGGCAGCCGTTACCGGGACCATCCTGGAGCTGTCAAGGAAGCTGGGCAAAACGCCCACGGAAGTCAGCGACTATCCCGGGTTCATCGCCAACCGCATCCTGATGCCCATGATCAACGAAGCCATAGAAAGCCTGTTCCATGGGGTCGCCGGGGTCTCGGAAATCGATACCGTGATGAAGCTGGGGATGGGGCATCCGATGGGGCCGCTCCAACTGGCCGACTTTATCGGGCTGGATGTATGCCTGTCGATCCTTGAGGTGATGCATGACGGCTTTAAAAACCCGAAGTACGCCCCCTGTCCGTTGCTGGTGAAAATGGTGACGGCCGGAAAACTCGGGGTGAAATCGGGTGAAGGTTTTTACGAGTATTCCCAATCCGCAAAGGCCGAAAAAGTGGCTGCCCAATTCAGCTGAGGCCCATGGCGGATCTGATCCCTTTCCCGGCCACCCGTCCCGCCCCTGACAAGGTAGCGCATGTGGTGTCGCGGTCTTACGAGGATTACAGCCGAAAGGAACGCAAGGCCATTATGGCCCACAATCCCTTTTCCTTCCTGCACATCATCAGGCCGGGCTTTAAGTTCCACCGGGAATTCAGCGGGGCCAGGCGCTTTGAAATGGTCCGGAACCGGTACCTGGAATTCCTCGAAGAAGGCATCCTTATCCGGGACCGGGAGCCCGCCTTCTACCTTTACCATACCCACAGCGGGGACGCTTCTGCCTACGGGGTGTTCTGTGCGGCCAGTACGGAAGACTACCGCAACAACCTTATCAAAAGGCATGAAGACACCCTTTTGCGACGGGAGGAGCTCTTCGCTGATTACCTGGAAAAAGTCCGCTTCAACGCCGAACCCGTGCTGATCGCCTACCCGGACCAGCAGGCCCTTGGGGCCCTTTTTGAAGAAATCATGCAGGAGGCCCCGGAATATTTTTTCACCACCCCGGACCGGGTGACCCACCGCCTCTGGGTGATTCGCCAACAGGGCCGCATAGGGGCCATCCGGGAAGCGTTCGGGACCATGGAATCCCTGTATATCGCCGACGGGCACCACCGCTGCGCATCGTCGGAACTCCTGGCCCGGCGTGCGCAAACCCGGCCCGACGGAACGCTGCAGGGAAAGGCCTTCCGGTATTTCATGGCGTACCTGATCCCGGAGTCCCAGCTGAGGATCGGATCCTTTTACCGCCTGCTCACTACCCTGAACGGCCTCTCGAAGCATGAACTCCTGGTGCGACTCGACCAGTACTTCCGCATCCATGAAATGGGCCCGGCACACTTTGAACCCACGGAAAAACACCAGTTTTCCATGTACCTGGAAGGGGAGTTTTTCGCGCTCTACCTCCGCAAGCAGCCCCTGGCCTCCAAAGACCCCCTGGGCCAACTCGACAGCCAGGTGCTGTATGAAACCGTCCTCAAACCGGTTTTTGGGGTTGCGGATCCCAGGACTGACCCCAGGGTACGCTACCTTCACGATCGCCACGGGGGTGCGGAAATGCGCCGATTGATCGACCGGGGGGCTTGTGCGGTAGGGTTCGGGATGACCCCCGTAACCATGGAAGAATTAAAAGCCATAGCAAATGCGGGCCAGACCATGCCCCCCAAGAGCACCTTTATCGAGCCGAAGCTCCCCAGCGGGCTCACCCTGTATGATTTTCAAAACCACCACCCATGAGCATTGCTGAAAACCTGAAAAAAATCAAGGATTCCCTACCCCCGCAGGTCACCCTGGTGGCCGTCTCCAAGACGCACGGCGAAGCGGAGATCATGGAAGCCTACCGGGCCGGGCACCGGGCCTTCGGGGAAAACAAGGTGCAGGAACTGGTGGGCAAATGGGAGTCGCTCCCCAAAGACATCGAGTGGCACATGATCGGGCACCTGCAGCGCAATAAGGTGAAATACCTGGCGGGGTTCGTATCCCTGATCCACGGGGTCGACAGCCTCCGGCTGCTGGAGGAAATAGACAAACGGGCCGCCGGGCACGACCGGGTCATCGATTGCCTGTTGCAGGTGCATATTGCGCGGGAAACCTCAAAATTCGGCTTTGATGAAAAGGAACTCGAAGGCGTCCTGCAGGAGGAGGTCCTGTCGTCCCTCCCCAATGTCCGGATACGGGGGCTGATGGGGATGGCCACTTTCACCGATGATGCCGACCTGGTCGCCTCCGAATTCAGGTATTTAAAATCCCTCTTTGACCGGTTTATGGCCGGCCGGGAGCATGCCGATATCCTCTCCATGGGCATGAGCGGGGATTATCCGATTGCCATCGCCGAGGGAAGTACCATGGTCCGCATAGGAAGTAGTATCTTTGGGGAAAGGAATTACCATTAAGAACGCCAAAAAAGCAGTGTACGCCGTACTGGATATAGAAACTACCGGGGGCAGGTTCGGGGAGGAAGGCATTACCGAAATCGCCATCCACCTCTTTGACGGGCAACAGGTGGTGGATACGTTTATCAGCCTGGTCAACCCGGAGCGCGACATCCAGCCCTACGTACAAAAACTCACCGGCATCAGCCCCCATATGGTAAAAACCGCCCCCAAATTCTTCCAGGTGGCCAAGCGCATTGTCGAGATTACGGAAGGATCGGTTTTGGTGGCCCACAATGCACAGTTCGATTACCGCATCCTCAGGACGGAATTCCAGCGGCTGGGATACGAATTCCAGCGGAAGACCCTGTGTACGGTAGACCTTTCCAAACGCCTGATCCCGGAAGCGGAATCCCATAGCCTGGGCAAACTGGTGAAGGCCCTGGGCATCCCCCTGAGCGACCGGCACCGGGCCAACGGGGATGCCCTCGCCACCCTCAGGTTGCTGCAGGTACTCCTGGACCGCGACACGGAAAAACGCATCCTCAGGGAAGTCATCCGCTCCGAGGAGCACGGGGAACTTTCCCCGCGGCAGCTGCAGCTGGTGGAATCGGTACCCGACCAGACGGGGGTGTATTACCTCTTCAACCGCGACCGGGAATTGATTTTCCTCGATTACAGCCGCAACATGCGCGCTGCGGTAAACCAGCACTTCACCCGGCAGGACCAGGCGGGTCGGAGGCTGAGGAAGGACATCCGGGAAGTGCAGTTCGAACCCACCGGCAGCGAACTCATGGCCCGCCTGAAATCCTTTGTGGAGGTCCTCCAAAACCGGCCGGCGCACAACCGCCTGCCCAAGAGGAAAGCCGCCAGGGCCCGCACCCCGCTCTACATCAACGGGGATCCCTATACCCTTGAGGGCAGGGAACTGCTCCTGGTCGACCAGGGGCGCAACAAGGGGGAACGCGCAGCCATCTGGCTCAGCAGCGCCCAGGTGCGCGGCATGGGGTATTTTTCCCTGAACCACCAGGTGCGGAACCTCCCGATCCTGGAAACGTTACTAACCCCCCTGGACAAGCAGGATGGGGCTTTGGAACTCATCGCAGATTTTCTCCGCGAAAAGAAGATCATGAAGGTAATTGAACTTTAAACCCAAGGGGTTTGGGAAAAAAAGCACAAAGCGAAAACTGGAAAGACCGGCTCCATGAAATCATCTATGAGGCCGATACCCCCGCGGGCAAAGCATTTGACCTGGTCCTGATCGGGCTGATCCTCGTGAGCGTGGTGCTGGTAATGCTGGAAAGCGTGGATACCATAGATGCCAGGTACCACAGGACCCTGCTGGCCCTGGAATGGGTGGTAACTGTCCTTTTTACCCTGGAATATATTGCCCGCATTATCAGCATCCGAAAACCAGCCCACTACATTTTCAGCTTTTACGGTATCATCGACCTGTTATCGACTATACCGCTCTACCTTTCCTACCTCGTGGCCGGGTCCCAGGTACTCCTGGCCCTGCGGGCCCTGCGGCTGCTCAGGATTTTCCGGATCCTGAAGCTCGTGCAATTCCTGGGGGAAGCCTCAATGCTGCGGGAAGCCCTGAGAGCAAGTCGGACCAAGATCGCAGTCTTTATTTATACCGTGTTGATTTTGTCCATCCTGCTTGGTACCCTGATGTACCTGATCGAGAGCGATGAGGCAGGGTTTACGAGTATCCCACGCAGTATTTACTGGACCATTGTGACCCTGACCACGGTGGGGTATGGGGACATTGCCCCCCAGACCACCCTTGGGCAACTCATCGCCACCGTGGTGATGATCATGGGCTATGGGATCATTGCGGTCCCAACCGGGATCGTTACCGTGGAGTTTTCCAAACAGGAAAAAAGCAAAGGGTCCGGGTCCAAAGCCTACCGCGGGGTCCACACCAATACCCAGGCCTGCCCGCATTGCGGGGCAGAGGGCCACCGGGACGACGCCGCCTTCTGTTATCAATGCGGGGGGAAACTCTGATGGGCGGCCCGTACCTGATCTCCGTAAGCGGCCCAACCGGGATTGGAAAAACCGACTGGGCCATCCGGCTGGCCCGCCACTACAACACCTGTATCCTTTCTGCAGATTCCAGGCAATTCTTCAGGGAAATGCGTATCGGAACAGCGGTACCCTCTGAGGCAGAACTGGAAAAAGCCCCCCACTTCTTTATACAGCACCGCTCCGTGCGGGAACCCTATTCCGTGGGGGAGTTTCAACGGGAAGCCCTCGAAAAGCTTCGGGAGCTGTTCGCCTCCCATAATGTAGTGATCCTGGTCGGGGGGAGCGGGCTTTACATGGATGCCCTGACCAGCGGCCTGGATGAATTCCCGGAGGTGCCACCGGAGGTCCGGGCAGGCCTGCAGGACCTGCTGGAACGGGAAGGAATCGGGGCCCTGCAGGAACTCCTGAAGGAAAGGGACCCGGAATACTCCAAATCTGTGGACCCGAACAACCCCAGGCGCCTGGTCCGGGCCCTTGAAGTCTGCCTGGCCTCCGGACAACCTTACAGTTCCTTTCGGGGCAAGAAGGCTCCCCCCGACTTTTTCACACACCTTCCCCTGGGCCTAAGGGCCCCCAGGGAAACGGCCTATCGGAGGATCGACCAGCGGGTCGACCAGATGATGGCAGCAGGCCTGCTGGAAGAAGCGGAAAGGCTATACCCGTACCGGGACCTTACGGCCCTGCAAACGGTGGGGTACCAGGAGCTGTTTGCCTACCTGGAAGGCCGGTGGGACCTGGGCACGGCCATTGCCGAAATCAAAAAAAATACGCGGCGGTTTGCCAAGAGGCAGGGGACCTGGCTGCGAAAGCACCCGGAAATCCACTGGGTGCCCTTCGATGCCCCCACACGGGAGGTCACCGACTATCTGGACAACCGCATGAATACCCCCAACCATGCTGGCTGAGGCAAAAATTTATTTTGTGATGGGCGTCTCGGGTAGTGGAAAAACCACCCTGGGAAAGGCCCTTGCACAATGGCTCAAAATCCCTTTTTTCGATGGGGATGATTTCCACCCTGCGGAGAACATCGAAAAGATGTCCAGGGGTATCCCCTTGCAGGATGCCGACCGGGAGGGCTGGCTGCGCCGGCTGAACGCCCTGGCCCGGGAGCAAAAAGGCCCGGGGGCTGTGATCGCCTGTTCGGCCCTTAAGGAACACTATCGGCACCTGCTGGCCCGGGGGGTTGAAAGGCAGGTGGTCTGGATCTACCTCGAGGGAACCTATGACGAAATTGCCGAAAGGCTGGAAAAAAGGAAGGGGCATTATATGCCCCCTTCCCTGCTGCGTTCGCAGTTTGATGATTTGGAACCCCCTGCCCGGGCAATTGAGATCCCGGTATCCGCTTCCCTGAAGGAGGCCCTGGACCGCCTCAGGGCGGAACTGGCCCCGGGAGATCGCCAGGGATAGCCCGTCTTATTTTTCGGAATCCGTTTTAACCACCAGGCGGAACCCTTCCCCGTGGATGTTGAGGATTTCCACACTGTCATCCCGTTTCAGGTATTTGCGGAGCTTGGCAATGTAGACATCCATACTGCGGGAGGTGAAATAATTGTCGTCCCTCCAGATTTTGGTGAGGGCCAGCTCTCGGGGCATCAGGTCGTTCTGGTGCAGGGCGAGCAACCGCAGCAATTCATTTTCCTTGGGGGAAAGCTTGATGGGTTCTTCTTCTTTGTATTTGAGGAACCGCAGCTTGGAATTCAGGTGGAAATTGCCGATCTGGAATTCGTGCTGCTTGCTTTCCGCCAGGTTGCTGGATTCCTTCCGCTGCAGGATAGCCCTGAGCTTGGCCAACAGGACCTCTGAATCAAACGGCTTGTTCAGGTAATCGTCTGCACCGGCCTTATAGCCCTTCAGGACATCTTCCTTCATGGTTTTGGCCGTGAGGAAAACGATCGGGATGTTTTCATTTTTCTCCCGGATTTCCCGGGCCAGGGTAAACCCGTCCTTATAGGGCATCATCACGTCGAGGATGCAGACGTCAAAATGTTCCTTTTTGAATTTTTCGAAACCTTCCATGCCATTCTTGGCCAGGGTGACCTCAAAATCGTTCATGGAAAGGTAATCCTTCAGGACAATGCCGAAATTCGGATCGTCCTCAACCAACAATATTTTCTTATTTTCTGTTTCCATACTATTTTAAATTAAAGGGAGCTTGATATAGAAAGTACTTCCTTTTCCTTTCTCACTTTCTGCATAGACCTCTCCCTGGTGGTCTTCAACAATTTTTTTAACATAGGCCAGCCCCAGGCCGTGGCCCTTCACGTTGTGGATATCCCCGGTATGTTCCCGGTAGAATTTCTCAAAGATCCGCTTCAACACCACCTTGGACATCCCCGCCCCCTGGTCCTGGACCCGGATAATCAGGAAATTCTTGGCTACTTCGGTGAACACGTCAATTTTCGGGGCATCCGGGGAATACTTTACCGCGTTGTCGAGGATGTTCACAATAACATTCCCGAAATGGGTTTCGTTGGCCAGCACTTCAGAACGCTCTGCATTGAAGTGCGTCCTGACGTACCCCCCCCGGTCCTGTACGATGAGTTCCACGTGGTTGATCGATTTTTGTATCAGTTCGTGGGCATCCACCCGTTCCTTACTGATGTCGAGCTGGTTTTTTTCCAATTTGGAAATCCGCAGAACGTTTTCGACCTGGGCGTGCATGCGTTTGTTTTCATCCCGGATCATCTGGAGGTAACGCAGCGTCTTTTCCCGGTCCTCCATGATTTTCGGGTTTTTGATGGCTTCAACCGCCAGGTTTATGGTCGCGATAGGGGTTTTGAACTCATGCGTCATGTTGTTGATAAAATCGGACTTGATCTCCGAGATTTGCTTCTGCCGGATCAGCTGGTATATGGCGCTCGCATAAGCGATCATAATGATCAGGGTAAAGAGCAGGGAAAGGGCGGCCATCCCCAGGACGGAGTTCAACAGGAATTTTTTCTTCCTCGGAAAGGAAATGAGCAGGGCAAATTCGGTATTGCCCTCGCTGTCCCTGAAAACAGGGGCCTTGTAGTGCCCGTCTTTATCGAAGCGGAACTTCGCGGACTTCACCTTGGTTGGCAACCCGCGGCTGTAGACGCCGTATTCATAATCGATATCGAGGTTCCTGGCCTTTAACTCCTGGCCCAGGAGGAGCTCGATTTCTTCCCGCCCCACCCGTTCGTGGATGGGCACCCGGTTGGCATACACCCGATAGACGTCGTCGAACATGGCCTTCTCCATGGCGGAAATCCCCCCGACCTTTTCCCATTTTTCAACCGGGCTCAACCGGTAGGTGGTACCGTCCAGGCCGTATTCTTCCCTGAAGATCGTTCGCGTGCGGCGGCTGGTATAATTTTTAACCGTGGAGGAATCCGATGGGGCCTCGCTGTCAAAGAACGTGGATGCGATATTATAATCCTCCTCCAAAATACCGTGGGAATAGAAGAGGATTTCATTGGAGTTCAAATCGCGGTCGACGAAAAAAATGTTGCTCAGGTGGGAACTTTTGAGCTCTCCCACACTGTCTTTCAGGTCCAGGAAACGCTCGGAATACTCCTTCATTTCCCGTTCTTCGATTTTTTCGGCAACACGGGTCAGCACTTCGGTCACCGTATTGGAAAACTGGTCTTCCCGGTCTTCGACCGAACTTCGGATCCAGTAGAGCTGAACGGCAATAATCCCGACAAGGGAAAGGCTCATCAGGGTGACCAGCAGCGCAAATAACCTCCTATTCATCGTCTACGTAAAAGTAAAAATTTAACATTTAGAAGCTGGGTGGTTTAACCTAACCTTAACACTACGAATTCCGCGCATTCCCAGCGAGTTGGAGGAGTTCCCGGTGTACTTTTCCGGCTTCCCGAAGGGTTTTTTGGAGGTCGGTATTGCGGATTACGAAGTCTGCCAGTGGAATTTTTTCCGCATCCTCCCACTGGTTGCGCATACGGGAACGCACGGCTTCCCGCGAGACGCCATCCCGGAGCATTACCCTTCGGATGCGCTCGTCCTCCGGGGCAGTGACCAGGATCATCCGGTCCAGGCCCCTGTACCCCCCGTTTTCAAACAAGACCGCAGCTTCCTGGACCACATACGGGGCCGCCTGCCGCTCCGCCCAGGCCTCAAAATCAGCCCTCACGACAGGATGGACCAGGGCATTGAGGGCGTCCAGCATGGCCGGGTCGTCAAAAACCCTGGAGGCGATAAATGGTCGGTTAAGCGCCGTGCCCTTATATGCCCCGGGCCCGAGCAATTCCGTGATTGCTGCCCGCAGGCGCTCTTCCCCTTCCATCAGTTCCCGGGCCCTGCGGTCGGAATCGTAGACCGGGATTCCCAGTTCCTGCAGCGCACGGCCAACCGTACTCTTTCCGCTGCCTATGCCCCCGGTAAGTCCGACCCGCATCATTCCCTCTTGATGATGAATTCCACGGAAGTCTCCAGGGGTTGGGCGACATAGACCCCTTCGGGCTGCTTTTCCAGAGACAACCGCAACCTGCCCGATTCCGCTCCTGCAGAAGCGTAGTCGGCCACTAACCGGAAATCGGCCGGGTCCAGGTCTTTGAGCGCGGTAATCCTTCCCCGGCACAACACCCCGACTATCTTCGGAAATGTTTGTACCTGCAGGGCTTCAGGGGCATTGACCACTTCCACGGGGACCTCCACCACGGCTTCCGAAAAACGAAATACTTCTCCGGAAACCGAAATGCGATCCGCAGAAAACCGGGTATTCGGAAATGCATCGCGTTTGGCCAGGGTAAGGGTTTGGCTGAAATCTTCCCTGATTTGTTCCAGTACCAGGGGAACGGTCCGCAATTCACGAAGGCTATCGATTTCAGCAGGGGGGCCCAGCACCTCCACCGTTTCCGGGGAAATCACCAGCTCCCCATCGAGCATGTAATTCTGGGCAAAGTCGAGGGTGGCCACTACACGCACTGGCAGGGTTTTGGAGACGACCTTCTGAAAATCCACAAACAACGTGTCCTGCGGGGCCTGCAAAAGGTTGGCCGATCCCCCCAACTGCGCTTCAATCTGGCCCCGATAGGCCCCCGGGCTGATATAAAAACCCCGACTGCCCTGCCGGGCTTCCCTCAAGTCAATCGCAATAGTCTTCGGGCTGAGTTGGTACCTCAGGAGCTGAAAGCCGCTGGCCCGCAACCGGACCCCAATGGCATCGGGCGGGGCCTCAATGAGCACCATTTCCCGGGGCAGGTGCGCATACTCCAGCTTTACCTTCACCGTATGGGTATAGGATTGGGAAAGCCTGCTGATAAACCAGGCCGTGAAGGAGAACGCCAGGAAAACCAGGAATACCCGAACCTTCCTGTGTTTCATTCCGGATTGTAGGCGCTTGATCACGGGTCAGGTTTTGAAAAACAACCGGGGTAACAATTCCTCCGGTTTTTTCTTACTAAAGGTAAGCAAGATGGTGGATTTAAGAAAACCCAGGCCATAGCCCCAAAACTGCACCAACAAGGCAACGGGAGCCAGTGCGGCTGCCGTCAGGCTCCTGGCCTTCCATCCGGCTCCGGCCCCAACGGCCAAAAGGTAGGCGAAGGCCAGGGCCAGGGGGAGCCAGGCCAGGGGAGCTACCCGGAAAACGGGCAGCAGGAGCGCCCCGGCCAGGCCCCCCAAAAAGAGGGTGGGAAACCAGTAAACCAGCCGGGAAGACCCCGGGTGCCAGCGGTTGAGTACCGGCCGGGCCAATCCAAACCTGAACACCTGCCGGTAAAAAGAGCGGAGGGTGATCCTGCGCTTGTGGTAGACCGTGGCCCCGTCGATAAGGCGTAAGGAAAACCCCATTTTTTTCAGGCGAAGGCTCAGGTCGGGGTCTTCCCCGGGGTGAATGTTGCCAAACCCCCCACTGGCCAGGAAGGCCTCGCGGGAAAGCCCCATATTGAAGCTCCTGGGCTGGAAGTTCCTGCGGGCCACACGCCCGCCGCGGATCCCTCCCGTAGTCAGCACGGAGGTCATGGTATAGCTGATGGCTTGTTGGAGGGCATTGAAGGACGGATGGGCATCGTCAGGCCCCCCGAAGCAATCGGCATAATCGTTTTCAAGGGCCTCATCTACCGCCTTCAGATACCCCGGGGGCAGGAGGCAATCGGAATCCACCAGGATAAAATACGTGCCTGTTGCCTTTTTCATCCCGTAATTCCGGGAATCGCCGGGGCCGGTATTTTCCTTCCAAAAATAGGCGAGTTGCAGGCGGTCGCGGAACTGCGAAACCACCGCTTCAGAGGTCCGGCTCGAGCCATCTTCCACAATAACAACCTCAAAAGGCCCGGGGTAAACCTGTGCAGCGAGGCTTTCCAGGAGTTCCCGGGTCTCTTCGGGCCGGTTATACACCGGAATGACAAAGGAATAAAACCGTTCCATACTCGCTTATAAAAAAGCCATCCGCAACAGGGATGGCCTTTTGAGAGAAGAATATTGCCCTATTCGGAAAACGCATCGACGACCTCCTGGCTAACCCCGGTAGATGAGAACCCCCCGTCGTGGAAGAGGTTCTGCATGGTCACTTTCCGGGTCAGGTCCGAGAACAGGCTTACCGTGTAATCGGCGCATTCAAGGGCAGTCGCATTGCCCAGGGGCGACATTTTTTCCGCGTAGGCGATAAAGCCGTCAAAGCCTTTGACCCCTTTACCCGCCGTGGTCGGGGTGGGCGACTGTGAAATGGTGTTGACCCGCACCTTCTTTTCCTTCCCGAAAAAATATCCGAAGCTCCGCGCCACCGATTCGAGGTAGGCCTTGTTATCGGCCATGTCGTTGTAGTCAGGGAACGTCCGCTGGGCCGCCATATAGGTCAGGGCCACGATACTCCCCCAGGGGTTCATGGCATCGGCCTTATAAAGTGATTGCATGACCTTGTGGAACGAAAGGGCAGAGACGTCCCAGCCCTTTGTGGTGAAATCGTACTTCTGGTCGGTGTAAGCCCTTCCTTTCCTGACGTTGAGCGACATGCCGATGGAATGGAGTACAAAATCGAGCTTCCCCCCCAGGGTTTCCATGGCCTTTGCCACCAGGGTTTCCAGGTCTTCTTCGCTGGTCGCATCGGCCGGGATGATAACCGACCCCGTTTTTTCGGCCAGTTCATTTATTTTCCCCATCCGCATCGCAATGGGGGCATTGGTCAGCACAAAGGTCCCTCCTTCCTCATGGACGCGTTCTGCCGTTTTCCAGGCAATGGAGTGTTCATCAAGGGCCCCGAAAATGATTCCCTTTTTACCCTTCAGTAAGTTATAGGCCATGGCTTATGGTTAAAGTTGCACGCTTCAAAGATATTTAAAAAATAGGGAATAACCCCTGCTGTCGATCCGGGGCAAAAAGGCCTGCTTTAGACCTTTAATTGAGCAATTCCCGGGCATGGGTGAGGGCGGAATCGGAAAGCCCGCTCCCCCCCAGCATCTGCGCCAGCTCGATGATGCGCTCCTCCTGGGTCAGTTCCCTGATCCGGGTATGCGTCCGACCATCGCTAACTTCCTTGTACACCTTATATTGCCGGTGTCCCTTGGAGGCTACCTGCGGGAGGTGGGTGATCGCGAAAACCTGCATGTGCCCTGACATCTTCTGCATGATCTCCGCCATTCGGACTGAAATCTCCCCGGAAACCCCGGTATCGATCTCGTCGAACATCATCGTGGGCAGGGGTTCGTACTCAGCCAGGATCGCCTTTATGGTCAGCATAATACGCGAGAGCTCCCCCCCGGAAGCCGTTTTTTTGAGCAGGCCGTGCTGCCCCCCCTTGTTGGCCGTAAACAGCAGTTCAAGGGTATCGCGGCCAGTGCGGGTAAAGTTCGGGGTGGGTAAAAGGCGCCATTTGAAGGAGGCATTGGGCATCCCCAGGGCAGACAGTTGTTGCTCCAGGGCTTCGGTAAACCGGGGCAGGACGGCTTCCCTTTCCCGGCGCAGTTTTCCGGAAAGTTCTTCGAGGGTCGCCCGCCGCGCAGTGGCCTGCGCTTCCAGGCGTTCAATTTCCAGGTCCAGGTCGGCCGTGTGGTCCACTTTTTCCCTCAGGGAATCCCTGATTTGGAGCAATTCCCCCACGGAGGCAACCCCGTGTTTCTTTTGCAGGGCATAGAGCGCCTGAAGCCCTGAATTCACTTCTTCCAATTGCTGCGGATCGGCTTCCTGTCCGGCAACCAGGTCCTGCAACTCCTGGGAAAGGTCGTCTGCTTCGATGTAAAGCGACTGAACCCGCTCGTGCACCTGCGAGAACCGGGGTCCGAAATCGGCCAGGCGGGCGGTGAGCTGACGCAATTGCGCCTGCATGGCCAGCAGGCCGTAATCGTCTTCCTGCATTAACCGGTTGGCGCTGGCCAGGGTTTCCAGGATTTCTTCCGCATTGCTCAGGGTGTTAAATCGGGTTTCGAGGTCTTCCTGCATCCCGGGCCTGAGGGTGGCCTTATCGAGTTCATCGAGCAGGAACTCGTTGTAATCCTGTTCCCTGAACGCCTCTTCGCGTTGCGATTTGAGCGCCTCCAAACGGCGGGTGGCATCGAGGTATGCTTCCCGTTCGCTGCGGTAAGCCGCAAGCAATTCCCCGTTATTGGCAAGGGCGTCCACCACGCGCAACTGGAATTCCTGTTCGGTAAGTTCAAGGGTCTGGTGCTGGGAATGCACATCGATCAGCCGCTTGCCCAGGTCGGAGAGGATGTCGAGGGTTACGGGGCTGTCATTGACAAAGGCCCTTGACTTCCCGCTGGGCTGGATCTCCCGCCTGAGGATGGTCCGCGGGTCGTAGTCCAGGTCCTGTTCCCTGAAAAAACTGAGGAGGGCAGGGTACCGCCCGAGGTCGAATTCGGCTTCCACCACGCATTTCCGGTCCTGATCCCTCAGGGAAGCGCGGTCGGCCCGTTTTCCGAGCACCAGGGAAAGGCTCTCGAGCAAAATGGACTTCCCTGCCCCCGTTTCCCCCGTAATGGTGGTCAACCCTTCTTTAAACGACACCTTGAGGTCGTCAATCAGGGCATAGTTTTTTATGGCTAAGTGGGTAAGCACCTGTCTGTGGATTTTAGGCAGGGTAAAGATACAGGTTCCCCCTGTAAAAAAATGCGGTCAGTAGGTAATTTGGCTCCAGGTACTGGCGTAAAAGGGGGCCACCCGGTTCAGGGTTTCCTTGAGCTGTACGATATCGATCTTTGGGCCGTCGGAAAACACATTCTGGATTTCCTCTGCCTTGGCGTCGAAGAAGGTCTGGATCAAAAAAGCGTTGGGCCTTCTCTGGATAAGGGTTTCGAACAGCCTCAGGGTGCCTGCGATCACCTGTTTCCCGGTGCTGTTGTTGTCGGCCAGGATATCTAATCCCTTGCGGTGGTAGTTGTAAAGGGCGATGCGGTATTCCCGGAAGGTATTGGAAAGCAGGTTGTCCACCAGCTGGAAACGCGTTCGGTTGTCGGCGGCGGTTTGCCCCCACCCCCCGTAATTTTTGCCCTGGGCCTGGGTGACGATCCCCTGGGCCATTTTATAGTACTCCGTCCCCCCTTCCAGGGCGAAGGTATCCGCATCGAGGCCCAGGATCATATAGGCATAATAAGAAATCACCCCCACCAGGTTGGAGTCGAATACATTTTCATTGAAGACCAGGGGCTGGAATTCGATGTATTCAAAATTGAACTGGTCATCCTTATAGTTCAGGACCTGAGTTTCATAGGAGGTATTGTACACCGGTCGGGAAGACTGCACTTGAATAGTGGCCTGAAAACGGCTCGACTCAAAGTTGGTTACCGTGATAAACATGCGGCAGTTGATCCGTTCATTTTCCCTGAACACCCGGTTGGTCCACCGCGTCTTGTTGATAAATTCGGTAAGGGAGCGCTCCAGGGTGTTGATTACCTGCTGGTTGGTCTGGGAAACCTGGTCGGCATTTACCGTGACCATGCAATTGAGTTCCTGCCCGCGCAGGGGCAGGTACAGGAGCAGGCCCAACAAGAGGGCCATGCCGTTATTTCGCAAGGCGTTTCCGTATTTCATGGAGAAGATCCAGGGCCACCTCGGCCTTGGTTTTTAATTCAAACGGCGTAATCCCCGAATTCTTGTCTATGAAGGTCACTTTGTTAGTGTCCGACGCGAATCCGGCGCCGGGGTCGCGGAGGGAATTCAGCACAATGGCATCCAGGTGTTTTTCCTTTAGTTTCTTCCGGGCATATTCGAGCTCCCTTTCGGTCTCCAGGGCGAAGCCCACCACGTATTGCGTGGTTTTTCGTTCCCCAAGGGAGGCGATAATATCAGGGTTACGCACCAGGTGGAGCGACAGGGTGTCACCGTCCTTTTTCAATTTTTCGGGTGCCCTTGATTCCGGGCGGTAATCGGCCACGGCGGCGGTTCCGATCACGACATCCATGGCGGGGAAGGCGTTATGGGCTTTGGAATACATCTCCAGGGCGGTATTCACCCGCACCAGCCTGATCCGGGGGTTTTTGGTTTCAAGGTGGGTAGGGCCACTCAGCAGGGTGACGTTGGCCCCCATGGCTGCCGCAGCCTCGGCAAGGGCATACCCCATTTTCCCGGTGGAGTGGTTTCCGATGAAGCGGACCGGATCGATCGGCTCCCAGGTGGGCCCGGCGGTGATCAGGAAGTTCATCCCGTTAAAGGGTTGGCCCGCACGCAGGTGGTCCTCTAAAAAGGCGATGATTTGTTCCGGTTCCGCCATGCGGCCTTCCCCATGCAGCCCGCTGGCCAGTTCCCCCTCCCCGGCCGGGATCACCAGGTTTCCGTAACCCTCCAGGATCTCCAGGGCTTTTCGCGTGGCCGGGTGGCGGTACATGTCAAGGTCCATGGCCGGGGCCACAAAAACAGGGCATTTAGCGGAAAGGTAACAGGCCAGGAGTAGGTTATCGCAGGTACCCGAAGCCATTTTGGAAAGGGTGTTGGCCGTGGCCGGGGCCACCAGCATCAGGTCGGCCCACAGCGCGAGCTCCACGTGGTTGTTCCAGTTGGTACTCCCCTCCTCTTCCCTGACAAAATCCTGTACGACTTCGTTTTTGGAGAGGGTCGCCAACGTAAGGGGCGTGACAAATTCCCCGGCGCTGGGGGTCATCACGATCCTGACCTCCGCCCCGGCCCTGATCAGCAACCGGGTGAGAAAAGTTGTTTTATAGGCAGCGATTCCCCCGGTTACCCCCAAAAGGATGCGCTTTCCTGCCAGCATGCTATTCCGGGTCTTTCTCGGTATTCCGGTGGTAAATCTTGTCTTCCAGCCATTCCTGAATGGCGAGGGAATGCGGCTTGGGAAGCTTTTCGTAGAACTTCGAAACCTCTATTTGCTCCTTGTTTTCAAAAACCTCCTCCAGGCTGTCGCTGTAAGTCGCAAATTCCTCGAGCTTTTCGAGCAGTTCCTTTTTGATCTCTGAATTGATCTGCGAGGCCCTTTTGGCAACAATAGAGAGCGCTTCGTAAATATTTCCGGTCTTTTGGTCGAATTCGTCCCGGTTGACTGTGACCGTAGTCACCGGGGCTTTTGAATTTTTCAGGTCGTTCATAATTATTTTGCCAGTTTTTCTAATTCCGTGTAGGCGTCAATTTCCCTTTTCAGGTCGCTCATCAGTTTCTCCGCGTCATCCGCAAAACGGGTTTCGGGAAAATTGCGAAGGAGGTTATTATGGGCAGCCAGGGCTGCATCGAGCCGTTCTTTTTTCTTCTGGAAGGTGCTGTTTATCGCCAGGTTGGTGGCCGCTTTGAACTTCAGGAAGTAGGCCTCTTCCCTGAACACAGACCCGGGGTGGTCCGATATGAAATTGTCGAGGGAGGCGATGGCCGACAAATTGTAATCGAGGATAAAGTATTCCCCAAGCTTCACAAACTGCTTGGCGATTTCAAAGGCCTTCTTTTCCTTTTTGGTCGTCAGTTCCATGGCCATGGCATTGGCTTCCGGCAGGAATTCCGACTCCGGGTAAGCGTTGATAAACAGCTGCAACTTGGTCAGGGCCTTGTCGGTATCGGTCTGGTCCAGGGAGTAGCGGGGGGAAAGCATATAATAGCTCTTGGCCCCCAGAAAGGACGCTTCAGCCGCCTTGTCGCTTTTTGGGTACGACTTCAGGAAACGCTCAAACTGGTATCCTGCAAAATTGTAGTCCCCGATCTTGAAATAACTGTCCGCAAAAAAGAAGAGTACCCGTTCCCCCTGCGGCTTGCCGACGAACTGGGGGGCTATCTGTTCCAACAGGCGGTTGGCTCTCTTGTAATCCCCTTCGCTGTACAGCCGTTCGGCGAATTCATACTTCTTGGCAATATCCGTTTCCTTCAGGACCTTCTGGTACTCGCTGCAGGACAACAAGGCCAGGGACAGGACAAGGGAGAGGGCGTATCGGGCTATTTTCCAAAACATTGGGCAAAAGTAGCGATATTTCACGGAATATAAAACGGTAAAATCGGGCCTAAAGTACACTTTCCCGGGATCCCCGCAGAAGGTACGAAACGATTTAACTATCCTTTACCATCCGGGTACCCGCGAAGAAAGGCCTGCAGCTCGTCCTGCAGCTCCTCACTGGCCGGGACCAAAGGCAACCGGACCCAGGGCTGGCATATCCCCTGAAGGGAGAGCAGCGCCTTGATCCCCGCCGGGTTCCCTTCCCTGAAGAGCAGCCCTACAAGGGGTTCCAACTGGCGGTGCACTTCAAGGGCCTCCCCGGCCTCGCCCTGCATGGCCAGGCGGATCATGCGGGAAAAGGGTCCGGGAATGCCCTGCCCCGCAACTGAAATGACCCCTGCACCCCCCGCGAGGACGGTCGGTACGGCCGTCAGGTCATCACCGGAAATCACCATAAAGCCCTGCGGGGCTTCCCGGATCAGGGTCTGAATTTGCGCCATGTCGCCGCTGGCTTCCTTGATGCCGAGTAGGTTCCCGCACGATGCGGCCAGCCGCAGGACGGTTTCGGGCAAAACATTGCTGGCGGTCCGGGAGGGGACGTTATAGAGGATCAATGGGAGCGGGCTGTGTTCCGAAAGGGTTTTAAAATGCCTGAAAATACCCTCCTGGGTTGGGCGGTTGTAATAAGGGGATACCGAGAGGATGGCCTCATACCCTTCCAGGTTGGTTTCAGCCAGTTCGGCCACTACCGCTGCGGTATGGTTCCCCCCGATCCCGGCCACCAGGGGCAACCGACCCTTGTTGGCCCGGGCCACGGCACGGAAGACCTTATCTTTTTCCTCCCGCCCAAGGGTTGCCGATTCCCCCGTGGTACCCAGCACCACCAGGTAATCGACCCCCCCTGAGACCACATGTTCCACCAATTTTGCCAGGGCTTCCAGGTCCGGTTCCAGGTCCCGGGTAAAGGGAGTGGCCAGCGCCACCCCGGTTCCCTTGATCCGCTCGTTCATCGCAATTTATTAAGCAACTTGAGGTATTTCAATATCTCTTCCCTGACCACCTCAAATTCGGTCAGGGGGCATTCCAGGATCAGGTCGTTGAAGGCCGGGTTGACCCCCGGAAAACCGATTCGCATCCCTGCCCGAACCTTCAGGCTCAGCAGTTGCAACAGGAGTCGGGGTTCGTCAAAATAATTGATCAGCAAGTCGTATTCGCGGCTCAAAAACTCCAGGACGTAGCTATTCTCAATGGCCCCCTTCCAACCAAGGTCCTTATCCGAAAAGACCGGCGTGGCATAGGGGGAATTTTTATCGTACTGCGCGCGGTACCCGATAATGCGAATGGCATTGGGCCTCAGGCCGAGCACTTCCACCAGGGAATGGAATCGTTCCTCCTGCCCGAAACGCTCCAGGTCCACGATAATTGCCACACTGCCTATGGGTGCTTCCCGCTGCACGGGCGGGGGAAATCCCTTTAATTCCTGCCGGAGGTATTTTTCAGCAGATTTGTGTTTAAATTTGCTTTTTAGCCCCTTTAGAGACATGTGGCAATGCTTTGCCGCAAAGGTAATCGAAATCCGCCCAACGAGAATCAAAGGTACTTCTATGCGTGCGCAAATTTTAAAACTTTTTGTTGTATTTATAACAATAGGGTTGGGATGGGGCTGCCGGGAACGCGCTCCCCGCGTACAGGGCATCCATGTGAGCCAGGTCCGCATCGACAGCACCCTTAAGGAAGACGATTCGATCCGCGCCTTTATCGCCCCTTACAAGCAACACCTCGATAACGTCCTGGACACCCCGCTTTGCTATGCCCCCAAAGCCCTGACTAAGGAAGACGGCCGCCTGAATACTTCCCTGGGAAATTTAATGGCCGACATCCTCCTGGAGCGGGCCAACGAGGTCCTCAGCCGGCGTGAAGGCCCTCCTGTGGAGATGGCCCTGATGAACCACGGCGGCATCCGCAGCAGTATTTCCAGGGGCCCGGTTACCGAACGTACCGCCTACGAGGTAATGCCCTTTGAAAACCAGCTGGTGGTTGTGGCCCTCAAGGGCAGCACGGTACGGGAAATGGTGGAATTCCTTATAAAGGCAGGCGTTCCGCACCCGGTGGCCGGGCTTCGGATTACCCTGGGGCCCGACGGAAGCCTCGATACCCTCCTGGTAGAGGGGAAACCCCTGGAACCGTCCCGCACCTACCATGTGGCGACTTCGGATTACCTGTTGGAGGGCGGGGACCGCATGGATTTCCTCAGCCGGCATGAAGCCGTGTTCTCCACCGGGTATACGCTCCGCAATGCCATGGTGGATTATTTCAGGGAGGCCGATACCCTGAGGGCAACAGTAGATCATCGATTTGTTCAGGCACCGCAACCATGAAAAGAAGAACCTTCCTTAAAACCTCTTTTGTCGGGGGAGTGGCCATGGGGGCCGGAAGCCTCAGCTTGCAGGCCTGTTCCCGGGCAACCCCCAAACAGCTCACCATCCTCCATACGAACGACGTGCACAGCCACATCGACCCCTTTCCCGCCACGGATGCCCGGTTTCCCAACCTGGGCGGGGCAGCCAGGAGGGCCACCCTGATCGGGCAAATCCGCAGGGAAAACCCGAACACCCTGCTGCTGGATGCCGGGGATATTTTCCAGGGTACCCCGTATTTCAATTTTTACGGGGGGGAGCTGGAATTCCGGCTGATGAGTAAAATGGGATATCAGGCGGCCACCCTGGGCAACCACGATTTTGACAACGGGCTCAGCGGCCTGCTGGCCCAACTACCCCATGCACAGTTCTCCTTCCTATCCGCCAATTACGATTTTACCAATACCGTGCTCGATGGGTATATCAAACCCTGGGAGGTTTATGTAATCGACGGCATCCGCGTGGGGGTTTTCGGGCTCGGCATTGAACTGAAAGGCCTGGTCCCCGGGGAGCTCTACGGGGAGACCGCCTACCTCGACCCGGTGGAAACGGCGCAGGAATACACGGCGATCCTCCGGGGACAGGAAGCCTGCGATGTAGTGGTCTGCCTCTCACACCTGGGCTACCGGTACAGCGACCCCAACCGGGTGAGCGACCAGGCCCTGGCCGCAGCCACGGAAGGGATCGACCTCATCCTGGGCGGGCATACCCATACGTTCATGGAAAAAGCGGAGATCGCCACAAACCGGGCAGGGGACCCCGTTTTGATCCACCAGGTGGGATGTTACGGGATCAACCTCGGCAGGGTGGACTTTTACTTTCACCCCGACGGCAGCCATGGTGCCGACAGCCGTACGCTCCGGGTCTGAAGGCTTTACCGGTTACAAGAGTTCGCTGAGCAACTGTTCGAATTCCGTTTCGAAGGGGTCTGTACAGGTCGGGAGGGGAACTGGCCCCCAACTGCTTACGGAAGCCTTCCCGGGAACCCGGGTTTGCGGGAGGTAAAGGTTCCTTTATCACCCGAGCATATCCAGGAAATCCTGTTCTGAAATAATCGGGACCCCGAGCTGTTCCGCCTTTTGCCGTTTGCTGGGACCCATGTTGTCTCCGGCCAGCAGGAAAGTGGTTTTTGAGGATACGGACGAGGCCACCTTGCCCCCATTATCTTCAATAAGCTTTTTGAGGTCGTTTCGTTCAAGGGTCTGGAACACCCCGGAAACTACAAAGGTTTTTCCTTTCAACAATTCGGTTTGTCCCTCGAGTTGGGATTCGCTCATGGCCATTTGCACCCCGTAGGCCCGCAGGCGTTCCACCAATTCCCGCTTAACGGGATCCGAAAAAAAGGCCACCGCGCTCTGGGCGATCCGCTCCCCGATTTCATCCACCTGCATAAGCGCTTCAGGGGTGGCCTCCATCAGGGCATCGATATTCCGGTAGGCCCGGGCGAGTTTTTTTGCGACGGTTTCCCCCACATGTCGTATCCCAAGGGCGAACAGTACTTTCTCAAAGGGGATCTCTTTTGAGGCTTCGATGCCCGCGAGCAGGTTTGAAGCCGATTTGTCGGCCATCCGTTCCAGGGGGAGGAGTTGCTCGCGGGTGAGGGTATACAGGTCCGCGTAATTGTGGATCAGGCCCTGCTGAAACAACAACTCCACCGTTTCGCCGCCCATCCCTTCGATGTCCATGGCCTTCCTGCTGATGAAATGCTGTATGCGCCCCGTGATCTGTGGTGGGCATCCCGTGTCATTCGGGCAGAAATGGAGGGCCTCGCCTTCCTGGCGCACCAGGGGTGTCCCGCACTCCGGGCAATGGGTTATATAACGAGTCGGCTGGCTTTCGGGAGGTCGCTGGCTGAGGTCTACCCCGGTGATTTTGGGGATGATTTCCCCCCCCTTTTCCACGAAGACCATATCCCCTTCCCGGATATCGAGCCGGGCGATCTGGTCCGCATTGTGCAGGCTGGCCCTTTTGACGGTGGTCCCGGCCAACAGTACGGGTTCCAAATTGGCTACCGGGGTAATCGCCCCCGTCCGGCCTACCTGATAGGTTATGGAAAGTAGCCGGGTCAGGGCCTCTTCCGATTTGAACTTGTAGGCAATGGCCCATCGGGGCGATTTCGCCGTATATCCGAGCTCTTCCTGGTAAAAAACCTCGTTGACCTTAACCACCACCCCATCGGTTTCATAGGGAAGGTCCCTGCGCCGGGTTTCCCAGAATTCCAGAAACTTGAGGACTTCCTCCATGCTATGGCATACCTTGGCCGTGTCGGGGACCTTAAAGCCCAGCCTCCGCGCCGTTTGCAGCACGTCTATTTGGGCGGGCAGGCCCAGGCCGTTACCCGCCATGCCATAGACCAGGCAGTCGAGGGGGCGCTCGGCCACTACGCTGCTGTCTTGCAATTTCAGGCTTCCTGAGGCCGTATTCCTGGGGTTCATAAAGGGATCGTCCCCGCTTTCCAACCGCTCCTGGTTCATTTTTTCAAATCCCTTCAGGGGCAGGATGATCTCCCCCCGCACCTCAAAGCGGCCCGGGAAGGGCTCACGGAGCTGGAGGGGGACCGAACGGATCGTTTTGACATTAAGGGTCACATCGTCGCCCTGTACGCCATCGCCCCGGGTGACTGCCCTTTGCAGCCGGTTGTCTTCGTAGGTAAGGCTGATGGAGGCCCCGTCGTATTTAAGTTCACACGTAAAGGTGAGGTCCACCTGCCCCAGGATGCGCTGGATGCGCTCTTCCCACTCGAGGAGTTCTTCCCTGGAATAGGAATTGTCGAGCGAATACATGGGGAAATCGTGCCGTACCGTCTCAAAGTTTTTTGTGACCCCCCCGCCTACCCGCCGGGTGGGGGATGTGGGGTCGTCAAATTCCGGGTGCGCCCTTTCCAGTTCCTGCAGCCGCCTGAGCTTCATATCGAACTCGTAGTCGGAAATCACCGGGCGGTCCAGGACATAGTACCGGTAATTGTGCTGCTGCAATTCCTCCCTCAGGGCCTTGATTTCCTGTTCCGGATGCGTCATATCCTTGTGGTCTGTTTTGGGTTTGCCCCGATTGCAGGGGCCCCTGGCATTGGGCCGGGCCATCGCCCCCTCACAAAACGGTCTTTGCCAAAAATATCTTTTTTCATAACAACATCGGCAAATCCGGCCCCTTCCAGCAGTCCGGCAACCTGGTTTCCAAAGGCCTCATGGACCTCGAGGAAGATCCAACCCCCTGTTTTGAGCTGTAACGCACCGAAACGGGCAAGGTGGCGATACATCACAAGGGGGTCCGTATCCGGGACAAACAGGGCCGTATGGGGTTCCGACCGGGCCACGTGGGGCATCATCCGGTCTTTTTCGGTAAGCGGGACATAAGGCGGGTTGGAGACCAGCAAGTCGAATTGGGGCCACTCCCCCCCGGGGGTACGCAGGTCTTTCAGGTGGAACACCAGCTCCAACCCCAGCGTTGCCGCATTGGTACGGGCTACCTCAAGGGCAGTTTCCGAAACGTCCATGGCGTGGCCCTCCGCAGAAGGCAGGTGCTGCTTCAGGGCCAGGGCTATACAGCCGCTTCCCGTGCCCACATCCATAAAGCGGCACCCGGGGGCGAGTACCCCCCGGAATTCAAGGATCCAAAGGACCAGTTCTTCGGTTTCAGGCCTGGGGATCAGTACTGCAGGGGTGACCAGGAGGTCCATCCCCATAAACGGGGCCCTGCCCGTAAGGTACTGCACCGGCTGGTGAGCCTTCAGGGCATTCAGGGCGTCCAACAGGGGTTGGGCCTGTTTTTCCGAGAGGGTTTTACCGGGCTCCATGGCCAGGGTAATCCTGGGCAGTCCGAGGTAGTGTTCCAGGAGGATGTTGAAAATATGGTCGATTTCCTCCGGGGGGTACAGGCCCGCCAGCTGCCCCCGATAGTCTTGCCGTATCTGTCTGAGACCCGTCAATCGCCCTGGCTATGATAGTTCCTTTTCCATCCAGACCGTGCAGGAAGTGTGTCCGGTTTGCCCAAGGGGCCGGTCGCGGTACCTGAAGCCATGGCGCTGGTACAGCTTTTGGGCGGCTTCCATGTACGGCATGGTTTCCAGGTAGCATTTTTTGAAGCCCAGCCGGGCGGCCTCTTCCAGGGCCCTGGTGATCAACCGGTCCCCCCACCCCTTTCCGCGCAGGACGCTCTTGAAATACATTTTCTGCAATTCGCAAATGCTGCTTTCAGCCCCTTCCAAAGGCGCAATGCCCCCCCCGCCCAAAACGCCGGAGTCGTTGGCCACCACCCAGTAAGCCGACCGGGGGGCCTGGTAGGTTTCATACATCCGGTCCACGGCGGAATCCGCATAGGCCGTGCCCACCCTGGGGGCTCCCAGTTCCACAAGTACCTCGCGTATGAGGGAAGCCAGCATCGGGTTGTCTTCCGGAAAGACCGGGCGGATCAGAAGGCCGTCGGGATTCATGGGCAATGTGCTATTTTTGCGGGGTGAAGATACACGAAAAATACATTTCCCGCTGCCTTCAGATCGCCAAAAACGGCCTGGGAAACACGGCTCCAAACCCCATGGTGGGGGCTGTGGTGGTCCATGGGGAACAGGTCATCGGGGAAGGCTTCACCAGTCCGTTCGGGGGGCCCCATGCCGAAGTCCGGGCCATTGCCTCGGTAAAAGACCCTTCCCTGTTGAAAGAGGCCACCCTGTACGTGAGTTTGGAACCCTGTTGCCACCATGGCAAGACCCCGCCCTGTACCGACCTTATCCTGGAAAAGGGCATCCCGAAAGTGGTTTTGGGTATTCCCGACCCCCACGCCAAAGTTGCCGGACAGGGCATATCGAAACTTCGGGAAGGCGGGTGTGAGGTCCTGACCGGGGTTTTGGAGGAAGCATGCCGGGAACACCTCAAACGCTTTCTCACCTTCCACGAAAAGCACCGGCCCTACGTGATTTTGAAATGGGCACAAAGCGCCGATGGGTTCTTTGCCCCTGAAAAAGGCCTGAGGAAGGGGGAGGCCCGTCCCTTTTGGATCTCAGGCCCCCGCGCCCGTCAACTCGCCCATCAGTGGCGCAGTGAGGAACAGGCGATTTTGGTGGGGACCCGCACCGCCCTTGAAGACAATCCCAGCCTCACCACCCGGGAGTGGAAAGGCAGGAACCCTTTGCGGGTGCTACTCGACCGCAACCTGCGCGTACCGGCCGAAAACCGGATATTCGACGGGCAGGCAGATACCCTTGTATGTTGCAGCAGGGACCGGGTCAGGGAACCGCACGGACGGACCACCTACCAGGCCCTGGATTTTGAAGCTGACCCGCTGCAGGGCCTGATGCATGCCCTTTGGGAAAGGCAGGTTTTGAGCCTTATCGTGGAAGGGGGCGCCGAAACGCTCCAGGGGTTTATACAGGCGGGGCTTTGGGATGAGGCCCGGGTAATTGAAAGTGGGGTGGCCCTCGGGGATGGTCTGCCCGCGCCCAGGCCCGCAGGAACCCTGGTCAGGGAATTCACCGCCGGACCGGACCGGGTAAAAATTTTCAGCCATGATTAAGAACCTTATTTTTGATTTTGGGGGGGTGTTGATCAACCTCGACATGGATTCGGTGCCCAGGGGACTCAGCGCCTTCAACCGGCCTGAGGCGGCAGGGGAACTCATGCCCCTGGCCCAACAATACGAAAAAGGCCTGGTGAGTACCGAAAGCTTCCTGGAAGGGGTACAGCAGGCGATCCCGGGGATCGGCAGGGACGAGGTACAGCGGATCTGGAATGGCACCGTGGCGGATTTCCCCCCGGAACGACAGGAATTCATCAGCCGGTTGAACGCTGCCGGAGCGCACCGGATGTTCCTGCTGAGCAACACCAATGCCCTCCACATCAGCGCAGTGGAAGACGAGATGGGGCCTGATCGCTTCGCGGCATTTCGCCGCTGTTTTGAAGGCTTTTACCTCTCCCATGAGTTGGGCATGCGCAAACCAGACCGGGAAATCTTCGAATACGTCCTTACCCGGCACGGCCTGCAGGCGGAGGAAACGCTCTTTATCGACGATACCCGCGAACATACCCTGGGCGCGGCAGGCCTGGGGATCCGGACATGGCATTTCCGGGTCGGGGTCGACTCCATCCTGGATTTGGAAAAAAAACTCCTGTAGATGTTGGATTTGATATTGAGCATCCTCTGCTCGAGCCTCATTTTCGTGGTTTTTAAACTGTATGACATCTACCGGGTCGCTACCTTCCATGCCATCGTGGCCAATTACCTCACTGCCCTGCTTACCGGGCTGGCCCTGTACGGGGGAGGCCTCGGGCCCTCAGAACTGTTTCGGCAGCCCTGGCTGGCAGGGGCGGCGCTGCTGGGGGGTATTTTTATCCTCATCTTCAACCTGATGGCGCGGACCTCGCAAAGGCTGGGGGTTTCCGTAGCCTCCATCGCCACCAAAATGTCCCTCGTCATCCCGGTTGCCGCCGGACTGCTCCTGTACGGGGAACGCCTGGGGGCCATGAAGGTTACGGGGATCCTTATGGCCCTGGTAGCGGTCTACTTTGCCTCCCTTAAAAATGAAAAATTCCGGTTCAGCCCGAGGGCCCTTTACCTGCCTTTCTTCGTGTTCCTGGGGTCGGGTGTGATCGACACGAGCATCAAATACCTGCAGGCCACGCAGGTCCCGGAAGCGGAATACCCCCTTTTCTCCGCAACCATATTCGGGTTTGCCGCCCTTACGGGCCTCGGGGTGCTCCTGCTGAGGAGCCCTGCCGACCTTTTCCGATGGCGGCCCGTGAACCTTCTGGGGGGTATCGCCCTTGGGGTGCCGAATTATTTTTCGGTATACTTCCTGCTCAGGGCCTTGCAGTATGGGGGGTTAAACAGTGCATCCATCTTTACCCTGAACAACGTCGCCATTGTGATGCTGACCACCCTTTTGGGCATTTTGTTGTTCCGGGAACCCATGAGCCCCAAAAACTGGATGGGCGTAGCCCTGGCCGTGTTGAGTATTGTCGTAATCAGCCTGTCGTGATGTCAGGGGGCCACCAAACCCATAAAACCCTTGCCGGGCCCTCCGGGCCATTCCCCCTGAGGGAGAAAAAGAGCAAATTCGTGGGTTACGCGTTCCCGGCCACTACGCAACAGGAAGTGGACGGGTGCCTGGCTGCGCTCAGGAAGGAACATCCCGGAGCCACGCATGTGTGCTACGCCTACAGGATCGGGCCGGCCCCCGGGCAGGTACGGACCAGCGATGACGGGGAACCCGCTTACAGTGCAGGGGCCCCTATCCTCGGGAAAATCGAATCTTACGGCCTGACAGACGTACTGGTTTGCGTCGTGCGCTACTATGGGGGCACCAAACTCGGGGTCGGGGGGCTGATTCAGGCCTACCGGGGTGCAGCCGACCTGGCCCTTGAGGGCGCAGTGGTCCTGGAAGTGGAACCGGTGGAGGTGCTCAGCCTGCAATTCGAATATCCGCAACTGGATGCCGTAATGCGTTTTATAGCCCAAAACCAACTGGAGCTTCGCTCCCAGCGGATGGCACTCGACTGTGCCCTTGACCTGGCGGTACCCCCGGCTGATCTCGACCGCGTCCTGGAAGGGTTGCGGTCGCTGGGGCCAATGACGATCAAAAGGCAGGGACCCCGCGGCTAACTGCCCCTTATTGCAACCGCTCCATAAGGTAAGCCGGGCACCGGACAGGCCGTTTGGTGTGCATATCCACAAAGGCAAGATCGGTCCGGGCCGTGACCAGGAGGGAGCCGTCTTCCCCCCGGATTTCATAGTCAAAAGAGATCCGCACCCCGGGCAGTTCCCGCAAACGGGTATGCACGGTAATGACCTCATCGTAAACGGCCGGTTTTTTAAATTGCATTTCTAAGGAAATTACGGGCAGCATGCATCCGTTTTCTTCCATGCTTTTGTAGGAAATTCCAAAGCTACGTAACCACTCGACCCGGCCCATCTCCAGGAATTGAGGGTAATTGCCGTGGTAGACCACTCCCATCTGGTCGGTTTCCCCATAGCGGACCCTGAAAGAAATCTGGTGAGAATGCATAAAAAACGGGTGAAAATTGATATATTTAAAGGTCGTTGGAACGCCTTAGAACTTGCGAAAAAAAAAGGAGAATTTCAACCCCGGACTGATTTTTTTTTTAGGTTTTTTGTTCACATATTTGTCTCGCTCTAGCCAGACAGATTTACTGTCTTTTTTTATACCAACTAAGCATCAACTAACCAGTACAAGATTAGCTTAATAATGAATGTTTCTGCGAATTCCGTATGGGAAAATTGTTTGGCTTTTATAAAAGACAACATCCAACCGCAGGCATTCAAGACCTGGTTTGAGCCCATCAAGCCGGTTCGGCTGGCAGAGAAATCCCTGAGCATTCAGGTCCCCAGTAAATTTTTCTACGAATGGCTTGAAGAGCATTACATCAAGTTGCTCAAGGTGGCCCTTACCCGGGAACTGGGTGAAGGGGCCAAACTGGTCTACGTGATCAAAATGGAGAATACCTACGGGAACCGCGAACCCTTTACGGAAAAAATCCCGAGCGCCAACAGGGGGCAACTCATGCCCCAGGAGATGGACGTCCCCATAAAATCCAAAAACCCGGAACTCAAGAACCCGTTTGTGATCCCCGGGATCCGGAACATCAAGATAGAATCGCAACTCAACCCCGGGTACAACTTCGAGAACTTCCTGGAGGGGGACTCCAACCGGCTGGCGAGATCCGCAGGCCTTGCCGTGGCCAACAAGCCCGGTGGGACTTCCTTTAACCCCCTGCTCATCTTTGGCGGGGTGGGCCTCGGAAAGACCCACCTGGCGCACGCCATTGGGGTGGAGATCAAAGACAAATACCCGGAAAGGACCGTACTCTATATTTCTGCCGAGAAATTTACCCAGCAGTATATCGAATCGGTCAAGAAAAACACCCGGAACGATTTTATCCATTTCTATCAGCTCATCGACGTGCTGATTATCGACGACGTACAGTTCCTCTCCGGAAAATCGGGGACCCAGGATGTCTTTTTCCACATTTTCAACCACCTGCACCAAAACGGCAAGCAGGTGATCCTCACTTCCGACAAGGCCCCTGTGGACATGCAGGACATCGAGCAGCGCCTGCTCTCGCGCTTTAAATGGGGGCTTTCCGCCGAATTGCAAAGCCCGGATTACGAGACGCGGATCAGCATCCTCAAAAACAAGCTCTACCGCGACGGGGTGGAAATGCCCGAGGAAATCATCGACTATGTGGCCAAGCACATCAAGTCGAATATCCGGGAACTGGAAGGGGCGATCATTTCCCTCATTGCCCAGTCTTCCTTCAACAAAAGGGAGGTAACCCTGGAGCTGGCCCAGCAGGTGGTGGAAAAATTCGTGAAGAACACCAAGCGGGAGGTCTCCATCGACTATATCCAGAAAGTGGTGTCCGATTACTTCGAAATGGATGTGGCCACCCTGCAGTCCAAAACCCGCAAGCGGCATATTGTGCAGGCCCGGCAACTGGCGATGTTCTTTGCCAAGAAGTACACCAAAGCTTCCCTGGCCAGCATCGGTTCCCAAATCGGAAAACGCGACCACGCCACTGTGTTGCACGCCTGCAAGACCGTGGACAACCTGGCGGAAACGGACAAACAGTTCCGAAAATACATCGACGACCTCAGCAAAAAATTTTCCTGATCCGCCATGCAGGTGCGCGTGCTAATGGTTTGCCTGGGTAATATTTGTCGTTCTCCCCTGGCAGAAGGTATCCTTGCCTCCAAAACCGACCCGGCCCGGGTACAGGTTGATTCTGCCGGAACTGCCGGGTATCACGTTGGAAACCCACCGGACCCGAGGTCGGTGGCCGTGGCAGCCTTACATGGAATTGATATAAGTACCCAACGCTGCAGAAAGTTCAGGGTCTCGGATTTTGACGAATTTGACTATATTTTCGCCATGGACCGGGAAAATTTGCAGCACCTCAGCCAGATGGCACGCAATGCCGCGGACCGCAAAAAACTCGGACTGCTGCTGGCGGCGTCCGGGATCCCGGAAGGGGAAGTCCCCGATCCTTATTATGGGGGGGAAGAGGGTTTTGAAACGGTATTCCGGATGCTCGACCAGGCCTGTGACCGGATCCTGCCTGCCCTTTTGCCTTAAAGACAGCCTATGGAAAATGAACCGTCCGCATACGGGAAACTTTACCTGATCCCAACCCCCCTGGGGGATACCGAACCCCTTGAGGTCCTCCCCTTTATCGTGAAACAGGTGGTGGAAGACACGGGCCATTTTATCGTGGAAAACGAAAAAAGCGCCAGGCGGTTCATCAAAAAAATTACCCCGCGCAAGTCCCAGCCCTCCCTGAAACTTTACCTCCTGAACAAATACACCGCGTCGGAGGCCCTTCCGGGCTTCCTGGAACCCTGTTTGCAAGGGGAGTCGGTGGGCGTCCTTTCCGAAGCCGGGTGCCCCACCGTTGCCGACCCCGGGGCGGATATCGTGCGGTTGGCCCACAGCAAGGGGATACGGGTAGTTCCCCTCGTGGGTCCATCCTCCATAATCCTGGCACTGATGGCCAGCGGGATGAACGGGCAGAACTTTGCCTTTAACGGCTACCTGCCCATTGAACCCGCTGAGCGAAAGAAAACGCTAAAAGCCCTGGAAAAGAAGTCGAGGGAAAGCGGGCAGACCCAGCTCTTTATGGAAACCCCGTACCGCAATGACAAACTTTTTTCCGAACTCTTGAGGACCCTGCACGGCGACACCGCACTTTGTGTGGCCGCCGACCTTACCCTGAAAAGCGAAACCATCCGAACGCTCAAGGTATCGCAGTGGAAGGGACAGGCCCCGGACCTGCACAAAAGGCCTGCGATCTTCGCCCTTCTGGCCTGAGGGGAAAACGAAAGTTTAGGGAAACACCCTGGGGTTCTTCAGCGCAGGGATTGCGGAGATATCGTATCCCCTGAATTTTTTCAGGTAATGTGTAATGGAGGTCCCATAGGCATCCGAAACATCCAGGGCCCCATTGGACCTCAGGAATTTCTTGACGTTCCCGGGCCCTGACAGGTGGGCAGCCGCCAAAATCCCGGATTCGGTTACCTCCACCCCATTGATCCGCCTGCCGACAAAGCGGGGGATGTCTTTGCGCAAAATCCATTTGTTCCGGGCAAGGTTGGATTCAAATACCCGTTCCTGCAATTCCGGGTTCGCCAGGAATTTTGTGGCATTATAGACCCCCATGAGCTGCAGGGTCCCGATACCGAACTGATACTTGCCCAAATAACCCAGGGTATTCGTGCTGAAGTAATCGCCCCTTGATTCCTTGAAAGCCAGGGCCTCGCGGAAACCAATCACCGAGGTACCCACAAAGGGCGGGTGTATGAGTGGGGATTGCTGAGCTACAGGAAGGGCTGGTTGCAGTACGGCAACGGGATCTAACACTTTCAGCGATTCAGGTACCCGGACAGCAGTTTGCTTCCCGGATTCTGAGTCAAAACTCGCTAAAACAAAGATCATGATAAAAGGACCTAAAAGGAGAATCCTTCTTCTCATATAGTGGCTTTCTTAAGACTTACGGGCCTAAGGAGGACCTGCTTAACGTTCTCAGGGCAAAGATATGGCCTCTTTACACCGTATAGCCCAAATTTTTCTTAAAAGGAACAAAATCCCGGATGAATGGACCAAAACAACGGGGGGGTTGTTTACCTGCGAATATCCTGGGCGTTGATCCACCGGACATACTGCTCTTTATTCCGGTTATGCTGCGCAAGGGTTTCCGCAAAGAGGTGGAAGCCTGGTTTGGCGGTATCGGCCACGAAGTAAAGGTACGCGTGTTTCTCAGGGTTCAGGACGGCCTCAATGGCGGAAATGTCGGGCATGGCAATGGGTCCCGGGGGAACCCCGGGGTATTTGTAGGTATTGAAGGGGGAATCGATCTCCAGGTCGCGAAACAGGACCCTGCGGATGATCGTATCCCAATTGCCGGTCGATTTTTTCAGGGCGTAAATGACCGTGGGGTCGGCCTGCAGGAGCATGCCCCTGCGCAGGCGGTTCAGGTAGACCCCGGCTACCCTGGGCCGTTCCTCCACCCGGGCGGTTTCTTTGTGGACAATGGAGGCCAGGGCAATCACCTCCTCAGGGCTGAGCCCCTGGGTCTGTGCCTTTTCCAGCCGCTGCCCGTTCCAGAAACGCTGGTATTCCCTCAGCATACGGTCGCGGAATTCTGCCGCAGGAGTATTCCAGTAAAATTCGTAACTGTTCGGGATGTAGGGCAACAGGGCCTGTTCCGGGGTCCAGCCGTTTGCCTGCAGGAACCCGGGGTCCGTAATCGCCTGGTAAAGGGCAATGCTGTCGGCCTCAAGCTGGCCGGCAATCCTTCCGGCCAGGAGGGCAGGGGTATCCTGGTTGTTGAAGGAAACTCTGACCGGGGTGTTCCTGCTCCTGAGCGAATTCACGATTTCGTTGTTGTTCATCCCCTTTTCGATAGGGTACCTGCCCCCCTTTATCCGGTTGGCATACTGCTTTCGGCGGGCCACGGCTTCAAAGGCGTCAGGGTCTTTGAGCAAAGGGCGCACCTGCTCCATAACCTGCCCAAAACCAGCATCCGAAGGGAGGTATACATAGGCTACTTCATTCGAAAAAGACGTGTTTGGGCTGAAAAACGTGCGGTAAACCATGGCGGCAAAAAGCCCGCCCAGGAGCAGGCCGAGGAAGACCACGAACAACAGGATCCTTTTAAGATACATTTTCCCTTATTTTTTGAAAAAAGACTTCGTCCTCATACCCGTCGGGGGTCCGGAGCCAATCGCGGCGGATACCGGTTTCCCGGAATCCCGCCTTTTGAAACAGGCGCAGGCTATGGGCATTGGAAACCGACACACTCGCATAGACCTGGTGCAACCGAAGTACCCCGAAGGCATAGTCGCACAACAGGTTGAGGGCGGCGCCCCCGTAGCCGCGGCTCCGCTGATGGGCAGTTATGAGGATGCCCACCCCTGCCCTTAGGCTTACGGGGTCAAAATCATACAGGTCCACCAGGCCCACCAGGTGGCCTTCCTTTCGGCAATTGATGGCCAGGCGAAGCTGCCGGGCCTCGTAAATATCGAGGTGGGCCTTGGCCAGGTACTCCTTCAGGACATCTTTCGAATACGGGGCCAGGGTGCCGCTGACCCCCCAAACACCCGGGTCGTTCTCCATGGCATAGAGAAAGTCGAGGTCCTCCGGCTCCAGGGCCCTCAGGCATACGGTATCGCCCTGCAGATAATTCATGTCCATTCGCCTTTAAAAACCAGCTGGGCCGGCCCTTTGAGCCAGATATCGGAATAGCCCTCCCCCGTTGCGGCAAAACGCACCTCGAGATCCCCCCCGGGGGTTTCAATATGGGCCGGGGAAGCGGCCAGCCGGCCCAGGTAATGCATTCCGAGGGCCACGGCGGTGACCCCGGTGCCACAGGAATAGGTTTCGTCTTCCACCCCCCTTTCGTAGGTGCGCACGCGGAAGCGGTTCCCCCCCAGGGCCTTCACAAAATTGATGTTGCTCCCGGACGGCCCGTAAAGGCCAAAGCGCAGGCGCCTGCCCTCGCGCTGTACGTCCAGTTCCTCCCAATGGTCCCAAAGCTGCACGTGGTGGGGTGAACCGGTGTCGAGCCACAAGTATCTCGGGGTGGCATGGACTTCGGTTACATCCGCCATCTGAAGGGAAACGGTTCCGTTTTCGACCCGGGCCAGGTGGCTACCATCCACGGCCATAAACCGGCAGGTCTCACCAATTAGGCCCAGCAACCTGGCAAAAGCGACGATGCACCGCCCTCCATTGCCGCACATACTGCCCCGGTTCCCATCGGAGTTGAAATAGACCATTTGGAAAGCTGCCGAAGCGTGGCCCTCAAGCAGGATAAGGCCATCTGCCCCTATCCCGAACCGCCTGTGGCAGAGGCGTGCAATAAACTCGCGGTCTTCCCCGGGGAAAAGGCCCTCCCGGTTGTCGATCAGGATAAAGTCGTTGCCCGTGGCCTGGTATTTGTAGAAGGTCATTTGCATCGTTCGGTTCCAGGCAAAGATACATTTTATCATGCGCCAATGAGCCGTTAAAATGTCGTTAAACGAAAATAGGATGCCTGCAAAAACTGTTACCTTTACCTTACAAAAACGAAGATTATGAAGCGAACCGGAAGCTTGTTTCTCGTCGCTTTGCTGGCGGGAGCCCTTACCTTGGGAGCCTATAAACTCCTTTTTGAAAATTCATCTACAGGCGGTGCCACCTCCGGGCACGAACTCCCGGTTTTCCAGACCAGCAACCTGCCGGTCTACCCCGCAGGGGCTGCCATTGACGGGGTCGACTTTACCCTTGCGGCGGAAAACACCGTCAATGCCGTGGTGCACGTCAAAAACATTACCCTGAGCCGGGGACCCAGCCTCCTCGAATTCTTCTATGGATATGAGGAACGGGCGCGCCCGCAGGTGGGTACAGGTTCCGGGGTGATTATTTCCCCGGACGGATATGTGGTGACCAACAACCACGTGATTGCGGAAGCCAACCAGCTCATGGTAACCCTGAACAATAACAAGACCTATGAAGCCACTGTGGTGGGGACGGACCCGACCACGGATATCGCCCTGCTGAAAATCGAAGAACAGGGCCTGCCCTACCTGGCCTTTGGCGATTCCGACCAGGTAAAGGTAGGGGAATGGGTGCTGGCCGTGGGGAACCCCTTTAACCTCACTTCCACCGTAACGGCGGGGATCGTAAGTGCCAAGGCCCGGAACCTGGGCAGGAATCAGTCTTTCCTGCAGACCGATGCAGCCGTGAACCCGGGGAACAGCGGCGGTGCCCTGGTGAACATCCGCGGCGACCTGATCGGGATCAATACTGCAATCACCTCCCAGACCGGCTCCTACATCGGGTATTCCTTCGCCGTCCCGAGCAATATTGCCCGTAAGGTAGTACAGGACCTGCTGGAATTCGGAAGTGTCATCAAGGGCGTGCTCGGGGTACAAACCCTGAGTCCTGACCTGGTGAAGGAAAGGGGGATTGACGCCGTTGAGGGCGTTTATGTGGAAAGCGTGGAGGAAGAATCCGGGGCGGAACAGGCCGGGCTGAGGCAAGGCGATGTGATCAAACAGGTCGACGGGGTAAAGATCAGGACCTTTACGGACCTCACGGGGTATATCGCCTCCAAGAGCCCGGGGGACCAGGTGGAGGTAAGCCTCGAACGCGATGGGGAATCGGTATCGGTACCGGTGGAGATCAGGGAACGCCAAACCCTGCAACTCCCCCTCCTGGGCTTTACCGTGAAGAACCTCTCCGAAGCCGACCGCAAAAAATACAAGACCGATCAGGGGGTAAAAATCCTGGCGGTACCGCCAACCTCGGAAAAATACGGGTTGGTGGGCAAGGTCATCCTGTCTGTGGACGGACAGGCGATCCGCGATGTAAAGGACGCCAGCAAATACTTCGGGCAAATTTCCCGATACGGGCAAACCAGCATTACCCTGATGGACGAGAAGGGCGAAAAGGAACGGCTCATCTTCCAGTAATGCCGCCCAGAAACAAACCAAACCCCACCCCTGAACGGGTGGGGTTTTTTGTACACTAAATCTCATGGCGAGAACGTTTGAAACGTATACTTTTGCAGTATTCTAAAACCCGTTCCATGAGCAACAGCAGCACCTACGAGAAAGAACTGGCCTTTCAGGCCGACCGCAGGAAAGCCACCACCGAATTCATCAAGATCATCAGCGACCTGTGGTACGATAAATCGATCGAAGTCGTGTTGTTCAAGAACCAGATCATCGACCGGAATGTCAGCGAAATCATCAACTTGCACGAATACGCCGGCCAGTTTGTACAAAAGCCCATTTCCATTTTCGACTCGGTGGAACTATTGCGCGCCATCAACGATATCCCCCTGCCCCCCTCCAAACTGGATATCGGGAAACTGACCTTTGAATACCATTCCGACCACCATAACGCCTACCACAATGTAAAGGCATTCATCCTGGACAAACTCAGGGATGCGCAATCCTATCCGGGCATCGCCCCCAAGGATGTGGTGCTGTACGGCTTCGGGCGAATCGGCAGGCTGCTGGCCCGGGAACTGATGGCCAAAACCGGGAAGGGGAACCAGCTTCGGCTGAGGGCCGTGGTGACCCGGGGCAAGCTTACCCCCGAGATCCTTGAAAAACGGGCCGCCCTGATGCGCACCGATTCCGTCCACGGGCAGTTTAGCGGTACGGTCGAGGCAGACCCCGGCAAAATGGCCCTGGTGGTCAACGGGACTACCGTACACATGATTGCGGCCGATACCCCCGAAGAAATCGACTACACTGCTTTTGGCATAAAAGATGCCCTGGTCATAGACAATACCGGGGCCTTCAGGGATAAAACCGCCCTTGGGAGGCACCTGAAATCCAAAGGGGTTTCCAAGGTATTGCTCACCGCTCCGGGAAAAGACGTGCCGAACATCGTCCACGGGGTCAACCACAAGGAATTCGACCCGGAAAAGGTAGACCTGTATTCAGCGGCATCCTGCACCACCAATGCCATCACCCCCGTGCTGAAGGTGGTGGAAGACAGCCTGGGCATTGAAAGAGGCCATATTGAAACCATCCATGCCTACACCAATGACCAGAACCTGGTCGACAACATCCATTCCAAATACCGCCGGGGACGGGCGGCGGCCCTGAATATGGTCATCACGGAAACCGGGGCGGGGGAAGCCGTGGCCAAGGCGCTTCCTGCCCTGAAGGGAAAACTGACCTCCAATGCCATCCGGGTGCCCGTTCCCAACGGATCCCTGGCCATCCTCAACCTCGAGCTGCAGAACAAAACCACCCTCGAGGGCATCAATACCATCCTGAAAAAATACGCCCTGGAAGGGGACCTGGTGGAACAAATCAAGTATTCGCTCAGCAACGAACTGGTCTCCTCGGACATTATCGGGACCTCCGCCCCGTCCATCTACGATAGCCAGGCCACCATCATTTCCCCGGATGGGAAAAACATCGTGCTCTACATCTGGTACGACAACGAATACGGATACGCCCACCAGGTCATCCGCCTGGCCAAGTATATCGCACGGGTGCGACGGTTTACCTATTACTGAAAAGGCCGGGGACTGCGGTGAACCGCTTCCCGGTTTCGACCGTATATTAGGGAAGAACCGGTGGGGTGCTTTTCATATTCCCCTGGTTTGGACTACTTTTGAAGTTCCTTGAATCTTTACAGACTAATGACATACCCACATGATGCCACTTAAAAAAGTCTTCCTTGCCTGTGCCCTGATCGGGGCCGCCCTCACCCGGGGCCAGGAAACGCCCGACGAGCCCTCCCTCGATGGGGGGACCATAGAAAGCCAGTTTGAATACCTGTATGACAAATCGGGGAATTACAACGCAGAGGGCCGCAGCTACGAGGTGGTCCGGCGGATCTACCTCGATAAGATCCGGGAAAACATCCTGGATAGCCTCAGCGCCTATGGTACCCGGGTGGGTGAACTCAGGGCGACCATCGACAGGCAATTGGGCACTATAGAAGACCTTAATGGTAAGCTGGAAAATACCACCAAACAGTTGGAGGAAGTCACGGGGGAAAAAGACAGTATGTCCTTCTTCGGGGCCCAGGTGTCCAAAACCACCTATAACCTGGTGCTTTGGACCATTATTGTCGTTTTGGGGCTGTTCCTGTTGCTGTTCGTCTATAAATTCAACAGGAGCAACGTCCTCACGCAGGAGGCCAAAATAAAACTGGGCGACCTGGAAGCCGAATACGAAGAGCACCGCAGGAAGGCTTTGGAACGGGAGCAACGGATCAGCCGGCAATTGCAGGACGAAATCAACAAATACAAAAAAGGGAAGTCCTGAGGGGTACTTCCGGGGGGAACTAAACCGTGCCCCAACGGGGTTCCTGTGCCCCGGTTTCATTTCCCGCCCCAGGAAGGGGTTTTCCATCGTTCAGGGCCCGCGGGCCTGAAGCCAGTATAATTCCCATGCGAATAGACATCATTACCGTGTTGCCCGAACTCCTGAGGAGCCCTTTTGAGGCCTCTATCCTCAAACGCGCCATTGAGAAAGGGTTGGTCGGGGTACACCTGCACAACCTGAGGGATTATGCCTCCAACCGCTACAAACAGGTAGACGATTATGCTTTTGGGGGAGGGGCCGGAATGGTCCTGATGCCAGCCCCCCTGGACCGATGCTTGCAGGCCCTTACCAGCGAGCGGAAATACGACGAGATCATCTATATGACCCCGGATGGCCAACCGCTGAAACAACATATGGCCAACCAGCTCTCCCTGAAGCAAAACCTGCTCATCATTTGCGGGCATTACAAGGGCATCGACCAGCGGATCCGCGACCTCTGGGTCACACGGGAGCTATCGATAGGGGATTACGTCCTCTCCGGGGGCGAACTTGCAGCTGCGGTGCTCTGCGATGCCGTTATCCGGCTGATCCCCGGGGTGCTGAACGACGAGACCTCGGCCCTTACGGATACCTTCCAGGACAACCTCCTGGCACCCCCGGTCTATACCCGACCCAGGGAATTCAAAGGATTGAAGGTCCCCGAAGTACTCCTTGGGGGCGATTTCAATAAAATAGAGGACTGGAGGGAGGAGCAGGCCTATCGCAGGACCCGGGAAAGGCGCCCCGATTTGCTGGACCCCCCACAAGGCCCAAAAATGGAGTAATTTTCCTTGCCAATTGCGATTATTCGATTATTTTTGCACACGATTTTGAATCAACCTCTGACGAAACTCGTGAACGTTGGTTCGAGGAAACTTAAAGCCATGCCATGGAATCCTTAGTCAGTTTTATTGAGAACGAATTTATCGCCAAAAAGGATTTTCCGCAGTTCTCTGCCGGAGATACCATCACCGTTTATTACGAAATCAAGGAAGGGGAGAAAACCCGGACCCAGTTCTTCCGCGGGGTAGTCATCCAGCGCCGGGGATCCGGAGCCACCGAAACGTTTACCATCCGCAAGATGAGCGGCACCGTCGGGGTAGAGCGGATTTTCCCGATCAATATGCCCGCCCTCCAGAAAATTGAGATCAACAAACGCGGAAAAGTGCGTCGCGCCCGGATTTTCTATTTCCGTGGCCTTACCGGGAAGAAGGCCCGGATCAAGGAAGTGCGTTCCTAAGCGTCCGCCTGAAAAAGCAAACCCCGAAGGAGTTCCTTCGGGGTTTTTTGTTTTAGTCACCCTGGAATTCCAGGAGGGTTTTCCTGATGATGCCCACGCAATCCATGAGTTCTTCCTCCGACATCACCAGAGGGGGGGCGAATCGTATGATGTTTCCATGGGTAGGTTTGGCCAAAAGGCCATTCTCTTTCAAGGCCATACAAATGTCCCAGGCCGTGGAGCTGTCTTCCGTATCATTGATCACAATGGCGTTGAGCAGCCCTTTGCCCCTTACCAGGGTAACCAGGTCGGTTTCCCGGATCACTTCCTCCATCTTCTCCCTGAAAAGTTTACCCAGGCGCTCCGCTTTTTCCGCAAGGCGTTCATCGCGGACCACTTCCAGGGCGGCCATGGCCACCGCGCAGGCAAGCGGGTTTCCCCCGAACGTGGAACCGTGGTTACCCGGGCGGATGACCTCCATGATCTCGTTGTTGGCCAGTACGGCGGAAACCGGGAAAACCCCACCGGAAAGCGCTTTGCCCAGGATCAGGATATCCGGCTTCACCTCCGGAGTCCCCGAACAGTTCCTGTCCGGGCAACTGCAGTTCCCGCAACTGGCCAGCAGCCTGCCCGTGCGGGCAATGCCCGTCTGGACTTCATCGGCGATAAACAGCACATTGTTTTCCTTACAGATCCGGTAAGCTTCCTTCAGGTAGTTCTCATCAGGGACATATACCCCGGCTTCGCCCTGAATGGGTTCCACCAGAAACGCAGCCACCTCCTCAGACATGACTTCCTCAAGGGCGTTGAGGTCATTGTACCGCACTGCGATGATCCCGGGGGTAAAAGGCCCAAAATTCTCGGTAGCAATGGGGTCGTTCGAGGCGGAAATAATGGTAATGGTCCGCCCGTGGAAATTATTTTGACAGACCACGACCTTCGCCTTGTTGGCAGGGATGCCCTTTTTTTCATACCCCCATTTCCGGGCGAGTTTGATGGCCGTTTCGACGGCCTCGGCCCCGGTATTCATCGGCAATACTTTGTCGAAGCCAAAAAATTCCGTGATGAATTTCTCGTACTGCCCCAATTGGTCGTTGTAAAACGCCCTTGAAGTAAGGGTAAGGGTTTCGGCCTGCTCCTTGAGGGCCCCAATGATCCGGGGATGGCAGTGGCCCTGGTTTACTGCGGAATAGGCCGACAGGAAGTCGTAATACCTGCGCCCTTCCACGTCCCACACAAAAACCCCTTCCCCCCTGCTCAGGACCACGGGCAACGGATGGTAATTTTGCGCGCCGTACTTCGCCTCGAGGGCCATGGCCTCTTTTGTGCTGAGATGTTCCATTACTGACATGAAATCGTAGATTTAAGATTAACCGTTTACCATTCCTGCTTTGGGAGAGAAATCATCCGCGAAGTGGGTTAAATGTACAAATAATTCAAGGCAGCATACAAGAAAAAGCCCTCAAATCAACTGGATCTCCCCTGTCGGGGGATACACTGCCCAGGGGGCGAATTCGGATGCCCGATTGGGGAAAAGGCAGTACTTTTGCCCTATGGCAAGACGAAAAGAAAACCCGGTTTTTGAAGCATTGGAAGTCATCGATGCCGGTGCGAAGGGAAAGGCCGTGGCCAAAGCCCCTGACGGAAGGGTGGTGTTCCTGAAAAACGCCGTTCCCGGCGACCGGGTAACGGTGCAGGTCACCAAAAAGCGCAAAGGGTATTACGAGGGCTTTGTGACGGAATTGTTGGAGCCTTCGGCAGAACGCATCGAACCCCGTTGCATGCATTTCGGCACCTGCGGGGGCTGCAAATGGCAAAATATGGCGTACCCTTCCCAGCTGAAATTCAAAGAAAAGGAAGTGGTGAACAACCTGCTTCGGATAGGGAAGCTCGAGCTGCCCGAAATTTCCCCCATCCTTGGAGCCGCCGACCCGTTCCATTACCGGAACAAAATGGAATTCTCCTTTTCCAATAGCCGGTGGCTCGAACCGGCGGAACTGGAAAGCGGGAAAGCGGTGGAAAACCGCAATGCCCTCGGGCTGCACATCCCGGGAATGTGGGACAAGGTCCTGGACCTTAGGGAATGCCACCTGATGGCGCCCCCTGCGGATGCCATCCGGCTGGCCGTGAAGGCCTATGCCGAAAAGCAAGGCCTTTCCTTTTTTGACCCGCGCAGGCAGGAAGGCATGCTCAGGAACCTGATGCTCCGCAATACCCTCGGTGGGGAACTCATGGTCCTGCTGCAATTTTTTGAAGACCACCCCGGGGAACGGGAAGCCCTCCTGGACCACCTGAGAGAGGAATTCCCGGAAATTACTTCGCTGTATTACGTGATTAACCGAAAGAAGAACGATACCCTTTATGACCAGGAACTGGTTTGCCACTCGGGCAAGCCCTACATTACGGAATACATGGAGGACCTGAAATTCCGGATCACCCCGAAATCGTTTTATCAGACCAATAGCGCCCAGGCCCTTCTCCTGTACCAAAAAGTCAGGGAATTTGCGGCCTTACAGGGGCATGAACTGGTCTATGACCTGTATACCGGGCTGGGCACCATTGCGCAGTTTATCGCACGGAAGGCCGGGAAGGTGGTCGGGATCGAAGCCGTGCCCGAGGCCATTGAAGCGGCGAAGATCAATGCCCGCGAGAATGGGATTGAAAATGCCTCCTTTTTTGCCGGCGACATGAAAACCTTGTTTAACAATGACTTCCTTGCCGCCCATGGCGTTCCGGAGGTGATTATAACCGACCCTCCCCGCGATGGGATGCATCGGGAAGTGGTGGCACAAATCCTCTCCATTGCCCCGGACAGGATCGTGTACGTGAGTTGCAACAGCGCAACCCAGGCCCGGGACCTGGAACTGATGAAGGCCCTGTACGAGATCACCCGCGTGCAACCTGTGGACATGTTCCCCCAGACCCACCACGTGGAAAATATTGTACTTTTACAACGGAAGAATAATCCGTAATTTGCCCTTCATGCAACGACCCCCCTTCCCATTTTTCAGGGCCTTACCGGTTACAGGGCTTTGTTTCCTGTTTTTGCTGGGTGCTGCGTGGTCCTGCGAAAAGGACGATATCTGTGTGGATGGGGATACCGCGCTATTGGTCCTGCGGTTCTATGACAACGCAGCACCCGAATCGTCAAAAGCCGTAAGCCGGCTTCGCGTGATCGGCCTGGGCCAGGACGCCCCTGTAAACACCTTTGCCGACCGCTCCAACCTGGACTCCATTGCCCTCCCCCTGCGGCCGGGGGAACCAGAGACCTCCTTTATCCTGATTTTCAACTCCCAGGACGGGGAAGGGGGGGAAACAGGGAATGCAGACACCCTCCGTTTTAACTATGAGACCCGGGAGGTCTTCATTTCGCGGGCGTGCGGCTTTGTGGCCCAATATGAAGGCCTGGGGGCCGAACTGCAAATCGGGGCCGGGAACTGGATCCAAAATGTCGAGGTGGTCAACCCAACTGTACAAACCCTGCAACCCCATGTATCCGTATTCCATTAAATTGCTGGCGCTCTTATGCACCCTCCTGGCCTGCCAGGGCTACGGGCAGCAGGCGGCTCGCGACAGCCTGAAAAAATCGGAAAAATACGGGCTGCGGTTGGGCGTGGACCTGAGCCGACCGCTGATCACGACCTTTAATGACGAGTACCAGGGGTTTGAAATTACCGGGGATTTCAGGGTCAGCCAGCGCCTTTTCCTCGCTGCAGAACTGGGGAATGAATCGCGGAGGGTGGAGGAAATCCTGGACAATGAACCCAGGGTGAATGTCATTGAGTTGTATGATTTCACAAGTTCCGGTAGTTACCTAAAGGTGGGGGTCGACTACAACACCTACGAAAACTGGTTCGGGATGAACAACAGTGTTTTTGTAGGGGCCCGTTATGCCTTTTCCACCTTTAGCAAAACCCTCCACAACTATTCCCTCTACGATAGCAACCGTTATTGGACCCCGGAAGGCTTTGTCCCGGGTTCCGCCGCACTGGGGGAATATTCCGGGCTGAGCGCCTCGTGGCTGGAATTGCTCCTGGGGGTCAAGGCCGAATTGTTCGCCAATTTCTACCTGGGCGCAAGCGTGCGGCTTGGGGTACTGGTCACCAACAAGGAGCCGGAGGTGATGTCGAACCTTTGGATTCCGGGGTTCAACCGAAAGACGGACGGGAGTCGATTCGGATTGGGCTTTAACTATACCCTGAGTTACTTCCTCCCCCTGTACAGGAAAGCGCGGGAGAAAACCGTCACGACCCCGGAATAAGCCGCTGATTTACTGGTTTTTAGCCTTTTTGCTTCCCGCATAGATTTCGTAGAGGACCAGCCTCGATTCAATACTTCCGTTGAAGAGTTTTATTTTCCTGGAGGGCCGCAACCCGACCCATTTCAGGGCCTCGAGGTTCCCGGTAAACAGCCAGGCGCGCGTATCCGGATACCCCCGCTTCAGGGTGTCCCCGAATTGGGCGTAAAATTGTTCCGTTTCAACAGGCAACCGTTCCCCGTAAGGGGGGTTGCAAACCATGAAAAGGGGGCCTTCCTTATCCCTGGCAGACTTAAAGAAATCTTCCTGGGATACGCTGATAAAGTCGGAGAGGTTTGCCCCGCTGATATTCTCCTGCGCCTTGAGCACAGCCGACGGGGCTTTGTCGTATCCCACTAGGGTATGGGCGAAATCACGGGTGCGCCCCAGGGAGGCTTCGTGAATGGTTTTAAACAGGTTGGGGTCATAATCCTTCCACCCCTGGAACCCGAAATGGGCCCGGTGGATGTTTGCAGGGATGTTGCAGGCAATCATGGCGCCTTCAATCAGGAGGGTGCCGCTGCCGCACATGGGATCCAGGAAATCCGATTGTCCGTTCCACCCGCCCAGTAACAGGATTCCCGCCGCGAGGACCTCGTTGATGGGGGCCTTGTTTGTTGCGGTCCGATATCCCCGGCGGTGCAGCGATTCCCCGGAACTGTCGAGGGAAAGGTGCCCGGTGTTTCCCTGGAGATGCAAGTGGATGCGGACATCCGGACTGGACAGGGAAACATTGGGACGGGTCCCGCTGCGCTTGCGGATCTGGTCGACAATGGCATCTTTGGTCTTCTGGGACACAAAAAGGGAGTGCGCGAAAAGTTCGCTAAGCAATACCGTGTCCACGGCAAAGGACATCCCCGGGTCCAGATGCCGGGACCAGTCCACCTCCTGAATCCTGGAATACAGGTCTTCAGGCCGCTTTATCTGGAAGGTGTGTATGGGTTTGAGAATCCGCAGGGCGGTGCGCAGGCAAAGGTTTGCCTTGTACATAAAGCCCTGGTCCCCTTCAAAAAAAACCGAGCGGACCCCCTCACTAACCTTACCGGCGCCAAGGGAACGGAGTTCCGAAGCCAGCACGGTTTCAAGGCCATACATCGTCTTGGCAAGCATTTTGAAGTTTTCCGCCATGTCAATCACATTTGAAACCCCAAAAATACATTAAATTAGCCCACCGCTATCCGATGATGCCTTTAACCCTGTTTTCCCTCGAATTGATCCTGCCCGTCCTGGCCGTGCTCCTGAGCTTTGTCCTGCTGCTGTGGCTGCCCGGGCTTCGGTTGAAAGACCACAGGTTACTGCTTTCCTTTAGCGGGGCTTTCCTGCTTTCGGTAACCCTCTTTGAACTTTTCCCGGAAGTCTACGCCTCACAGGAAAGCAGGCTTACCGGGGTGTTCATCGCCCTGGGCATCCTGGTGCAAATCATCCTGGAGTTTTTCTCGAAGGGAGCCGAACACGGCCATGTGCACGGGGGAAGCCGGCAGGAGTACTTCCCCTGGGCGCTGTTCATCAGCCTTGGCCTGCACGCCTTCCTGGAAGGGGTTCCCCTGTCGGAAAACCAACCCGTAGTCTGGGGGATTGTGGTCCACAAGATCCCCGTAGCCCTTATCCTTGGGGGGTATTTGCTGCAGTCAGGCCTTTCCCGGAAGGCTGTATGGGGCTTTATCCTCGCCTTCGCCCTGATGACCCCCCTGGGCACCTGGGTGGGCGGCCTCCAGGTCCTTTCGGGAATCTACACATACCTCCTGGCCCTGGTCATTGGGATGATCCTCCATGTCTCTACCATCATCCTTTTTGAAAGCTCCCGGGAGCATGCAGTGAATCTGAGAAAACTCGCGGCCATTGTACTGGGGATGGTCCTGGCGTACCTCCTGTAAGGGTATGGCTAAGGAAGGATATCCAGGTAAATAAACCACCAGTGGCAAATAGCCCCGCCCAGGACAAAAAAATGCCAGATCATGTGGTTAAAGGGGATTTTTCGGATCGCATAGAAAAGGATGCCGACAGTGTAGAAGGCCCCTCCGGCCATGAGAAGGTACTTGCCTTCAGGGTTCAGGTAAGAGAGGAGGTCCTTCAGGTCGATCACGACCAACCAGCCCATAAAGAGATACAGGAGCAGGGAAAATAGTTCGAAACGACCCGTGAAGAACAATTTCAGGACCGTCCCGAACAAAGCCATCCCCCAGACCGCGCCGAACAGCCACCATCCACTCCCCTCCCGTAAGGTTATCAGGGCAACCGGCGTATAGGTGCCGGCGATGAGCAAATAAATGCTTATATGATCCAGGATTCTCAGCTTGCGTTTGATTCGGGGGTCGGCCACCGCGTGATAGAGGGTGGAGGCCGCGAAAAGGATGACTACAGAGGCGCTGTAAACCCATACGGAAAAGCGCGTCAGGGAATCGGCCCCTTCCACTTTCCACATCATGAATATTCCTCCCAGGATGCCCAAAAGGATCCCCAGGAAGTGCGTCCCCGTATTCCAGTGTTCCTCCTCCTTATAGCTGATCTTCCACCTCATGAGGGTTGTGATGGTTCTGGTTATCCCCGTTTTTTGTCAAAGGTACGACTGCTGCGTAAAGATTTACCGGGTCCCTCCCGCTTTTTGACTTTCTTTCTGGTGCCCTGCATGGCCACTGCGGTTCCAGGGCCGGATAGAAACCCGTGGGTTTTACAGAACATTTGCGCCAAAAACCGTCTGCTTTGAACAATGTTACAAAATAGCCCTTCCAGACCGTGGCTGCCAGGGGGTTGCAGGTTGTGGGGGTATATTGCCTTTGGGGGAAGGGGACGTATGTCCCCGAGGGAAGTGTGGGTAAAAACATTCAATCCCTCCCAGCCCCCCATTTTCGGGCATAAAAAAAGCCCCTCACAATGCTGTGAAGGGCTTTTTTTATAGGGATACGC